>CAZROC010000012.1:0-47748 GCA_964601625.1 uncultured Thermoplasmata archaeon | reverse complement strand
GGGCGGGGCGGCGGATTTCAAAAAGAAGCAGCGGGGAGATGACATACGATATGACCTTACGCTTTCCCTGGCGGACGTTCTTAGCGGTGGAGAGAAAGAAGTAGTATACTACCGCCGGGAGGTGTGTCCAGAATGTGGGGGCACGGGGAGCCAGCCGGGCACCAGTCCCGTGCGGTGTCCGGTGTGTAACGGAAGCGGACAGGTGAAAGAGGTAAAAACTAGGGGATATGCACAGTTCATACGTGTGGGCCCATGCCCCAGATGTGGCGGGTCAGGTGAAATAATTGAACACCCATGCGAGACATGCCACGGCCGGGGGGTAGTCCGAAAAAAGCGCATAATAAAAATAAACATCCCCCCAGGGGTGGAGGACGGCCAGGTACTCCGGTTGCGTGGAGAGGGAGACGCCCTACCCGGGGGCATCGCCGGAGACCTCTATGTTGTTGTGAGAGTAACACCGGACCCACGATTTCGCAGAGAAGGGGCTAACCTCCGCACAGAAGCCAGGGTTTCGTACATCACCGCCATCCTCGGAGGCGAGGTTGAGGTGGACACGCTTGAGGGAAAAACGACCCTGCGGATACCACCCGGCACACAGCCAGGAACTTTGCTAACTGTGCGGGGCAGGGGTCTACCAGTGGGTGGTAGCAGGGGCAGAGGGGGTAGCGGAATGGGTGTGATGAACCACCTGCGTGGCAAAAAGCGTGGCGATTTGCTGGTTGAGGTTAAGGTGGAGATACCAAAACGGCTGAGCGCCGAAGAAAAACGTCTCCTCCAGCGGATAGCCCTCATCCACAAACAGGGGGGCGTCCAGGGCGGCCAGGGGGGCGGCAGGTGATTTGCGTCAGTCAGGGAAGACCACCCTGGCCTTCACCAGATCCAGTCCCGCTCTGCACTCCATCTTCCCGGACAGTCCAACGATTTTCAGCTTCTCATCCCTGTCCAGCGCCAGGGGGTGACAGACCGGATAGTTTTCGCACCCAACGTGGCTACAGTCGGTTATCTCGGGGGACACGATGGCGTCCTCTATGGCTTTTTTCTTCTCAACTGCCACATAGAATGGCATCTCCTCAACATCCACAACACGGCCCGGGCCGTTTACCAGTTTGCAGTCGTGTTCCTTGTCTCTCACCCCGACTATGCGGTATCTTCCGCCCACACGTAATCCAACGCAAACGTTCTTCAGCCGACAGTTTTTGCACTCGTTTTCCGGGCCCAAAAACACGAATTCATATCCCTCTTTAGCAACCTCACTGCTGACTATCGTGATCATTTTCTTCTCTTTCTTTGAGATCTCTGTGCCGGAAGCGGGCTTCATCGTTTCCACCTCCTGTCCAATTTTTCCCGGTATTTTTTTGTGTCATTCTATGACCATCGTCACCCTTGCCAGCCGCTCCGCCGCCTCTCTCGTCAGTCCCCTGTCCCCGAGTATGGTGTAACGATCGGGCCTGACTGTGTGTGCCTTCATCAACGCCTCTATTATCTCTTCGTCGCTGACACCCAGCGATTTGGCGCTGGTGGGCGCCCCTATTTCCACCAGAGCCTCCCTGAACGTTTTCCAGTCACCACCGTGGAGATAGAGCATCATTATCGCACCAACGCCACACTGCTCTCCGTGCATGGCCTTCCCGGGAGCTATCATGTCCAGGGCGTGGCTGAACATGTGTTCGCTCCCGCTGCACGGGCGAGAGGTGCCTGCAACACTCATAGCAACCCCTGAGACAATCAGCGGGCGGATGGCCACCCACACAGACTCCTCAAGGTTTGGTTTTATCATCTCAGCGTTTTCAAGTATTATCCTGGCGGTCATCTCCGATAGGGTCATGGCAAAGGTGCTTATGGGCTCGTTGCGGAGGCGGTGTGCCAGTGTCCAGTCTTTTATAGCCGTTATGTTGGAAAGCACGTCTGCGCATCCAGATGCCAGGGAACGGTAGGGGGCCTTTACTATGACCTCTGTGTCCGCCACCACGCCCATGGGCACTGTGGCCTTTATTGACTGTGACACACCATTCTCTTTTATTGACGCTATCGGGGATGCTATCCCGTCGTGGGACGCGCTCGTGGGGACGCTTATAAAAGGAATGCCCAGGCGCGCAGAGGTCATTTTCGTTATGTCTATCTTGCTTCCGCCCCCCACCCCGACCAGAAAACCGGCTTTTGTTTCCTTTGCCACATCCACGGTCTCTTCAACGTTTTCAATGGTCGCTGCTCCTGTCTCATGGATATGGACATCAAAGCCTGTGTCCTCTATGGACTCCGCAACGCTTTCTCCGGCTATTTCCCGGGTTCTGGGGCCAGTTATCACAAGGCCAGGGGACTTGAAATCAAATGAGCGGCAGAGCTTGCCTACCTCTCCCAGAACTCCGTGTCCCGCTATCACGCTCCGGGGGAACATCATCTCTCTCGCTTTCTGGAAAAGATCGTCCATGTCTCTATCACCTTTTACTCTACCTAATTGGATAGTGGTTATATATCTTTTTACCATATGCCCCCACATGGAAGATGATTTATCGCCGCAGAAGAGAGAAGAATCCCCGGGCGAGGCCGTTGCCCCCCGTTCTCTGTACATTGTAACATCCCTGGCTCTGGGCTTTTTTCTCCTTCTTGCATTTTTGTCCATCCTTTTCCCGGACACCGTGTGGAAGGGTTTTGTGTGGAAATACTTCTGGGGGCCTGTAGTGGCTGATGCTCTGGGACACCCGGTGGACGGCATAAAAGAGGGGTACAACATATACAACACCCTCATCTACGGACTGCTCCTGTCCCTTGCCATATCCTGGGTCTATGTCCTCCTCAAAAAACTCCGCCTGGAGATTGACACTGTTTTCATATTCGCCCTGCTCCCAACAGTCCTCTCAGGGGGCGTCTATAGGGCGTTTGAAGACACTGGCCTTATGAGATACCCGGGGTCGGTGCTTTTCATTTCCCCCCTTATATACGTATTACTCGCTCTTGTTGTCGTGTCAGCCATGGTCTCCGCGCACATGCCCGGCAAAAGGGCATGGTTCCGGGTGGCGTGGTTCTGGGCGGGCAAAAAAACAGGCAAAAGTGGCGTATTGGGCGGCCTCGTCGGGTGGGCACTGTTCATGGTGGTGTTCTATTCAACCGGTTTCCAGAGAGCGCTCGTGGGGGAACCCGGCGGCGTCCCCACGCTGGTTCTTACTGCCAGCATCCCCCTTGTCTCGGCTTTTTCTGTTGCCACAGTAGCGCTTTATTCGGGAGAGAAACTGCGCCGTTCTGAGGAGGTGGCAGTACTATCCGCCGGCACCGGCGTATTTGTCCATGGGGTGCTGGACATCTTTCTCTGGTTTCGTTTTGCGGCCGGCCCGGGCGGGGGAGTGGAGACACACCCGCCTGAGATAGCCGTGATAACATCTCTGGCCCTCCTTATGACCTTTCTGGTGGCCGGTGTGTTACGGGCGCTCTGGGCCGTGCTTTCACGTGGCTTTTTTTGGATAAAAGAGGTCTATCTCCGCCCGCTCTCTGTTCTCATACTCTTTGCTCACCTGCTTGATGCTTCCGCCACGTACAGGGCCATATCCTCCTACGGCTACTCGGAAAAACACGTCCTGCCTTCTTTCCTGATAAATCTCGCAGGAACCCCACTGGTCATGTACCCCCTTAAGCTGGCGGTAATACTGCCTGTGCTTTATATAATGGAGAAGTATATCGCTGTTGAACTCAAGGACAGGACCATGGTGGGTCTCCTCAGACTGGCTGTTCTGGTGGTTGGCCTGGCTCCCGGGGTCAGGGACATGCTCCGCCTGTCCATGGGCGTCTGATTGTCAACAGGCGTCTGATTAGATCAGATGGCGGTGTGTGGGGTGGTATGTGGGGGTGGTGTGTGAACGCTGTGTGTGTTTTTATGGGGAAACCCTTAAATACATTTTTAGGTTAACCTAAAAATTGGCCGGTGTGAACAGTGAATAGGTGATACCCGTGACATATCTCTCAGGAACAACGGTGCCCCTCGCGGTGGTTGAGGAGGGAAAAACAGCGGTTATAATCGGCTTCAGAGGTGGAGCAGGCGCAGTCCAGAAACTGATCTCTCTGGGCTTCCTGCCAGGAACACCTGTCAGGGTGGTGAGAAACCAGAGAACAGGCCCGCTGGTGGTTGAAATAAAAGGCACCCGGGTGGCGCTCGGGAGGGGGCTCGCCATGAAAGTGGAGGTACGCCGGACATGAGCGAAAAAAAGAGACACACCGTAGCGCTGGCCGGAAACCCCAACGTGGGCAAGACTGTGGTGTTCAACGCTCTCACAGGGGCACGCCAGAGGATGGGAAACTGGCCTGGGGTCACGGTTGAAAAGAAAACGGGCATCTTCCGTTATAGAGATGAGGAGTTTGAGGTTGTTGACCTCCCGGGGGCATACAGCCTCAGCCCGTATTCCCTGGACGAAAAGATAGCCAGAGCATACATCGTTGAGGAGAAACCGGAGGTCGTGGTGGACGTTGTGAACGCCGCCTCCCTTGAGAGGAACCTCTACCTAACCGTCCAGCTGCTTGAAACCGGCGCCAACGTTGTCGTGGCCCTAAACATGATGGACGAGGCCGAAAAAAAAGGGCTGAAAATAGACGTTGAACGCCTGTCACGCCTGCTTCACGTCCCCGTTGTTCCAATGGTTGCCACCAGGGGGGAGGGGGTTGAAGCCCTCAAAGAAGCCATATACGAGGAGATGAGACACCACGAGGTTCACAGACACATGACCGTGGGCTACGGAGATGTGGCAGAGGAGTGCATAGTTGAACTTGAGAAAAGGATAGAGAAATGTCCGCCGCTGAGGGACTACAACAGGCGCTGGGTTGCCATAAAACTCATGGAAAACGACACCATTATGGTAGGAAAAGCGAAAGCCTCTGGATGCGACTCGCTGCTGAAAAAGGCAGAGCAACTGCGCGAACTGCTCAAAAAAGAGACCGGGACCGACCCGGAGATATTTTTAGCCGATAAAAGATACGAGTTCATAGACAGGGTGATGGACGAGGTTGTCCACGGTGGAACAGAGGCGTGGACGTTTTCTGACATGCTTGACGAGGTTTTTACGCACAAAATCTTCGGCGTCCCGGTTTTTTTGCTCTTCATGTGGGCTGCTTTCCAGTTCACCTTTGGCGTGGCGGCTCCGTTCGTTGACGCCATAGATATATTCTTCTCCTGGTTATCAGAGATTGCGGCGAACAGCATTTCTAATCCGGCGGTCTCCTCGCTCGTGGCTGATGGAATAATAAGCGGTGTCGGCTCTGTGATAATATTCCTGCCGAACATATTTTTACTCTTTTTCGTCCTCTCTCTCCTTGAGGACTCTGGCTACCTCGCCAGAGCAGCGTTTGTGATGGACCGCTTCATGTACCGCATAGGTCTACAGGGAAAATCCTTTGTTCCGCTGCTGTTTGGTTTCGGATGCAACGTGCCCGCGATAATGGCAACGAGAACAATAGAGGGCGAAAAAGACCGCATCATAACGATCCTGATAACTCCGCTCATGTCCTGCTCCGCTCGCCTCCCGGTATATATACTCTTCGCCAGCGCCTTTTTTATAGGATACGAGGGCACAGTCATCTTCTCAATGTACATCATGGGGATACTCCTGGCAGTCCTGATGGCTCTTCTCCTCCGCCGCTTCGTCCTGAGAGGAAAACCCGCCCCCCTCATAATAGAAATGCCACCATACAGAATGCCTTCTCTTAAAAGCAGTGTCATGAGAATGTGGGTGAACGGGAGCCTTTTCCTGAAAAAGGCCGGCACGGTCATTTTTGGCGGTGTGGTCATCGTCTGGTTCCTCTCAACATATCCAGGCGGGCCTGGCTCAGACATTGAGACCTCGTACATCGCCGTTCTGGGGAAAATCCTCCAGCCCCTCTTCGCGCCCATGGGCTGGGACTGGAAAGCCGTGGCTGCCCTCATGTTCGGGTTCGTGGCCAAAGAAATAGTGGTCGGGGCATACGGGGCCTTCTACGGCATAAGCGGCGCAGAGGAAACAAACACATCCCTTCAGACAGCGCTCTCCTCCTCTTTCACGCCCGTGGGAGCGTACGCCTACATGGCCTTTGTGCTGACATACGTCCCCTGCCTGCCCACGATCGCTGCCATACGAACAGAGACCAACTCATGGAAATGGGCACTTTTCGCCGTTGCGTATCTGCTTTCCCTGGCATACATACTGGCGCTTGTCATAACCTTCGTAGGGAACCTGATCTTCCACGCAGGTGTGGGGGTGGAACTGTGAGCCCTGAAACAGCCCAGCACTTCAAATATGCCTCCGGGGGGTCCGCTGTTGGAGGAGTCCTGTACGGGACGGTGGGAGCGATGGAAATGGTCCTCTGGCTCGGCGGGCACACGTTCATGGGCCTCGGAGGTGATCCTTTCACAGTTTTTTCTCTGCTCCTCATCGCCGCCATGTTCCTATACACGCCATTCAGAGCAGACAACGATGGTTACAGGGCCATGTCCTTCTTGCTGTCCGCTCTTCTAACAGCCACCATAATAGGGGTGATGTGTGTCCTGATAGCCGCCGCCGAAATAGTGGATGCCGCTCTGCTGGGGGAGAAATATGCGGTCTCAAACGACCTGCTACTCCCCACGATCCTGTCCCTGGTCGTCTCCCCCCTCTGGCTGTTTTTCAAAAACAACAACCACAAGAAAAAGTGGGAGGAAATGGGGGAGGTGTAGCGGTGGTCCTGCGAGAAATCCTAGACGCCATCAGAGACGGGCCGGTGACCGTTGCCGGCATAGTGGAAAAAACAGGCATCAGCCGGGGGATGGTTGAGGAGGGCATCCGGATGCTGGTCCAGATGGGAAAAATAAGGGAGATGACAGCGTGCCCACCGGATGTGAGAGAAGAGATGGCCCACGCGGGCAAATGCGCTTTCTGTCCCCTGAGAGACAGGTGTCCCCCTGCTGGTGGCGGAGAAAAGACGGTGGCAAAATATTACGTCTTATCAGATTCACAGAATATGCGTGGGGGCGGAAAGGTTGAAAATGAGAAAGAAGAGCGTTGAGGAATACATAGAAAAGATCTACGCGCTGGGCGGAGAAAAAAAGCCCGTACACACGGGGGACGTGGCAGAGGCCATGGGCGTCTCACCCCCATCTGTCACCGAGATGATGCACAAGCTGGCCACGGAAGGATATGTTGAATATTCTCCTTACAAAGGCGTGCATCTGACCGAGAAGGGAATCGCCCTGGCCAGGGCGCTTGAAAAACGCCACAGGGTCCTGGCAGAGTTCCTCCGGATAATAGGCGTTGACGAAGAAACGGCGGAAAAAGACGCGTGTGAAATAGAACATCACGTCGACCCGGAGACGATGAAACAGCTCTCTCTCTTCGTTGAGTTCATCCAGCGCTCTCCCGGGAACCCACGGTGGCTGGAACACTTCAGACACTTCGTTCGGACAGGCGAACTCCCGGAAGAGTGCGCCAGGGTTAAAAACAGCGGCAGGGATCAGCGCAACCGGTAGATTATCCTGGTGGTGTCCCTCCCCTTCTTCTCCCTCTTTATTATTTCCACGCCGCCAAGCTCTTTTATGTCCCTAACATGGGTCCCGGCACATGGACAGATATCATAGCCCGCTATCTCAACAACACGCAGGTCTTTTATGAAAGATGGTATAAGGTCCAGGTTTGCCCTCTCCACCCCCACCTGTTTCTCCAGATCCTCACGCCGCATCTCATAGATGCGAACCGGCGCCCCCCGCTCTATCGCCCCGTTGACAGCGTCTTCTATCCAGCGCAGGTCCTCCTCCGTGAAATTGGCGGGAGAAAAATCAATCCTGCTCCTGTCGGCGTGTATCTGGTTGCCAACAGTCCGGGCACCATAGCGCCCGTACACAATAGCGCTGACAAGGTGCTGGGCGGTGTGCATCCGCATGTGAGCATAGCGGCGGTCCCAGTCCACCTCCCCCCGGACAACCGTACCCGGCTCCGGGACGGGCTCTTTGAGTATATGCTGGCCGCCCTTTTTCCGCACTTCAACGACCCTCGCCTCCCCACCATCCCACCGGAGAACACCCGTGTCAGTGGGCTGGCCCCCACCCGTCGGATAAAAAGCAGTCCTGTCCAGGACAACATAGTTCTCCCCCGCCGCCCTCACAACCGCCTCAAACTCCCTGACATAGTTAGACTCCACGTCCTTCATGTAAATGTACTCGGTCATGGATAGGAGAAAGGGGAGGGGAGTATATAAAGGTGGCTTCTGGTGGGGAGAATTTGAGTGGGATGGGTGAGAAGAGGCAAAAAACACCGCCTCAGAGCCGAAAAACACAGAGAACAATGGGACTTCACAATACATCCAAAACTGGTGGTGGGAGACCATAGAGGAAGCTTAATCCTCTCCTTTTAGAAACTCTTGGATTTCTTCAGGATCTTCCAGTGGTTTGCTCTGGTTTTCAATCCGCACATAGAGTACCTTTTTTCCTCCTTTTTTTATGTAAACCGGTTTAGTGGACTTTTCTACAGTCACAACAAATACCTCTTTTTTCTCCCCTTCCTCGGTTTTTAGTTCCTCGAATTTTGTTGAGATATAGGCTTCAAACACAGGAATGCCTATCTGGCTCGTTATGAAATCCGTAAATTCTTTAAGAAAACCATCCCGGTCTCCGCGGTGAGATGCTTTATAATCATACTCCATGCCTATAATCTTTTTGTCATCACTGACCCCAATGACCAAAGTCCCTCCGTAGGTGTTAAGAAACGCTGCTATCGTTTTAAGAGTGGCGAAACGGAGATTTTTATCTAATCTGTTCTCCTCCAGATTCCAGCTGAACGTGGATTTAAACTCTAGGTTATAGTCTTCTTCGGCCTGCGATATGATCTTCCGCACGCTATTTTGCTGTTGTTCTGTGACAAACGTAGAAAGAAATTTGTTTATTTCGTCCGCTATTTTTCTTCTTCTCCAATCTAGGAATTTATCAAAGTTTTCTACCTTCCATAGCTCTTCATTGAGAGGAATAAATTGCTGCTCCAGTGCCTGTGGGTACTTTTCTCTGACCTTTTTCAGATATACCTCAGGCTTGCTGTCGCTGATGTTAAGATTTGCTTTCTTTGTTAAAAATGCGCGGTTGGCTATTTCATTCACCATTTTCTCGCCGTTTTCCTTTTTATACCAGCCAGCGTCTTTTAAAACCCGCTGGGGGAAAACGTGATGCCTCTCTAGCTTGTATAAATTTCCATATAAATTCGTATGTAGTTTATTCCCGTTGAACCAGTCTATAGCCCCTTTGCTCTTGGCGATATAAAACATCATATTGAAAAAAGGACTTTGCACTCCCGCTAAAGCAATGTCTGATTTTTTGACCTTAAAATCTCGCACCTCCTTTTCTAAGTTGTCAATAAGTACCTCTGGATCATTGTATTCATTGAGAGAAGTGATGTCCTGCTCTAGAGGAGATGTTTTTCCTCTGCGAGTATACCTTTGCCACAAAGTAGCCAAATAAAACCAATAAATAAATTTCTTCATAGTTTTCTCGTCTTTAAATTCGTAGCCATTTTTTGCTAGGTAATAAACCATTGGAACCAATAATGCGTCCGTTTTTAAATCATAAGACTCCGTGGAACTCACATATGCTCGGTCATTGAGAATGTTTATGAGATATTCAAGACTCCTTTTTACAGGTTCCCAAGCGGCCTTTATATCTTGCTCTGGAACCGAATACAGTTTATCAAATTTTGCGTGATTTGTAGCAACTGCGTTAAGACACAAAATAAGAAAGTTGAAATCAAACTTAAAGTGTCGCTCAGATAAAACTTTTAACTCTTCTCTGAATAAATCTTTTATTTCCGGCCAAAAAACGGAAACGTACGCCAATGCCAAATCCTCCTCTCTCAAACGACGCCCCTGTTTGTTTACTAAATTAAAGATCTTAACCACGTCTTTTAATGGCATATCTGATCTCAATTTATCTTCGTCAATATAATAATCGTAGTCACGAATACGAGAGAGTTTGTTCAACTTAGAAATGTTCTGTTGATAAATTTGGTCTGGGTTTTTTTCTACAAAATCCCCAGCATCGCGGTAATTAACAAAGAAGTCTTTTACGGAGATCCACTCTTTTTTGCCCTCCATGAGACTCTTTTGATAATAACGAAATTCCTCCGTCTTAATGTTGAAATATAAATTGTAAATGTTTTTAGGTTTTTCTCCCGTAAAAAAAGGTGGGGCTTCCCCTTTTATGATAAAATATAATGTCGTAAGCCGCTGTTGTCCATCCAGTATTATCTCCGTATAGCCGCTGTTCTTAGGCCTGGCTTCGCCTTTTAATTTAGGCGGATTTTTTGTTTTCCATATTAAAAGTGTGCCAGTGGGCCAGTTGTTGTAGACAGAACGAATATACTTTTTGATATCCTGGTCACCCCAAACAAAATTCCTCTGGAACTCGGGCAGTACGTACTGCTTGTCTTTTATTCCATCAAGCAACTTGTCGACCTTCAAATAAACACCCTATGCGATGTTTAATGAACGACTGGGAAAAAAGTAGTTTATTATAAGAAACTTTGCACGAGTAGTAAAGGAATTCTACTTACGCCTTCGTTTTCTACGCGTCCGCCTCCGAGTTTCCCAAGCCTTTTTTGCCGCTTTGGAACGTTTTTATCGAAACTCATTGCCGCAAAAATCTATATCCATTGTACATATAATATTCATCCTTTCTGTATTGGACAAAAACCCGTGTTGTCCGATGCGTGTGGAAGCAAATGCTTCTGCTATGGCCCAACAAACCGGACCAAAACAGGGATATGCTCACACCAAACTTAACACTTATCTTGACATCCTCCTACTTAGGCCTTGAATAATCCTTCTTCTTCAATTTGTCCGATTTCATGTACTCTGCTTGGAGTATATCTGGAAAACCCTGATAATTAGCCGAGCTTCATTTGGGCAGAGTCTTGGAAGTGGGAATAGTTTTAGGTTTATGGCATTCTTTGTCGGCTATTGTTTTTAGTTGGGTATTTTTCAGCATGGAGACCTCCGTGAATATGTGTTTTACGCAAAAAAACCCTAATATCCCCCCACCCATATCTCCATACATGAAGCGCCAGCCCGTGTACGTCTCTGTGTGTGATGGCGTGTATCCTGTGTCGGAGGACACGCTTCTCATGCTATCGTGTGTTGAGGTGGAGCCGGGGGAGAGGGCGCTGGAGATGGGCTGTGGGGCTGGTCTGGTTGGGATTCATATGGCTCTGTGTGGCGCGGAGGTGGTCATGGCGGACGTTGACCCTGTGGCTGCGGAGTGTGCCAGGAAGAACGCCGCGGATGCCGGTGTGGATGCGGTGGTGGTGGAGAGCGACCTTTTTGAGAACATAGACGGGGTGTTTGATGTCATCGTTTTTAATCCCCCATATCTGCCCGGTGCTGGGGGAGACCAGCGTCTTGATGGAGGGGAGGGCGGGATAGAGGTCGCAGACCGCTTTCTCATGGATGCGCCCCGGCATCTGAAAGATTGTGGTAGGGTTTATCTCCTCCTGTCGTCTCTCAGCGACATTGCGGCCCTCCGGGAAAGACATCACGGGTGGGTGTGGGAACTTGTTGGCGAGAAACGGCTTTTCTTTGAGACTCTTTATGTCTATCGCCTCCGCCTCAGCGTGGATGGTGAGGGAGAAAAAACAAATACACGCTCTGTTTTGCCAGGTTGAAAGGTGAAAGAGGTGTATCCTCTCTGGCTTATATTTGCGTATGCCTTTTTCTGGGGCCTGAGAAAGGGCAGCATGATATGTGCCACGGTGTGCGCGCCCGGGCTGTTGCCCTACATAGGTGAGAAAAGGGTCGGGTGGAAGAGGGGTGTGTGGATGGGAGTTGTTTTCAACCTCCCGCGCATGGTTCTCCTCACTCTTCTGGGTGCCGTGCTCGGATATGTGGCTTATACCATGGGGAGGACTTTTCTTCCTGAGGGGATAGAGACGCAGACGTCTCTTGTGGGAGCGGTGGGCTATCTGGCCGTGGGTGTTCTCCTGGCTGGCTATGGGCTTGTGCTTTTTGCTCGGGCCGTTGACGAGCGGGAGGACCTTCGGGAATATGAAAAAAAGCAGGGGTCCGGAGAGGTTTTTTTCCCCGGTGCCCCGGTGGCGCAGATGTCGTCTCATCGGGTCTCGTCCCGTAGAAATCTCTTTCCGCATGTGCGGTTTGCTCTCTGGGTGGCGGAAAAGACCGGCGGGAAAAGGAACGCCCTGTTTCTGACGGTCTGGGGGGCGGTCCTGGGCCTGGCTTGTGTTGGGGAGACGTCTCTGGCCGTAGAGGCGGCGGTGCTGAGCGGAGGAGTCGGTTTTTTTTCCTCTTCTGCGGCGGGAGCGACGTTCTTTGGGGGGCTTATGATGTTCATCTTCAGCGTCGGGGCAGCGGTGCCCGTGATCGCAGTCTCTGGCCTCGGCGGTGCTGCGGGCGAGTACATGAGAGATGCGTGGAAGATGAACACGTTCAAAATCGCTGCTTCGGTTGCGATGATGACTATAGGTGGGGCGCTTGTTTTTCTGATGCTCCCCCGTGTGGCACTGCTGGTCTAACAAGGCTGTATCATGGTGGCACGGTGGCTGGCCGTTTTCCTATTTTATTTATTGCATTCTTCAAGCAGTTTTCTTATTCTCCGCAGCTCTTCAAGTATTTCTTCTCCGACATCGCCGCTGGTGATGTCCGCCCCGCCACTGGCTGGTGGGGTGGATGTGCCCGAGCCCGATGGGACGCCTGTTTCTCTCAACCCTGTTCTTAGGGTGGGGGGTTTCTCGTCTCCAAGCCCCGAGCCCCGAGTTTTTTCAACGTGTCCCATGATGTATTCTCTGAAAAGTTCAGGGTTTCTCAGGCCGGGTATTGATCCCTCTGCGGCCATCATGTTCATCGCTGGTCCGAAACCTCCCCCTATGGATGCTGTCCCTGCGGTGAAAATGTTTAGCGATGCTATGCCAAGGAGGATTTCAAGCGGCCCTCTGGTAATGGTGACGTGCTGGACTCTCTCATATGGGATGATGACGCTTCTTTTCCAGAGTATGCCCCTGTTTATGTGTATGCCCTCGTGGTTTACCATGAACGTGTAGCGGTCGTAGAACAGGGACGCCCATACTATCGCTATTACGAGAGGTATCAATAGGGCGATTCCCACCATGAGAAAGCATTCTCTGCCAATGTATTCCACGATTTTGTCTGCCAGGATGGGCATCATCCAGCCCGAGAATATGGCCATGAAAAACAGCGCTATGAAAAACCCCTTTAGGGTCCAGGCGATTCTCACCCTGGGGTCCGGGTGAAACCAGATGTTCTCAATCTGTGCATTTTGCTGCGTGAGTTGTTCTGTATGCACCCCCTGTGCCCGGTTTGACGTGTTGGATGGGGGGACGTTGTTTTCTGTCATTTAAGCCACCACACCCAGCCACGTTTTTTCAGGTCAATTTTTCCCTCTATTTTTCCCTCCATGCGGAGTTTGTTGAGCGCTCTGGCGATGGCATCCGCGCACTGGTCTTCTGCTCCGCCTATTTTCTGGACGTGCTCCTCTATTTCCCTTGTGAGGCGTGGCTCCCCGCTGTTCCTGAGAAATTCTATGATCATTTTCTCTATCTTTTCCGTGTCCACCATTTTCACGCCTCCGTGAGCGTTTCCATGGCTTCAACGAAAAGTTTGACCTCGTCTTCAAGGTTGTAGTATCCCACACTCGCTCTTGCGCTTCCCCCATATTTTTCAAGTATGCCGAGGTACCGGGACAGTGGTAGACAGCAGTGGTGCCCGGACCGCGTGAGTATCTTCCACTCCTGGTCCAGGGCGGCGGAGATGTCGTGGCATCTCCACCCCTCAACGTTGAACGCCACCACGCCTCCTCTGTTTTCCAGTTTTGCTGGGCCGTATATCTCAATCCCCGGCAGGTCTTTTATTCCTTCAATGATTTTGCCTGCGAGAAAGCGTTCTCTCCCGTCAATGTTTTCCAGGCCGATATCTTTTGCCACGTATTCAGCCGCTCTGCCGAGCCCTATCATGCCCACGATGTTTGGCGTCCCGGCGTCGAACTTCTTTGCGGGTCTGTCCGCTCTAATTTTATATGTGTTCTCTGTGACGTCTGCCATCATCCCCCCGCCCACTTCCATGGGCTCCATTTTTTCTATTAACCCCTCTCTCACGTACAGGCCGCCGGTGCCCTGGGGTCCCAGGGGTCCCTTGTGGCCGCTGAAACCATAAAAATCGCATCCTATCTCTTTCACGTCCACGGGCATATGCCCGGGCCCCTGGCTCCCGTCCACAAAAACGAGGCATTCCGGGTTCACGTCTTTAATGGCCCTTGTTATTTCTTTTACGGGGTGGATGCTGCCGAGGGCGTTTGACACGTGCTGAAAAACCACCAGTTTTGTTTTTCTGTCCACCTTCTCCGCAAAGATGTCCGGGGACAGGAGCATGTCTTCGCCGGGCGGTACTATCTCAAACCTGGCCCCGACACGGACAGACAGGCGGATCCACGGCATGGTGTTGCTGTGGTGCTCAAGTACAGTGCCTATTATTCTGTCCCCCTCTTCCCATTTGATAAGCGGCTCCTGGGGACCAAATTTTTCGTTTGTTGTTGTGAGGAGAGGGTGTTCCAGGGCATATGCGACAATGTTGGCGCCCTGGGTGAGATTTCGGGTGAAAATGAACTCTTCTGGGCTGGCGTTCAGGAGGAGACGGGCGGCGTTTTCACGGGCTTTTTCGTACATTTCGTCTGCGTGGTGTGCGACGCTGTACGCCCCTCTCTCTATGTTAGCGAGGTAGTCGTTAAAATACCCCAGCATGGCCTCCTGGACGGGGCGTGGAACCGGTGTCGTGGCTCCGTTGTCAAAATAGACGTATTTTTTCAGGAAGGGAATGTCTTCTCGGACTTCCTCCGGGCTGAGCATGTCAAAGAGAATAGGAAAGGGGTATAAAGATGTTATCTGGCCCTATACAAGTATGGCGTGGCGGAGGCGCATGGACTCGTCCGTTTCTCCCAGCTTTTTCATCATCATGGCCACCAGGGCGTCAAGGAGTATCATTGTTGTGTCCTCAAAAAGGGTTCCCAGAGGTGCGAGGTTTTTGTCCACGACCTCCCACTTTCCAGCACTGTTTTCCCCTCTGTGGTTTTTCGGCACCGGGACTTCAACGACGGTGTTCGCGGCGTGGGCGAGTTTTGAATATCTGTTGCCTGTGAAAACCACCACTTCCCCGCCCACCCTCCTGACTATGTTAGCCGTCTGTATGGCGCTCATGGTCTCCCCGGTGTTGGAGACGATAACGGTCACATCTCCTTTTTCAACTATCGGGGTGGTGGTTTCTCCTATGAAATACGCCTCAAGTCCCATCTGGACGAGGCGCATGGCGAATGATTTTGCCACCAGACCGCTCCTCCCAACCCCATAGACGAAGACCCTTTTAGCGGAGCAGATTCGCTCCACAGCCTCGGATATCTTCTTTCTGTTCACCTTTGAGAGCGAGGAGCGGGCTACTTCAACGATCATCTCTGCGCTGCGGTTAAACGCGGATATATAGACATCATCTCCTGGTTTTTCTGCGGTTTTTTTCCCCACCCATCACCCTCCCTTTTTCTTTTTATTCTTTTTCTTGCCTCCACCCTTTTTTTCTGATCTCTTTTCGCTCTTTTTTTCTTTTTTCTCCTTGCCTCCTATACTACCTTTGCCGCTTCCGCCGGACTTGTTTTCTTTCTTTTTTGTGTCCTTTTTCTTTTTTTCCGCCCTTTCCTTCTCTTTTTCTTTTTTCTGCTCTTTTTCCTTTTTCTTCTCCTCTTCAGCTTTTTTTATCTCTTCCCGGATGATCCTGGCGACTTTCCTCGCACCCAGCCGTTCATATATGACACGCATGTAAACAGCGTCATGTTCAAGGAGGGGCGAAGAAGATATGAGGGTTATGTTGTAAGGGTGTTCAAGCAGAAATTCTGCGAGCCTCTCAAATTTAAAGTTCTGGTCCCCTTTTTTTATCGGCGTGTATCTCTTTTCGTTTCCGCCGCTGTGTTCAACGCCGCTAAAGTGTCCATAGAAGTTGTTCTGCTGAGCCCGTCTTATTCTGGAAAACAGGTCTCCATATGCTTCAACGGATATGAGCGTTCCTCCCTCTCTGGCGTGTATGTGGGGAAAGTTTAGAACCGGTATGGTGTTTTTCAGCTGCCTCGCCGCCTCTGCCACTTCTTCCACGGTGCCGAAGATTTCCTGTTTTCCGCTGGTTTCCAGACCCAGTTTTGCTCCTATTCTCTCCTCAATCATCCATTCAACAAAAGGGCGCAGGGTTTCCACCAGGTCATTCACAGCGTTTTCTCTGTTCGGGCCATAAAATCCGATGTGTGTTGTTATCACCTTTGCGTGGAGCGCTTTGGCTATCTCCGCTGTGCATCTGAGATAGAAAAGACTTCTTTCTCTCGCCTCCTTGGAAGGAGACAGCAGTTCCATGTAATACGGGGCATGAACGGACAGCTGAACGTCCAGTTCCTCAGCCAGTCTCGCTATGTCAGCCAGCTCATGGTGGTCTCTGGCGACGTTGCTCACCAGTGTGGCAACCATATCTCCACGCCGCAGAGGCTCCTCAAGAGAGACCCTCTCGTATCCTTTCCCTTTTTTTCTCTTTCTATAAACCTCAACTATTATTTCTCCCTCCACCTCTTTTGGAAGAACACCTATCTCCTTTTCTTTCACATCCCTTTCCACGATGTTCATGCGGACCATCTGGAACTCCATGGCGTTGAGACCGAGCTGAAACGTGTCGTACACGCCATCTTTTAGTGTCCTTCCCTTACAGGAGAGGGGTATCCCACCTGGACCAAAACGCAACACATACAATCCTCCTTTATCTGTGGCTGGGTTTGTGGCTGGGCGTGCTATACTATTCCGCACCCGGTGGTATATAAACGTTTTGTTATTCTTGCTGGAGGAGGTCAAGATAAGTGTTAAGTTTGGTGTGGGCATATCCCTGTTTTGGTCCGGTTTGTTGGGCCGTAGCGGAAACATTTGCTTCCACACGCATCGGACAAAATGTGTTCTGTTCGACACAGAAGGGATGGGGATATCCAAACACAGAATCAAACAATTCTACAATTCTACAAAAGATGGACATCTATCTATGCATAAAAGCTCGTAAAACTGCGAGCACACGCTCACATGGGTCTCCACGTTGCGCAATGTGGTGAGAAAATACAAAAAACTCGGATAATAAGCCCTCAAAAGAAGCTCTGGAGAAGAAGTAAGAGCCACCACCACAAAACAACGTTCAGAGAGATATTGTTCAGAGAACTCAGCATACGAAACCACTCCTCCACCTAAAAACAAAGAAAAGAAAACAGCACCTACAGAAAGAATTACGCAGCACACCCCGCCCCCGCCTCTTCCGATACTGTTATATATAGGTAGGTGTTAAACCCCAACCCGCTGAAGCAGTGAAAATGCTAACGGAGCGTGTTGATGTGGCACGTGGACTCTATGCTGGTAGGAAACTGAAACGTGACAGGCAGAGGCTCAGGTGGAGTGACAGGTATTACAAGCGCCGTGTGTTGAGGTTGAAGGAGAAATCTGATCCTCTGCAGGGTTCGCCTCAGGCTAGGGGTATAGTTGTTGAGAAAGTTGGCATTGAGGCGAAGCAGCCCAACTCTGCGATACGTAAATGTGTCAAGGTGCAGTTGATAAAAAACGGCAGACAGGTGACAGCTTTTGCCGTGGGCGACGGTGCCATAAACTATATTGACGAGCACGACGAGGTTTTGATTGAGGGCATCGGCGGCAGGATGGGTCGTTCTATGGGCGACCTCCCGGGGGTCCGTTACAAGGTTGTCAAGGTTAACAACGTGGCTCTCAAGGAACTGGTCCGTGGTAGAAAAGAGAAGCCGATGAGATGATGTGTGAGCGCTCAAAAATGACAGGCAGGTGGACAAGGTGGCAGAGAAGGACGATGTTTCAAAAAGCTCCTCATCTGAAGAAGAGGTCCAGACTGGTGGTGCAGAGGATACTGGTGTTGTGGTTGAGATCCCTCCTCTTTTCGGGAAGTACACGTTTGATGACGTTGTTGTGCACGACCGCGGGCTTGTCAAGTATATCAATCTCCGACCGGTTGCTGTCCCGCACACGGGTGGGAGGCACGTTTATACTAAGTTTGGAAAGGCCAATGTGAACATAGTTGAGCGGTTGATAAACAACATGATGCGCACAGAGCATTTTACCGGCAAGAAAATCAAGGCGTACAAGGTTGTAAAAGAGGCGTTTGAGATTCTTGAGAAACGTGCGAAGAAGAACCCTATACAGGTGCTTGTGGATGCGATTGAGAATGCTGCTCCCAGAGAGGAGGTTACACGTCTAAAATATGGTGGCATAAATGTGCCAAAGGCGGTTGATGTCTCTCCGTCTCGCCGGCTGGACATAGCGCTGAGAAATATCGCCACGGGTGCGGTTAAGGCGAGCCACAAGAACCGGAAGAGCATAGCACAGTGTCTGGCAGAGGAGATTCTCATGGCTTCTCGGGGTGATGTGAACAGCTACGCCGTGGCTAAGAAGGACGAGACAGAGCGTATTGCGGCTTCTGCGAGGTAAAGTCATAGAAAGTTCACGGGACAGTGTGCAGATGTGTGGATATGTGTTGAATTGTGATGGTTTGACTGTGAAAAATGTTTTAGTGGTTGGTGAGTAAGATGGGCAGGAAAGAGGACAACATAAGAAAGGCGCAGGCTCTGATGACCCAGTATGACCGGATAAGGAACATAGGGATAGCAGCGCACATAGACCACGGGAAGACCACGCTGAGCGACAACCTGCTCGCTGGCGCCGGGATGATGTCTGAGGAGCACGCTGGCAAGCAGCTGGTTCTGGACTATGATGAACAGGAGCAGGCCCGTGGTATTACGATCAACGCCGCCAACGCTTCCATGGTCCACGAGTACGAGGGAAAAGAGTACCTCATCAACCTGATTGACACCCCCGGACACGTTGATTTTGGCGGTGACGTTACGAGGGCGATGAGGGCTGTGGATGGTGTCATAATCGTCGTGTGCGCTGTGGAGGGTGTGATGCCCCAGACGGAAACCGTTGTGAGGCAGGCGCTCAAGGAAAAGGTCAAACCGGTCCTGTTCATTAACAAGGTGGACCGGTTGATAAACGAGTTGCGGGTGACACCCGAGCAGATGCAGGAGCGCTTTATCAAGATAATAACAAACGTGAACCGGCTTATTTCAAAGATGGCACCGGAGGAGTTCAAAGAGGAGTGGAAGGTGAAGGTTGAGGATGGAAGTGTCGCGTTCGGGAGTGCTTATTACAACTGGGCCATAAGCGTTCCATATATGAAGAGGACTGGGATAACATTCAAGGACATATATGATTACTGCGCAAAAGAGGACCAGAGGACTTTAGCCAAAAAAGCGCCTGTGCATCAGATAATCCTTGACATGGTGGTAAAACATCTGCCCAGTCCCAAGGTGGCGCAGAAATACAGGATTCCCCACATATGGAGGGGAGACATAAATTCCCCTATTGGACAGGCCATGCTCAACTGTGATCCCAAAGGTCCTGTGATGTTCATGGTTACGAAAATAGTCATAGACCCCCACGCTGGCGAGGTAGCTGTGGGGAGGCTTTTCAGCGGCACCATGAAAAAGGGACAGGAGTTGATAGTCGTTGGGATGCCTAACAAGAACAGGGTTCAGAGCGTCTCACTGGTTGTGGGCGCTGACCGGATACCTGTTGAGTCTATCACCGCCGGGAACATCCCAGCTGTTGTGGGACTAAAAGATGCCATAGCCGGTTCCACGGTCACGAGCGATCCCACCGCCGAGCCCTTTGAGCAGATGAAACATGTGTCAGAGCCCGTGGTGACTGTTTCAATTGAGGCCAAACACATGAAAGACCTCCCGAAACTTATAGAGGTTCTCAGGTCCGTATCAAAAGCGGACCCATCTCTCCAGGTTGAGATAAACCAGGAGACGGGCGAACACCTGCTGTCGGGTATGGGAGAACTACACCTGGAGGTGACTGAGTACAGGATCAAAAACGAATATGGCGTGGACATAAAGGTCTCCCCGCCCATTGTCGTCTATCGTGAGTCTGTCGAGGGCGTGGGCGGTCCTTTTGAGGGAAAGTCGCCGAACAAACATAACAGGTTTTACATAGAGGTAAAGCCGCTTGAGGAGTCAATCGTCCAGGCCATCAGGGAGGGGGTCATTCCCTCCGATGGGGGCAGGATAAAGGACATGAAAGCCCTCCAGAAACAGCTCCAGGAACTCGGCATGGACAAAGAGGAGGCAAAAGGAGTCAAGATGATATATGGGCCAAACGTGTTTGTTGACGCCACCAAGGGGATACAGTATCTCCACGAGACAATGGAACTGTGTCTGGCCGCTTTTAAGGAGGTCGTGGACTTTGGCCCGCTGGCCGGGGAAAAACTCATGGGAGTGAAGGTGCGCTTAGTGGACGCAAAACTCCACGAGGACAGCATACACAGGGGCCCTGCTCAGGTAATACCCGCTGTGAGAAACGCTATATATGGGGCCATGTGCCAGGCGGGCAGGATCCTCCTTGAGCCAAAACAGCGCCTCTACGTGAATGTCCCACAGGACGTGATGGGTGCCGCGGTCAGGGAGATCCAGCAGAGACGTGGTATAATAGAAAACATGGAGCAGGAGGGTGACATGACTACGATTGTGGCCAAAGTGCCTGTGGCAGAGATGTTCGGGTTTGCCAGCGCAATAAGGAGTGCCACCGGTGGGCGTGTGCTGTGGAGCATGGAAAACTGTGGATTTGAAAGGGTGCCGAGGGAGATGCAGGACGAAATAGTCCGCAAGATACGTGAGCGCAAGGGTCTCAAGCCAGAACCCTACGATGAGAGATATTATGCCAGCACGTAGTGACACGGCTGCGTCCTTGGGCAATCTTTAGATGGTGAGCCCAGAGCAGGGACGCCCCGGAGCAGGGGACGTAAAAGTATAAATAGGGATTGTATTATAGGGCAAAAAGCAGACATCCAAGGACGAATGGAAAAAGTCGGACAAAAAACAGCAGGAGGAAGGAAGTATGGCAGACAAACCCCACCTGAACGTGGTGTTCATAGGACACGTGGACCATGGAAAATCAACCCTGGTCGGCCGGATGCTCCTTGAGACCGGCGCCATAGACCCACACATTATAGAGCAGTACAGAAAACAGGCCGCCGAGAAGGGGAAGGCCACCTTTGAGTTTGCGTGGGTCATGGACAGGCTCAAGGAGGAGAGAGAGCGCGGTGTCACAATAGACGTGGCCCATAAGGAGTTCTACACGGACAAATATTTCATCACAATCATTGACGCTCCGGGCCACAGGGACTTCGTCAAAAATATGATAACAGGGACCAGCCAGGCCGACGCGGCGGTTCTCGTGGTCGCTGCCCCGGAGGGTGTTATGGCCCAGACGAAAGAGCATGTTTTCCTGGCCAAAACGCTGGGCGTCAACCAGATGATAGTAGCCATAAACAAAATGGACGCAACCCAGCCGCCTTACAGCAAAGAGCGATTTGAGCAGGTGAAAGCAGATGTGGAAAAGCTGCTCCGGACAGTTGGTTACAGATCCGAGCAGTATGTGATTCTTCCGGTGAGTGCCTACAAAGGCGACAACGCCTACAAAGACAAGGGCGAGCTCAAATGGTGGGACGGCCCAACACTCTACCAGGCCCTTGACAACCTCAAACTCCCGGAGCAGCCAGTGGACAAGCCCCTCCGGTGGCCCATACAGGACGTTTACAGCATCACCGGTGTTGGGACCGTGCCTGTTGGCAGAATAGAGACTGGCATCATGAAAGTCGGCGACAAGATAATCTTCATGCCCGCCAACAAGGTGGGAGAGGTAAAGAGCATTGAGATGCACCACCAGCCCCTCCAAGAAGCAAGGCCCGGTGACAACGTCGGTGCCAATATCCGTGGTATCGGTAAAAAGGACATCCGGAGAGGAGACGTGGCCGGGCCAGTGGACAACCCACCGACGGTGGCCAAGAGCTTCATCGCCCGGATAGCCATTCTCAACCACCCGAGCGTTATCACCGAGGGCTACACGCCTGTGTTCCACTGCCACACGGCCCAGGTCGCCTGTACGTTTGCAGAGATACAGCAGAAACTGGACCCCAAGACCGGCCAGCCGAAGACAGACGACCCCAACCCGAAACTGCTCAAGACAGGGGACATCGCCGTGGTGAAAATAGTTCCCACAAGGCCCATGGTCATAGAAAAGGCCTCCGAGTTCCCGCAGCTCGGCAGGTTCGCTGTCAGGGACATGGGCCAGACAGTGGCCGCTGGCATGGTCATTGATGTGGAAAAGAAGCAGATGTAACCGGACAATGTGTACGGTGAGAGTGAACAGAGATGCCGGCCAAAGCCAGGATATCGCTGAGCGCCACAGACCCACGCCGCCTTGAAAAGGTGTGCGAACAGATCAAAACGATAGCCGAGAGAACTGGTGTTGCGATGAGCGGCCCCATCCCCCTCCCCACAAAACGCCTCGTGGTCCCGGTCAGAAAAAGCCCGGACGGCGAGGGCAGCGAGACGTGGGACAGGTGGGAGATGAGGGTCCACAAACGGCTCATAGACATAGACGCTGACGAGAGGGCTCTCAGACAGCTGATGCGAATAGAAGTGCCGGACGGGGTCAACATAGAGATAATGCTCCGGTCCTAGACAGAAGGGTGAACATGGGACAGGAACTGTCCTGAAGCATATCTTCCAAAGCGGCCGAAAAACAAACCCCCTTCCCTCCCTTTACATTTTTTGATTCTTTTTTCAACTGTCTTTCTGTACACACTTTCGCTTTTTCACACCTCTCTACCAGAAGGGTTTATGAACCCCCCACTGTTTTTCTGTTCTGTGGGCGAGGTGATTCGGCGTCCACCGTGGAGAAACAAGAATCAGGCAGGTGAAATGGATGAAAGAAAATGTGGATATTGAGGAACTGCCGGGTGTAGGCCCGGCAACGGCACAGAAGCTGAGAGATGCGGGTTACACAACCCTACTGGCCATAGCAGTCGCTTCGCCAGATGCGATAGCGGAGGCTGCCGAGATAGGCCGGTCCACGGCCGCCAAGATAATCAACGCCGCCAGAGAGATGGCGGATGTTGGGGGGTTTGAGACGGGAGACGTGCTCCTTGAGAGAAGAAAGAACATAAACAAGCTGACGACATCCTCCAGGGCTTTTGACGACCTCTTGGGCGGTGGTTTTGAGACCCAGGCCATAACCGAGATGTTTGGAGAGTTTGGATCCGGGAAAACCCAGATAGCACACCAGCTGGCCGTGAACGTGCAACTTCCCGAGGAGGAGGGCGGGCTGAACGGCCACGCGATAGTTATTGACACCGAGAACACTTTCCGCCCGGAGAGAATAGCCCAGATGGCAGAGGCTCATGGGCTTGACCCTGTTGAAGCGCTGAGAAAGATACATGTGGCCAGGGCGTATAACTCCGACCACCAGATGTTGCTGGTTGAAAAAGCAATGGAGATAGCCAGGGAATACCCAGTCCGTCTGCTGATAGTTGACTCTCTCACAGCATATTTCAGAGCCGAGTACATAGGCAGGGGGGCGCTGGCTGACAGACAGCAGAAACTAAACAGGCACATGCACGACCTCCAGCGATTCGCAGACCTTTTCAACGCTGTTGTCGCTGTGACGAACCAGGTCCATGCGAAACCGGACACCTTTTTCGGAGATCCCACGCGTCCCATAGGGGGCCACATAGTGGGCCACACAGCCACGTTCCGCCTCTATCTGCGAAAGAGCAAAGCGGGCAAGAGAATCGTTCGTCTGATTGACTCGCCCAATCTCCCTGAGGGAGAAGCGGTTATAACCATAACCTCTGAGGGGATAAGGGACTGAGATAAAGGGCGACATAAATGGCGCGGGCGGTGAGAGGTGGCGGTGGCCAGCAAATGCAGACAAAACGGGTTTTCTCATGTGAACTCGTGCTTTCGTATCCTTCGGACGCGGAGGCAGAGGTTGTTCTGAGGTCCCTGGAACCGGACAACGCCGGATTTGTCGAGGCAGAGCGAGAGGGGAACAGGGTCGTGCTTTTTGCGAGAGCAGACACGCCCCTCTCTCTTCTGCACACGCTTAACGACCTGCTGGCGTGTGTCTCCGTGGCAGAAAAAACGATGAGCGTCGGGTCTGGCAGATAAAACGGCAACCAGACCGATACGTGTTGTTAGTGGTGGCACAGGGGGTGTTACGGCGAGTGTTGTGGTGTGTGTTGCTGCGGGTGTTGGATGTGAGTGGCGTGGCCTAGTTTTCGCCGCCATTCTCCCCGGCTCTCTTCGTGCCCTCTCTGACTTTGACGGCTATTCCACGCTGGAAATATTTCATTTCATGGGGTGTGAGAAGTGCCCTCCCAACGGCCAGGAGCAGCCCGTTTCCGTCAACGACGTAGACCTCGTCCATAGGAACAATGGTCTCTGTTGCTTCCTGGACGAACTTTGCGAACACGTTTTTTCCCTCTGCGTTGTACTTTCCAGTCTCGGAGTCCACGACGACTTTTTCACCCACGTTCTTTTCCAAGAAGCGCTCTGCTCCGGCTATTTTGAGGGAGAAAAGACCGCTTTCTGCTCTGAGAGAAAGCACGTGTTTTCCTTCAGAGCGTATCGTTCTTATCTTGCCGGTGGATTTTGATCTCTCAAACACGGGGTTTATGAGCAGCAGTTCTGATGCGCCGGGGAAGAACTGGTAGTCTGCTATCACGCCCATGGCGCTCTCCTCAAAACGCCTGAAAGATTCCTCTCTTTCATCTTCTTTTACGCCCGCCCCACCATCCTCCTCTTTTTTATCTCTTCTCTCCTTTTCTTCAGCCGAACCTGAGGGCAGGTCAGCGGGGGGTTCAGAGAGGTCATTGAGCCACTCCTTTTTATTGTACTCGTCCATGTCAAATGCGAAAACTTCTTCGCACCATCCGTTCTCAAGTATGGCGTTCAGCATGCGTTTTTTTCGCTCCTCAACCACTTCTGACACAAACCGCTCTGTTTCTGGCAGTGTGGGGGACACAAGAGTGCCGAAGGGAAATGTCCATACCAGCTCAAGGGGCACGAGGCCAAACAGCGTTTCCACGAGGGCGCCGACGTCTCCTTCCGTCCCATATTTGGAGTGTAGATAGAAGACCAGGTCTTTCAGCTCTTTCATCGCCCATTCCATGCCGGTTCCGGCCATGAAGGGGATAATCACGTACTTTTTGTGTATATAAATTCTGGGGTTGAAGAGTTTTGATATTGCGTGGTGGATCTCCGGCCGCCAGAGGGTTTCCGGCCCCGTGTAAAATATGCCCCGGGGTCTTGATGACGGGAAATAAGTGGACAGCCAGGGCGCGTGTTTTTTCAGGACGTCAAGTATCTCTATCAGATGTGGGTGGGTTCTGGCCCGTGTAACAGCGAGCTCCCATATCCTGCCGCTCCATATCGCCTCACGAACTTTTTTCATCTCAGAGTATGTGACATACAGGTTGTGGAGAGCGATGAGGCGTGTTCTTTCTCCCACCTCCATTCCCATGAGATCCGAGGGGGAATGCTCCGTGCAGATGGGGCACGGGCACTGGCTCTCTGTCATGTCTTCAAGATGCTTAGTCCCTTCCGGGAAGAGAAGGCGGTTTTCCATGGCATATTTTATGTACGATGCGGAATCAAACAGGTCGCAGCCCATCAACGCAGCGATGGGAAAAAGCATGGGATGTCCCGCTCCGAAGAGGTGCACCGGCCTGGCGGGGTTCAGGCCTTTTTTTGATGCCAGCACAACTTCCCCTAGGGTCTTGTACATGTACCTCTCCATGAGAGGGACCACGCCGCCTATGGGGTGCACCGCTGCCTGCAGGGATGACACCTTTCTGGCAGATGTTTCACGGAGGTCTACAAACACGCCCCCCTGGACAGGTATGGCCAGCCCCATCTCCCCGGCGTGGGGGACGCTCTCTCCTGCCCTGCGCAGGGTCTCCGCTGCTTTCTCCTCAGCCACGTCCCTGTCGTCGTCGGGTTCTATGAACACGTCCAGTATGGTGCCTATGTCCGTGCCTATTCGTCTCTGGAACTCAACTATCTCAACAGGGTCAACATCCACCCCGCCGTAGACGTGGCTCTGAAAAGTGCCGGAGTCAGTCATCACCAAGCCGTCAAAACCGAGCAGGCCGTGCACGCCGTGTTCAAGGGCCGTTTCTCTCAGGCGGCGGCTTTTGTATATGATATATGCGTTTGTTATCACGGCGTCCGTTCCAAAACGTTCTTCCATTTCAGAGGGTGGTATGATCATGTTGTTCGGGTTTATAACGGGCAATATTGTCGGCGTTGTTATGGTGCCATGGGGGGTGTGAAACACGCCTATCCTTGCCAGCCCATCCCGGTGTTTTATCTCAAACTCGTACATTTTTATCGGAGAAGGTTATAGGGTAGTGAATAAAAACCTTCCGTGACAGAAGGGTGGTGGGGATAGTGGGGTTACCGGGTGTTGCCGGCTATGTGACCACATATATGGGGGGACATGCGAAGTTCGGCTAAGCCGATTTTTGTTGAGGGAAAAGCGTAGCCGTGTAGTATCTATTCAAGCTTTGTTCCGCACTCGCCGCAGAACCTGGTTCCGGCCGGGCTTTGAGCGCCGCATTTCGGACATTTGACCATGCTGAGTGGTGCACCACAGTTGACACAGAACTTGCCTTCGCCGGCTGGCTTGCCGCACCGGGGACAGAGCGTCTGCTTGCTCTCAATTTCTCCGGTGAAAACCTGGGTCTTTGCCGCTTTTTCCCTTATGTCCTGAATGGCTTTTTCTGCTTTGGCTGCTGCGACCTCAACGTTCACACGGGGGGCACACTCAATGCACAGTCCTTCCTGTTCGTTCCAGTCGTTTTCACACACCCACTTTGTGCACCTCGGACAGCGGTGAAAATGCTCTTTTGCCTCATTTTGAGCAAGTTCAAATGCTGCTTCATGCTCCTTGTGCCATTCAGGCGACATTCCGCTGAAACGCTCACCGATTACATCCGTGGCCCTCTCCGCCCCATAACCGACGCCATATTTTCCGGCCATCATAGATGCCGCACCAGCGAGTCTACCAATTCCCTTCAAAAATTTCCCTTTTTTGTAGGTCTTTGACTCAATGAACCTGGTCTTGTAACCCTCCCGGCAGATGTCGCAGTAGAACGTAAACTGGAACCCCGCCTCGGTGCTGTTGTCAGCAAAATTGTCGGTAAAACCTATCAACCTACCTTTCGCCATTTTAACCGCCTCTTTTTACCACTTAATGGTTTACCACATTTTATACATTTCTCTCCGATCGGTGGTTGTTCAGTCCTGCATTTCGGGTTGGGGCAGACGACTACCAGCCGGGCTTCACAGTGTTCGCAATAATCACCAAAGAAAGTCGTTTTTCCGCAATGCGGGCACGTGATCTCCAGTTTCAGTCCACAGTTCGGACAAACTTTGTAATCCTTCTTTATCGGACTTCTGCATCTGGGGCATCTCAAAGGTCCCAGAGGGTTTACCTTCCCGCACATAGGACAGACATTTGAGTCCGGCGGAATGATCTCGTTGCAGTAACGGCATGGGTGCATATATCCTGGCATGTTTCGATCACCTTTCCCATACACTTTTCTATACATCTTGCTATGTTCAATTTTTTGCTCTTTTTATTCAATTATTTTACTCAATTTTTCAAACTTTTCTTTGAGATCAAAAGGAGCATTAACAGGCGTCTGTAAACCCTGCTCCCCTGAACAAATACAGAACTGGTTCTCCCCTACAATCACCCTATTGCCCCTTAGGTCAGAAAGCTCAACTTTTCCTTCAACTACAGTAATCGTTGTCACGTACTTTTCAACATGAAGACCAAAAATAGTGCCACGAACACCGCATACTGCCTGTGGAGTTCTCACTCTCAGGTCATAATCCTTTGGCAGTTTTTTGATCTTTGCCAGTATTTCACCTATCGTTTGCTCTAAAACGATTTCTTTTTCTGACACGCCAGACGCCCCAAGCTTTATTTCAGTATTATTTTTAATATGAATTTCGTTCTCTAAATTATCTTTGATCGTTATCTCTGCATTCTTTGTGTTTATGATATCTCCCTTCTTGAGTTCCATTCCTTCTTCTGGAGATTCAATTTTTTTCTGGCTCCGTACAATCTCAGCCCGAGATTTTTTTTCTGGTTTTTTTCCACCACCCTTAATCCTGGAGATTATTAAACGGAGCAGATTCTCCACCTCTTCCCTGTGGACGTAACCCTCCTTTTTCAGAGTGGAGCATCCACCACTTTCAAGGTGGCATGAACATGCCTTACAATTGCATCCGTGCTCAACCCTTATCGGTTCATGCTTTTGCCAGGTCTTTTCACAGCTTATTGAGTGTATCGGTTTGCTACCCGGGTCCAGCTGACTGGCAACCGAAACCATGGAACCATATATAGAAAACCCGTTTACCAGGATGGAAAAAATACGTTTTTCTCCGTTTTCATCTATTGTCGCCCTTGCTTTTTCACCAAGATATTGCACCTCTTTGAATTTGGGCACATCTTTTTTTGCGTTTTTAAGAAATGATTCAATCTCTTTTAGTTCCTTAGAGAAAGAATTTTTGTCGCCCTTTATCTGCTCAAGTTTTCTTTTTGCTTCTTCAAGTTCCTTATAAATATTATCTTGTGTTTTCTCCAGGTCCAGAATATCTTTATCTTCAACCCATGAAACGGTCAAATCAGAGACGAGATCATACTTTGAGAGTTTTGAACTGGGGAACTCGCCAACAAATACTTTTATACATGGCACCTGTTCGTGTTTTGGATAAGGGGACAGATGTCCAAGTTTTACACGAATAAAACCGTCGCCTGAATCTCTGGAGATCTCTTCCCACCCATGGGGCAGTTCTGAGGGGATGATTTTTTCCATCCCCTCTTTTGATCGCACACTCCCCCCTCCTGAGCAAGAAACAGATTCAATGAACCATCCACTATGATCCATCTTTTTCACCCCGCCTCCACTTGGCGTCATCGTCCCGTGTGCTCACGTTGAACGTCAATAGATCCATCACATCTTTTTTCCACTGCTCTGGTGACGAGTGTATGACCCTGCCGATGAAAAGGCGCCGGAGTTCACGGAGCTCGGGGATTTTCTGGATCGCAAATTTATATTTCTGATATCTTGGCTCTCCCAATCTTTCATCTGGCAGATAGATGGGTTCTCTTCTGAAGTTTATGGCGAGCATGCAGCGGTTTATTTTTTTGATAAACTCATCTGCCTGTCCGTGGAGTTCTTCTATATCGCTGAAATTGGGATAATCCTTCCTGCTCACTATTCTGAAAAAATAGGTTGCTTTTCCGCCGCCTTCCCCTGAAATTGCTTCCATTGCGACAGCGTTCCCTGGCCTGTTGGGGTCTGTGCTGTAGATGGGTATTAAGAACCAGATATACTCTCCGGTCAAGTCGCCTAACAGTCCTCGTTTTAATCCGATGCACATCTTTTCTTTCTGTGCCAGAGATTTTAAGAAATCGTATTCTTCTCTTACGCCCACGGTCTCTAATTTCTTTTCTAGCTCCGTCCACAGGTGAGGGGAAATTGATTCTATATCACTTCGTCGGGCTGCTCTGCCCTCTTTCATAAATCTGGCCGCCCTTCTTATAACCGATGGATTTGCTTCTGGCAGCAGTTCTCTGAGTGAGGACTGGACTTTAAGGGAAAGATCGGTCATTAAATCAGATAGTGTTCTCGTGAAAGGGTCAAATTGGTTTCCCATTTTTGAGAGGACGAATCTCTCTCCAGAGTCAGTGGTCATGACGAGGGTAAAATCTGCGTCCTGAACTTGTGCTATGTCGCTGTAAGGGATTCTGACGAGTTCTCCTTTCTCAGGAACAAACACAATTCCCGTTTCATACAAGCGTGGCTCGCATTTTCCGCTTTGTTTTTTATTGCCCAGTGCATCAAAATGTACAAACTCGGCCTCCACACCGGATTTTCTGAGTGTTTCATGCATAAGCATGTCCTTGAGAAGGATTTCATTGTGGAGGCGTGAAAGAACACGCAAGAAATCCTCGTATTTGTAGCCAAGATTGAAAATTGTGAGTATCTCCTTTGAGGTTAAGTCTAGGTGAATCTTGTAATCACCCCCGGAAATCGTGAGAATATCTCTCAGAGATAAAAACAACGGCTCCCCAAACTTTGGGAGGAGGGATAGGCTTTCTTCTGCTAGCTGGATTTTGACATCGCCCTTTTCTATTATCTGGCCAATCTCATCTCTTAAAAAATAGCTAGCAGGTGTTTCCATTATGATTAACTGTTCGTTTTCTTCATCCATGAGTAGTTCTCCTTTTTTCTGCCGCCTCACCTGACCCGTTTCTACGTTTCTCCGGCTGTTTCTTCCTTTTCCTCCAGGGACGCCTCTTCACTGGTCACCTGTTCACCTGGTGTTTCCGCTGTCTCAGAGGTGGTGGCTTCTGGGCTGGTGCTCTCCTGGCCCACGTTTTCTTCTGTCTCTCCGCCCTCTGCTTCTGTGCCCTCTTTTTCTGCCCCCTCCGCTGTCTCAGCGGGTTTTTCTCCGCCGCCGAGATCCTCTGTTACGGATGCTATCACCTCGTCCAGCTCTGACAGGAGGTTTGCTATGTCACTGACGTCCACTTTTCTGACCTTTTTCACCTTCCGCTTTATCTCCTTGACCTTCCTGGCCTGCTCCGGCCTTTCAACGCCTTCCAGAAGCTCGTCCATGAGGGCGAGTATCTTCTTTTTGTCCCCCTCCTTCTCCGCCGCCTCTTTGAGCTCTGCGAGCAACTGCTCAAGGTTTCTCTTTTTTCTCGCGGAAAGGACCAGATATGTAAGTACGGTGAGCCACGCCCCTGCTATTATTATAAAAACCACGCTCACAAACCCTATCAATTCCTGCGTTGAATTTATTTCCAGCATGGGCAGCACCTACAAAATAAATGTCCAACGTGGTAAAAAAAAGTTTTGGTCACAGAGGTTTTGTTTAGAAAATGTTTTATACCATCCCGCCCCCTAAAGTTTTATTGCACCATGGAGTTGTTGAGATGAGAGATGAGAAAACAGCGTTGAGAACTCTTTTTGTGGTAATAATTGCTGTGGCCGTTTTTTTGCCGGTGTTTTATTCTCTTCTCCCGACAACGGGCTTTTTGGACAGCGCTGTGGGAGACGGCCTCTCTGTTGATACGGATGGCGATGGGATCTCCGATGCCGATGAAATCGGAAACGGCACCGATCCGGAAAAAATAGACACAGACGGCGATATGCTGTCCGACGGAGAGGAAAGATACCACGGCACAGACCCGCTGGATGCTGACACAGATGACGATGGGCTGGACGATGGGTGGGAAGTGTGGTGGTGTAGCATAATAAACTGGTACGGTTACTCTCCGACGCGGTTCGGTTTTCCATCATATAAATATGTGTGGGACCACCCTGAAATAAACAGCGCCATTTTCGGAAACCCGACAGACCCGCTTGACCCTGACACAGACGGCGATGGTGTTCTGGACGGGGACCAGTGGCCGGACATTGACAGAGATGGTCTGACAAACGAAGAGGAAAAGAGAATAGGCACAAACCCCATCTCACCCGACAGCGAGGGGTGGTATGGCGCGGGCTTTTCCGCCCCGGTGTACTTTCCCCCAGGGGCAGAGCCGGGCGGCGGGAGTTTCCTGGAGTTCAAACTCAAAAACGCCTCTTATCTCAACCAGGTGGTCTCGGATTACATGGACGCTGGCTACACCATGGACGAGATAATGAGCGTGCTGCTACCAACAACAAACCCCCTGTTTCTCTACAACTCCGACTACTATGCGCCGATAGAGGGCTTGGACGACGGGCTCTGGCACCTCATATTTCTATCGGATGGGCTCACGGACTACGAGGAGGTGAAAATTTACCACACAGACCCGTTCAAAATGGACACGGACGGCGACGGACTGCCCGACTGCGAGGCCAAATACTATGGCACAGAAGCCATCTCACCCGATGAGGGATGGGACACTGATGGCGACGGGATATCCGATTACAACGAAACAATAGGCTCCTTTGTGGAGATGCCGTACACCGGGCCGCCTGCTTCTTACAGTGTGTACGACGATAATGGGCTTTCCTGGCCCCTGCCTTTCTCAGCTTTTTACTTCAACGGCGGCAGCCCCTGGTTCAAGACAACATACATGGGGGGATACGAGGGGCCGTACGACCCCGCTCTCTGGCTTTTTCCGGGGGCGGGAGACGGCTCCGCCATAGGATACTTCATGTACGCCCACATGTGGACCGACCCGACAGACGTGGACACGGACCACGACGGCATTGTGGACAGCGAAGAGCGGGCTTTTGCCATCTTTGAGGGGGTGTATAACGATAACCTGACAAAATGGTGCCCTGTCGGTTCTTCTCCGAGAGATGTTGACACAGACGGCGATGGACTCCTGGACGGAGTTGAAGTTTTCCTTACCAGGACAAGCCCCTATCTGGACGACACAGACGGCGACGAAATAGACGACGGCGAAGAGATTGACATGGGAACAAACCCGCTGTCTCAGGACACAGACGGCGACGGAATAAGCGATCCGGGCGAGCTGACCGGAGAGGACACAGAGGGCGATTTCCACTCACCAGATGATCTGTTCAACTACACAGGTTATGGCCACAACCTGCTTTTTCCATGGCTTTCACTCCCGCCCCCTTCGGACCCTGTGGGATACGACAGATACGTGAGCGACCCCACATGTGTGGACTCGGATGGAGATGGACTAACGGACTTCAACGAGACCATTGAGATGACAGACCCCGACAACCACGCCCACCCTCTGAGCTCTGACACAGACTGGGATGGCATCGGAGACGAAGACGAGCTGGACAACGGCACGTTTATGGGAAAATCGGACTCGGATGGCGACGGCCTGGACGATTCGGTGGAACTGGAAATAGGCACAGATCCACTCTCTGTGGACTCCGATGGGGACGGCCTGACAGACAAAGTGGAGGAGGAATACGGCACCGGGCCAACCGGAGCAGACTCGGATGGCGACGGGCTGAGCGACTTTGCGGAGGTTGAGAACAGAACAAACCCGCTAGTTAGCGACTCGGATGGCGACGGTCTCACGGACATGTCTGAGATTTCTGGCGGAACCGACCCTATGAATCCCGACACAGACAGAGATGGAATAGGGGATGGAGAGGAGGACTCGCTCGGCACAGACCCGCTGTCTTCAGACACAGATAGCGACGGAATCTCCGACTGGGATGAGACACAGGTTGGCACAGACCCCACCAGGCCAGACACGGATGGCGACGGCCTATCCGACGGAGAAGAGGAGGGCGCAGGGACAAACCCGCTGTCCTCGGACACGGATGGCGACGGCACACCGGACCCAGACGACTCCGACCCGGGCACGTGGCCCTGGTTTAAAGGAGACATCTCTCTGAACCCAGAGCGCAGGTATATGTGGGCAAACGGGGAGGACACCATAAACCTGACAGCCAGCATAGGGGGAGGCACCTCAGGAGTCACGGTGACATTTGACATAATATACCCGGGCGGAAGCACCACGGAGACAGCCACCACAGACACAAACGGGGACGCCAGGGTCTCTTTCACCGCCCCCAGACTTGATACACCCGGAACCGTGTCTGTCCACGCCCACTACGACGACCAGGACGGTTTTTCACACGGCGACCTGGCGATGATTGATGCTCAGATACCCTCCACAGAAACATACGTGCACCCTGAGAAGATTCTATCTCCTGGAACTTATGTTGAGATAAAAATCTCATCCCTGCCATGGTCCACTCCGGGCGGGATATCGCTACTGTCTTACAACCTGACATTCACATCAACCCTCGCAGGGGGCATGCTGTTTGACCACATGCCCTCCCCGGGGGAAACAGGGGAGGCGAGCATCACGGTTCCGCCGAACTTTTCCGGGTCTGTTTATTACATGAACCCCACGGGCAGCGGAACGGAAACTATACAGGTCAACAGCGAGAAATTTGGGCTGGTGGACGAAATAGATATCCCCTGCGGGTTGTCCGTGGAGATAAACCGGGTCCAGGTTGACTATCCAGGAGGTGTCGGTGTCGCCGGACAGAGCAACTACGTCTACACATATCTGAAAGTGACCTCTGCTGGAGAAGACGTCCCGGCCAGAGAGATGAAAGAGCAGGGTATAAGGTTCACCATGAACTGGAAAGCCATACGCTACGAAGCGCGGGGAACCAGCGGGGAACTCGGTCTATGGGAGAAATACTTCAGCCCCGCCAAAGCGTTTTACATGGTGCTCCAGGAGAAAATGAAACAACACAGGGCAAAGGTTTTCGGCGAACAGAAGCGGTACAGGGACAAAAACGGCGAGATATCGCTGACACCCGACACCATAAACGTCCCGGAGGCGGGAACGTACACGTTCAGATTCACATTAACGGTCCATTCAGAGGGAGGACCAAACACTTTCTCCTCCTCGGCGGACGAGATTTACAACATATCAAACTGGCTCTCTCCCATCCAGAAAGACGTCCAGATGGTTTTTGCAGAAAACGAGATCTCCAGACAGAACTGGGCCCTCCTCAGTTGCGTCCTGGGGTTCACATCGGGGGGAGCGGCCACAGCAGTAAACGTGGTCCAGCTCATGAACGCTATCAGTAAAGAAGACACATATGGGATGGTGGGAGCCGCCGGGTCAGAGGTGATCAACAGCGCCGAAGGAATGAACACGGCGGTCCGACAGATGCTGGACGACAACGTTTTCTGGCAGAACCTGGCAAAAAAATACGGCACAGCGGCCAGCGACAGGATGTTCAAACTGGCATCAAAGATAGGCCCGCTTCTCAACGCCATAAACTGCGGGGTGATGGCCGCCTCAACCCGTGCCGCCCCAGCCTGTGGGACGCGTGGGACAGAGGATGTGACAGGCGCGGGCATCGGGGATTATCCCACGTCAGCGGACAGAATGAGAAAAACCCCTGATCCCATGGACGTACTCGCCCCTGGCGCAGAGCAGATGGATGTGATAGGCGTCTTTGTTGAAAGCGGCACACCGGACTCATACACTTATACAGTAACCGTGGACTCCAGGGCGGTTTTGCCCATAAACTCCACCGACCCGCAGAGCCCCTACGGTCTGGACGTGGGCTGCTGCAAAAAAACACTCATCTTCTTTGAAAAAGGGGTTGGCGGCGTTCTGGTCCTGGACAACATAACCGCATCGGGCAACGTGACCATAGCCATACCGGACAGAGACGGGTGGGTGGACGTTTACACCGCCCATTACAGCACAGCGCCCGATGAAATATCTCTGCCTCTGGACAACCCGGAGACGTGGCCGGTTGAAACGTCCCACAGCCGCGTCCACCCCGGGCCAACTGAAATAGACACCATCGCTCTCCCCGCCGCCTCAACCGGCTGGATGTTTATGGTAGCGTACCCAGCACAGAGAGCACAGACGTCAGCAGAGATTCCGGTTGTGGAAAAAGTGTGGTTTGACGGAAAAACCCCTGTCAGCGGAATAAACGGGACATTCATCAGCGCTATGATACCGGCGAACAACGAGACAACAACCACGTGGACCAGCACAAACGGTGCCTGGGGCCAAAAAACGGTAAACACATCCACAGTCTCTCAGACCAGTGGCATCCTTCCAATGCCAATGGTCATTGAGGGCCCGGTCATAGTCGTGGAAAAAAACGCCGACGTCAACCTCCACGGAAAAGTGTTCTCATCTTCCTATTACAACCCCATATGCACGGACTGCACAGCAACAGTATGGTGGAGCCCGACCCTGGGGCACCTCGGAACAGGCAGAAACATCGCCATCAATTCTCCGCCCCCGGGGACACACATAATCGTTTTCAACGCAACGAACCCCAACGGCACAACAAGCACCGCCGCGATACTCCAGGTGGGAACGCCAACTGGCACGGGCAAAGAGTGGACCTTTACAGTCATACCCGGAGAAGGAACAACCCTAGAAGCGGGAAATCTGGCCCTGTACGTGCCACCAGGGGCGTTTTCTTCTCTGGCCACAGTAAGCGTGGAAAAAACAACCCCGCCAGCACCTCCCTCAAACGCCATTGGAGATGTATACGCCATAGACATGAGCGAAAAACCCTCAACTCCCATAACTATGGTATTCCATTACGACCCATCGTCCCTCCAACCGGGAGCCAGCACAGAGGACGTCAAAATAGTCTTTTACAACCCCGCCACGGGCCAGTGGGAAACCCTGAGTGGGACGGTAGACCCCGAGACAGCAACGGTCACGGCCCAGATAACGGAGCCAGGCACGTACACGCTGGTTTACAGCCCCGAACAACAGACCGAGAATGGCACCGGAACAGGTGGCATATTCTCCCCCTACCTGTTACTCGGACTGATAGCAATAACAGCGGCAGCCATTTTAGTATCGCTCAAAAAGAAAAAGGAGGGAAGAAAAGGCGGAAGACCGCCCCCGCCTCCACAGCTCCCATCTCCACAGCCCCCAGGATACTCAGCACAGCAGGCACCGTACTACTACGTCCCGGCCCAGCAGTCCCCAGGGCCTCCTCCCGGACAGCCGCCTGGACCAGAAGAAAAATTTGCCCCCGACCAGGTGGATGGAGAAACCGGAAAAGCAGAGGAAGAAACAGAAGAGGAGGAGCTGAGAGAATTTTAGAGACATGTTCCCCCGAATCACCCCCCAAATCAGTTATTTTTTATACTCCCTATTTTTCACCGGAACATGGAACTGCTGGGGTTGCTTCTGGCGGCAGCAGTGTTCTCCCTCATAGGAGTGGCGCTGGGAACGTTCACCGGTCTAACACCTGGGGTCCACGTGAACACAATAGCGGTTTTCATACTCTCCGCCCAGACAGCGATAATAGGCTTCACCGCAACCACGGCGTCTTTTTTTGGCGCGTCATCGTCCCATGTTCTTCTTCTAGCGTCAACAGTGATAGTGACAATGGCCATAACACACACGTTCCTTGACATAATCCCGACGGTCTTCCTCGGCGTGCCAGACGACGACACAGCTCTCAATGTCCTGCCGGGGCACAAACTGGTCAAAATGGGAAAAGGCGAGGAGGCGGTGAAATACAGCGCCATGGGCAGCTTTGGCGCCCTGATCCTGGGCCTCGCAGCCGTTTTACCTGCCAGATACCTGATGGGCACGCCCACCGACGGATACGAAAAACTTCTGCCCATGATACCCTTCATGCTCATAGGCGTTGAGACCATACTCATAATAATGGAAAAGGCTTCCCCCGAAAAGACACTTGCATGGAACGGAAAAATGGTTCCCGGGACGCTGGATCACCTCAAACAGAGAGCATGGGCAGCCGCCCTTTTTTTGATATCCGGCGCTCTGGGATATGTGGTCATGAACGGCGCTCTGGAAACCCACAACCCGCTCATTTTCCCATCCCTCTACGCCGGCCTCCTGTTCCCCATCTTCACGGGCCTGTTCGGTCTCCCTGGCCTGCTCATGAGCCTCAGTGAAGGAGAAAAAATACCCCCACAGCACAGAGGGATAAAGCACCGGCTGGGAAAGAAAAAAACCATCAAAGGGGTGATAGCTGGCACGTTCGCCGGCGGCCTGGTGGGATGGTTTCCGGGGGTATCAAGCGCCAGCGCAACGGTCATCGCCAAAGGAATACTCGGAGAGGAAATAGACGAAAAAATACCGGAAACAGAAGGCGAAGATGAATGGAGGGGGGACGACGAAAAAGAGTTCATCGTCGCCGTCAGCGGGGTGAACACAGCCAATGCCATAATGAACCTGGTGGCGCTGTTTGTGATTCTAAAGGCGAGAAGCGGGGCCATGGGGGCTGTCAAAAAACTGCTGGGCGGAGACATATCTGTATGGAAACCCATCAGCGATGTCCCGCTGGCTCTGGTGGTTTTGCTCTTTGGCTCGTTTATCGCCGGCGTCTGCGGCTATTTTCTGACGACACGCCTTGGCTCTGTTTTTTCGTCCCGGTACGCTGACATGAACTATGTTTTGCTTTCAAAGGCTCTCATCGTTTTGCTGGTTGTCGCTGTGGCGGTTCTCTCGGGGCCCGTGGGGCTGGTCATACTGGGTGTTTCAACCCTGCTGGGCCTTATCCCCCCGATGGTGGGCGTCCAGAGGGCGCATCTCATGGGCTGCATAATGCTGCCGGTTGTTGTGTATTTTGTTTGAAGTACGTGGTGTTAAGCGGGGCATTTTTGCTGTATTTCAGTAGGTTGAAGATGTCTCTTCAACCATCAAGTAGAAGCCCATGATGATCAGGATTCTGAAGAGGAATCCGAGAAACCATCCTATCGTTCCAGCCAGATGGTTCTGGAGTACATAATAGGGGTATCCGAAGATGAGGTAGTCCAGGCCCCAGAGGAAGAACGCCCCTGATACCAGACTCAATCCGAGCTTTTTTCTGTGAAGGGCCGGTTTGAAAAAGGCGTATGCCAGGATGAAGTACATGATAGGTGTAAATATCAGATATATGGACGCTATTGCCAGATGGGTTTTCCCCCACGCCAGCAGGGGAACCTGTGAGAGAGCACACGCGGCGATGTATACCAGCGTGAAAGAGCGTTTCCATAGATGCTGGTATTTCATCAGCTGTGCCAGTCCATAGTACCACATTATTGAGTGAGCCAGGGTCATGTATGCGACGAAGAGCGTGTAAGAAGGTGAGGTGAAGTTGAAGAGCTCAAGCCCTGTTCTTATTCCAACGATGACCCATGCTATAAACCATGTCTGGAGGTGTCTCAGCTTTTTACCGGTGAGCAGGTATCTCTCATAGACAAAACCGGCTATGAAAAAGGACAGTATAACAGAAGCGAGAATGAGATACAATATCCAGGTTGACATCTGCGACTCCAATTGTAACCCCTCTTATAACTCTATTGTGGAAATCATTTAAATATATTGCCCCATAGCCCGCCCATGGAGGATCTGTTTGCGAGTCCTGTTTCTGCGAACAATTCATGTTCGTATAGCGTATCACATCTTTCCCATCTTTCCCATTTTCTGTTTTCAATGGCTATGTCCATGGCCCTCGTCCCGGCCCTCGGGGTTTCTCCGTTCTCACCGCTTCCTCCTCTGGCCGGTTTTTTCGCTCTGGTGCCATTTCTTGACGCCAGGGGCACACGGGGGCTGACCTTTGGGGCGGTGTCGCACTCTGTTTTCACCCCTATGATGCCGCTTCTCGTAGCTGGCGCTGTTCTTCTGGCCGGTTTGTTTTCAGGGTGGTTTTTTTATATCACGACTGCGGCGTTCCTGGGGCTCTCTTTTCATCTGATGCTGGATATTCTGTCCGGGGGCAAGGTCTATCTGCCACGTTATAAGAGTTTTGAAGATGCTAGGGGCCCTCCGGGCAAAAAACGCGGCATCACATGGACAGATTTCAGGGCCAGAGTGGCTTTCAGAGACGAGCGTTTCATCAACCTCTTTTCTCTTTCGGTCGTGCTGGCGACGCTCCTGTTCTTTTAGAACATCACCGGCGGTGCTTTAGCACTCTGGCCAGGTCGTCTATAAAAGACCTTGCGACCTTTTCAGTGACATGGGGCATGACAACGACCCTTATCCCGGGCGGGTCCGGGGTGGTTGACACCTTCCACCCACCTATTTTATCAAGTTCATGTGATACCCGGGCGGGTTTTTCTGCTCTGAAAACGACCAGCGGCGTCGTGGGCGAGGTAACCACATCTATCCCTTTTTCTTTGGCCAGGTCCACCATCAGGTATGTGGTTCGCATCTGCTCTCTGACCATTTCCACATACCCGGTGTACCCGAGGTGGCGCATAACCGCATAGGTGGCGGCCACAGCACCGCTGGCACGTGTCCCAAGCATTCCCCGGCTGTGGGATGTTGTGAGATAAGGTGAATGGAATTCTATGTGTTTCCACGGGTCAACATCTCTTGAGAGCAAGACTCCCGCTGGCAGGGTGGACATGCCCATCTTGTGCGGATCAACTGTTATTGTGGAAACGCCCTCTGCGCGGAAATCCCAGTCCCCCATCCAGGGCTTCCACCGCCCCCCGCTGATATTTTCCATTTCTCCCTTTTTCTGGAGGGATTCCAGGAAGGGCAGGACAAATCCGCCGAAGGCGGCGTCAACATGAACCGGTACCCCATAGTCGGCGGCGTCCTTTGCCACCTCTGATATCGGCTCTACGAGGCCAAATTCGGTGGTGCCGGCCACGAGAACCACCGATGCCACTCCCTCTTTTTTTATCTCCCTCTCAAAGTCTCCGGGGCTGGGTAACAGGTCTTCTCCCCGTGGGATGACCACCGGCTCAAGGCCTAGGATGGAGCACGCTTTGAACATGGAGAAATGGGCGTTGCGGGAAAAGACCACCCTCTTTTTCTTCGTTTTCTCCCGGTGCATCCACAGGGCGGTTATGTTTGACTCGCTTCCTCCGCTGGTGAACTCGCCGTGGCCAGACGGTGGGGAGTGCAGCATCTCTTTTATCCACTGGATAACACGTTTTTCCAGGGCGGCTGTTCCCGGATAGAGCCCGGGGTTTCCCAGGTTTGACTGAAAGAACATGACATGGGCCTTTACTGCTATGGGGTGGGGAGTGGTGTACATGGGCCCAAGCACTTTTCCGCTGGAAAAAGACGAGTCCTTTGAGAGCTGTTCTGTCAGTTCTCTCATAACGGTTTCTTCGGAGACGCCATTCGTCCAGTCCACAGTTTCTCTGTCATCTTCCCTGTTAATTTCTTTTTCCATGTGAAATACCCCTACGCTACCACGACCTCCCGTGGAGGTCTCTTTCTTTTTTCTCCTCCCGTTTTTTCTCAACTGCGTTCTCAACAACGACGCTCCACTCCTCTCTGGCAATGAGATAGACCGCTCTCATCAGCGACACAAAAACTCCGCCGGCCACGCTGTCCACTGTGTTGGTCTCTCTGTCCCTTCCAAGTATTATTCCGCCCAGGCCTGTCCTGACGACACCTCTTATAAGATAACCCATAGGCTGTCTAATAGACTGTCTGCCCGGGGGGATGGCGATGAAAACTTTCTCTCTGCCATAACGCTCTGCCACGGGACCAAGGGTGGAAAACAACCTGTCTATCCCGTCCTCTGTTGTGTCTGTCACCATCACAGCAACGCCATCCACCGCTGAAAAAACCCGCTCAACAGACAGTATGTGGGGGACATCCACGCCGACCAGTATTTCAACCTTCACGGCATCGTCTGCGGCATCGCCCCACTGGGTTTCTCTGATACGATGTCTCACCCGGTCCGGGAGGGACAGGTCCTCATATACTTTTTCCAGGGGGATCATGGCGAACAGCTTTTCTGCGGCGAGCCCGCCCAGTTCTTTGCCGCCATATTCGCCGTCATAGTACACAACGGGCACTATGGACCCGTCCAGAACCCTCCTCTGTATGAACCTTTTCTCATTTTTGCCAATCTCATTTTCGCTCGTGTCTAGCTGGAGAGCCCTCACCAGAAAATCAGACCAGACGCCAACAGAGCACCTTATGGGCAATGGAAAGATATCTCCTGTGTCAACTCCACCTATCTCTTTGTCCACATGGCGCACCCCCACGGAGCCACCACTGGCAGGGACCGGGTTTTTTATATCAGATGGTTCAACCTCTATCTGTTCGGCGCTCTTTTCATGTGGCTGTTCCAGGCGTCCCCAGATCACCCGTACCGTGTGTCCGCCCTCTGTTGAGGGGATACACCACACGAGGTGACACACTCCGGCGTTCTTTACTCCCTCTGCCTCCCGGCCTTCTTCTTTATTTTCCACCCCCATCGGCGGTGCCTCTGTGCAGTTCTCTCCCCCTAGGTCCCACAGTTTTTCGCCCACGTCCCTTATGATGTTATAGAGGTCAACCAGCGCCCACTGGGGTATCCCCTTCTCTTTCACCACCCTCCCGTCGTATATGCTGAAAACCGCTTCGCCGGTTTTTTCTCCACCCCACCCTGTGTATGTTTCCACTTCAACCCGCCCATCCAGAGGGCTGGCTGAGAGAGTGCCAGACATCCGCACATCTCCTGGAAAGACGACGACGTAGCCAGGAGGCGGGCTGGTCTGTGTCTGATATCTCATCTCCCTCAACGCTTTTAGAAACATCTTTTTGCCTCTCAGGAGCGGACTTGTGAGAACAGACCATGGGTGTGCGTCTGATCTAAAGTAGATAAAGGGAGGGGTTTTTTCCCCGTTGTCTGAGAACTCGCGGAAGACCCTGAGTAGAGCCAGCTCGTTTTCCGGGCTCAGACCTCCTGCGAAAAGCGAGGATGGTATCATGAAACCCGGGCACAGGAACCCACCATGTAGGGGGGGAATGGAGGCACTGCTAATGTCTTCTCCAAAAAACTCACTGAGGCGCTGGGGGACGATGGTCCCATGCCCCGGGCCAAAACAGAGAACGGGGACGCCCGCGCCATGGTCGGAATCTTTTCCCGGCCCGCCACCGCTGTCTTCTTCAGCGAAATATTCCTCATCCATAGGACGGGTTAGGTGTTGAAGAGATAAAAACCTATCATACCGCTTATATCCCTTTGAGGTGTTCTCTTCCCTCTTCAATGACGATGGTGAAGGGAGACGGGAGTTTCATCCCCGCTTTTCTGAGAGCCTCTTTGACTATCGGAAAATGCTGTGGGTGTGTCCAGACGGTGAGCACGGGCTGTCCTGGTTCCACTCTGGCAGCGACACCAACGGGTTTCCCGAACGCTTTTCTCATCCCATCGGACACCCTGTCTGCACCGGCCCCTGTCGCCTGTTTGTTCTCTCTCAGAACGTGGTGTGGGTACACTCTGACCCTGAAATAGAAGTTTGATGTGCCTATCCTCTTGGAGAGCATCTTGTTTGCTGTGACCCTTGCCGCTTCCAGTGCTATGCTGCGTATCTGACATCTCTCCTTGACGCAAAGTGACACCCGGAGTTTGTAGTCGTTGGAGGGTGTGCCCATCCTGAACTGGGCTATCCTGTGTCCGGGTACTCCTCCCATGTACTCTTTGCGGGTGTATGCCTGTCCCTTGACCTGTGTGTACATCCTGGCAGGTTTTCTGACCATCAACCACACCTCTGCTCTCTGGGGAACGGGTGGCAATTGGGGTGGTTGTATATATATTTTAAGTTTGTTCGTCTGGTGGTTTCATCTGGCGATAACCTTTTCTCCCTCGTGTTTTTTCTCCCTGTATGTCCCTGTTCAGGAAACAGCGCCGCCCCCCTCCTGCAAAGGAAATCAGACGCATAAAAGAGGAGGTGCTGGAGACCATTTTTGAGAGTGCCAGGGAAACCCACCCGCTTGAGTTTGCCGGAGCGCTCAGGGCTTCTGGCGACACCATAGTGGAGGTGATCTTGATTCCCGGCACGATTTCCGGGGACGAACACGCGATTCTGCGCACATTCATGTTGCCAATAGACCTGTCTATTGTTGGAAGTGTCCACAGCCATCCGTCCCCGTCGCCCTTTCCTTCTTCCGCCGACCTGCAGATGTTCAAAAACTTCGGCAGGGTGCACATCATAGCCGCTTTTCCATACAACATGGATTCCTGGCGGGCTTACAACTCCGCTGGCCAGAGCATCGTGCTTGAGGTCGTCTGATGTCACCGCCTCTTTTTTCTGACAGTCTCTCTGTAAACGTTCAGAATCATTTCCACCACTTTTGACCAGTTGTATTTTTCCTCAACCTTTTTTCGCCCCATCTCTCCCATCCTACGTGCCTCTTCCGGGTGTTCCATCACCCATGCTATTTTTTTCGCTGTTCCTTTCGGGTCCAGGGGCTCAATTATCAACCCCTCAACCCCGTCATCAACGACGTCTCTGACACCCGGTATGTTTGACACCAAGACAGGTTTACCACTTGCCATCGCCTCAAGGGTGACTATTCCAAACGCTTCCAGACGGGATATTGAGGGCAGAACGAAAACATCCGCTGCGGCGTAATACCGGGGCAGGTCTTCTCTGGAGACACGGCCTGCGAATATGACCTTTTCACATCTGACTTTTCTGGCTCTTTCTCGTAGAAAGATCTCATGGGGCCCCTTTCCAACCACCACAAGATAAGCCTTCTTTCCCATGTCCCTGTTCAGGACGGCAACGGCGTCTATGAGATGCTGGACTCCTTTGTGTGGGACGAGACGGCCCACGAAAAGCACCATGAAGTCGTCTCTGTCCAGGCCGAGTTTATCCCGTATGCACACCCCGTCTATTTGGGGGTGGAACTCGGTGGGGTCCACAGCGTTTGGGACAACATGTGGTTCTATGTGCCACACGGAGCGCGAGGTCCTGCCGTAGCCCGTGGTAGTGACCACAAGCGAATCGGCCATGGACAGAACACGTCTCTGAAGCGCCCTGTTGTACAGCCCCACAGCATACTTTCCGATCTTTTCAAGCTCCAGGTCGCAGTGGTATGTTAAAACGGATGGCACGTTTTGCTTTCTGGCGGCGGATAAAACAAAGAGGTCGGTGATGGGTGGCGGGGTGTGTACGTGGATGAGGTCATAGTCGCCCTGGCGAACCAGTTTTTTTATGCCCGGTGCTATGGGCGTGGTGAAGGGTTTGCCCCAGCATTTTGCCCTCCTGACAACGAACCCATCCATGGGTTCTTCTGGAGCAACGTTCTCGCTGTTAGACGTGAGAACTTCCACGGTGTATCCTCTGGCGGACAGGTGTTTTGCGAGTTCGTAGACGTGGGATTCCACCCCCCCAACATGGGGGTGGAAATACGGCGCTGCCAGTCCTATGTTTTCAACGTCTTTTTTTTCCATGTTCTCCGCCTTAACAGATGGGTTATTTCAGACGGTTTATAGATAGCTAATGCAGATTATTTGACAAATGTTTTTGAGGAAATGAAGCCACGAACGTAGGCCCCCGGGGATATCCACACGTCACATCCTATGACCGTGCCCGGGTCTACTGAAACATTGACACCTGTTTTGACGTCATCTCCCACTATCGCCCCCAGCTTTCTCCTGCCAGAGTCCACAAGCTCTCCTTTGACAACGACACGGACGGGTCTATCGTCAAAACGCAGATTTGCCAGTTTTGTGCCCGAGCCGAAGTTGCATCTTTCGCCTATGACGCTGTCGCCAACATAGTTGTGATGCGGCACCTTCGTGTCGTCCATTATTATGCTGTTTTTGATTTCCACGGCGGCCCCAACGTGGCATCTCTTGCCTATGTATGTATGGGGGCGTATGTAACAGTTCGGGCCGATCTTTGCCCCCTCGTCTATTATAACAGGCCCCTCTACATAAGAGCCCGATTTTATACTGGCCCCTTTCCCCACTTTCACCGGCCCAATGAGGCGTGCCCCCTCCTCTACGTCGCCATCAACAGTCATTTCAACCCGGTCCATGAGCACACGGTTTGCCTCAAGGAGGTCCCATGGACGGCCAACATCAACCCACTCCCCGGGCAGGATGGCCGCAGCCACCCCCTCTTTTTCAATTGCCAGTTTAAACGTGTCCGTTATCTCATACTCGCCCCTGGCAGAGAGGGGGGTTTCGCGGACCAGGGAGAATATGTCCGGTTTCAACACGTATATGCCAGAGTTTATCGTGTTCCGTGTGGGACGATCAGGCTTTTCTTCAATCTCTTTTATAAGCCCGTTTTCAACGTGGACTATGCCAAATCCCCGGGGGTCACGGACCTCTGCGACGCCCACAACGTTCAGCCCGGTCTCTCTGTGTCTCTGGAGAACTGTGTCAACCATTTCCTCTGTTATTATCACGTCCCCGTTAACGGACAGAAAGGCCCCATCGCCGAGGAATTTCTCTCCCAGCAGGGTGGCATGTGCGGTTCCCATCCTCTTTTCCTGATAGACATATTTTATGTCAAGCCCAAAACGTTTCCCGTCTCCAAAATAGTCCTTTATTCTCTTTCCCTCCCACCCAACGACCATGACGACCTCTGTGATGCCCCTGTTTTTAAGGGTCTCCAGCACCCACAGGAGGAGGGGTTTTCCGGCGACCTTTATCATGGGCTTGGGACGCTTTTCTGTCAGAGGGTACATCCTGGTTCCTTCGCCGGCTGCAAGAACCAGGGCCCTGTATTTCCCATCTTCGTTGGCCATACTTCTCACCTCTCTTCCGGTCACGCAACTGTTTCTTTTATTGTTCCAACGACCACCCGGTCTGCCATTTCAAACAGTTCCCTGGCCCGCCTATCTTCTCTGGCCTCCGCCGTGGACCTGAACTTGGACTCCGTCCCGGACGCCCGTACGAGAACCCACCCGTCGTCAAAATCCACCCTTATACCATCTACGTCTGTTATACGACCGCCGAGTTCTCTCAGCCGGGAGTATACCTTTTCAACGACCTCCTCCCTTTTCTCAGGCGGGAAAGAGTAGTTTTTCCTGTAAATGGGATATCGGGGCAACCCGTCCACCACGGCAGAAAAGCTCGCACCGTTTTCTATGGCGTTTTTGACTATTGTTCCCAGTTTCACCCCGGCAAAGACTCCGTCTGGAAACAGACCATACGAAGAGAACACCCAGGTGGCGGAGGGTTCTCCGCCGAAATCCCCACCAATTTCTTTCAATTTTTCACTAACAAAAACGTCTCCGACACGGCAGCGATGAACGTTTTCCCGCCCAACCAGGTCGTCAACGGCCATGGTGGCGTTAACAGGCACCACGACTTTTTTGCCGGCGTACTCCCGGGCGAAGATAAGCATCAACAGGTCGCCACCAACAAAGCGCCCTTTCTCATCCACGGCTGTCATCCTGTCAGCGTCCCCGTCATGTGCTATTCCTAGGTCTGCTCCGGCCTTAACAACGAGTTCTTTTAAGAGTCCGAGATTCTCCTCTTCCGGCTCCGGGTCTCTGGCCGAAAAACGCCCGTCCGGGTCGCAGTTCATCTCTATGACCTTTGCTCCCAGGGCCCTCCACACCCGGGGTGCCACGACGCTCCCGCCGCCGTTGCCACAGTCAAGCACCACTGTTAGCCCGTCCAGCGGCTGCTCAGAGTCTTTTTTAAGAGCGTTTTTTATGGCGTTGATGTGGTCATGGACAGCGTTCGGGTAAAAAGAATATGTTCCGACATTTTCCCATGTAGCTGGCACCCACTCGTCGTTGAGAATCCTGTCCTCTACGTCCTGCATCTGTGCGACCCCAAACGAGGTGCCATCAGGGTTCCAGAACTTTATCCCGTTGTACTGGGGCGGGTTGTGAGAGGCGGTCACCATCAGACCGCAGTCAAAGTTTTTTGTGGCAAGAGCGAGGGTGGGGGTGGAAACTATCCCTATGTCCACCACGTCACAGCCGGCGGCCATAAGCCCGCTCATGAGAGCGCTGGACATCACCTCTCCGGTTAGCCGCGGGTCTCTGCCCACCACACATTTGGTGTACATGGAACCAATTACACGTCCTATTTTCATGGCCAGCTCAGGCGTGATCTTTTCTCCGTAAACGCCCCTTATTCCCGACGAACCGAACAGTTTCATGTTTCACCATCTCTCCAGTGATTACCCACAACAGTGTTGTGAATATTAACGTTTCTCTGCAGCATGTCGTGTGTGTTTATTCTGTCTGGTCTTTTGAGTGTATTGTGTTGTTTATGGATTTAAAGATAGAAAATAGGACTTAACAAAATTCGGCAACTCATCAAAAATAGACGCGCCAAAAAAATATCGCGGGTGGAGAGCATACGTCATAATAGTGAAAGACTAAAAAGGAATTTTGTCCCACACCCGCCCAGAGCAAAAGATTAATAAACAAATACCATTAAACCATAAAACAGACACAGACCCACCACACCCACACCACCAGAAGCCGAGGTGACAGAGCGGCTAATGTGGCGGACTGCAGATCCGTTTTGTGAGGGTTCGACTCCCTCCCTCGGCATCAAACTTGTTTAAATTTCCCCGGTTTGATGACGTAAGTGGAGCGACGCAGTGAACTCCACGAAACGGCACCAACAACCAGTTTTAAACCA
>CAZROC010000011.1:0-50338 GCA_964601625.1 uncultured Thermoplasmata archaeon | reverse complement strand
AATACAAAACAGACCCAACAGACCCGGACACCGACGGCGACACATGGAACGACGGCGAAGAAGTAAACAAATACAAGACAAGCCCACTCAGCACGGACACGGACGGCGACGGCGTCGCAGACAACTTGGACGTGGACCCCCTGGTGGATTTGAGTTTGACTGTGGGTCTTATAAAGTTTGCAGAGTGGTATGGGCATGGCCAGAACGTGGACCCATATGGTGGTGATGGGGACTTTTATTTCAAGGTGTGGATAGATGGGCAACAGTACACCAGCGCTATACCGGTAAAAGAGGATGACTGGTATCTGGACGAAAACGAACTCAGCATATCTTTCACTAAGAACATAGATGACAGCAAAACACACATCCCGATACGTGTAGAGGCGTGGGACGACGACAGTCTTCTAACAGGAAACGATGACCAGATGGACCTCAACAGCAACGGAAGCGACTATGGGCTGGACCTGACATACAACACCCGGAGAGGAACATGGACAGGCGACGATTACATGGGCGACAGCGATGGTTACGGCTACAGCGAATCAAACAGAGAAAACTTTTTCAGAGCAAAAATATGGTTTGACATCCGACAAAACGATTATGACAACGACGGGCTTAAATACTGGGAGGAAGTATATATTTATGGATCAGATCCGACAGCGAAAAGTCTTGTATTGGAGGTTGATTATATGGAAGGCATCTCCCCATCTGTTTATGTTTTGTCGGAGACAAAAAAAGCATTCAAAGACGCAGGGGTGGACCTCGGGTATGTGTTAGATGATATCCTGCCAGCAAAATCCGGAGATTTCCTTGATACAGATAAAGAAAGAAGAGAGTTTTTGCGGCAGTGCAGAGATGACGGCGAGATCGGGGAAAATGACTATCATAAAGCAGTTCATGTGGTTTTTGCTTTTGACTGCGGGAGTTCTACAATATTCGGAGATACTCAATATAACTCTGACAACCCTGCTGATGTGTCTTCTTCAGGAATTTTTATCTGGGCTGGCGCTATTGAGATGTATTACGGTGATGACCAGAGAATATCAAATCTAAAAAACATGGGGATTTCTCTGGATTTAATAAAGGCAAGAATTTTAATACACGAGATAGGTCATGCGATAGGGTGTGATCACGAGTGGGGAGCAATAGGCCGCCACGATGATAGGGTTGATGGCCCAGACCCCCGCAGAGATGATTGGAACGTATATAATGTAATGGTTATAATAGGACATTTAGGTGATCCAAAAAACCCTGATGAAGTTGATTTGAACAATGGGATGACTGTTGAAGAAAAATGGAAAGCCAATCTTTTGGGGTTGGGGAATCACGATCCTTTATTAGGCGCTACCGAAGAGGCGCACGGTCCTAGATTTTCTATAGAATCCATCGAAGAATTCAATTTCTCAAAAATAGTAAGTGTTAACACTGCAGCAGACCCGTCTGAACCAGATGAAGATTACTATGTGTAGGTGGTAGTAATATGCATCGGATGTATCCAAAGTTTTGCTGTTTACTCTTTTTTTGCATATTTATAGTCTTTTCTTTGTTCTCTCCAGCTGTGCGTGGAGAGGCCATGATAGTTTCATTAAATGGCAGAGAAGCTGTTTTTGACGACACCATTTCGAATATGACCACAATATATTGTGAATTAATGATTAGTAAATACGGTTTTTATGATGCGTTATCTGATGTATATCCTTATGACTATGATAATGACGGTATAAAAAATGTTTTAGATGAAGATGCCGATGGGAATGGCATGCCAGATGTTGAGCAGCAAATGCCGGATAATATGACGCTAACGATTAAAATTAACGATTATACTTTGAACAATATTTCCATAACTTGGGGTTTTTCTACAATTAGGTTAGACAATAGTGGTGAAGTAGATCTTGCCGATTTTATAAAAATTTCTTTTAGCATTAATTTTAAAGAATATCAATATACAAATTGGCATATAAACATAACCGTATATGAAGATGTGAATGATAAAAAGGTTAAACTAAATGGAACTTTGCTTTTCTTTTATAAGAAAGATACTGATGGCGATGGATACACAGACGATGCAGACTATTTCCCTTTAGATCCTTTTAAACATGAACCTCTGTTAGGGAGTGAAAATCGGAATTTCTCCTACTTCAAGATATCTATTGGTATAAACATTCTGTTGACATCTTTACTATTTTTATATCTGTTAAAAAATCTAAAAAAAAGAAATAAAATTTCCTTCAGAGGGGAGAATGAAGGTGTATAACATCACAGACATGCGGCATTGGGGCTGAAGGCAAAGACGATGGTGATGACACCATGGACATAAGCGGAGATGGGAGCAACCTGGACGTATACTACAGCCTCAAAACCGGCACATGGACAGGCGAAGACCACACCGGCGACAGCAACGGCCCTGGCCACGCGAGTGGCGAAGAAGACGGCAGCACAGACACAGACGAGGATGACTGCGAGATATGGTTTAATATAATAGATAATGGGGACACAGACGGCGACGGGCTTAAATATTACCAGGAGGTTTTTGTTCTTATGACTGATCCGGCTACTTGGGATTCGGATGGGGATGGCTATGCTGATGGAAAGGATTTTGAACCACTGGACAATACTGTAGACGGCATGATAACGATAACTACTTTTGATCTTTCAGACACTTTTTTGGACGAAGAGGATGCATTGGGTGATTGGTACGGCGGTTACGCCCAGCAAGATGCTAGCGTAGACCTGTCTACAAATATCATCGAAATATACTCTCAGACAATGAGTTATCCTGTAGATGATTTGGTGGGCGATTTACCCGGGCCTATTAGCCGGTCGTGGGCTAAAGCATGGATTGGAAAGACAACGTCTATATTAAGTGATGCAATGCTTACCATATCATTCCAGGTGGACATTTACGGTCATAATACAATAGATACAGGTCTCACTTATTTTGAAATATGGTTGGAAGTGTATGATAGCGGAGGGGGTATAGTCTCTAAGGAAAAGTTATATGAAAACCCTGATAACCCTTATGTTTGGGATTGGACAAACACTATTTTCACATCTTCTCAACCTCTTTTTGTTCCTAGTGATAGTGTTATTAAAATCCTCTTTTATACACACTCTTTATCTCTAAATGCAGAATCCCCTCCTCCGATTAATGGCGTATATTTTGCCACAGATTACGATGTCAACCCCACAAACGAATATATACATATAGACTGGCTGAAGATCTCCATGGAGGAGTGGATATGAAAAGAGGAGGCAGACAAATTCTACTTCTTCTTTTGCTTTCACTTCTTGTTCTCTCCTATGACAGAATATGTTTAAATACACCTCTGGCTACTGCAACAAACCAAATAACATGGGCTGAGGATATAGAGTTAATGACTAATTTTACAGTACCGTCTGATAGTATTTTAAACGTACATCCTGGAGTAAATATCTCTTTCGCAGACGGGGCATATCTCATCATCAAGGGCGGAATTAATGCTGTAGGTTTGCCCACTCAACCAATCACATTTACCTCGTCTAATAGTACACCAAAGAGAGGATGCTGGGGTGGGATAGTTATTGAGAATGACCGGTCAATTTCTAAATTAGACTATGTTAATATAGAATACGCTGACATGGCTATAAATTGTAAAGATACAAATCTTGATTTAAGAAATTCTACTATTTCAAATAATAACTATGGAGTTGTTATGTCCAGAACCGTTGGGATAATCCAGAATGTAACCTTTAGAAATAATTTTATCCAAGGGATATCTTTGACGTCATCAACCCCGTTGATTATTAGTTCTACAATCGAAAACTCAATACATGGCATCGCATGTTATTTCGAATCTAATGCTATTATTCGGAACTGTACTGTTAGCAACTCTAATATTCACTCAATAGATTCCAATCCAATCCTAGAAAATAATTTCTTTCTAAATGGTAGTGATTTTAGGAAGCTTTGGTATCTAACTGTTGAAATCAAAGATAAAGAGGGGCGGTATATAGATACCGCTAATGTAGTAGCAATAGATTCATTAGGAAAAGAAACTCAGAGCTTTAACCATAGCGATGGAAAGTACTTTTTTTTATTACCAGAACTTATTGAACACGAGAATCACACTAAAACAGTTTTTACACCTTACCGGATTATAGCTAGAGCGGAGGGAATTAGCGAATCTGTTTGTATTGATTTACCTCCTCGTGGCATTGTCTCTATAACTTTGGACATTGCATCCAGTTCTTTATGGGATAGGTATCGTCTATGTTTTGTTCCCACCTCCATTATCGTTATTCTTATAATTTTCATAGCTATATGGCAGAAAAAGTATAGGCCTTCAAAGTTGTCAGATTCGGATAGATTCGTTTCAGAGGAGGTGACTCAGATAGAGGATAAACCACTTTTGCCAAAATCTCAGACAAGAGAGAGTGAAGAAACATTCGAAGAGAACAGCCCCGCAGACACCAGCGGCCCTTGGCCATAGTAGTGGCGAAGAGGACGGTAGCACAGGCACCGACGAAGATGACTGCGAAATATGGTTTGATATAAGACAAAACGATTATGATGGCGACGGGCTGACATGGTGGGAGGAAGTGAACGTGTATGGGATGGATCCGACTGTTAATAACAGTGGTGATGATCTGGATGGGGATGGTATGAGTATTGAGTGGGAGGACAGGTATGGGTTGAATGATCTGGACCCGGGGGATGCTCTTGAGGATTTGGATGGGGATGGGTTGTTGAATTTGTGGGAGTTTGAGATGGGAAAGAGGAATCCTGCGAATCCGAGGAATGTTTTCAAAATAAGACTGACGGTTTCTCTTGAGTGGGATGCCAGCGAGGACTACATAGAAAAGCTTAGAGACGGGTTTAGAGGTGCTAGTTTATATATGATGACTGTGACAGACGGCTACGCGTACATTTCGGATGTGACGATATACAATAACAAACAAAACTGGGACAATGTTAACATCCGAATAGGAAACCAGAACGCCGATAGTTCAGGTGATGCGTATTGGCCTCATACCGGTGGGGTGAACGGGTACTGGGACGGAGCAGACGCATGGAGCAACACGATAGGACCAAAGGAGGAAATGTGTCTCCCAAAAAAACTGGAGGGGTATGACCCGGACACAGGTTATTATTCTGTAGCAATCGTACATGAGCTCGGCCACTATGTGTTCGGGTTTTATGATGAGTATGCTGACAACGGGTACGATTCTTTGGGGTCTGATGTTACAGCTCTGATGTTGAATAGCTATTTCTTTCTTAGCTATAGGGGTCTTTACGAGCAGCAGGGCTATCCGAATACTGAACAGTGGGCAAACCGTGGCATGAGTTGCTGGGAGTGGTTCGTACAACAAATGGGGCGTGAGAAAGCCTTAATAGATTTCAGCGAAGAAGCTATGAAAGAGGATTATGTGCCTTATGCCGCCAGATACCCCCGTGACATAGAAATAAACTATGGTTTTTCATCCATAAATTATGATAAGGTTGTACCATATACTGAGTTTTTAGACCCTAACAATGAAAATTATAACCCACAGGCAGAGCCGGAATATGATATAATAGGAGAAATGAGTTTTAAGGTGGTGGTGTGATGCGGTTTCGGGCAGGGGAGATAAAAAAGTCCTCTCTGTCAGGTAGAAAAAAGCTTTTCGTGGTTGTTATGGTTGTTGTAGTTGTAGTTGTGGCCATCTTTCTTTCCATCTATTTTTACAATTTATCTTATCGGGGGGATGTAGAAAGGTGGCCGCCCATGTTTACCTGTTCTCTGTTTTTAAAGGATGTTAGCCTGGCGGAGGGGGAGGTGGAGTTTGAAATAAAAGACATTAGATTCTTCATATCTGATCCGGCGGACAGTGATTACCGTCCACCTGTTCCTCAGAAGGATGGCGGACCTTATTTGAAGGAGATAAGTGTTGGCGTGGTCCGTGTTGGTGGAAAATATGTGATGCTGGATTTAAATGATACTGATTGGAGTTATGTGGATGTGGACAGCGACGGCTTCATAAGTATAGGAGACCATTTGATACTAAAAAACGTGTACATATCCCCTAACAGCAAGGTTTATGACGTGATATTACGATACTATGATGGATACGTGACAGGCTCATTATATGGCTCATTATATCTCTCTTATATACGGGGGGATCTGTTTTTGGTTGGTTTGAACAGGACGTCGGGGGAGGCTTTTTTAAGAGTGGAAAATGTTAGTCTTCTCAACCCTACGGGTTCCAATCTTGTTTATCATCCGGCGGTGTATACGGGTGATGGTGGTCTTACTCTGTCTGTCTGGTGGGTGACTGTCAGGACGCCTGATGGGGATGTTTGTGTTTATCCGGGCAGTCCGAATGGTACGCCGCTGTTGGATTACAGGGATGTGAACAATAATAGTATTATTGACGATGGGGACGAGGTTATAGTATACAACATGTCCGCTCTGCTGTCCGATGAGGAGAACAGTTTGTGGAACGTTGTTCTGTGGTTTGAAGACAGGGAAAACGGAGGCTCTGGATGGCTCTCAATGAGAAAACCAATCATACAATAACAAAAACGGGCGACACCTTTAATCATACCAGAGACAGACCCACCAAAACCACACCCCACCTAACAAACCGCAAAAGTTCTAAAAGGGAATTGTACATAAGGGTACTTATATTTTCTTTGATGAACGATCGTTCTCGTGTCTTTCCACTATTTTGGGAGAAATACTTACTGTTCCATCCCCGCACAAACTCTTAATACCCCCACACCATACCCTCACTAGATGGCTGAAAACATCCTGAAAACGGACGTGCTCGTGGTGGGAGGAGGCCCCGGGGGAGGGATGGCTGCCCTGGCCTCTGCGTACAAAAACGTCTCTGTCACTCTCATAGAGAGGAAAGAGGTTATAGGATACCCGGTCAGGTGCGGCGAGGGCACCATGGGTGTCGTTCTCAGAACTTTTGGTCTGGAAGATGGGAAATGGATAGCGGGTGAGATAGACCGGATAAAGTTTTATCCGCCCCGGGGAAAGCCAGCTGTTGTGAACGGAAAAGCGCTGGGGGCGGTGATCCTGGACAGGGGTTTGTTCGAGCAGGAAATCATCAGACGATGCCAGGAGAGGGGTGCCGAGGTGTACACGGGAAAAACCGTGGTCAGCATCCAGAAAGACGGTGAAAACAGATACCTGGTGGGGCTGGACACCGGGGAGGTCTTCCAGGCAAAAATGGTCATCGGGGGGGATGGAGTTGAGTCCATGGTGGGCAGGAAGATGGGGATAACCCGCCCTCTGCGCCCACACCAGCTCGGGATAGCGGTGCAGTACAGGATAAAAGATGGCAACTGGGAAAAGAACGTGGCGGAGGTATTCATAGGCCAGGAGATAATACCCGATGGCTATGCGTGGATATTTCCAAAACAGGACGGGACGGCCAACGTGGGCATAGGCAGCCTCGGCAACTGCGCATCTGGAAACGAGACGATAAAAAGCCTCCTGGACCGGTTCATACAAAAGAAAGGAATCGGGGGAAAAATCGTTGAAGAGATAGCTGGGGCAGTCCCGATAGCCCTCCCGCCCCAAAACGTAGTCAGAGAAAAGGTGGCTCTTGTGGGAGACGCTGCCAGACACTCTTACAGCGTGGGCGGGGGCGGGATACACAGCGCCCTCTTTGATGGACTCGTGGCGGGGACAAAAGCCAGAGAGGAACTCCTCGGCCGCTCCAAGAAGAACGCCCTCCACGAATATGATGTGATATGGAAGAAGACGTACCTCAGAGCGCTCCAGCGGAGTGCCAGAATGAAAAAAAGGATATACAGGTCAGACAAACACACGTCCTTTTATGTGGGAATGATAAGACGCCTCTCGCCCCTGTTCTCTGTGTTTCCCAATACTCTCCTTTCGCTGTGGTGGGGACCGTTTTTCAGAGAAGGAAAAAAATGGATGGAACTGCTGGAGAAAAACGGCTGATGGGTTGTGTGAAGAGGTGATATGAGTGCCGGGTTCCGGAGAAGAAGAAAAGCGTGGAAAAAACCCCGAAAATCTACAAAATCCCAGAAACCTCCGCCTCCACCTGGACATGGAAAAATGCATGAGATGCGGGGCGTGTGTCGCTGTCTGCCCCGTTGATGGCGCCCTCATACTCCACACCACATACCTGGAGATAGTCCATGAGAAATGTGTGAGATGTGGTCAGTGTGTCACCGTCTGTCCCATGGGAGCGCTGTCTCTTCAGAGCGACAGGCCATAGAATAAAAGAAAAGAGGGAAACAAAAGAAAAAAGAGGGGAATGGTTTGGAGATGGACATCCTGGTTGTTGGAGGAGGTCCCGGAGGGCTGACCGCTGCGATATCAGCGATTGGAAAACAGGGTGAAAAAGAGGGCCAGACGCCGTCTGTGATGGTCGTGGATAGGAAAGAGGAGATAGGGGTTCCGGTCAGATGTGGCGAAGGAACGTTTGTGAGAATTCTCAGGATGCTCTCCGCCTGCGGCGTGGACTTTTCAACAATAGAGGAGGAGGGGGTGATAAGCAACCATGTGGAAAAAGCCGAAATCGTGCTTGTGAAAAAAGACCAGAGAAAAGGGGGCGCGCTGGAGACGAAGAGAGTGGTGGCCAGGGGAAAAAAGCTCGGGGCGGTGATACTGAACCGGGACCGCCTGGAAAAACTCCTGGCAAAAGTCGCCTCGGAGAGGGGCGCCGAAATCGTCACAGGTAAGACCGTCGTCGGAGTTGAAAAAGAGAAAAAAGCGGGAAAAGGAGAAGCGGAAAAGAGGGCAGCTGGGGGGAGCAGTAGAAGCAGTGGAAGAATTGTGGCCGCCCTTGACGATGGAGAAGAAATAACAGCTACGGTGCTCATAGGGGCGGATGGGGTTGAGTCACGCATCGGAACATCCATGGGGATACTGAAACCGCTAAGACCACACGACATAAGTGTGGCGGTACAGCACCGCATAAAGGGCGGGCCATGGGAAGACAGGAAGGACACAGCCACGATATACGTGGGAGCCGGGATAGCACCCTGGGGCTATATCTGGGTGTTCCCAAAAAAAGAGGGTGTACCATCCGGCACGGCAAACGTTGGAATCATCGTTTCCGGAGAGCACTCCAGAAAGGCACACAACCTCCTTGAGAGTTTCATAGAGCGCTTCTGGGAGGGGACGGTTGGGGAGAGGACGGAGACGATAACCGGGGCGGCACCAACCACCACCCCTATTTCTGTGCCCGCTCATGGCAACATTGCGCTTGTGGGAGACGCAGCCAGAGCCACGTCCGCCCTGGGGGCTGGTGGGATACACAACGCCATTTTCACAGGGATCATTGCCGGAAAAGCGGCCGGAGAAACGGTTAGCGTGGGAAAAAACCGCATGGCAATTTACAACGAGGCGTGGAAGAAAACGATATACAAAAACCTGATGAGGAGCCACCGCCTACGTGAGAGGATATACGTTTCTGATGCGAGAATATGGCGCTTTTCAAAAGCCCTGGCCGTGGCTTCCAGGGTGGGCGGTGTCCTGCCCGTGGACCTCCTCTCCCGGTGGTGGGGAAAATATGAAAAACACCTCTGACATAACGACACGCATGAAAAAAAAAGACCCAAAAAGCCCCCCGGGGGAAAGAGGGGACGCACATGAGACGGGGGATACACGGGGGGAGTGGGAGATAGTCAAAAAGATGATAAATCTCACAGATGGCACCGAGGCAAAAGGAGATGACACCGCCGTAATCCCACAAAACACGTTCTTTCCAGACGAAAAAATGGTGTTGCTGGCAACCACAGACACCCTGGACATAAACCCTTTCATGCCCTGGCTTGAAAAAGGCGAAAGGAGAGGCGGTATAGGAGGGGAAGACCTGGGCTGGCACCTCGCGGCAGTCAACCTGAGCGACATAGCGGCCATGGGGGGAAAACCGGTCGCCGCCCTGCTCTCTATCTCCCTTCCAAAAAATCTGGTGGGGGTTTTTCTGGATCGGTTCGTGGAGGGCTTCGTCGCACTTCTTGACAGATACGACGTGGCACTAGTGGGAGGGGACACAAAACAGGGGTGCGGGGTGGTGGGGGCCACAGTTCTAGGAACAGCAAACAGAGAAAGGGTGCTGACCAGAGGCGGGGCAAAACCCGGAGACGGAGTGTATGTCACCGGCCGTCTTGGAGAAAAGATAGCACACTTTATGTTGGGAGACGTCAAAAAAACGCTCGTATTCAATCCCAGGGTGAGGGAGGGTGAAAAAATAGCCGAAGCAGGGGGCACCGGGGCATTGGACGTATCGGACGGGCTTGCCATAAGCGCCTATTACATGGCCGAAAGCAGCGGCGTGGACATAGCCCTGGATAACATTCCCCTGTCGTCTCTCCTGGAGAAAGCCTGTGAAACACACGAAGAAGCCGTGGAAAGAGCCATCTATGGTGGAGGCGACTATGAACTCCTCTTCACATTTCCGCCGGAGAAAGAAGACGACCTGTTCATGGCCATGGAAAAGTTAAAATGTGAGGTAAACAGGATAGGAACTGTCCAGAAAAAAAAGAGCGGCCGGCCGCGGGTGTTCCTGGCAGACAAGAATGGAAAAAAGCGTCTCCTTCGCAGGGAGGGATATCAGCATTTCAGAAAAAACTCGCTGTGGGAAAAAAAGGGTTAAAAGATGGTGCGGTGAAAAACCGGTGAAACAGAGGTGGTCTGGATGGTGTGGTTTTCAGGTATAAAAGAAGACGGCACAAGAAAACGTGGCGAGGCGGGCAAAAGGGAGGCTGTGTTCTGGTCTCCCATGGAAAAAGAGAGGTGGGTCAGGTGTGGACTGTGCAACCACCGCTGCCCCATACCACCCGGAAAAACAGGCATCTGCCGTGTCCGAAAAAATGAGGAGGGGCGATTGTACACGCTCATATATGGGATGGCATCGTCCGTGGCCGTGGATCCCATAGAAAAAAAGCCCCTGTTCCACTTCAAACCCGGCTCCACAGCCTTCTCCCTCGGAACCGTTGGATGCAACTTCCGATGCCTCCACTGCCAGAACAACGACATCTCAATGGCAGACCCATCTTTTCCTTTCCTGCGAAAGGTGACACCCGAAGAGGTCGTGGAGGGGGCCCTGGCCACCCGCTCGGAGAGCATCGCATGGACCTACAACGAGCCCACGATATGGTACGAGTTCACCCTTGAAACCTCCCGTCTCGCAAAAAAAGAGGGGATAAGCGCCGTCTATGTGACCAACGGATACATGACCGAAGAAGCGCTACGGGAACACCGCCCCTATCTGGACGCTATGAACATAGACGTGAAAGCGTTCACCGAAGAGTTTTACAAAAAAGTCGTGGGAGCACGCCTTGAGCCGGTGCTCAGAACATGCGAAAACGCCGTTGAAATGGGAATCCACGTTGAGATCACATACCTGGTCATACCCGGGTGGAACGACCGCCGGGAAGAAATCAAACAGTTTTCGGAGTGGGTTGTTGAGGCCCTTGGAGAGGACATACCCGTGCATTTTTCCCGGTTTTATCCGCAGTACAAAATGACAGACCGCCCGCCGACGCCCCTCAGCACTCTTGATATGGCATACAACGTGGCAAAAGATGCCGGGGTGAAATACGTCTATCTCGGAAACGTGCCAGGCGACCACCGGGAGAACACATACTGTCCCTCCTGCGGCGAGCTCCTCATAGAGCGTGTGGGGTTCGCCGTCTCCGTGAACCGTGTCAAAAATGGCCGGTGTCCACGGTGCGGAGAAAAAATCCCCGTACATGGCTGAGATGAAGGCTGAGATGAGAAGACTGAGGTGGACACAGAAAATGGACACAGAAAAAATTCAAATAGAAAAGTAGATAAACATGGGGCTGATATAGGAGTAAAAGAGGATGGCAGACGAGGGATAAAAATGGACGTGGAAGCACTCAAAAAGGATATAAAGAGTTTCGCAGACGCAACCATAAAATGGTTCAAAGAGAGAAAGAACCAGAAAGCCATCGCCATGTACCTGGTGGTAATTATACTTCTCTATTTTGACTTCGCATACTGGGCCGGACACATAGAGGTCACAGGCGAACTTTCCAGCACACCACCGCCCGTGGAAACAAATGTGACAGAGGAATCAAACTACACTCTTGAAAAGGTTGTGGTATACGATGACACCGGGAGCGCTGGCCGTGGGAGCCCGATGGGACTGAGCACGAAAGAGATCCCGTTTACGATAGGCGAAAACGCCAAAGCCATCTATGTAAATCTGACCTGTGAAAACCCGAGACAGAGAACAGACTACGACCTCAACGTGTACTACCCGGATGGAAAAAACGCTGGCAGCAGCGCGGGCCCCTCTTATGAGGAGAGTGTGCCTATTGTTGCAAAGGGTAACAAAACACTACCAGCAGGCGATTACACTGCCGAAATCGTGTTCTGGTTCAACACCCTGGGGACGACCTGGCATCTGACCGTTGAAGCGATATACCTCGTTGAGAACGATACATGTCCTCCGGGAGGCTGCCCGGTCTGATATGGCGCACCCCAACACTGTTGCCTCGCGTCTTACAGTACCCTCCATCGCTTCCCGCGTCTGCCATCCACACCATCCCACATTTTCCAGCATTTTCCCACATTTTTTATCATTACATCAGAAAAGTATATTAGGAACAAGGCCGATACCCGGGCCGAGGTGGTAAGAAATGAGCGCACAGCAATGGGACGCTCCTCCAGAAGGTGGATATCCTCCGCAGCAGCCCCCGGCAGGCCCGGAGGGCGGACAGCCCCAGCAGTGGGGACAGCCCCAGCAGCCAGCGTGGGGTGGAGACGTGCAGCAGTGGAAGACGGTGAGCCAGCAGAGATACGGCGGCGGAGGCGGACTTGAAGGAATGACCGCCATGCTCAACACCACGATACTCTCTCTGGGAGCCATTGCAGGCGGATTCCTCATATGGCTCGGAACAGTTATACTCGTTTATGCGGACTCTCCCGGGAGCATAAAAGCCGGGATCCTCGTGCAGTCCCTGGGAGGGTTCCTTCTGTTCGGGGCATCGTTCTTCATGGGCTCGGTTGTCAAAGGCGTTGACAAAGTGACAAAGCTCGGCTACATGATAATCGCTTTTGGCGGTATCGCAGTGGCTTCGGGATACCTCACACTTCTCGGCAACTTTCTGAGCCTTCTCTAAGACAAACCACCGAAAGCGTTAGCGGAGAACCCATAACCCCCTTCCATCTCTTTTTTGGTACTTATATCTCTACAGAACACCCGCTATCTCCCTGGCAACGGTAACAGACGTGGTGGGGTTCTCAATCGTGTCCGTTGAGATCACGGCGTCACACGCCCTTCTAACCCGTTCCAGGGCATTGCCCACAAAAAGGCCATGTGTGCATGCGGCTATTATCCTTCTGGCGCCCTGGTCCCGTAGCTGTCCAGCGGCTGTGACAACGGTCCCACCGGTGGATATCATATCATCAACTATCGCCACAATTTTTCCTTTCACATTAAGATCTTTGGGCTTTATGACCACGTGCTCCCCGTCAAGGCGGGTTTTCTCAAGATGATCCCACGGAACAGCCAGCATTTCCCCCACGGTCCTTGCCCTGTGAAGCGCCCCCTTATCCGGGCTGAGAACTATTTCAACCCCCATCGTCTCCAGTTTCTCCGCCAGGGCAGGCATGCCGCTTACATCTTCCACGGGGACGTCAAACCACCGCAGTATTCCCCTGTCGTGGATATCCACGGTGACCACAGCATCGCTGTAAAGCGAAAACATCCTGGCCATGGCCCTCGCACTTATGGCCTCGCCGGGGTTGAAAAGTTTGTCCTGCCGGGAATATCCCATGTAGGAGAGGACAGTGGTTATCCTTTTTGCCCCCGCCTCCCTGACAGCATCCTGAAGCAGGAGAGTCTCAACTATCTTTTCATCCGGATACGCCCTGTTCACAACAATCGCATCTTCCCCGTCCAGGGATGAGAGCAGGCGAACATAGCACTCTCCATCCGGAAAGCGTCTGTTCTCCACGTCTGCCAGAGGGACATCCAGCGTATCTGCCAGAGAACGTGCCAGCGAAAGAGATGCCGAGCCCGGAACGACGATCATCTGCAACACCGCACCCCCATATACCGGAGGGTTTTTGAAATTTCGGTCGGGCAGGTCAGCTTTTCTCTCAGGTATCTGCCAGGTATTTTTCAGACCAAACCCTTTTTATAGAAAATCTTTATAGTGTGCCCGAAGTTATCCGTACATCGTGTGGAGGTGCTGTGATGAAAATATTTCGCATCTCTGGGACTGTGAAAATGGGCGCAAACTGGCAGAAGTTCACAAAAGAAACACTGGCAAACGGAAAAGACGACGCCATCCACAGAGTGTACAGTGAGATGGGAGGACGGCACGGCGTCCCCCGGCGTCTGGTAAAAATAGAGAATGTTGAGGAAATAAAGCCCGAAGAAGTAACGGATTTTGTGATAAAAGGTCTCATAGAAAACAAGATGATAAACCTGTGAGTCACGATAGCCTTGCAAAGTGTGCAAAAAGGTAAACATGAAGGGTGGAAATATGGACGAAAAAAACACAGGTGGGAGGCAGGGGGGCGGAAAAGAGGGTTACACAGAGGAAAACCTCCAGGAGGCGCTACTGTCCCTCCAGATACTCAAAGAGGAGCTGGAAAACCTGTCCCGCCAGCAGGCAATAACCCTTGAGGCCATGGAAGAACACCAACAGGCCATTGAAACCCTCAAAGTGCTCAAAGAAGAGGCGGAGAGAGGGGAGGGGGAGGAAGAGACACTGGTGCCTATAGGAGCAGGGTCTTTTTTATTCGCCAGAGTGGACCCTGGCAGAAATGTTATCGTCAACATAGGCAGCGGAATAAGTGTGGAAAAGCCGCTGGACGAGGCCATTGAAACCCTTGAAAAACGCAAAAGCGACCTGGAAAACGCGAACTCCCGCCTCCTGACCCGGGTTGAAGAGATAGAACGCCAGATGGTCGCCCTTGACAGATACGCAAGAGAGGCATATGTACATCTGCAGAGGGAGTCAGACACAGGTGGAACAGGCGGATAACCGACCAAAGGGGAGATAGGATTGTTCAAGCTCTTCAGAAAGCGAATAGAGGAGATAAAAAAAGACGCAGCCCGGCTGGATGAAAGTAAAGACGGCGTGGAAGCTACCGCCGGCGCACAAGTGAAGTCACAGACGTTGTCGGCGGAAAAAAGAGGGGCTCCACGCGGGGGGGGACTGGACCGGGGGGTAGAAGAGGTTTTTTCAGAGGGCCGTGGCAAACGTATAAAAGAAAAAGACCTGGAAGACCTGCTCTGGAAGCTTGAAATAGCGCTCCTTGAGGCAGATGTGGCCCAGGAGGTGGCCACATGTATCATAGAGGACGTCAAAGAAAATCTGCTGTCCGTGCGTCTCCGCCGCGGCGCCAGGCTGGACGAAGCGGTGGAGATAGCGCTGAAAGATGCCATAAAAAAGGTTCTCACCGCTGCCTCCCTGGACTTTGACCAGTTCATAAAGACGGCGGAAAAACCTGTGGTCGTTATGTTCGTGGGAGTCAACGGGAGCGGAAAGACCACTGCCATCGCTAAGATAGCATATCGCATACAAAAAATGGGGATGTCATGTGTCATCGCCGCCGGGGACACCTTCCGGGCCGGTGCCATAGAACAGTTGCAGAAACACGCCAACAACCTGGGCGTGCGGCTTATAAAACACAAACAGGGCTCTGATCCGGCTGCTGTGGCCTATGATGCAATCCAGCACGCAAGAGCCAGGGGAAGAGACGTCGTCCTTATTGACACCGCCGGCAGGATGCAGACGAACATAAACCTTATGGAGGAGATGAAAAAAATAAAAAGGGTCGCACAGCCAGACTTTGTGATATTCGTGGGTGATGCTCTGGCCGGAAACGACGCCGTGGAACAGGCGGAAAAGTTCAACGAGGCCGTTGGGGTGGACGGTGTTATTCTCACAAAAATAGACGCAGACGCAAAGGGCGGCGCTGCTCTTTCAATAGCATACGCGATAGGAAAGCCCATACTCTTTGTTTCCACAGGGCAAAAATACGAAGAGTTCCAGAAGTTTGACCCCGACTGGATGGTGAGCCGCCTCTTTGGAGAGGTATGACCTGAGAAATCTGAGAGGCATTGACACAGTCAAACTTCGCGTCTCTCAAGCAACGCTTTCAGTTCTTCGCCGTCCAGCACCCTCAGACCGCGTGGGACCTCAAGGTCTTCAAGGTACCCGAACCAGTAGACCACCGCCCCGGTCCCAAACATCCTGAGGTATGGGATAAGCTGTTTTTTGAGGTGTTTCCGGAACTCCACGTCGTCACCGAAAAGCGCTTTGGACTCAAACCAGTGGTATCTGAACCCGTCAACAACGATCGGGGACTTCAGAAGCACGTCGGGGGTCTTTTTCTGTTTTTCCCTCATCTCCGCCTCTGTGAGATACTCAACGCCGAGGTGGTCCAGCATACAGTGCAGTCTCTCTTCACCCCACCGCCCTCTGCGCTCCTGTTCTTCGTTCGCTTCCGGGCTGTAAAAGATATCCGCCCGCCTGGCGTCGGCCAACTCTGCCCGGAGCCTCTCGTCCGGACCCTTCACTTCTCCCCTCACGATCCTCCAGAACTGTTTTCTGGAGATGCCCATTTCCTGTGCCAGTATGAGAGACAGGAGCATGGGTGGATATCTCTCCTTTTCAGACAGCTGAACGAAAGTGTCCCCCTTTTTCCACAGGGATACAAGCCATGGAGCCCTCTTTTTTATCAGGAAAAAACGCTTTGTCGCGTCACGGACCACTTTCTGTGAGTATATCACAAACACTGTTTCTTCGTCCAGACCGTATTCCTCTGCGACCTTTTCAACGTCTTCTGTTCTGCGGAGCTTGCTGTATATCTCCCTGTAAGTTGACCTGCTCATGGTGCTCATGGTGCGTCTCCAATAAACTGTTGTGACTCATATAAAAAATTGTTTATACTTCCTCGTTCATATTTATCAGCACAGCACCACAAAAGGATACTAGCGGCCACACAACAGATAACAACACCAACAACAGCTAAATTCGCCTCTCAAAAAACAAAGGGCGTGATAACGTTGCCTGAAAACGAAGATATGAGGACAGAAGAGAAAAAAGCGGAAGACGCCGCCAGCCGAAGAAAAGAAATCCTTCGGAACATAATTGAAGGAAAAAAGATGGAGGCATACGCCGAACACCGGACACGCGAAATGCACATGTGCTTCTTCTGCGGAGAGATCATATACAAAAGAAAGCCGATGAAACGCATAGGAGACAAGTGGATATGCATTGACTGCCTCCGGGAACTGAAAGAGGCCATGGACACACTTGAAGAATGGGAACGTGAGGTCGTCCTCGGCGAAAAGATGCGCAGACACATGGTGAAGACCCTCCAGGGTCTTTCTTCCCAGAAATGAGCGTTTCCCGACGCCGCGCCATCTCAAAATGTCCCAAAAAGTATTAATCCCCGGTGCTGTTTCCACATCGCCCTCCGGAAGTGAAATGATGGTCGTGAATAAAGAAAACGGCTCTGTTCCCCCAGACATTTCTGTTTCCGGGACAAAAAGGAAAAAGGAGGCGCTGATAGGGATGTCCAGAGAAGAAGAAAAAGAAGTGCTTGAAAACGTTGAAAAAGCCCTCAGCGTTGTGCTCGGCGTCAAAAAAGGAGAAAAAGTCGTTGTTGTTACAGACCGCGAAAAAGAAGACGTGGGGACAGTGTTCTACATAGGAGCAAAAGAGATAGGTGCAAAAACCGAACTCGTACGCCTCCCCGACAACATGCGTCCCCTCGGAAAGATACCAACAGACCTCGCCAACGCATTCAAAAAAGCAGATGTGGTGATAAACGCTTTTGAGGGATACCCCGAAGAGACCCCGTTCAGGATAAAGCTCGTTGAACTTGAAATAAAAGCGGGGGCACGGGTGGGACACGCACCCGGCATAACCATGGACATGTTGCTCCACGGGCCCATGAACGCTGACTACCGCACCGTGGCCCAGAAAGCATACGCGCTCATGGAAAAGTTTGAGGACGCCACAGAAGTCCACGTCACCGCCCCTGGGGGGACAGATTTTACCCTGTCCATAGAAGGGCGCCCGTTTGAGACAGACGTGAAGATAAAACCCGGCACAATAGGAAACCTCCCGGCAGGCGAGATATGGTGTGCGCCCGTTGAGGACAGCATGAACGGCATCCTGGTCTGCGACGGGAGCATAGGAGACCTGGGGCCGGTGAAAAAACCGCTCTACATCTACGTGGAAAATGGGAGGATAAATAGTATAGAATCCGAGGACATGGACATGGTGCGAAAGGTTGAGGCAGTCTTATCTGTGGACGAGATGGCAAAAGTGGTGGGAGAACTGGGCATAGGTCTCAACCCGAGGGCACGTCTCACCGGCAACCTCCTGGAAGATGAAAAAGCCGGTGGAACAGCACACATCGCCTTTGGAAGAAACATAGACATGCCCGGCGGCAGAAACTTCTCAAAAACCCACAGAGACTTCCTCTTTTACAAACCGACATTTGAGGTCACATACAGAGACGGAACCGTGCGAACCGTTATGAAAGACGGTGAAATCGTGGACTGATACAGATACGGACAGATAGGCGGACAAAACGTCCCGTTGTTGTCTATGTCTCATAGGACCCTTTGTCTCATAGGACCCTCATGCCGCCAGCGACAACAGTTGGTAGATAGAAACATGTGGTGGAAAAGCTCCCGCCCACAAGACGCCAGTCCACGCCGGCGAGCATCTCTTTTTGGAGAGAACTGAACAGGTTGCCCGCGAGCACAACCCCTTTTTCTGCGCCCACAACACGGCCATCGCGCACCACGAAAGCCACAGGCGCGTTGACAGAGAAATCACCGGACGTAGAGTTGGCGGTGTGCGCCCCCATGATCTCAGGCACAAGATATCCGTGGTCCATGCCCTCCGGGACATACAAAGTTTCCAGGCCAGAGCCGCTCTCTTTTCTTCCCTTTTCAAGAGGGGAGGGTGGACTGGTCTCCGTGGGATTAAAAACGATGTTCCTCGGAGATGTGGACGGCGGCGAACTATAACCGCCTCTGAGGCCGTTTGACGTGGACCCAATGCGCTCTCCGTCGGGCATGGTGGGAAACCTGTGTGCGTCTTCCGTGTCAAAAAGATAACCTCTTAACACGCCCCTCTCTATCAAAGGTGTTTTGCGGGAGGGGACCCCCTCGTCGTCTGTGGGAGACGTGTTGAGCCCTCCCGGGAGCAGGGGGTCGTCGTACACGTTCAGACCGTCCCAGGCAACAACCTCTCCAACCCTGTTTGAATAATATGTCTCTCCACGGAGCGCTTTTTTCCCCACCAAAGAGGGAGAAAAAATTATCCCCAGAAGAGAAGACAGGGCGTCCGGGCCAAGGGCCACGGGCACAACACCCTTTTCTCCTCTCACCCTCCTGGTGCCCATGACAGCCATCTCGCCCGCCTTTTTTCCAACCTCAAAAAAATCAGGCGTCACAGTGCAACTACTCTCGTAATGAAAACCCGTTGAGACATCTCCATTTTTGTGCGTGGAAAACACCCCGCCCCCTATTTCGGTGCCAGCAAACGATACATCAACCCCGGCGGACGAGAGCAACACATATGCCCAAAAACTCGTCCCGACGCCCCCTTCCAGAGCCGTTGAACCAGTTGACTCAACACCCCTCACGGTGTCCAGCGCCATGGGGACAAGGTCTTCAACGTCCATCGCAGCCACATCCCCCGAAAACACCCCTTTCACATCTGGCAGTCTTCCGGGCTCTGGCGGAAGAGAATACCCTTCCAGAGGGTTTATTCTGCTGAGCCGCATGGCCTCTCTAACGCATCTCTCAGTGTCCTTTTTCCTTGTGGCATAGGCAAAACCAACGCCCCCCTCTTTAAGAACACGCACCCCAAACCCCCAGTTGAAAGATTTCTCCGCCTTTTTTATACTCCCGTTCTCTATCTCACATCCCACATCCAGCCCCCCGGAGGCATAGACTTCTATTCCATCCAGGCCCAGTGACTCGCCGGCTCGCAACACTTTCTCGGCAACATCTCTCAGGAAAACCATCACACTCTCAACGTCTTCAATCATACCTTCACCTCCGCCACTAATCCGCCTCCTCATCAGCCACGTCCACCCACCACCACGTTACGTATCCTTATGTGTGGGCCCCCATCGCCAACAGGGACCATCTGGCCACCCTTGCCGCAGAAACCCGGGTCACCTATAACAAGGTCTTTCCCGACACCATCTATGTCCTTGAGCGTCTGAAGGATGTTCCCCGAAATAGCCACGTCCCGGAGCGGTTCTTTCACCTCGCCGTCTTCTATGAGAAAAGACTCCTGGGCACCAAACTGGAAAGTCCCGAGCGTCGGGTTCACCTCCCCACCTCTGGTCCCCAGCGCGTAGATTCCAATTTTTATGTCCTCAACGAGTTCGTCAAAACTCATGTCCCCCTTCCCCACGTATGTGTTGCTCATCCTCACCTGTGGCACATGGGCATATGACTGGGCCCTCGCTGAACCATTTGGTTCAAGGGAGAGACGGTGTGCACTCTCCCTGTCAAGAAGGTATCCCACGAGCACACCATTTTCAATTATCGTCTTTTTGCGCGAGGGAGTGCCCTCGTCGTCAAAAGGAAACGAGCCAAAGAGCCCCCTGAGGGTGGGGTCGTCATAGACCGAGACTAGAGGAGATGCGATTTCTTTCCCGAGCAGCCCCCTCAGCACCGAGCCACCCGCACTCACCAGGTCTCCTTCAGAAGCATGGCCCAGGGCCTCGTGGATGAACACACCGGTGAGACGGGGATCGGCGATCACAGTCATCTTGCCGCCTGGCGGCGATTTCGCTCCGAGTATCCTTTTCACGCTCTCAACGGCATCCCTGGCCCTGCTGGTCGGGTCTTCTTCGTCAAAGATCTCAAATCCCATGGTGCCGCCGATTCTGAAACGATAGCTGGTCACAAGTTCCCCATCCCTGGCTATGACATGGGACTGGATCACGGTCCTGGTCACCTCACTGTAAACCTCGTCGCCATGTGTGGAAAAAACGCTGGTGGCATCCACACCATCGCTGTAAACAGTGGTAACAGATTTTATCACGCTGTCTTCCCTGGCAACCCGGTCCGCCTCCAGGACCAGAGAGACTTTTTCCTCGGGAGAGACGTCCATAGGAGGCTTTTTGACACTCCAGAACACATTCCCTTTGCCAGTTTCACCGTGTGCCACATCCGTCTTTTCCTCACTACCGGCCGATTCCCTGGCCCTGGCCGTTTTCACAGCCGACTCCACAAGCGCCTGCATTCTCTCCCTGTCCATCTCTGAGTTTGAACTCGCAAAACCCCACACGCCGCCAAAAAGCACCCTGACACCCACACCGGACTCAACCCCGGAGGCGGTTTTCTCCACCTCGCCGTTCTTAACCTCAACAACCGTGCCCCGGGAGACGCCAAAACGCACATCCGCATAAGAACAACCCATCTTTTCAGCGGCCTTGAGAGCAAACTCAAGGAGTGTACAGTCAACATCGCCGTAGCAGGACATGAACACACCACCACACCCAACGCCCCACGGGGTTAAAAAAGCAACGGTGCCCCCATCCCGCCACCTGCAACGTCCCACCCGCAACGTTTATCTATAACTCCTTTTTTCCCCGGGAGTGGAGGAAACGGCATGGGAAGCATAAGGCAGACATACATCAAAAGAGTGGTAACGGAACTGCTCCAAAAGCACCCGGACAAGTTCACAGGGGATTTCCGGTACAATGTTGAAATGGTCAAAAAGCTCACAGACGTCAACAGCAAAGAACTGCGCAACAAGATAGCCGGCTACATAACGTCCATAAAAAACAGGGAACTCAAGAGGAAACAGCAGGAAAACACATAACGCGGGTGACAACAAGTTTTATTATTTCAGAAACCCTTTTCTAATCCCATGAGCCGTGGAGACATCGCTTCCCACCTCAAATCAATGAAACTGTTTTTCAGAGTCCCCGACATGTTCAGAGAAGAAGCAAACGCCATGCTCTCCCGGGCCCACAGGGTGTCCCTGTTCTACTCCCTCTACTATCTTCCTGAGAGATCAATCAGCGTCACGGAGTGGGTTTGGAAAGAAAAAGAAGACGTTGAAGGCCTCCTGTCAGACTTGGACTACATAAAGGAACTGACACCCATCACGGAGAGCACAAAGTCTGGCAAAAAGATCACACGCATATACATCATGCACGCAGAACACCCACCTCTGATAACAGAACTGATGAAAGAGGCGCTGATAGATTACCACTGTTTCTTTGAATACCCATGGTCTCTCACAGAAGAAGGCGGCACACTGTACATAGCCGGCAAACCGGAGTCGCTGAGAAAAATCCTTCACCTCCTTGACAGCGTCCCCGAAGCGGATTACCAGGTTCTCTCCATATCAAAATACATCCCGGGCGGCAGGGGAGTCATCGGCGCTCTAACACCTGGCCAGCACAGGGCAATTGAAACAGCGGTGAAAAAAGGCTACTATGACATACCCCGACGGTGCGACCTGAGAGACATAGCCAGAGAACTCGGAGTGAACCACTCAACCGTAGAAACACACCTGAGAAAAGCGGAAAAGAAGATGATGGAAACGCTTTTCCTGGGAGAAGAGGCCAATGTTCTCAGCAGAAAAAAGAAAAAATAACCAGAGAAGAGGCGAAATAAAAGGGAAAGATGGACGGGAGAGATGGCCAGGGAACACGGCGGGACATGGCTAGAAGATACTGGTCAGATATGCGATGAAAAGATTCAGCGGCATGCCCTCCTCCCACCGCATGACAAGGTTCCCGCTCTTTGTTCTGGGAATCTTGGGTATTCTGCGATAGACCACCCCCAGACGCCCCTCAACCCCTCCAACGTCAAGGGTAAAAACCCTCCACGCGTCACCCCGCACACCCTTGAGACGGAAAGCATACAATGGAAAAAGACTGGCACGCCGGCACTCACGGATCAACATCTCCGCCTGTTCTCCCAGGCGTGGCTTGTCAGAGAAATGAAATGTGCTGTTGGAGGATGATTTCACCTCTATGGGAAAAGATATGTCCCCCCTTATGGCCACCAGGTCCACTCCAAACGAGCCAGCGGCACGCAGCACTATGAAAGGATGGCCGAGAATGGAGAGATAGTTCTCTTTTTCCTCCTCGTCGCAGGAACGCACCACCTTTCTCAGGACCTTCTCATCGCCAGCGAGGATGCCCTTGAGCTCCCGCTCATAAGCGCTACCGGACATGCTGGCATATATAGACAAAGGCGTATTAATATTAATAGGTTGCTATCGTGTGTTCCCCGGTGTCCTGTCTTCCCCGTGCCATTATATCCCGCCACATCACCCCAGCCACCGCTCCCATGGCCGTACAGGTCTCAAGGGATGTTCTGTTCCCGGTTATGTCCAGGTGGTATGCTCCGGCGTTTCTCACCGTGGACGGGAGTCCCTTTGGTCCCAGGCCAAAGACCAGGAGAGCGGACTGTCCCCGTCTTATGAGTGCGGCGAGTTTCTCCGCTGTTATCTCCCTCTCCGGGTCTGGTCTGCGAGTGGTTATGACGGGAAGGCCGAGCTGCGGCGGGAACCCTTTTTTTATGAAAGGAAAAAACGCCACCCGCCCTTTTTCTGCGAGGTCGGTGAGGTACTTGCCCCCCTCTCCTATGGTGGTTGAGTCGGCCACCCATCTGCAGATGTCGGGTGCTGTTTTCATCTCCGGTGGGTGGGGGAATCCGAAGAAGGCGAGGTTGAAGTCAAAAGCGGTTGCGAGCGGTGCTATTCGTGCTATCGCCCGCCGGTGCACTTCCAGGAATTTGTTCGGGTCGTAGGTGTTGTAGAGGGCCAGGGTGACCCGGCCCGGCGACGTGTGGGATGATCGCTTCGCTCCGTCCATGTGTGGTGGAGGGTAACTGTTTTATTTCTCTTTTTCCTATGGTGCTCTGGTGGTGTTTATGGAAGAGGTAAGGGCGCCCCGCGGGACAGAACTCACGTGTAAGTCGTGGCAGACAGAGGCCGCCATGAGGATGCTCATGAACAACCTTGATCCGGAGGTGGCGGAAAAACCCGAGGAACTCATTGTCTATGGTGGCACCGGAAAGGCGGCGAGGAACTGGGAGTGTTTCCATGCCATTGTTGAGGCGCTTAAAACCCTCGGAGACGACGAGACGCTCCTGGTCCAGAGTGGGAAACCTGTTGGCATAATAAAGACCCACAAAGACGCCCCGCGGGTTCTCATCGCCAACTCCAACCTGGTGCCCAAGTGGGCTGACTGGGACTATTTCCGGGACCTTGAAAAGAAGGGCCTTATAATGTACGGGCAGATGACAGCTGGCTCGTGGATATACATAGGGACGCAGGGAATCCTCCAGGGCACCTATGAGACACTGGCCGAGTGTGCCAGACAGCACTTCGGCGGGACGCTCAAAGGACGCCTCGTTCTTACCGGCGGCATGGGAGGAATGGGCGGTGCCCAGCCCCTGGCTGTGACGATGAACGAAGGAGTTGTCATAGACGTGGAAGTGGACGAAGAGAGGATAAAGAGGCGTCTGGAAACCGGCTACTGTGATATGATGATGACCGACCTGGACGACGCCATAGAAACAGCGCTCCAGGCAAAAGAAGAGGGACGCCCCCTCTCAATAGGCCTGCTTGGCAACGCCGCTGATGTTGTGCCCGAGTTTGCCCGGCGTGGGATAGTGCCGGATGTGGTCACCGACCAGACCAGCGCTCACGACGAGCTCAACGGCTATGTGCCCAACAGGATGACCTACGAAGAGGCGCTGGAACTCAGGAAATCAGACCCGGAGAGGTACAAAAAAGAGGCGTTGCGGAGCATAGCCGAGCACGTGCGCGGAATGCTCAGGTTGCAGAAGATGGGCGCTGTAGTCTTTGATTACGGAAACAACATACGGGGCCAGGCGAAGCGTGCCGGCGTGGAAAACGCCTTTGACTTCCCGGGCTTTGTCCCCGCCTTCATCCGCCCGCTTTTCTGCCGTGGAAAAGGCCCGTTCAGATGGGTCGCTCTCTCAGGGGAGCCAGAGGACATCTACGCAACGGATGAGGCGATACTGCGGCTGTTCCCGGAGGACAGGGCGCTCGCCAGGTGGATACGGATGGCACAGGAAAAGGTGAAGTTTCAGGGCCTGCCTGCCAGGATATGCTGGCTCGGATACGGCGAGAGGGCCAAGGCGGGTAAAGAGTTCAACCGGCTGGTCAGAGATGGGATAGTGAAAGCGCCCATTGTGATAGGCCGGGACCACCTGGACTGTGGCTCGGTTGCCAGCCCCAACAGGGAAACAGAGGGAATGAAAGACGGGAGCGATGCCATAGCCGACTGGCCCATTTTGAACGCCATGGCCAACGTTGCCAGCGGCGCCACGTGGGTGAGTTTCCACCACGGGGGAGGCGTCGGGATAGGATACAGTTTGCACGCTGGCATGGTAATAGTGGCAGATGGCACACCCGAGGCGGAAAAGCGTCTTGAGAGGGTTCTCACCACAGATCCCGCCACCGGGATTTTCAGACACGTTGACGCCGGATACGAACTGGCCATGGAAACCGCCAGAGAACACGGTATACGTATTCCAATGTGGGAGTACGAGAAGAAAAAAGGAAAGGAACAGGGAGACAAAAAAGAATGACCGCAGAGGCGTGGAAAGACAAAAAACGGTCTTTTGAGCGTTTCTCCTTTGAGGCACACCCCCTCATAAGAATATATCACGAAGGAGCTTTTGTGGCTTCAAAGGGCCGCGTCCAGCTCCTTGAACTTATTGACCGCCTCGGCTCGCTGTCAAAAGCCGCCAGAGAGATGAAGATGTCATACCGCCACGCGTGGGGCCTCATAAAGAAGATGGACGAGGCTATGGGGGAGAGCGTCGTGGCTATGACACGGGGAGGGGCGGGGGGTGGAAAAGCGGTCCTCACAGATGCTGGCAGGGCTGTGGTTGAGTTCTACCGCTGGACCGAGATGGGCGTGGAAAAGGCCGCCAGATACGGGCCATCGCCCTCGCTTGCCGTTGACGGGGTCATAGTGTCTGACGAAGGAGACCGTTTTGTCGCCGTAAAGCGCAGAAATCCCCCTTTTCAGGGCAAATATGTTCTACCCGGGGGTTTTGTTGAGTACGGCGAGACTGTTGAAGAGGCCGTGGTGCGTGAGATGAGAGAGGAAACGGGGCTGGAAACAGAGATAGTAGATCTGCTGGGGGTTTTTTCTGACCCTCCCAGGGACCCCAGGGGACACACCGTTTCCGTGGCTTTTCTGCTCAGACCCGTGGGGGGGAAACTGGTTGGGGGAGACGACGCCTCAGAGGCGAAGTGGTTCCCGTTCGGTTCTCCGCCAGCGCTGGGTTTTGACCACGGAGAGATCCTTGAGAGGGCGAAAATATTGGTGGAAAACAGGCAAATCCAGCAAAAAACAGGTCCCAGGAGCAGGTCCCGGGAGTAAAAACTTAAATAACTGCCTATATATCCGTGTTAAGGAGTGATATGGTGCAGGAAATTGTTAAGAGGAAGATAATTCTCATAGGAGACGGCGCAGTTGGTAAGACCAGTTTGATACGGCGTTTTGTTTATGACAGGTTTGATGATCGCTACATAACAACCATAGGAACCAAGGTGTCAAAAAAAGATCTCACGTTGAAGGTGGGGGGCAAAGAGTATTTTCTTAAGATGGTCATATGGGATATACTGGGCCAGCAGGGATATACCAGCGTCCAGCGCACAGGTTACAGGGGATCTGACGGTGCCATTTTCGTGTGCGACTACACCCGCCCGGAGACCCTGGCCAGCCTTGAGAATTACTGGATTCCCGAGGTAACTGGTGTCGTTGGACGGGTCCCGATGGTTTTTGTAGCAAACAAAAACGACCTTGTGGACAGAAAGATGTTCTCCGAGGACGATGTGAAAAAGGTGGCCTCAAAATACGGCGCGTCCGTCTTTTCCACCAGCGCAAAAACGGGTGAAAACGTTGAGGCGATGTTCAGGGCAATGGGCGAGCTCGTTCTCAGCGAGGAAATGGGCAGGGAGAAAAGCGGCGGTGTCGTCGCCGGTGTGGGGGCAGGTGGCGTGTCCAGCGACATGGGGAGTGGCACTGGTGTCGTCACGAATGTTGTGGGCGGCAGGATGCCAGGCACCGGTGGCTCATCAGGCGGGTCATCTGGTAGGCCATCTGTCGGTGCGGGAGGGGGGGAGAAGAAGATTACTCTTGTTGAGGCCACGGACTTTGTTATAGAGGATTTCTGCAACCAGTTCGGCGGGCCTGATATGGCCATGCCAATAATACAGGAACAGTTCCGGAAGGCGGGGCTTGATGTGAAAAACCCGACCCGGAACGCTCTTTACCTGGCTATAGAATATCTGGCAGATGTGGAAAAGGGTTTTAAGCCCAGAGAGGAGGTCATAAACAACCGCAACAGGAGGCGGCGTATCGTCTCCATGGCCGTTGATACCACTGGAGATTAAGGGGGTCATAATTTGGAGGTCATGAAAAAGATATGTTTGCTCGGCGACGGCGCTGTTGGAAAAACCAGTCTCATACGGCGCTTCGTGTATGACGAGTTCAGCGATGACTATCTGAGCACCTTCGGAACAAAGGTGACAAAAAAAGTTGTTGACCCCGGCGGGGGCAAAAACGTGGCCCTGTTGATATGGGACATACTCGGCCAGAAAAAACACGAACGCCTCCATTCAACCTATTACAGGGGCGCATCCGGGGCTCTTGTGGTATGTGATGTCACCCGAAAAGACACTTTCACGACCCTGCCACGCTGGATAGACTCTTTCCACTCCGTTGTCAGTGGGGCGCCTGTTGTTGTCCTGGGGAACAAGGTTGACCTGGAGGATCAGATAGTCGTTGGAGAGAAAGCAATAAAGAAATTCGCCTCGTCCGTTGGGGTCCCATATTATATGACCAGCGCAAAAACCGGTTTGAACGTTGAAGAAGCTTTCAGAACGATAGCAAAACTGTCCCTGGGATACACACCCTGAGATACACGCCCCCAAATGAGAAACAAAAAATGAAGGAACATGTGCAACGAGGTGTAATGATATGACTCATAATGATATGAATAATGACCTGGCTCAGGATGTGAGTTTTTTCGCCATTCCAACCACTGCGCTGAGAGGCATGTACGACGAACTCCGCCTCTCCCTTGACGAAAAAGACGCTTCTGCGGCCATGTACAGGTATGGGAGGAGGACAGGGGAGGGATACGCGACTGTGCTGGGACTTGAGTCCAGTGGAGTGGTTGAGGCTGCTGAACTGCTCACAGGCCTCGTCGCAGAGGTGGGTCTTGGACGATGTGAAGTTTTCACAGAGCCCCCACGTGTTTTCCTCGTGTTCACGGACTCGGCCGAAAAAACAGCCATGAGGGGGGCAACAGCCAAAACATGCAATTTCACCATGGGCGCCGCCGCCGGTTTCATGTCCGCTCTGACAGGCGTACGCTATGAGGCCAGAGAGCACGTGTCTCCCCCCAACTCCTTTCACATAAAAGGGGGTTTTGACGTGATCATAGAATTATACCCAGAGGAAACAGAGACGTTTGAGCAGGAAATGCAGGGAAAAAGGGGGGGCAAAATGGAAGAGAGCGTTGAACCGGGCGCTTCCGGTGGAGAAGCAGGCGCTCTGCACGGCCTTGAGCGTGGAGAAGTTTACCTCATAGAAACAGAAGACGTTGGTCCAGTGTACCGGTTTTTCTCTTTTCTTTCCCGGAATTTCCCTGCTCTCTGCTTCACCCGGGATTTCCCGAAGAAACTGGTCAAAAAATATGGTATACTCGGCAAAATAGTGTGGCTCTCAACATCTGACACGAAGGGGTCTCTGGAGCCATCCAACCTGTCCGCGCTCTTCTACGAGTTCCAGCGCTTCGTAGGGCGGGAAAAAGAGCCGGTTGCTTTGCTCTCGGGTGTAGAATACCTTGTGACCCACAACGGTTTCTTGCCTGTGCTGAAGCTGATTCACCTTCTGACAGAACAAACAGCTCTACACGATGCGATAACAATTTTACCTGTGCACCCCGAGGCTTTTGAGCCAAAGGAAAGGGCTAACATAGAGCGGGAAACCTCGCTTTTGACAGCGGATGACGTTGAAAAACTCCTGGCCATCAATACCTGAGATGTTACTCCACTCCCCCGTGTGCGCTCATCCGTAGCCAGGGAGGTCGTCCGCTCCCATATGCCCGCTCCCTCCCCCACCACCTCTTTTCTTTTCCCGCTTCTCTTTTCTGCGCTTCACGGCCTGTTTCTGGCTCTCCCTGAGCCCCACGAATTTGAAATCTGTTCTCAGCAGACGAACATAGGTCCTGTCAGGCAGAGACTCAAGCGCAACATAGCCCTTCTTTGCAAGCCGGAGGAGTTCTCGCTCAACACGTCTGGGCGGGAGATGGAGGTACCTGGCCACCTGGGCCGTGGTTATCGGATATCTTTCAAGCAGCAGACGGATTATTCTCCCTTCCAGCGAGCCGCTGTCAACCTCAACAGGCATCTTCTCTCCTCTCTGGCCAAAAGAGTTATAAATTAAAAAAACTATGTGCTAAGTAGCCATACCCCAGCCGCACCCGGTGCGACCGGTCACTGCACAAAAGAGATAGAAGAACACAGGAACGCTGTGGAGGGACGTCTCTGGCAGAAAGGGTGTCCGAGAATGATATAAAAACCGAGGATGCAGAGTTGCTTTACAACTCCATTTACCGTATGGTCTGCAACGCCATCGGCAAGCACGCCGCCAACACTATACTCGGCCTGGAAAATGAAAAGTTTGACCCCCGGGACCCCATGGGATCCCTTGAGCGGCTCCGTGACAAGCTCGTAAAAGGGTTTGGAGAAAACACCGCCAGGAACATGTTCAAAATAACCGTTCGCTCGGAAATAAACTCTGCCAGTGGAGACCTTCTGCTGGAAAAACTGGGAATAGAATGACTATAACCCAATTTGAGTTCCTGAATGTCAGATAAGGTGGTGATGGAAGTGAAAAGAGTACCAACAGGAATAGCAGGTCTGGACGATCTGATAAACGGCGGTTTTCCGGAAAAAACCATAAACCTCGTGAGCGGGCCAGCAGGTAGCGGGAAATCTCTGCTGGCACTACAGTTCATATACAACGGCGCAAAGATGGGCGAGCCGGGAATATACATGACGCTTGAAGAGAACAGGGACAACGTTGAGCGTGCCCTCAAAAACTACAACATGGACATCTCAGAGCTTGAGGAAAAGGGACTTTTTTACCTCATGGATATGAGTGAGATACGGAGAAAATGTCCCGAGGAAGACCTGGAGGCGGGTATAGCCGGATTTGAGGCCCTGCAGAACCTTCTGAACAACCTCCTTGACTACACAGGCGCCAAACGCCTGGCACTGGACTCTCTGACCGCAGTCGGCCTCTACTACGGGGACAACCCGGGAGTCCTCCGAAGAGAGCTCTTCAGGTTCGCCAGTTTTCTCAAAGAAAAAGAGGTCACGGCGCTGCTCGTTACAGAATCGCTTGAAGACGGGGGTCTCACACGGTACGGGATAGAACAGTTCGTGGCAGATTCTTTCATAGTACTCGGCCTTGAGGATGTTAAAGGGGAATTGCGGCGCACCATAACAGTCCGAAAAATGCGCTTCACAAAGCATGACACCGCCAAACACCCGCTCCTGATAGGGCCAACGGGCATAACGATATCTGCTGAGTCAAAAGTTTTCTAAGCGGGGGGTAGTTTTGGAAGACACACCCTCCCGGTCCCTGCCATCCCCTGAGTACGTGGAAAGAGCCAGAGAGTTTGTTGAGCGCACAATAGCGTTTTCCACAGACATAGTGGACTCAGAGCAGATAAACCTTGCAATGGAGCGTCTGTACGCTGAAAAGGGAAAAAATCTCTCTCTGCGACTCTCATCTGACCTCAAGGTGGAGATCAGCGGGGGAGACGCAGGAGAAAACGTGACCACGCTGACTGATCTGGTTGAGACCGTTTTCCGCTTTGTTGAGATGGTCGGAGGCCCGGAAGAGTTGAAAAAACTCGGCGAAAAAGCCCTCTCCCTGCTCAAAGAGGATTTTTCAGACGTGGCAGATACTTTCTATCCCCTCCTCTTGGAGACCCTGCAATTTTATGTACCTAAAAAGGGTGAAGAGGGCACCCCTGGCAAAATGGTCGCCGAGGAAGAACCGTTTGAACAACTGCTTTCCATATACGGAAAGCTTTTTTCGGCGTATATTCAGAGGGGGCGGAGGGACTACAGCGAGAGCATAAAAAACCTCGTCTCCGGCATAGCCGAGGTCAGATTGACGGACTCAGAGATCTCCTTCAGTCTATCCGGAGGTGAGCCAGAGGAAGAGAACGCCCTTGTTATGCTGAGGAAAAAGATGTCCAGGGCCTTCAACGAGTTCATTGATGTCTTCTTCGCCCTTGAGGGCATGACCATGGATCTTGAAAAAGAAAAAGCGTTTGTGAAAAACGTCCTGAGCGAGTTCGGAGACGTGCCTCTGGAGCTCGGAGTGATGGACGAAATTCTGTTTGGTGCTCTGTCCCCCACAATATCAACAGGTCTTGACACAGTTGATTCCATGCTTGGCGGCGGCATACCCCGGGGAGAAAACGTTGTCCTGAAAACTTCCGTCGGGTGGGAGGGAGAACTTTTCACCAGGCGCTTCATAAGAGAAACCCTGCTGGGAGGCGGCGGGGCTCTTGTGGTGCTGGCGTCCTCCACTCCGGAGGAGTTCAGGTCTCAGATGGAAAAGATGGGCATGGACGTGAAAAAATACGAAAAAGCGGGCAGGCTGTGGATCATTGACTGGTACTCCCACGTAAAGGAGAGGGTTGTGGGATTTGAAAGAGATGGGTCTGTGATAAAAACATCCCAGGACCTGACAAACGTTAGCATAGCAATTGACATGGCGATTACCGGCCTTAAAAACGTCCCAACACGCGTAGCAGTCGTGGAAGTACTATCTCCGGCTCTTCTGCGATTTGGTTTTACGCCGGTTTATGAGTTTGCCCGCTCTGTCGGCTCCAAATTTAAAAAGAACGGTTTCTCCGCGATTTTCACGGTCATACAGGATATGCACACCAGAGAAACCGTCCACAGCATATCGGATGTCTTCCCCATATCCATTGAGCTTGTTCGGGTGCTGGAAAAAGAGTCCGGGGCTCTGTACCTGGCTGCCATGTCGCCCGCAAGTCCGACGAGAAAAACCTGTGACTGTTTCTGGACAGGACGCGGCCTGGCGCTTGAGACCGAGGGAACCGTTGAAGTTCTGTCTTATACATACGAAAAAAACACGTTTTTACCTGACATAGACGGGTTTGAAGGGCTCGCCCATGGGTTCCCGTTTGGAAAAAACATTCTGATGGTCTCTCCTGAAAGCGCTGAAAAAGAGAGATGTCTTGCGGGCTTCGTGAGAGGCTGGAAAAAAGCCATGGACAAAAAAGGCGGCGGAAAGATAGTCTTCGTGTCCGCAGCAGGACCACCTGCAGCGATGGTAGAAACGCTCGTCGGGCCGTCTGGTCCACTGGCTGTCCCATATTCAGAGAGCAGAGGGAGTGGGTGTGTGGGAAACCATCTCACGGGGGATAACGACGGAAAAAACCAGGCCATAGTGATGGTTGACTGGTTTGCACACAAAAACGAGAGAATAATAGGTGTGGAAGAAAGAGATGGCATAATATACTCTTCCTTGGACATAACAAATCTCTCTCTCGCAATAGAGAGGGCACTGGCTAGAACGGGTCCCGGCGTCCTTGTCGTGGGCGACTTCATAGAACCCATGTTGAGGCTATTTGACCCGGAGAGAGTGTTCCCGTTTCTCTCATCCCTGTGTTTTATGCTCAGAAAAAACCACTCAACGGGTATTTTCACCATTGACATGTCCTCTCTTGACCCGGAGACTTTTGGAATGGTGGCATATAATTTTGATGCCATGGTTCAAATCCAGGAGTCCCACAGGCGCTCAGGTGCACAAACCTATGAGCACTCGGAGCCCATGCGAATATGGGTGCCATATGTCAGAGACGGCTACACCACCCTCAGGGTCTTCCTCTGCAGAAAAATCGGTGGCGAAACAGACGAAGCTGAAGAAAAAGAGGGCGGTGCAGGCGTGGAGGCGGGACTTGATCTTGTTGAGATGGCCGGAGAAAAACACTTTGTACCGGGCGAGGAGTTCTCAATAGAAGACTACCTGTCTCTCCAGAGAGAAAACGAGCGGCTTAAAAAGCAAGTTTCGGCACTGGAGTCAATGCTTGAAGAAGCCGCAAAAAAATCTGAGCAGGAAAAAAAGACCGAAGAAGAGCTCCTGCTCCTGAAGGAGATGCTCAAAGAAGACCGCAAAAAAATCGGCCACGTCCTGGCAGTAATAGACGAGCTCATGACCCACCTGCCGGAGGACGTCCTTGACCGATTCGTGTCTTCCCCAGATTTTGAAATGTACTCTGAGGTCATTGAGAAATACTCTCTGTCTGGAGAAGGGGAAGGAGAAGAAGGGGAAGGAGAAGACTCCGGCGAAGGCGAGAGCGAATAAAACCAGTGGGGCAAACCAGTGCGGCGGTGAGAACACCGTGAGAGAATTGCTCACGGAGTAACCTATTTTTAGGAGCAAAGGATATACCGCTGGCGAACATTGAAAAAGCCATTGGAAGCCGCCAGCTGATTATGTTATACGGCCGGTCAGATGGTGTTTGTATGGAGAGAATAGACCTGTATCTGAGAATGCTGGAGACGATTTTCCAGCATAACAGAGACGTCCTGAGCCATGCGAGAGTGTATTTGATCATCAAAAAGCTCTCTGTTACCAACCCGGACTTTTTGAACCTCGTTCTCTCCGACGAAATGGAACTTGTTTTCAGGCCGGAAAAAGACATGGATGAAAACAGGAAAAGGGCGTTTTTAACCGCCCTGCGGTCTCTGCTTGAAGAATACTATTTAACGATGTCAGCGTCTATTGGCAAAAAAGAGGCGCTGAAACGTGTACAGGAAGCGGCCAGAAAGTTCCTCTCCACGAAGTGGAAAGAGGTTGAAGAAAAAAGGATTGAATGGTATTTCCCCATACTTCCCCTTGTTTCGCTCAAAAAAAGCGGGGTTGACCTGAAAACAATGAACCCCGGGGACAGGGGAAAACTGTTTTTTGAAAACCTTTTCACAGCATATATAACAGACCTCACCCAGAGCATAACCCCCGCCACATATCTTAGAAAGCTTGAGAATCTGAAAAAGACAACAGCCACCGCCGAGGCTATTGAAATAAAACCAGGGGGGTGGGTGAACATCCTCATACCGGTCATCAACCCCCGCGTGGTAAAAGAGATGTGCGACATCTTCAACTCCTTTGTTGACCTTTCAACGTTCGCTGTGGGCGAGGAAAAAGCCCTTTTCAACGCCAGGAGGATAGCCGCACCCGTGTACGCATATTTTTCGCCGTTTATAAAAGACCTGGTAGGCGTGGAATACCTCCTCTATGGTACCGTGACACCTACAGCGCCGTCGCTGATAAAAGGAATGAACCGCTTGATAAGAGGGGGTTTTCCCAAGGGGAAACTGCTGCTTTTCCAGGTTCCGGGTGCGGTGGAAAGAACCATGATCATGGACCACCTGGTAGCGGACGCTCTGCGCCTGAAAAACGCCGTCATACTGGTCCTATCATCCCGTTTTCCCGGTGAGGTGTCCACGTCTGTGGAGAAAAAAGGCGTCCGGGTACAGCAGTTTGAGAAAAAGAAGATGTTCTACCTCGTTGACTGGTATTCCCACCAGAACGAGAGCGTGGTCGGAATAGAGGAAAACGGTGTGATAATAAAAAGCGGAAAAGACCTCACAAACATGGAGATAGCCGTTGAGAGAGCGCTGAAAAACATAAACAACGCATATGTTCTCAGGTTCATGTTTGAGTCTTTCTCCTCAGTTCTTAAAACCTTTGACGAAAAAAGCTCTTCTTCCCTCCTGCAGTCGCTCAAAAAGAAGGTCAGCCAGAGAAACGCTGTGGGCATAGTTTTTATAGAAAAAGACGTCCATGACAGAAGAACCCTGTCTTATCTCCAGAACATGTTTGACGGCGTCCTTGACATTTACAGAGATGAAAAGGGCCTCGTGATAAGGGTCATATCGCTGGCAGGCCGCCCCACGGCAGAGGGAGCAAAACGCCTCCGCCTCTCTCCCACGTCTTTTGAAATAGCCGTTGGAAAAAAAGAGAGGGATTTGTCTGAGGAAGAAATAAGAGGGCTCATCAGGAGGGCAATCGAAAAAGCGTATGGAAAAAGAACACCGCCCCCGCCCCTGGGGGAAGCCGCAGAAAAAACCCCGGCACCTTCTCAGCCACCGACCAAGCCAGAAGAGGAGGTCCCAAAAGAAGAACACTACAGGAGAGCCGTCCAGTACGCCACAGAAAACAATTTTGTCGCCGCAAAAAGAGAGTTCATGGCGGCACTCCAGAAAGACCCGGGGTACGTTGAGGCCCTCTATGGTCTGGGAGCACTCCTGCTTTACGGGGAAAACAACCTGGACGAAGCGGTGAAGATTCTCCAGAAGGTTGTTTCCCTCCAGCCGGACAATGGAGACGCACTGTTTGACCTCGGAAACGCTTTTTACAGAAAAGGGGAGAGAGAAAAGGCCAGAGAATACTATCTCCGGGCTAGAGCAATAAAACCGCACTACCAGTGGTACAACAGAGACGAATTCCTGTGTGCCACGTGCAACGCGATACTCAGACGGGGAACCACAACGTGCCCGGTTTGCGGTTCAAAGTTTGACGATCTGGGAAACCCGGTGGAAGAAGGACACATAACCGGGGCCGCCGCAGAGGGCGTCTCCCCGGCGCCAGAAGCGAAAAAAGCGGTGAAGTTCCTGTGCCCGGTTTGCGGTAGCCCCGTGCGACCCGATGACACCAGGTGTCCAAAATGCGGTGCAGTGTTTGAGCCAGTGGGGGGAAAAGAAGAGGCGGCAAAAAAGACGGCGGCAACGGTGGGTGAAGAGCTCGGAGAGCATAAAAAAGAGGGCGTGGAGAGGGACGTGGAGGCTTTTCACAGGTTTTTGAGGGAAAAAAACTGGCCAGCGTTGATTGAGGTGGGCGAGCGCCTGATGTCCATAGAACCCAGGCCCGAGTGGGTCATAGGCGTCGGGACCGCTCTGACAGAGATGGGCCAGTTCAAAAAGGCGCTGGTTCTGTACAGGGACCACCTTCAGAAGCACAAATCGGACAGAGAGGTGCTCGGGGCGATATCTTACACTCTGATGAAGATGGGAAAAAAAGCAGAGGCCAGGAAATACGCAAAAGCGTGTTTGAAGTATATGCCCGACAACCCCCTGGCCAACCTGGTTCTTTCAAAAATTGAGAAAGAGGGGGAGGGGTGATTGTGTATGGACATCGTTGTTCTCCGCCTCGGACACAGGCCTGAGAGGGATCAGAGGGCCACAACCCATGTGGCTCTGACCGCCAGAGCGTTCTGTGCTTCGGGGGTTCTGGTGTCACGAAAGGATGAAAAGATAGAGGGCGTGGTCAGAGATGTTGTTGATCGCTTTGGGGGGAGCTTTTCCATAACCACGGGCGTTGACTGGAAAAAAGAAATTAGAGAGTGGAAAAGAAAGGGAGGAATCGTTGTCCACCTCACAATGTACGGCGTGCCGCCCGAATACGTTTTTTATGAACTGTTGAGGCGGTCTGAGACAAAGGACCGTGGAGAGAGGCAAGGATGGAAAAAAACCGGTTTAATGGTGGTTGTGGGTGCGGAAAAAGTGCCAGCCGGCGTCTATCAGATGGCCGATTTCAACGTGTCCATAGGCAACCAGCCGCACTCGGAGATATCCTCTCTGGCCGTTTTTCTCAGCGCTCTAAACCGCCTCTTTGACCACCTTGCTGAAACAGAAAATGGACATGGTATTGAAAGCAGAGACCTGTGGGAAATGGCAAAAATGTGCGCTCCACCAGACTTAGAAGTGGGACATGGCGGAAGACGTGGCGGAGACCATGGCGGAAAATGCGATTTCGGCGGTGCGGTTTTGAGGGTTTTGCCTAACCCCCGTGGAAAAACAGTCGTGGACTACAGGAGGACAAAAGTTGGTGAGTGGGTGCCATCCAGGGACGAGGCTGTGGGCCTGCTCTACCTCCACAGGTGTCCACCCAATGTGATACAGCACATAATGGCCGTGGAAAAGGTGGCCAGAAAAATGGGAGAACTGGCAATAAAGAGAGAACACGACGTTGACATGGACATACTCGTTGCAGGGGCCGTTCTCCACGACATAGGGCGGGCAAAAACACATTCTCCGGCACACGCCATTGAGGGTGCGGGAATCGTTGAAAAAGAGGGAGTCCACAGACGGGTTGTTGACATAGTGCGCTGCCATCTCGGAGCGGGGGTTGACGAAGAGGACGCCAGAGCGCTCGGATTTCCCCCCGGCAGGTACATGCCAGTGTCTATTGAGGAGAAGATTGTGGCACACGCGGACAACCTGATTGACGACACCCGCTGCGCATCTCTCAAGTGGGCTGTTAACCGGTTTAAAGAGGCGGGGCTGGGCAAGGCGGCTGACAGGATTATCGCTCTTCACAGAGAACTTGAAGACGTCATCGGCGTGGACCCCGAGGTGGTCTGCAGAGAAGTGCTGGAAAACGGACGTTAAAGTACTAAGTACGGGTTGTTGAGGCTGTCAAGATTGGGGGTTAATACAACATAGGGGCAATAACTTAACATCCTTCGGCCTACCAAATATAATTCTATTAGCCGAAACCTTTATATACTTGTGCCTGTTTACGGCTAACTGTAGTTGATACGGCATACCGAACATATAAAAAAGCCAGAAGGAATAGAACATGATGTTAACCCAGCTGAAGCCAAATGAAATGGCCAGGGTCGTGGCGATAGAAGGTGGATACGGCCTTAGACAGAAGCTAGCCCTAAGAGGGATAGTTGAAGGTGCCTTTGTCAGGATGATATCTTCCCACGGCCCAATAACCATCGAAGTTGACAGAAATGTGGTCAGTATTGGTAGAGGTATGGCAAGGAGAATAAGAGTGATGAGGGTGTGATAGAATGAGAAAAAAATTGTCCGAAATGGATTATGGAGAGGAAGGCGTGGTAAAAAGTATAGAAGAAAACATGCGAAACAAAGTAGCAGGGATGGGTATCAGAGTTGGCAAAAAGCTCAAAATGGCCACGAAGCAGCCTATAAAAGGGCCGGTAGTTGTAACGGTGGATCAGTATTCTATCTCGCTGGGACTGGGCATTGCTGATAAGATCGTCGTGGAGGTGGAAGAGTGAAGATATTGCTCATGGGCCATCCCAATGTGGGTAAAAGCGCTGTTTTCAACCGCCTTACGGGGGCGAAAGTTACGGAATCAAACTATCCGGGCACAACTGTTGATTATACAAAAGGATATATGAGATTGGGGGGCAAAGATGTTGAGATCATAGATGTCCCCGGAACATTTTCTCTCGAACCAAAGGACAAGGCGGAGGAAGTAGCGGTAAAGATGCTCAAAGAGAACAGAGATTCTATCGTTATTTGTGTTATAGATTCCGTCAAGCTGGAACGAGGGCTTTACCTTGCACTTGAAATCATAGAAGAGGGCTATCCTGTCGTAATCGCGTTGAATATGTGGGACATAGCAGAGGACAAGAATATACAGATTGATATAAAGAAACTGGAAGATATACTGGGAGTGCCTGTTGTACCCACAATTGCGGTGAGCGGAAAAGGCATAAAAGAACTGGTATCCAGGATCAAAGAAGCTTCTCCGATTGATATCGAAAAAATTGTAGAGAAGGCCGGAGGTGTAGAGCAATGAAACTTACTGTGGACGAGAGATGGGACCTGATAGATAAGATTGCAAAGCAAACTGTGAAATATGGGGTGTACAGGCACACTTTGAAGGATGCAATAGCAGAGTTCACAGTCAAACCCTTGACCGGCATACCATTTGCTATCGCAGTGCTTTACGGGTTCTGGTCGTTCTTTGGTGCGTTTGCCGGCTTTTTTACAGACGGATTCTTTGTTAAGTTGTTCGACAACCATTGGTTGCCCTGGCTTCAAGAGGTTTTTCCGGGTAAAGGTGGATGGGTGTATTACATTCTTGTAGGCGATCCTATGGCGGACAATTGCTTTGAGGCCTTTGGAATGCTGACAAGCGGTCTGTTTGTAGCTATAGGTGTTGTGCTACCTGCGATAATCGCTTTCTATTTATTTCTTATAATATTGGAGGACAGTGGCTACCTGCCCAGACTTGCGGTGCTTATTGATACAGCATTACACAAGATCGGCCTGCACGGTTTTGCAGTAGTTCCAATGATACTTTCCCTTGGATGCAACGTTCCTGCCGTTGCAGCCACTAGGACATTAGAAACCAGAAAACAGCGGTTTATGATGGCTACACTCTTAGCGATATTCATACCCTGTGGAGCACAGCTTGGTATCATGCTGGAAGTAATACCGGGATATGTCGGTTTTGTGATGATATACTTATTGGCAGGATTTTTCGTCTTTGGTTTCATCCTTAACAAATTGATACCAGGCAGATCGCCAGAGATTCTGCTGGACGTGCCACCATATCACATGCCAACAGCGAGAAATGTAGGGCGAAAATTGTGGGTGCGAGTAAGGAGTTTCTTTACAACCGCCATCCCGTTTGTCCTCCTAGGTGTGGTAATCGTCAATATAATGTATCTGACAGGCTTCCTGGATTGGCTCGCTAATGTATTGGAACCTGTCCTGTGTGGATGGTTCGGCGTGCCCAAAGAAACAGTAGGACCGCTGATAGCAGCATTCTTGAGGAAAGATCTGGCGGTGGCACAGCTTTCCGCCATTGAGATGACCACATATCAACTGGTAACCTCGGTAATCCTTGTCAGTCTGTACTTTCCATGTGTAGCGACTTTCGCTATGCTGATAAAAGAAGGCAGAGAAGGGGGATGGAAGGGCGTAGCACAGTACCTATTTGGCAGCCTTGGGGTATTAATTGCGGTGGTTTTCCTCTGGGGTGGACTGGTACACCTTATATGGATCATCCTGGGGGTGGCGTAAAATGAACAAAGAAGCGAAACTTATGATAGGGCGCATATACTTCGCAATATTCGGGATCGTAGTACTGGGTATAGGCGCAGCGGAGATATTATTGGGCGTGACAGGAAGGAGTCTTGAATGGGGAATAATGGAGATGTCCGGCGAGTTCCTTCTCTGGCGAGGACTGATACTGTCCTTTGCCGGGGCGTTCTACCTCTCAAGCATTAAGGGTTTCGCAGATATCCATCAACAGGCAAAAATAGTGATGGCGAGCGTGATGATATGGATCATTGCTGGGATGCAGATATTTAGTATGATACTTGAATCCATCCCGGGTGGAGAAGAAGGAGGATGGTTCAATACCCTTGAGGGGTTCTTAGCAACCTACTCCGCCCCCTACATTCCCTCATTGTTCCTGCTACCGTTCTCGCTTGTTGTGTTATACTACATCAAATTGCTGGAGGAATTGGAGGAGAAAATGGGTGTATGAAAGAGAAATCCCATCAATAGAGGAGGTGAGGGAACATATGAACAAAATGAAGGTTCTGTCGATACTAAGCGAAAAAAGTACTGTGGATGTGGACTCTCTCAGCAGAGAACTGGGTTTGAGCGGCCATACAGTCCAGGCTATGATTGACTTAATGGCTCATCAGGGATATCTGGAGGAAATTGAGTGTGGAAGTGGTTGCAGTATGTGCCCAATGAGCTGTGGTTCTCTGACTTCCTCTAAAATTAAGATGTATAATCTGACTGAGAAGGGTATGGAATGCATCAAGGTACTTAAGAGGTGTAAAGACGTTTAGAAGAATCTATGGTGGGATAATGGCTGTCGCGATATGATGGTAGAGGACGCCCCTCCGCCTGAGTTAAACAGGGATTGTATGGTGTGCGAAAGGAAAACGGTGATAGTAGGCGGTGATAGTAGGCTAATGAAAGACGCCACGATAAAGAATTACATTATGGCGATACACGAAGCTGGTGGAGAAAAGGAATTTGTAAGAACATCGGATGTTGCGAAGGCGTTAGGGTACAGACCATCTTCTGTTACCGAAACCTTTCAAAAGATGGCGCAAGAGGGTGTTATAGTCTATATATCCTATCGAGGAGTGAAACTCACAGAGAAGGGAAAAAGGATTGTCAATAAAACTATAGCTAGACAGAACACACTCAGGAGCCTTCTGTTATATATAGGTGCGCCGCCAGACCTAGCAAAAATCGAATCCACTAACCTTGAACAGGTAATCTCTGATAGGTGTATTGAATGTATTCGTAAGTTCTTAAAAACCCAGGAGAAGAACGATGAGTGAAAAATTTGACAACTGAAATAGTGTCGGGTGTGTTTGTGGATAGTAACGGTTAAATATAGTTCTTGCATTATTATTAACCGAATATGGTTCGGATTTCCGAACAGGGTGTGGTGAAAAAATGGTAACGAAAAGAACGGAGCAATACATAGAAACCATCTATGAAATAGTTAAGAAGAAAGGCTATGCCAGGGTGAAAGATGTTGCACAAGCTCTTGGCATAGGACTTTCTGCAGTTTCGGAAATGTTCAGCAAACTAAGCGAAGAAGGGTACATAAATTACGAAAAATATGGGGGAGTAACACTTACCAAAAAAGGAGAAAAAATAGCAATTAAATTATCAAAAAAACATAAAGTGTTACGAGAATTTCTTATTATACTTGGTGTTGATGAAGAAGTGGCCGATGAAGATGCGTGCGAAATTGAGCATGTGGTAAAAGAGGAGACGCTGGACAGGCTTACAAAATTCGTTGAGTTTGTTAAAAGCCATAAAGATCCTCACTGGTTAGAGCGATTTAAGGAATATTATGAAACAGGTGAACTACCAGAATGCCCTCGAACGATTAAAAAAGATAAAGATATAAAAAGTTAAGATATTAAGATAGCATACGGATAAGAAAGATAGAATCAGAACTAATAATGGCAAAGGCACATTTTTATACCACCAAACGCTCTTTCCCATGATTGCGTTTATCACCCTAACCCGCTCATTTCTGCCTGGATCTGTTTGAGCCGTTCAATCCTCTTATATGTTGGCGGGTGCGTGGAGAACACGTAGAACAGTTTGGCCAGTCCCTTTCGCTCCGCTTCTTTTTTGAGTGCGAGTTCAAGCTCTCTCTCGTCAAGGACGCCGTCTCTGTTGAGGTCATATTCGTGGAAGTGTTCCATCACGCTACCTATCTCAAATCTTGCGCTGACCGGGTCCCCGATGTAAAAAGAGCGTGCGGGGCTCTGTCTGGCATCTTTTGAGAGAGAAAGACCATACGTTATTTTCGTCAGAGCGCTGGCCAGGTCCATGGGTCTGCCAGTGACCATGGCAGAGTGTGCATCTGCATAGTATTCGCGGAGGCGTGAGAGATAGAGAATTATCAGCTGTGAGATGAAATATACCACCATCATGATGGCTCCAAAGAGGAGTGCCACCGCAACCGAGTTGTCCCGGCGGCGATAAAAAAGGCTGCTCCAGAAGAGGGACCGGGCGATCACAAAGGCGAGTATGGGAACAACGCTGACTATGGTCATTACCGTGACGTCCCTGTGCTTGAGGTGGCCGAGCTCGTGCCCTATCACCGCTCTTATCTCGTCTCTGTCAAGTTTTTCCAGGAGGCCGCTGTGAACTGCGAGCGTGGCTGACTTTGTTGTCCTTCCAAAGACGAATGCGTTTGGGGTGGGGTTTTCAACTATGGCCAGGCGTGGCGGGGGGACACCCGTTTTTTTCGCCATCTCGGACACCATCATCTCAAGCCAAGGTATCTCTCCCGGGCGGAGATACCTCATACGGGTTGCCCATCTTATGACAGAAGGGGCTATCGCCCACTGGAAAAGAACTATGCCCACTGCCAGAAAGAGAAATATCACTGGCGGAGCGCCGAAAAAGAATCCGACAACCGAGAGTATCCCGAAGAGCAGGGCAAAGACGAGCAAGAGGGTGAGGTACATGGCAACTCTGAGACCTATCAGGGACCTCATCGTGTCACCTCCGACGTTGACATCTACTTTGACATCTACTTCCACATCTACCCTACAACTATATAAATTATAAGTCTGACCAAAAAATACTTTAGGGTTGAGTGTTGTTTTTGGTTGTCCCACCTGATTGAACCGGCGAGGAGTGGCAGAATATGATGATGGAAGGCCACCTGTTGATAAAGTTTCCAAAAAACTGGATAAATATGCTCAGAGAAAGGGTACCCCTTGAAGCGAAGGTTTTGGATGTTGTCCCTTTTGATTCTGAGGGAACACGTGACCTCGTGGAGATAACCCTGACATCAAAGGAGCATGCTCTGGAAGACGTTGAAAAGGCGCTTAAAGAACTGCCCGGTATTGAAGATGTTGAGATAACGCCAATGGATTCAACCCGCGCTCTGATAGCAGTTTCTGTCAAAAAATGCCAGGGCTGCAGGATTCTGCGCGACTCCGACTGTTTCCTTGTCTCCGCCACCACCCAGCCAGACGGGTGGATAGAGTGGACTCTTATTTTTACAAAAAAATCTGCGCTCCAGAAACTGGTTTTTTCCCTCCGAAACATCGGATGTGGAGTTCGCCTTAAAAAAGTGGCTAACATAGAAGAAGAGACCATGCTCACGCCTAAACAGGAAGAGATAATAAAAGTAGCATATGAAAAAGGATACTATGATTTCCCCAAAAAAATAGGCATAAGGGAGCTGGCGGAGATGTTCAACATTTCCACGGCCACGCTCTCAGAGGTATTGCGCAGGGGACAGAAAAAGATAATAGAGCACTATCTGTACATGCACGGGAAAAAATCTTGAGCGGCGATGGGTGTGGAGTGGCATGAGAGGGGGCTTGTTGGGAACATATTAGGGTAATTTTATTAAAAAGGGGGCTGTATGTCCATAAGAATAGATGATAGATGAATCAGAGAGTGATGGAAATGGTGACAGAAGAGGAAGTGATGGATGCACTTAGAACCTGCTACGACCCCGAGATAGGTCTGAGCATAGTTGACTTGGGACTCGTATACCGCGTGGAAATTGATGGAGAGAAGGTCAAAGTGGATATGACCCTGACCGCCCCCGGTTGTCCACTCCAGGCGATGATAGCTCAGGACGCACACGCCAAAATACTCGCCCTTTCCGGCGTGAAAGAAGCGGAGATCAACCTGGTCTGGGATCCCCCGTGGACGCCGGACCGTCTCTCTCCCGAGGCGAAGAAATACCTCGGACTTGAATAGACATTTGTAGACATTTGAATAGACAGCGACTGTTGGACCGCAAAAAAGATTAACATCCCCGCTTTCACTCATAGCATGCACAGAAGACCCGAGCCGCCTGAGGCGCCTGCCAGAGATTTTTTGGGAGTTTTTGCCCCAGGTTCTTCAGCGCCCATATTGATCCAGACAGCGGTTTTCCTGGCTCTTACAGGAGTGATATGGTCCGTTCTGTTTTCGGACATGCGGGAAGAGACGTGGCAGAAAAATATGTGGCTGTGCCTCTGGGTCTTTTTTGCCTCCCTGTACTTTCTTTCTCTGTGGTTCTTCCGAGACCCTAAAAGGGTGCCGGAAACAGGAGGGGATGTTTTTCCCGTGTTATCCCCCGCGGATGGAAGGGTTCTCTGTGTTGAAAAGGTGGGTGCCGAAAGCGCTCCTGAACATCTGCAAGGCGGGACGTGGTGGAAGATATGTATCTTTATGAACTTTTACAACGTCCATGTGGTGCGCTCTCCTCTGGACGGCGAGGTTAAAGCGATGAAATACACGCCCGGAAAACACATCCCCGCCTTTAAAAAAGAGAGCGACAGAAATGAGAAGCTCCTGGTTGTTCTTGGAGACCCGCCTGTTGCTGGTGTGGAAATGATAGCCGGCGCCTTCGCCCGGAGGATAGTACCCTACATCCATGTGGGAGATGTCGTTCAGAAAGGAGAGCGCATAGGACTTATAAGATATGGTTCAAGGGTTAACCTGTATCTGCTGGAGGAATACCAGCCTCTGGTTTCCCGGGGCGAAAAAGTGTGTGCGGGAGAGAGCGTAGTGGCGGAGAAAAAAGAGAAAAAAGAGTCAACGGGCCCTGCTGGGGGTGGAGTGTAATGGGCGGTGGAAAGGTGGGGGGTGGAAAAAGACACGGTTCGTGGAGTCCAGCGAGTGTTTTCAGGCTTTCAAAAGCAGACTACGTCACCGTGGTCAACATAGGCCTCGGGGTCCTGGCCATGATGTACACTTTTGACGCCACACCCTTTTCGTTGAGGATAGGCGCGGCTGTTGTCTTTGTCGTTCTGATACTGGACGGCGTGGACGGCCTGCTGGCCAGAAAATATGGGGCCTCTCCGGTCGGCAGGTATCTGGACTCGCTTAGTGACGAGATATCCTTTGTGGCTGTTCCGTCTCTTTTCGTTTACGTCGCAGCGTATCGGCCGGGGTTGTCTGCGCTCAGAGACTTTCACAACTTTGTCGTTGTGTCTTCCATCGTTCTCTACGCCTCTTTGGGCTCTCTGCGGCTGGCGGTCATTTCGCTCAGCGAAAGCACTGGAAAAAGATTTTTTGTGGGCGCCCCTGTCTCTGTTGTGATGACAATGGTTTTTTCGGCATGCATGTTTCTTCTGCCTGACAACTCATGGCCGTATTTCGCTGATGGTTTTGAGATGATTCTTCCGGCTATTCTGCTTTTTACCTCTCCGATGCTCGTTTTGTCCGTGGAATACCCCCGCTTTGACACACCCATTCGCCTCCTGGTGGCGGGCACGGTTTTATCTTTCGGCATCACAGGCGTTGTCCTGCCTGTTTTTTTCAGATGGGCCAGCCTTCTGTCCTTCTCCGCCGGGTGTCTGGTCTTTATTTCTTCTATAGCGTACCTGCTGTCTCCCCTGTTCATAGGACGTCGTTTGGAAAGGAAAAAGTGAGAGACCGAGAGATGTGGGAGCATAATGTGAGAGCACAATGTTTTTGTGCAACGATGGTTATCCCAAAAGCGATGTATGTGGCTTTAAGTGGTACCCCTGGAACAGGCAAAACAACTGTGGCCGGCGAGCTTATGAGAAAGGGACACATCGTTCTCTCTGTGAAAGATCTGGCCATTGAGCTTGGAGCGGCTCTGGTGGACGGCGACGAGGTTGAGGTTGACATAAACGCCCTCGCGGCGGCTTTCCACGGCCATGTATCTGGCATGGGGCCGCTGGTTTTCGTTGAAGGACACCTTTCCCACCTGCTGCCCGTTGACGGCGTAATAGTTTTGCGTGCTCATCCATCGCTGGTGAAAAAACGCCTTGAAGAGAGGGGATATCCACCGGAGAAAATCGCTGAAAACGTGGAAGCAGAGGCGGTTGGTGTGTGCCTCGTTGAGGCCGTTGAGACGGGGCTCCCTGTGGCAGAACTGGACACCACAGACATGGAACCCGGCGAGGCGGCGGACATGGTGCTTGAAATAGTGGAACACATGGAGGGCGGGGAGGTGCCAGAGGATTTTCTTCCCGGAAAAATTGACTGGCTGGAGGAGGTGGACAGTTGGTTTTGAACAGTTACAGAGATCGGGCGGACCGGTTTTTTGACCCCATAGCCAGGCGATTCGGGCGTTTTCATCCGAACACGCTCACAATGGTTTCTCTGGCTTTTGCTTTTCTTGCCGGAGCCATGTTTTATCTGTCATCCCCGTTTTTTCTGGTCCTGGGATCTTTTATGGTGGCTCTCAACGCCTTTTTTGACGCCCTGGATGGCAAAGTGGCCAGGATCACCGCCCGCACATCCAGAAGGGGAGATTTCCTTGACCACCTGGTGGACCGATATGCCGACCTGGCCATGCTGACCGGGCTGGCTCTCAGTTCCCTTTGCCGTGACTGGCTGGGTTTCCTGGCACTCACGGGTGTTTTCATGACGAGTTACACAGGGACCCAGGCGCAGGCTGTTGGTCTGAAGAGAAACTATGGGGGCATCCTCGGACGAGCAGACAGGATGATATTCCTCATGTTCGTCCCGATAGTACAGGCAATTGGCTCGGCGCTCGGCATGGCAGGAGTGTATGGTATCACTTTTGTTGAGATGATGATGATATGGTTCGCTGTGGCAGGGCACATAACCGCCATATACCGGGCGAAAAGCACCTGGAGAGACCTGTGGTGAACGGCGGGTGGATGGATGGCTCTGGAAAATGTTTTTGAGAATATTTCCGAACTTGAAAAGAGAGGGGTTTACTCAACCCGTCTTGGTCTCCAGAGGATAACTGCTCTAATGGGCTACCTCGCTGAAAACCACGGCGTCTCCACAGATGTTTTTTTTCACATCGCCGGCACAAACGGGAAAGGGACCGTTGGAGTCCTTCTCTCCTCGGCTCTCACGGAAGCAGGACACGACTCTTCTTTTTATTCGTCCCCTCACCTGGTTGATGTGAGAGAGAGGATGTCTCTCAGCAAAAGAAACATATCCATGGAAGAGCTTGACCGGTCCCTTGACGAAATTTTTTCGGCGGAAAAACGTTTGCTTGAAAAAGGGGATGTGCATGAAAAGGTCACATATTTTGAGGCGCTGACCGCAGCATATTTCCTGTGGAGCCACGAAAACGGATCTGCCAGGGTTGTTGAGGTCGGGATGGGTGGGCGGCTTGATGCTACCAACGTTGCCAGGCCCCATGTAAGCGTTATAACCAGCATATCTTTTGACCACACACAGCATTTGGGCGGAGACATCCTGGAAATAGCCGGGGAAAAAGCTGGAATAATAAAATCCGTGCCATGGAATGAAAATGGGGGGCATTCACGGGGGAACAACAGGGATGGGGACGGGAACAGGAATAAGAATGGGGGTATGGGCAGGGCGTGGGTTGTAGCCGGAAACAATCCGCCGGAAGTCGTTGGCCTGCTGAAAAGAAGGGCAAAAGAAGCGGGACTGGGTTTTCTCCCGGCAACAAAGTTTCTGCGATCCCACAGGGTTCGGGTGGTTGAACGCTTTGAACGAAAAAAATATTCCCATGAGGGTGTGTCCAACGAGCGGTGGGGACAGGTCGTTGAAACAGACCTGGGCGGCGGAATGGAGGTTTTTTTGCCCTTTCTCGGAGACCACCAGGTGGAAAATTTTGTCACGGCGGCGGCAGCGTGGCATGCAGCACAGCGAACGCATGCAGCACAGCGAACAGGCGCTGTGACAGGTATTATAGAAGAAGTCCTCTCGTGGGATGTTTTCAAAAGAGGCGTTGAAAAAGCAGTTTTGCACGGTAGATTTGAGGTGTTTGACGGACGTATTGTCGGAGATGGTGATGGGCCCGAGGCCCTCGTGGTTGACGTGGCACACAACCCGGCCGGTGTCAGGGTTTTTGTTGGCACATTGAGGCGTTTTATGGAGCATGAAGGTTTTTCGGAGGTGGGGATTTTCTGGGGGACGATGCGGGACAAAGACGTGGTCGGGATCGCAAAAGAACTTAGCCGTCTCAAAAATCGCACAAAAAAGGGAAAGATGGATGTCCATTTTGTACCGGTCTCTGTTGAGCCGCCCCGGGGGATGAGTTCATCTGAGATCGTTGCCACTGCGGGACGAATTCTTGATTTAGATGAATCCTTTGCCCATTTGGAGGAGCGCGATGGCTCGCGCCACGAATATTATGAAAAACTGCTGGGAGAGGCGGAGAAACACCAGGTCGCCGCCTTCGTCGGGTCGTTCGCCGTGGCCGGTCCTATCCTGAAAATGCTGGGGGTCACTCCCGAAGGGTTCCAAGTGTCGTAACCCTCTCAGCCATGGCGTTGTGCTTGTGTATACTCTCCTCGCTCTCGCTCCTGACACTAACAACAACGTCGTCGGGGAGGTCTCTGTATTTTTCAACTATCTCTCCGAGAACATCTCTCACAATGTCCTCTACAAACTTGGGGTTTAGATGCGCTTCCAGAACCACACGTCCCTCGTCTTCCCTTTTTAATATTTCGTAGGTGGGCGTGCTCATGGCATCTTCAACAATATCTATGAGGTCGTCTGCCTCAATAAAAACGCTCTCAGGTACTCTCAGACACAGCGAGGTCACGTTTCTCTGGTTGTGTGTCACAATGGGGATTCTGTCCAGACAGTTTTCAAGGTCGGGGTATTTCTTTTTCAACATCGCTCTCACCGTCTCCATGGCGCAGGGACATGCGTTCATGCCCACAACCTCCACGCCTATGCTCTTCCACCCCATCCCCCCTCTAACCGCCTTTCCGCCGGCGATGATCCTGTAAGGCTCCAGCGTTTTCCGTCCCTCCGGCGTGGTCTGCTCACGGAAATATGTGGAGGATATCTGTGTCTCTGCAACGGTAGCATATTCGTGGCGATCCAGGAGCCGCCAGGATATCTTCATGGCAAGGTCCTCAACGCCTGACACAGGTTCCCTCACGCTTTCATCAACGATCTCGTTGACGATCTCAACGTTTCGTGACATGTGGCTTCCCCTGTACTCCGCAGGCAGGTCCACGTAAACGTCTATTGAGGCCGTCAGGTCTATCTCCCTGCCGTTTCTCCTCACTCTTATGGGCTTTGTCACACCTGTGACACCAACCCTGTTTATTATGAACTGCTTTGAAGACGGCATGGACTGGACATCGGGGGCGTTCATCCTCTCCACTCCTGCGCGCGCCGTGTTCCGCGCAAATCCACCCAAAAACCACGGTGGTTTTAAAACTGCCGTCTAAAAGCCCCGACCAAACCTTTATGCACTCCACTTCCACAGCCCCCCACAGAGAAAAACCTTTTTCCGCACCACACTTATACCCCACCATGGTGCACCTGGACGCTCACACCATCACCCTGTACGTCGCGGCGGGCCTGTGGTTTTTCCTCCCCGCCTATGTGGCAAACCCGAGCGCCGTGCTCTTTGGAGGGGGGACACCCGTTGATTTTGGAAAAACATGGAAAAGCGGAAAAAGAATCTTGGGCGATGGAAAAACATGGCGGGGGACCTTTGGCGGCATATTCTCCGGGACGTTCATCGGCTTGCTCACAGGCGCCCTGGCTGAGGTAACAGGTTTTACACCATTCTCCTATGGGAGCTGCCAGAACACCATCTGCGTTCCCCTGGTATTTGCCACAGGTTCCATGGTTGGAGACATGCTAGGAAGCCTGATAAAACGCCGCATCGGCCTTGAGAGAGGAGCAAAAGCACCCCTCCTGGACCAGTACGATTTTGTCATGGGAACACTGCTGTTCGCTCTCATTTTCGCCCCGTCGTGGTTTCTTGAAAAATACTGGTGGGATGGGCACTGGGTGTGTCTACTGGCGGTCCTTGTTCTGACCCCCATCCTCCACAGAGCGGTCAACATAGCTGGATACAAAATGGGAAAAAAGGACGTGCCGTGGTAAAATGTCGTGGTAAAACAGTGAACTTCAAAACAGTGGATTTTTTCGCCCGATGAGACCTTTGGTGTGGAGCGCCGCCAGCCCGCAAGGAAATGGGGCGTAGGGCCCCCATTTATTTTCGCAGGAGGTGATCCATCCGCAGGTTCCCCTACGGATACCTTGTTACGACTTAACCCT
>CAZROC010000010.1:18442-54336 GCA_964601625.1 uncultured Thermoplasmata archaeon | reverse complement strand
GTCCCCTCCGGTTAATCGGTTCAATCGGATAATATATGCGAGGGGCCGGATTTGAACCGGCGAACCCCTGCGGGAGCAGATCTTGAGTCTGCCGCCTTTGACCTGGCTCGGCCACCCTCGCACATTGACAGGCCTGACACCTCTTATATGGGGGAGGGGTTATTATTTTTACCCCCTACACCGCCGCACACCCCGGCTGGGCACTTTCTCAGTTTCACAGGAATGCTCAACAAAGTTATTAATCCAAAAACACGTTATGGTCCCTGATGGCGAAAAAGAAAAAAAAGGGGGCGTGGGAAATCCGCCTGTTGAGCGCTTCTTACCGGCGGGAGCCAGACGGCGCAGTCATTGAACTTTATGGCATAACCCGGGACGGAGAGCATGTGACCGCCCTCTACAGGGGGTTCAGGCCGTATTTCTTCCTGTGCGAACCAGAAAGCGGAGTGGTTGAAGACCTGAGGAGCGACGAAAACGTCCTGGGGGTGGAGCGAGAGGATCTCTGGTTTGAGGGAGAGGTGCGGGAGACCTATCGGGTGACGATAAAACGTCCGTGGGAGGTGCCCAGATATCGGAACCGTTACAGGAGCCGCTGCCGTGCGGTGCTCGCATCGGACATCCCCTTCGCTCAGAGGTTCATATACGACTTTGACCTGGACTCGTGTGTACGGGTCCGTGGAAGCGCGGTCGGGGGGGATGAGGCAGAGATGTACACCACGGATGTGGTTGTTGACGCCGACGGTTTTGAGAACATAGACAGCTTCAAACCGCCCCTCTCAATACTGAGTTTTGACCTTGAAAACGACATCCACACAGGGGAGATTTATACAATCTGTTATGTTTTTGAGGACGGGCGCAGTGACAGAAGGGTGGAAAAGTGCATCGGCGGAGAGGGCTATGCCGAGAAAGACGTGGTGGCGGAGTTTTTCAGAGATGTTAAAGATCTGGACCCTGACATAATAACCGGGTACAACATTGACAACTACGACCTCCCGCTGCTTATGAAAAAGGCGGAGGATTTCAAAATAGACCCTGGCATAGGGCGAGACGGGAGCAAACCGTCGCGGGTCGGAGACCAGTTCTGGAGAATCCACGGCCGGATCGTGGCGGATGCATGGTGGAATGCGAAAATCGTCCTTCGCCCAAAAAAGGAGACGTTGAACCACCTTGCAAAACTTTTGCTCGGCGAAGAAAAACTTGACGTCAACCGGAGACGCATGCGTGAGGAGTGGGAGAAAGACCCGAAACGGGTTATGGAGTACTGTCTCAAAGACGCTGATCTGGCGTTGAGGATTCTGAAAAAGATAGAGGTGCTGGACCGCCACATGGACCTGGCCACTGTTTCCCGGCTGCCTGTTGAGGACGTGGCCAACGGACGCACGTCTGTTCTCATAGACAGCCTTCTAATAAGAGCGGCGGACAGGGAAAAGATAGGTGTACCCCAGAACAAACGTGGCGGTGGCGGAAAGAAGATTGAGGGCGGATATGTTCACACGATAGAGCCGGGGGTGTACGACTGGGTCTGTGTCCTGGATTTCAAAAGCATGTATCCGAGCATAATAATCTCCAACAACATATGCTTCACAACCATATCTGAGGACGGAGAAATCGTTTCTCCCGTGGGGGTGCGGTTTCTCTCTCCTGAGAAGAAGAGGGGTCTTGTGCCGCGTATCCTGGAACAGTTGATGAAGGACAGGGAAGAGGCTAAAAGGAAGGCGGCGGAGGCAAAAACAGACGAAGAAAGGTGGTACTATGACGGTCTTCAGAACGCCATAAAGGTACTCATGAACTCTTTTTATGGTGTGTTTGCCAGCAACTTTTACAGGTTCACAGACAGGAGGATAGGTGAGAGCATAACCGCCTTCGCCAGAGACAATGTGAAGCGCATAATCCGCACACTGGAGAGCGAAGGAATAAAGGTCATCTACGGAGACACCGACAGCATATTTTTCCAGAGCCCGGAGCCAGGGCTGGAAAACGCCGTGAAGTTTGGAAGAGAGATCGCAGAGAGGTTCAGCAAAGAGGGGCTGGTGCTTGAGTTTGAGAAGGCTCTGGACCCGATGTTCAGCCACGGAAAGAAGAAGCGCTATGTCGGGAAGGTGGTCTGGCCGGAGGAGGACGTAATAATAAGGGGCTATGAGACACGGCGGACAGACAGCTTTGACTTCCAGAGCGAGGCGCTCATGATGGTGTTTGAGAGGGTGCTGGACAGGGACATAGATGGGGCTATCTCTCTGGCGAAAAAGCTCGTGGAGCAGACGCGCAAGGGCGAGGTGCCTGTTGAAAAACTGGTCATAAGCCGGACGTGCAGGGCGTTCAACGAGTACAAGGACCCCGACAGCCAGGCTACCGTTCAGGCGGCTAAAAAGATGATGCAGATGGGATATGTGTTCACGCCCGGGATGAAGGTCAGCTGGGTGGTGGTGGACAGCCGGCGCCAGCCACAGGTTGTTGAGCCCTGGATTGATGGAGAGGAATTCTCGCATCGCCCCGATTACAACTATTATGCGGAGCGGGTGGCTTCAACCCTTGCCAGGGTAACGGAGGTTTTCGGCGTTGATGAGCGGGAACTCCTCCTGGGAGACAGGCAGAAGAGCATTCTCGGCGATTTTGCTTCCGGTGCGCCCAAGTCGACCTCAACATCGGGTCCCAGAAAAGGGCGTGGTGGGAAAAAAGCCGGGGAGAAAAGCGGGAAAAAGGGTGGGGGGCGGCTGACCACTCTGGAAGATTGGTTTTAACCGACCCAGCACCCCGGTCTGGCATCCACTCCTGCCATTCCTGTTTAGCCCCGGCTCAGTGATAATTTTTATCTGCTGTTTTTTCAGACACCGTTTCTCCGCATGGTTTCTCTGAAAGAGAGGTATAACAGGGACACAGGGACAGGCGTGAGTATTGAGAGCATCGGTATGATATCAATTTCAAAGAAGGCGAAGAGGGCATTCGTTGTCAGGCCTATAGCCATGGTGAGAGCGAGGGAAGATATTATTAGGCGTAGGCGCTTTGCATATGGAGTCTCGGCGGGTTTTATTTCCGAGTATATCTCATAGAGAAGGAAGAGCACCAGGACGGCGAAGAGCACCAGTCCAAAAACGTATATTGCCAGCACTGGTTTGAAAAAGACCATTTTCCACCCCCATGGAGCCGGTCTTATGTCTGTTATGAGGTATCCTGACACTATGGCGGCAAGAAAGACCGTTGGTATGATGGCGGTTTTTGGGCTCTCTTTGTCTCCGGACAGACTGGACGCAAAAGAAAACGCCGCGTATGCTGCCAGCAGCAGGTCCACCCTTGATGCTATCAGAACTATTTTCGCCGCCCCTGGATAAGGAGTGAGGTACGCCACTGTCTCAAGCATGCCGTACAGCCCTGTGAAAAGCAGATACGTTATGAAATATCTCTTCGTCGTAGACGGAGGACTTCCTTTTTTAAAAAGAAACCACGTCATAAAGAATATGGAAAAGGCGCCGCCCAGAAATGGGAGGAATGTGAGTGGACTCACGCCGGGAGCCAATTTCTCACCTCGCTCGGGGGAGTGGAAAGAGCCGTTCTAGGAGAACGGGAGCCAGCAGCTGGCCGGCATCTGGCTGAGGGGACTAAGTTCTGGAGTATATAATAATGTTTTTGTCCGTCACGAAAAACGGATGTAAAATTGAACGAAAAAAGAAAAAACTATCATTACGAAAACTACGAAAAAAGGGGGAGGAGGGGTTCCCCGGCGAATGTAGGGTTCCCCAAGATGCGGAGAGCAAAAGATAAAAGCAGCCGGTGGTATTTAAACTATGGGTGGTAGTTATCATTTTTGATTCTCTTTTTTGATAACAACTCCAACGACATAACACCGACACTAACGGCTTTCCCGCAGATTCTCGCTTAGAGGTCTTAGATATTAGATATCTCCCCCAAGTATTCCGAGAGCCCTGTCCGTTTTTTCTATGCTCTTCATCTTGTCTGTCTCAAGCTCCAACATGGCCCTTATGGCGTCTATGTTTTCCGGCACAACATCGCTTTCCTGGTGGATTGCCTGGTAATAGTACAGCGTGTCTCCGACCACGTGTGTGCCGTCCTCCCACACCGCTATTTCGTAGAGGTCGCTTCTCGGCCTGCCCAGGTCACGGGCCATTTCCATTATCTGGGCCGTTGAGACCAGGCCTTTTTTGCCGGATACGAGCACCACCCTGGGCGTGTTTTTCCATATGTCAATTATTTCGTCGGCGCTGGCTTCTCTTTTGAGTTTCACGACGACGCTGTGGAGGTGCATGATGGTCGTGGGGACCTTGACGGCCGTGGTGTTTATGTTGATGTGAGGTAGAACGCTCTGGACGTCCGGGCCGTGGTGGCTTGGCACTTTGAGGACTGGCTCAATGGCGTTTATAGGGCCTTTTTTTGAGTCGCCCGGATCTGTGCTTCTGCGGACCATGACCGCCTGGACCCAGTCTATTCCTATGTCCCTGTCTATGGGGTATAGAGTTCTGCACAGGCCGGTGGTGTTGCATGAGACCACGCGTACAAGGTCTCTCCCGAGAGCTTTTTCGTAGTTTGCCATAGCGTTGAAGCTGAAACCGGCCACTTCGTGTTTTTCTCCGCCCTGCCAGATGGCCTTTACGCCGGCTTTGAGATATGTTTCTTTGTACCCCGCGCCTTTTTTTCCGGGTGTGCAGTCCACGACGATGTCTGCTTCGTCCAGCAGGTTTTCAAGGGTTCCCTGTACGTGGAGTCCAGCGTTTTCAAACGGCTCAAGCGAGTCTTTTGTGGCAACGTAGAGGGGATACCCCTTTTTCACTGCCATGAACGCCTCAAAAGTGGGCCGGGTCTTTGTGACCCCAATGACTTCCATGTCGTCCTGTTTTGAGACGGCGTCTGCCACCCTCTTTCCTATCGTACCATATCCGTTTATGGCGACCTTCACCACCATGGTTATCCCTCGGAGGGGGAATGGGGGGGGTGTATAAGAAATTTTGTGAAAGCAAAAAATCGTTGTAAAAATTGGCGTGGAAAGGTTTTTGAAATATGTGCGGGTTTAATCGTGCGCAGGTCTAATATGTGAAAGAGGAGGATTTTGATGCGGGGCAACAGCAGGGGCAAAGACAGCATACCAGACCAGAAAAAGTCGCTGGGGTCGTGGGAGAGCATGTGGACTGTCTGGGGGGCGTTGAATTTTTTACCCTTCTGCCTTATAGCGCTGAGCATCGTATCCATTGTTGGCCCTGGCAAGGAGTTTTCTCTTTTCGTAGTGGTGGGGGGTGTGCTTCTGGTTTTGAACATTTTTCTCATCAGAGAGGGGCGCAGGCCTTTCGGGGGCGTTTTTTTGCGCGGGTGGTTCTATCTATCCCTGTTTTATTCCATGGCACTGCTTGGGTTTGGCTCGGTCTTCTCCATAGGTGGCCACCCTTACCGTGTTGCTTTCGGCCTCCTAGACCTCTCGACCGGCGTGGTTCATCTCCTGTTTCTCAGACGCACTTTCATGGAGATGCTGTCTGTTTATCGGGAAAGAAACCGCCGGGTGGTCACAAGGGCACGACGGGCTTACAGGGAAAAAAAGACTGGTGGAAAAAAGAAAGCAGAGCGCCTGGAAGCTCTGAGGCAGAGGGAAAGAGAGGTTTACGGGCGGGCGATAAAACGGCTGGAAGAAGAGGGTGTTTTGAAAAATAGCGGAGAGACGAAAAAATAGAAGGCGAAAAAATAGAGAGAAGAAAATAGAAAGAGGGAGGATGGAAAGGTGGGTTAGGGGAAGGGGGTTGGTAGGGGAAGGGGGTTGGGGTTGGCTGTGAGAAAATGGTGCGTTCACTGGTGTTCACTTTTTGCTCTTTTTCTCCGGTTTCTCTTTCTTCTCTTTCTCGGGGCCGCTCTTTTTCGCCGTCATGCCCGTTATTCTGTCCCTGAAGAAGACCAGAACAACGAACACCACTATTACAACGACCACCACTATGGCCGGCAGGTACTTCTGGAGAGCGCTTGGCTGGACATCAACGGTCTTCGTCTGTTTGTTGTCTGTTACCATGGTGTAGTACTCTTCGCCCGAGTAGACCTCTGCTGTGAGGCTGTGCACCCCTTTGGAATCAGGTTTCCACGTGAAGGTTACGTTGACCTCGCCTCCGGCTGGAATCGCTGGCAGGGACTTGTTGTCTATGGGGATGCTACCGTCTTTGAGGGCCAGTGTGCCACCGCCGCAGTCTCCATCGCCCCTGTTCCTGACCATCACGACCACGGTCACGCTCTTACCTTTGACCGCGTCTCCGAGAATCGTTATGTTGACAACCTCCAGGTTGGGCCTCGGGCCCAGACGCACGTTGACCTCACGGGTTATGCTGTCACTGTTGCCCGCCTCGTCCACCACTGTGAGTGTGACGTTGTATGTGCCCACTTTGGTAAACACGTGTGTCACCGTTGCGTTTTGTGTTGTTGTGTTGGTGCCATCGCCGAAGTCCCAGATGTATTCTGTTATGTTGCCCTCGTTGTCTCTGGATGTTGAAGCGTTGAACTCCACGACCTGGTTTTCTTTTATGGTGGCGTTTACTATTATAAACGCTGCTGTTGGCGGGGTGGTGTCAGTGACGTTTATAACTATCGTCCCGGTGCCAACGTTGCCAACCTGGTCTGTGACGTTGAGGGTCACGGTGTATTCTCCGGGATCAGCATAGGAGTGCACGGGGGTCATTTCCGTGGAAACCTCTCCGTCGCCGAAGTCCCAGCTAAAGCTCATGTTCTCCGTGTCGTTTCCGAAAACGTCGTCGTTCACCGTGGCGTTGAACTGGATGTCCTCATTCTGGCCAACTGTCGTGTTCCCCTCAACGGTTATGGTGACAGAGGGACCACTGCCGTCAACTATTATTTTGACGGTGGTCTGATTAGTCTGGCCAGCGGTATCTTTCACAGTGAGTTTGACAGTCCACCCGGTTGTCGCACTAGGTGCCGTGTAGTTGTGGTAAGCCACACTGTCACTTGTCCATCCGGACTGCTGTCCGTCGCCGAAGTCCCAGAGGTATTCGTCTATGGCGCCGTTTTCAACGTGGCTCTCACTACCATCAAACGTGACATTGGTTCCAACGGGGACAACATAAACGCCCTCTTCTTTTTCCACCATGTTTTCAGCCTGGACGTTTATCACGGGCACCGGCGTGGATATCTTTGAGATGGTCATCTGGATGGTGCCGAAGTTGTCGCTGGAATCAACTACCACATCCACTTTTCCCGGGGAGACTGGCTCGTTTGAGTCGGGGTCGTCACTTCTCACATAGAGAGAGGGGAGGGATATCCGGTATGTGCCCGTGTTGTGCTCCACGCTGAGCATGAGAGTGTAGGAATCTTTTCCGCCCTCCACGGGTGTCTCGGCTGTGTAGTTGGCTTTGAACACCATGTCAACGGGCGTTGTGTCTCCGTCGCTCACGGGGCTGGTTGAGTTGAGCCCGGGGACAACCATCTCCACCGAGTATGTGGACTCGTTCGCCACGTACACGGTCCCGTTGAAGGTGAAGAAGTCCTGTGTTGACAGGTATTCCATGTGTCTGTTCTCAACGTATGATACGAAGCTGTCCACCTCCGCCTGGGTCAGAGTGCCGTCTCCGTTGCCGTAGACCATGTCTATCTGGTAGCGTATGTTCCTAACGTCGTCTCCCACACCGGGCAGATAATCATAGGCGTTCAGGGTTACCTTCTTTTCCACCGTTATTGTGTTCCAGTCGTCGCTGAAGGTTATGTGGGTCGTTGTGGCGCCGGCGGGTGTAAGAGAATCAACGCTTATTTCTCCTGTGTCAACATCCCCCGTCACCTGGACTGATGTGTCCGTGTAAGGCTCGTATCCCTCGGGGTAGACGACCAGGACGTATGTTCCCGCGGGGACTGTTATTGAAAAAGTGGGCCCGGATGCGGTGGTCTTGTAAATGCTGTAAGACGCCTTGTCAACCATCACAACGTCCATCTGAACGCCGTACGCCGGCACACCAGTCTCGTTGTCTATGATCCTGCCCGCGACTTTGAACCCGGATATGTTTATGTCATAGACGTTTCTGCCCACATACCAGTCCTCTGTGGTTGATACCAGATAGGTGTAGTTAACGTACAGGGTGCCGTTGATAGGCGTTGTAACATTTATCTCTCCTGTGTCCATGCTGACATTGTAATCAACGCCCTCCACCAGCGAAGTGAAGTTTGCGCCGTCTGTTGTGTTGGTGACTGAGTTTATTTCGTAGATGGCATTACTCACGGTCACGACTGGCGTCTCGTAGTTGTAGGGGCCAGAGGACTCGTTTTTACACTCCACACGGTCGTATACCGCCACAACGTGGTCTTTGTTGCTGAGGCCGTTTACCTCAAGTGTTGTGCCGTTCAGAGAGTACCTGCTGCTGTCCACGGCAACGTCGTTCACCTTTACCTCCAGGTTCAGCGGGCTGTAGGAGAGGGTGAACGTCTCTGTTTCGTGTGCCACGACGCTGACCGTGGTATCTGAATAGTGGCGGGGGGTGTCCCCAACGTCCACTCTCACGTTGAAGCTTCCGGCGTAGGTCTCAACGAGGAACTCTCCCTGGGCGTTTGTCGTGGCCGAAGCAGTGAAACCTGTTGTCTCGTCGTATATGGTCACATCCGCCCCATCCACAGGGCTGCCGTTGTCAGAGACCACGCCGTAAACGTGGGCGTTTATCGTCTCTTCTGTCAGCGCTATGTCCCGTCTGAGGGGGGCGTCTCCATAGGACACCTTCGGCAGAGCGATTTCTCCGCCGGAGTGCACGTTTGTGTTTATGTGATAAAAGGACGTCCCATCAAGTTTGCTTTCCACTTTGAGAACATAGTATCCGGGGGATACTGTGAACTCGTAGTATCCGCCGTGTGATGTCACATATGTCTGGACCGGGGACGTGTCAAAGATGTTGAAAGATTTGTACAGTTCAACAGTTATGCCGTCCATCGCCTCAAGCGCGCTCACCGTGTCGTCGCTGGACACACCAACGAACCCGTATATCACGGGTTTCGCCGGCTCTTCTGCTGCTGTTGTCATCCCGTAAAAAACGGGCAGTATCCCGGCGAACAACATCGCCGTCACAATGACTATGCCGAGCATGCCCGCGTGTGTCTCTTTTCTCTCACCTGTTTTTGGCCTCATCATGGTATCTTCCTCCAAATCTGTGGGCTGGGGTGCCAAATATGATTATCCTTTATAACCTTTTCTTCTTCCTCTTTCTTTATTCCTACCTCTTATCCCTCTTCCTACCTCTTATCCCTCCCCCCTTATTCTGTCCTTCTTATTTCTCTTTCTTATTTCTTCTTTCTCCCAGTGGACTAATGTCAAAAAGCCGTCGCAGTTTGTACAGTAAAGTATTTAAAAAAAGAGTTTCATATATTCAATGGAGGCGATGGTTTGTCAGGGAAGGACATAGTACGAGTGCCCACTTTTGTGGAGGGGTTTGACAGACTCCTCTGCGGCGGGATACCCGTGGGGAGCAATGTACTCGTAACGGGCGTGCCGGGGAGCATGAAAAGCACCTTCTGTTATTACATTCTGTCAAAAAACGCGGCACACGGCAAAAGGAGTGTCTTTATAACACTTGAGCAAAAAAGGGACAAGATTTTACTCCAGGCGGAATCCATGGGCATGAACAAGCCCGAAAATCTCGTTGTTGGGGACATAGCTTCTTTTAGAGAACAGATGGGGAACGGCGTAGAAGAGGACTGGCTCACGTTCATAACACTTTTCCTTGAAAAGAAAAAAGAGGAAAAATGGTCTGACCTCTCCCTCGTGTGCATTGATTCTCTAAACGCTCTTTACTCCCTCCAACGCCACGAACCGACGAGGAACGACCTCTTTGCATTCTTTTCAGAGCTCCAAAAACTCGGATCAACGAACCTCCTGGTTTCCGAGATGCCTCTGACACGGGATAGATACGGACAGTATGGAGTTGAAGACTTCATCGTTGACGGGATATTCCACCTGGACATAAACATGATAGGAAACGCCGTTGAGAGAACCATCCAGATAGTCAAAATGAGAGCGACCCCACACACACTTGAGAGATACCCCTTCGTATTTGAAGACGGGATGTTCCATGTCCTGACACTGGAGGGGGGATAGAAATGAACGTAGAAGAGGAGATCCTCAGATACCTGGCGGAGAAAAAAAACCCCCAGACCGTTGAACAGATAGCTGCCAGAATAAACGCCCCCCTCCCGGTCATAAGAAGAGCCCTCATACGCCTCCAGCGCCTTGGCTATATACGGATAGATGCTCTCTCACCCAACGTTGAGATGGTCACACCAAAAGGACGCCTGACAAACACATCCCCCGAGGAGAGAGAGCGCCTGCTGAAACACCTTGAAGAGTTTTTCGGCTGAGCCGGCCAGTAAATCTTTAACCGCTCCGCCGCCCCTCTCCAAAGATTTTTTAACATGAAGGGGGTTATGGGTGGTGGTGGTCCAGATGGTGGACAAAAAGCCAGACATGGAACAGTACAAAAAAGATGCTTTGCAGGTCAGGGAGTGGGCGAAAAAACACACTGAGTGGTTCCGGGATTCCCTGCCGATGATAGCATCCGAAAACATACTCAGCCCCCTGGCGAGAGAGATGCTCATAACGGATCTCCACAACAGGTACGCCGAGGGGCTCCCCGGTGCCAGATACTACCAGGGAAACATCTACGTGGACGAAATAGAGCGAAAAGCCATAGAACTGGCAAAAAAGCTTTTCAAAGCCGAATGGGCGGACGTACGCCCCATATCGGGCACCGTGGCCAACATGGCAACTCTTTTCGCACTCACAAAGCCCGGGGACACCATCATAACACCGGATGTCTCCGATGGAGCACACATAAGCAGCGCAAAGTTCGGAGCCGTCGGGTTCAGAGGACTGAAATCTGTCCACTACCCATTTGACACGGAGATAATGAACATTGACGTTGACAAAGCAGACAAAGTGATAAGAGAAACAAAGCCAAAACTCGCCCTGTTCGGAATGTCCGTTTTCCTCTTTCCCTCCCCCATAAAAGAACTCAGAGACGCCCTGGAAGAGGCGGGCTCATATGTGTGGTACGACGGTGCACACGTCCTTGGCCTCATAGCCGGCGGAGAATTCCAGGACCCCCTCCGGGAGGGGGCGGAGGTGCTGACGGGTTCAACCCACAAAACGCTGCCCGGGCCCCAGAGGGGAATCCTCCTGGCCAACCCCCGCAACGAAAAGATGCAGAACAAACTCAACTACGCCGTCTTCCCGGGGGTGCTCAGCAACCACCACCTCCACACCATGGCCGCCCTGGCGGTAACCCTGGCAGAGCACATCGTTTTTGGAAAAGAATACGCGTCACAGGTCGTCCGCAACGCACAGGCGCTCGGCCAGGCCCTCTATGAGAGGGGTTTCAAAGTTCTCTGCCCGGACCTGGGCTTCACAAAGAGCCACACCCTGGCCGTTGATGTCCGTGAGATAGGCGGGGGAACCCCCATAGTTGAGGCGATGGAGCAGGCGAACATCATAGCCAACAAAAACCTCCTGCCGTGGGACGACGTTGACGACGCCCTCAACCCGAGCGGGATACGGCTGGGTGTCCAGGAGCTAACCCGCATAGGAATGAAAGAGGGTGAGATGGAAGAGGTCGCCGAGCTTATAAAACGGGTTGCCATAGACAAAGAGGATCCGAAAAAGGTCCGCCAGGATGTCATAGAGCTCAAACGCCAGTTCACCAGGGTACACTACTGTTTCCACCCAGAAGAGGGATACAGCTATTTTGACCTGGTGGAAAATCTCTGAGCACGGACAGGTGAGCCACCAGGCGTTCCTCATCACCAGGCGCCTGGCCGCAGACACCCATCAGACTAGGGCGGATTATCTGTTACGTTTAATCCACCACAACCCCAGACCGACCAGGACGGCGACCACACCGACAACTATCCCTATGACTAGCAGGAGCGGAAATCCACCGCTAGAGGGCTGAGAGACCTCTTTTCCGAGCATTTCGTCTCCGGCGTCGCCGCTTACCGTCGCCGTGGTGTGGCCCTGATTCCACGTGCCATCCCACGCATAGGCCCTGGCATAGACCTCAATGTGGTCTATTTCACTGACGTTTTCATCTCCGCTGTCGCTCTCAACAACGCTGTCTCTGTCTATTGTTCCCTTCGCAACGAACTCCCATGTAGTCCAGTTGTCGCCCGTTGGGAGGAGATGATAGTCGGTGTAGCCCGGTGGAAGAGCATTTCCTGTTAGGTTGAAACCGTTCTCCGGGTGTTGCTGGCTGAACATCTCCGGCGTTATCCAGCCGCTGAACCTCACCGTGCCGTTTTTGTAATGGTACTCAAGTCCCACAGCAACAAACTTGGCCCCGGAAGAGGTTCCCCTTATCACTATGGTGCTGTTTATCTTCGTGTGCCCGGCATCCGCCCACACGAACACCATGGACGCCTCTGTAACGGAAACCGTCAGGGTGGTGTTGGTCGGCGTTTCTTGTGAAGGAGGCACTGTCTCTTCCTCATCTTCCTCCGATGTCCCGGTCTGACCGCCCCCGCCGGGGACATCAATCGTGAAGTTCACCACGGCAACGTTGTAGCTGTCCCCCGCTATTGCCCGCACCTCCAGGGTGTATTCTCCGGGCGGTATGAGGTCCAGAGAAGAAGGAGGCAGCGGGACCAGAACACTCCAGGTGCCGCTTGAACTGCCATAGTCCGCATCTGTCCAGTCCATATACGGCGTGTTTGCTATTTTCCACTGCACGTATTCCACAGCACCGGCGGGGGACGCAGTGCCCGTGGCGTTGTAATATATGTAATATGTCTCGTTCAGGGTTATCGTCTCTCCCTCGGCCGGCTTCGTTATGGTCACTGATATGCTGGTGTTAAGAACCAGGGGGGCAGAAGAAGCGTTTACGTGGACCGTCACGTTGTTGTAGTTGAAGTCCCCATTGCTGGCCAGGGCCATGAACGATACTGTGAAGTCCCCTGTCTCGCCCGTGTAAAGATCATATGAGTACTCCCACGCCCCCGAGGTCTCGTTGTAAGTCATATCATAGTAGTCGCCATCAAAGTCCGGCATCATGACTCCCATCCACACAGCGGTGGTGGATTCGGCGGAAAAGACGAAAGTGGAATCATCCTTGAGGGCCTCGCCCTCAACGGGTTTTAAAGGCGTTATGTCTATGGACGGGTTCAGGTTTCCATACAAGACAAAGCCCTCGTCCGGGCATGTGTCATAGCCAACAGCGTTTGTTGTGGAGTTTATAAGAGAAGAAGAGCCGTAGATGTTCCAGAAAACGGGCGTCTCGGGGAGGGACTGCAGGACTGTTGTTATGTCAGTGCCGTTCACATCTGTGGCCGTCTCGGTTTGCCAGGAATCGTCGCTGCTGGAAACATATGAAACAACACTGCCCCCTGTGATTGTGACGCTGACCTCGTATTCCGCTTCTCTGTCGCCGTCTGTGTCTATGTACATCATGTAGTTCAAAAGCCAGTCAGAGGGCATGGATGACGGATCCGGGAGGGGCGTGGGCAGGGTCCATGTGAAATAGATGCTGGAGCATGCGTCAATGGATGAGTTAACACCTACCAGGTCTGTCGCGTTCATCTCAGCGCTGGAAAAAGTACCTGAGTAAACGAAAACATCGCCTGTCGGGTCGCTGAAACGCAGGTCGTATTTGACCTCCGACAGGTCCTGTCCACAAGCACCATCAGATAGCAAAAAAAGCGGCACAAGAGCACTTGAAATTACTGCTACAACAGCAACCAAAGCAGCACTCTTCCTGGCGCATTTCTTAACCGACGGAAACGTTTTGTCCAACGCCATCGTCTTCACCTCCGATCTTCACCTATAAACAGACACTCAACACATCAAGAATCAGGAATTGGCAAAAAAAACACTCTTATTTAAAGATTGTTGCCATCACCGTATTTTTTCACAGTTTCCCGTATTTTCTCCATATTTTTCCACAACGGCCACAGCCCTGTCACATCTCACAACGGTCTATCTCCCAGCGGTCAACCGCCCGAAAGGGTTATTAATAAGAACCAGGTAGGGGTCGGTGGACAAAACAAAAGAGGCTCTGTTATGGATCCGGAAGAGCTCAAGAGGCTGAAAGAAAAAGAGGCGGCGGAAGCGGAAAAGGCCAGGCAGGAGAGAGACAGGTATTCCAAAGAAGCAAAAAAATGGGCGGGCATACGGGACAACCTGAACAAAAAAGCCAGACAGTTGATAGAAGAGGGAAACAAGCACAAAGAGAAACGGGACGAGTACAACGAGATGGTCAAAAAGTACAAAGAGGAAAGAAACCAGTGGAACAGTGTTGTAGCCGAGAAAAAAAGAGAATTTGAGAGGCTCAAAAGAGAAAAGATGCCGAAAGACGGAAAAAGAACAATCTCCCGCCTGAAAAGAGAACTCAGAGACCTTGAAAGAAAACAGCAGACCTCTGTCCTAGACGTCCATGAGGAGAAGAGGATAATAGAGCGCATAAAACAGATTAAACACGAGATAGACCGCTATGAAAACCTTTTTGAAAAAGACGAGGAAGTCAAACGGGTCCTTGAAGAGCTCAACGAGGCAAAGGAAAAAGCAGAGGCAGCCCACGCAGAGCTGGAAAAATATGCCAACCTGGCACAGGAAGAGCACGAGTTGATGATGAAATACTATGACGAGGGGCACGCCGTTAGAAAAGAGGCAGATGAGGCACATGAGAAATATCTGGCTGCTAAAAATGCCTCAGACGAGGCACACAACCGTTACCGGGAGCACAAAAGACGTGAAAAGGACTATGACAAGCTTCTCTTTGGTCTGAAAAAGAAAGAACGAGAAGAGAGAAAAGAGAGGGCAAAGGAGGAGGCGGAGAAAACCTCCCAGGAGATCCTTGAGAAGTTCAAGAGGGGAGAAAAACTCTCAACAGAGGACCTGCTCCTGCTCCAGAAAATGGGACAGCTGTGAGATACACACCTGAACTCGCTCCCAGAACTCAAAAACCAAGACCCAATTCTAAATCAGTCCTTTAACAAACTCTCAAATATCTAATAAACATCTTTATACTCATACATATTCATAAAAATACCTGTAACATCAGAAAAGTTTATATAGGATAAAAACTCTCTTTTTTTCAGGGGAAGCAGGCTAGTGCGTTAGAGTGCATCCCATCCCTTCTGGCGACTGGCCTCCCCCTTCCCCTATTTTTTTATTTTTTTGAAAAAAGCAGTTCAAAACCCAGTCCAAATCCCCAGTCCAAACCCCATCACAAAACCTGGCCAAAGCTGGTCTTGGCGGTATCATCCCCAGTCTCAGCGGCCTCAGCCCTTCAAAATTCTTATCGCATAAATAGCGGGTAGCACCAGCATGGCCCCGGCCGCTGAAAACACCAGTAACACACTTATCATCATAACAAACTGGTTAACAGAAGCAATACCCGCTATGTAGGCGGAAGAAAGACCGAGAATCATCGTGGTCGTCGCCTCAAAAAAAGACATGCCAGAGGTAGAAACAGCATACTTGACACTGTTTATTGTCTCACCGTGCTCCCGTATCCTCTCCGTCATGTGAATGCTAAAGTCAATCCCTATGCCAACGATGACAGATCCTATTATCCCCGTTAGAAGGTTCATCTCAAGACGCAGAGCGTACAAAGTGAGCGGCTGATAAATAGAAACCAGCGTCACAGGCACCATCGTCATGGCAGCGTATTTAAGAGACCTGAAAGCCACGCTCAGAACCAGCAAAACCGCTATCAACGCGATAACAAGCGTCTGAATAGCATTCCTCAGCAACAGGTCGTTGATGGCAACCAGCACCGGGGCAAAACCTGTGAGGGGACTCGCGCTGGCAAGATTAACATCTGGCTCCTGCAGTATGCTGTTGATCCTCTCAACGACCTTCTTGGTGCTCGCAGTGTCCATGGTGGGCATGTCAACAAAAATCAAAGTCTTTGAATAATCCTGGTTCACCAGCAAATATCTCATCTCAACACTCAGACTCTGATAAAACAGACGCACCAGCGTCTGCTGGAGGGACGGGTTCCTGGAAACAACCGGGTTCTGTGTTATAACATCCCAGAAAGAGGTGTTTTCTGTCACAAGAGTGTAATTGTCCGGCAGTATGCCAAGATCCGGAAACCATGGCGGGAGACGGCTCTTGTTAATAGTTATGTTCTCCGGGACACGAACCGTTTTCATCACGTCAACAACACTCATAGCACTCACATAGGGACCCTCACGTATCTCCTCCTCCTTTGACTCTATGGCACCGAGGACACGCACGTCCTCCATGCTCCCATCCTCAGGCAGGTCAGTGGCACGGCTCCCCCTCAAAACAGCCATGCTCAGCTGGCCGCCCCCGAATTTCTCACCGAACTCAGCCATCTTCTGAATGGTCACATCGTCCTTAGGAGATAGATCCACTAGGTCCATGTTCGCTTCAATTCTGGGAATAAGCGCTATTGACACCAGAGCCAGCACAACAGAAAGAGCTACGATCTTTTTGCGGTGGCAAACAGGTATCTCCCCCGCCTTTTTCCATCCCACAAGCTCGCCGCTCTTCTCATAGTTAAGAAAAGCCACAAGAGAGGGAACAGTGACCATGGTAACAGCATAGGAGATTATCATACCCACAGAGAGACCGAAACCCATCACCTTGAGGGGGGCCATGTTGGCAGTCATCAGAGAGGCAAAACCTATGGACGTCGTTATGGCAGACAGAAGTATCGCCCTGTGTGTGGCCACCACCGCCGCCTTAACTCTCTCCCGTCTGTCAGTTATCTGCCTCTCGTCGGAGTACCTGTTAGCAATGTACAAACCATACGCCACACCAAGAGCGATTAGAACCGGCCCAATCACCATCACCTGTGGCGTGACGAGCATGTCCAGCAGGCCCATTATGCCAAAGGTCAGGCCCACAGACAGGCCTATCGGGACGGCGGTTATTAGCACTATCTTCCAGGTCCTGTGAAAGAATAGCAGAGAGGCAAAAACGAAGGCCAGCGCAAAGGGTATGACAATGGTTACCTCCGTGTAAGTTCTCTCGGTCAGAGAACGGGTTATGGCAACAGGGCCGGTGAGATACATCCTGGTGTAATTGTGAGGCGCCGATTCCAAAAGCTCTCCTGCATCATAGTAAAACTCCTTCTGGTCTGTGTCTTTGTCCAGCCCGACAAAGATGCCCGTGGTGTCATAAATGCCGTCGCCGTTTGAATCAGCCACCAACATCTCTTTGAAATCCGCAGGGATGTAATCAACTATGTCATCAACCTTCTGCTGGTCGGGTATGGAATAGTTACCCGACAGGTTGGCGTTCTGGCCTATATACGCTCCGGCTCCGGGGAACATCTCCTCAAGAGCGTTCTGGAAATTCTCAGGTGTGCTGTTCACCTCTTTCACAATCACAGACAGACTCAGAACAAACCTGACACCATCCACATCGCCAAAATCTGTCCGATTATAATCAAGCCGGGACTCAACATAGTCCATCTCCTTCAAAACATTGACATCGGTCACATTTGTTATATTCGTCGGGTCCCAGGCGTTGGGCGTCTCAACATAGATGATGAGAATGTCCACAGACCACGAAGCGTTCTCGTTCCGCACCTCCTCCGCCACCTGCGCCCCCGGGTCGTTCTTGGGCAAATACACCTCCATGTCACCGTTGATATTATTTATCATCTTTGGCACGCCAGCCGCTGTGACAAGACAGGACAGAACAACCACAAAAACAATAACAGCGAGAGGGCGATCAACGATGTACCTCAGAATGAACTCAGACGGTGTGGCCTCCTGCAGTTTCTTCGTCAGATGATCCCCCAGGGTGTCTATCTTCTCCGTAGCAACACGCCCGCGCTCAATTGCTCTGTCAGCCTCCTCCGCGGCCCTCCTCCCGAGAGTTAGCGCTCTGGCCTCCGACTTGATAGTGGAGGCGGAGACCTCGTCAATCTTCTTATCAAGGCCCCTGTCAAGCCGCTCAATCTTTCGCCTCAACCGGTCCAGAGCAGACATCACACAACACCAGCATCAACCAGACAAACACCCCTAACGCCTAACAGATATATTATTTTTCCATACAACCCCATACAACATTCCAGCGTCAATATAAGTTCAGGCGGGGCGGGCCCGCGGGGATTCGAACCCCGGTTTGGGGCTCCGGAGGCCCCAGTGATATCCAAGCTACACCACGGGCCCAAAAAATTCATTCTCTGAACAGGAAATCGGGAAAGGTGTGTTGGGGATTTTTGAAGGGGGTTTGTGTGGGGACTTTGGAGACGTCTGGTGGTGTTATTTTTTGAACTCTGTGTAACCGCACTTTCCACAGGACAGGCGGTCTTTGTGCTGGGCCAGAAAAACCCCCGGCCCGCATTTGGGACAGAAAGGGCGGTCCCGGACCAGTTTGTCCCCCTCAATTTTGTAGTGGTCTCTTTTCATCTACTCGCCCTCCTCTTTCTTCTTTTCCACGTATATGTTGTTTCTCCTCTGGATGTGCTCTGGCTCAATGGACCGTGCGACCTCAACCGACGAGTATATCTTCGCATAGCCAAACGTGGTCGGTTTTCCAAAGGTGGGTTCCATGCTGTCTATGACCACCAGGTCTTTCCTGGTGTTCAGCACGTTCGCCAGAGCGTCTTTCACGTCGTTTCTCTTGGGCGTCGGGGTCTTTGGGTGGTGGACTGCGAAATAGACCTCTACACGGTTAAGCAGCGGGTTTTCCTTCTTTTCCAGTATCTCAATCTCCATCTCTCTCTTCCTCCATGCTCTCTATTGCGAGGAGTGCTTTTTTTCTTGTGGGCGGGGTCACTTCCACCACGGTGGCGCCCACATCTGGCAACCCATATATTACCCTTGTGCCGTCCGGGGCGGCGGCTATGGCCACAAGGCTAAGCAGGTCCTCTTCACCATCAACTACTATAAGTGTTTTTCCCTTTTTTTTGTTGAAGACGTTATCTATGACCTTTTTTATTTCTTCCACGGCCCTGGAAGATATACAGCCCGGCGGGTTAGTTATGCTTGTAACAGTGTCCCAGCGCTCTCTGGGCGGCCCGGGGCGGCTCTCTTTCCGCCGGGTTTTGAGGTCCACTATGGCTATATCAGGGACACGGCCGGCTTCCACACAGTCACATGTGACCACGTCTCCGACTGTTATGAGAGAACCGGGCTTTTTTACCTCCTCAAAGAAAGCATCTCCTGAGACCACCGGCCCTATGCGGCCCTTGAGGATGATCCTCAGACGCTCTGTGACAACCCTGGACTCAAAACCCCTGAAAAGGTCTTCCAGGGACACCATTTTTTCTTCCATCACCACATCCCCTGAGAACACTTCCACCGTCACCTGACCTTTAGGGCGTATCTCCCGTTCCCCTCAATGCCCATGGCCTTGGCTATAAGGGACTTCGTGTAATCAACCACATATAGAAATCCCTGCCACTCTTTTGAGGTCTCTCCGCCGCACCGGGGGCATATCTCTTCCTCTGTGAGGAAGTGGCAGTTTCTGCACGCTCTGAGCGTTGTAGACGGCACACATCTCACCTCTTTTTATCCTTGTGTTCATCGCTGTGTTTTTCGTCACTTTTTCTTTCCCTTTTTCTTCTTCCCACCCCCATCGCCCTCGGCTTTTTCTTCCTCCTCCGCCTCACGTTCTTCTTCAATCCATTCCATCTTTCCAAGGGCGGGCTGTCTCATGGTGAGGCCTATCTTGCTCTCACGGGGGTTTCGCTCGTTTATTGAAATGCTGACCACTCTCCCTCTGACCTCGTCTCCCACCCTGAGATCCCTGCGGGTGGTTCTGGCTATGAGGCGCTTGTTGTCCAGGTCCACGTCCACCTGATCGTCTGTTATCTGGCTTATGTGCACCAGTGCGTCCAGTGGGCCGATTCTCACAAAGGCCCCGAACTTGACCACGTCGCATACGAAGCCCTGCACGACCTCGTGCTGGTTCAACCTGAACAGAAGACCTCTGTATTTCACGGGCTGGTAGACAGCGCCGTCGCCGTGAACCACCTTCCCCGGGCCAAGGAGCTCAATGTCCTGCGCCAGGACGATCAGGTTTTTATCGCTGTCAAACTGGCCCTCAAATTGCTGGCGGGCGAGTTCAACAGCCACAGACTCAATGTCCTCTCCAAGGCGCTCCGGGGGTATGCGGACGACTCCTTCCATCTCTTTTATCATGTACATGGAAACATCCCTCTGAAAGTGGGAACACGCCCAGAATAAGAGAGGGCTTTAAATAATCTTTGGCCCCGCTCCGTACCTACCTCTATGTGTGTACGGGCGCTGGCTGGCCATCTTTGGCCTGGCCATAAACCGCCGCTCATAAGCTGATGCGCATGAAATCCCTGGCGGCAATGGTATTCACCCCGGAGTGCCTTTCCACGAAGAGAGCCTCTTTTTCTGCCAGATGCTCCGTGAATTTTCCGCCGAAATGTGTCAGAACGGCCATTTCCGGTTCCACCGTTTTGACAAATTCCAGCGCGTCCCCTGTTGACATGTGGTGTGGGATCTCCATACCCAGGGGACGGGTGACGTTGAGGATGAGAAGATCGCTCCCCCTGTGTGCTTTCACGACCTCTTCCCGCAAAACAGTGTCACCGCTGTAAGATATCCTCCCGCCCCGGGTCTCAATAACAAACCCGATGGCTGTGGGGTCGCTGTGTACGGCGGGCGTCGCCACAACGCGAAGATGGCCTATCTCAACGCTGTCTCCAGGGTTCATCACTTCCACCCGCCCGGGCTTCTTCTGGTGATAAGGGGACACAGCGGGTGAAAACTCTCCGACCCCCATGAGCACGCTGACACTCCCGGCCAGAACACCACGCTTTCTGGTTCCTCCGTGGGTCATCGCTTCCACCAGTATCTCAGCATCGTTGTAGTGGTCCGGGTGGCAGTGAGACACGAACACACCATCAAGTTGCCTGGGGTCTATCCCCTGGCCGCACATGTGGACGAGCGCACCCGGCCCGGGGTCTATGTGGACTGCCACGCCCTTTTCTTCTATGTAAATCCCGCCAGTGGCCCGGGTCTGGGAGATCGTCACAAACCTCCCGCCCCCAGTTCCCAGGAAAACTATGTCTGCCATCGTTTTTTCACCGGATGGGCAACAGGCGGGGCCTATAAAAAATATGTTGAAAATTTAAACGGGGGGTTCCATTTTTTCAAACTCTTCCGCCGCCAGTGAAGTGGCCAGGTAGAGGAAAAGAGCTCCCATGTCAGCCACAAACACCATGGCCAGGACCCCAAGGATGGGCTCTTCTATGTAAATCAAAAAGGGGGGCGTGGTGGTGATGAAAACAAGAAAGAGAACCACTATCGCAAACAGATACGTCGTGATTATGTCCGGGTACCCCTTCGTTGTCCTGTCAAAGTTTGGCATCCTGGCTCCGAAAATGATTCCGGCTGAAGAGGCATAGAAAGCCATGGACGTGGCTCCAGCAACAGCGAAAACCACTCCCATGGGAGACACGCCGAGATACAGACCCGGCAACACAGCCGATAAGACGCACATGGCCGGGACCATGTAAAGGGATGCCAGCACCTTTGAGCCCACCACGTCCCACGGTGGCACAGGTGTCGTTTTGAAAAACCACATGGCGGCTCCCTCCTTTCCGAAAGACGTGAGAGCGGGCAGGCCCTGCTCAAGCAACGCGGCCGTGTAAAGCCCGCCGCCAAAAACCAGGCCAGGTATAGCCGCCGAAACAGCCGGCGACAGCCCGCTTATGTTTGGTATCCTCCCCATGGCATAGACTACTCCAGCGCCCACGGCTCCGAGCGCTATGAGAGAGCCAGCGTACTCTCTGGTGCGTATCTTTTCCACAACCTCTTTTTCAAAGAGAAGAGCGGTGTTCCATCCCATCGGACGCATCAGGCAGGTGGCCAGTTTACCTGTTGTGCGCTCATAAAAAGACATCCTCACGCCCCCACCGGCCGCAGTTGCTCTTGACCACGTGTCCACCAGGCACCTGTTTGCCAGAAGAAGAGCCACTTCTCCAACAACGGTGCCACCCGCCAAGAGATGTATGCTCTGTGGAGAGCCGGGGAAATCGTTTAGAGCCGTGTATGCGAATGATGTGACGGCGGAGGCGGAGAAAATGAGCCCAATTTTCGCCCACCTGGGATGGGTGTTCATTCCCACCCCAAGAGCAAAACCGCCGAAGGTCCCGGCAACAACGGCCAGATAAAGCTGGGCCAGGTGTATGGGATTTGGATAGTAGTTGAAATTGAACACGAGTAGTTCAACAACCCCGGCCCCGAGAACCACGCCCGTTATGTACAGGTTGAAAAAAACCTCTGACACAACCGCTCCGACAAGGACGTCCGCTCGCCTGATTGGCTGGGAGAATAGGAAGACCATTGAACTGTTTTTCAAAAAACGCCGGATGGACGTGGCATAGGTCTTGGCCATGGTGATAAAAAAAGCCAGCAGGAGTACGGGACCGGGGTCAACGGGCAAAACAGACACGCGGGTTCCGCCTGCCCCACCACCCTCAGCCCCTGCCCCCCCTGAAGACATGCTGTTCTGAATATCAACCACCCACAGGACCATTCCCACAAAAACGAAGAGGAGGACTACAAACCACGCGGAGAGAAACACGTTTTTCTGAAAGCGCTTTTTTACGGTCCTCCACGCATCGTAGAGAAAAACAGTGTGGACAAAGAGCCAGGCCGCCATTCACCCCTCCTCCGGACAGCCGGATGAGCCAGGCGGAAGCGTGACACACCTTATGAACGCCTCCTCAAGAGTCTCCGTCCCGGTCTTTTCCACAACCTCAGCGGGCGTTCCCTCAACAACTATCCTGCCCCTGTTTATTATGGCAATTCTGTCGCAGAGTTCCTCCGCCACCACGGTTATGTGTGTGGAGAGCAAAACAGTGGTTCCCCCGGCCGCCAGATTTTTTATCATGTCCTTGATGTACCTGGCAAACCGGGGGTCCAGGCCGCTGGTGGGTTCGTCCAGTATGAGAACGGGCGGAGAGGACAGAACAGCGGCCACAAAGCTTATCTTCTGCCGCATGCCCTTTGAATATGTTCCGAGGAGACGATCAAGCGCTCCCTCAAGGTCCAGGACACCGGCAAACCCGCCCACACGCTCATCAACCTCGTCCCTGGACATACCCCTCAACAACCCCACCAGGGTCAAAAACTCTCTGCCTGTGAGATTGTCAAACAGCGTCGGAAACTCCGGCAAAAACCCGAGCAAACGCTTGGCTTCCACGGGCTGTTTAACAACATCAACGCCCATCACCCTCGCACTACCCCCCGAGGGCTTCAGTATGCCCGCAAAAATCTTCATACAGGTGCTCTTGCCCGCTCCGTTGGGACCCAGCAGGCCGAAAACCTCTCCCTTTCTGACCGAAAAAGAGACCCCATCAAGAGCCCTTGTGCTGCCATAGAACTTGGAAAGGTTAAGCGCCTCAAGAGCGGGGACGCCTCCACCGGAAGAAGTGGAAATGGACTGCTCCATGGGGAGAGGATATAATAGCGTGTATTAATAAACTAATCCATATCCAGGAGGGCTCCGTATCCCCGGAACTAACCTGCTGTGGCCCCGGGACCTCCGCCATCGCTCCCAGCACCCGCCTCATCTTCATTTTTCTCTTCGCTCTCCTCTTCCTCTGGTGGGGGCGTTTTGGCGGCGGTTATGAGTTTGTCTCCCGGCTTGAGCCGCATGACTCTGACGCCCATTGTGTTTCTCCCGACCATCCGGATGGTGTTCACCGGTATCCGGATTATCATCCCCTGTTTTGTTGTGAGCAGCAGGTAGTCGTCGTCTCTGACCTTGAGGACGTTGACCACCGGCCCGTTTCTGCCGGCGGTTTTGATGGTTATGACTCCCACGCCGCCGCGGTGTGTCTTTCTGTACTCCCGGACGGGGGTTCTTTTGCCGTAGCCGTTTTCTGTTATGGTCAGCAAAACGTCGTCTTCGTCCACCACAGCCATCGCGACGACCTCGTCTCCGTCTCTCAGCCGTATGCCCCTGACGCCGGCGGCGGTTCTCCCCATGGGCCTTATCTCGCTCTCGTGGAACCTGACCGCCATCCCGTTACGAGTGGCCAGGATTATCTCTTTTGTTCCGTCGGTTATCTTCACGTCCACAAGTTCGTCGCCCTCAACCAGGTTTATCGCTCTTATCCCGGTTATCCTGGGACGGCTGTAACTGGACAGCGGGGTCTTTTTTACCTTTCCACGGCGGGTTGCGAAAACAAGGTATTTGTCCTCTGAGAACTCTTTGACCGGTATGGCCGCCTGGATCTTTTCTCCGTCTGCCAGCCGTGGCAGGAGGTTCACGATGGCCTTTCCACGGGAGTGCCTCCCACCTGGCGGTATTTTGTACGCTTTCAACCAGTAGACTCTTCCGAAGTTCGTGAAAAAGAGTATGTAGTCGTGGGTGGAGGTGACAAAGGCGTCCACCACGTAGTCCTCCTCTTTTGTTTCCATGCCCTTGAGACCCACCCCTCCCCTGTGCTGGGCGCGGTAGGTGGCCACAGGAGTGCGCTTGATATAGCCGGTGTTCGTTATCGTCACCACGACGTCTTCAACCGCTATGAGGTCCTCGTAGCTTATCTCCTGGGGGTTTTCCTCTATCTCTGTCCGCCGCTCGTCGCCGTATTTCCGTTTGATCTCAAGCGACTCTTCCTTTATTATCCGGAGTATGTTCTTCTCGTCGCTGAGTATCTCCCTGTACTCTTTTATCTTCTCCTGGAGAGCCCTGTGCTCGTCCACCACCGCCTGTCTCTCCAGGCCTGTTAGCCGGTGCAGGCGCATGTCCAGTATCGCCTTCGCCTGGACTGCGGTGAGCAGAAAACGTTTCATAAGCGACTGGCTGGCCTCGTCTGCGCTGGGGGAGCGGCGGATTATGCGTATGACCTCGTCAAGGTTTTCAAGGGCGGTGAGAAGGCCCTCCAGTATATGGGACCTCTCCTCCGCTTTTCTGAGCTCGTACTCGGTCCTGCGCCTGACAACCCTCTGGCGGTGTTTTATGAACTCCGAGATCATCTCTTTTAGGTTCAAAACACGGGGCTTGCCATCCACGAGGGCAATGTTTATGACACCAAAAGTGGTCTCCATCTGTGTGTGGGCGTAGAGCTGGTTCAAAACCACCTCCGGTATAACATCCCGTCTGAGCTCTATGACAACCCGCATCCCCTGTCTGTCCGATTCGTCCCTGAGATCAGTTATCCCGTCTATTTTTTTGTCCTTGACCAGCTTGGCGATGGTCTCCAGGAGGTGGGCCTTGTTCACCATGTAGGGGAGCTCTGTGACTATTATCCGCTTTTTCCCGCCTTTTTTGTCCTCTTCAAAGTGCGCCCTGGCCCTGACTTTTATCTGTCCCCTCCCGGTGTGATACGCCTGCTGGACCCCCGCCAGACCGTATATTATCCCGCCTGTGGGAAAATCTGGTCCCCGGATGTATTCCATCAGGTCCATGGGCTCAAGGTCCGGGTTGTCTATCAGGGCAACGATGGCATCCACCACCTCTGAGAGGTTGTGGGGGGGTATGTTGGTTGCCATTCCCACGGCTATGCCGCTGCTCCCGTTCACGAGCAGGTTGGGAAAAGCGCCGGGGAGGACAACTGGCTCTTTTAGGCTGGCGTCAAAGTTGTCCATGAAATCAACTGTGTCCTTGTCAATGTCTTTGAGCATCTCCTCCGCTATTGGCGACAGACGGCATTCGGTGTATCGCATCGCCGCCGGGCTGTCCCCGTCTATGCTCCCGAAGTTTCCCTGGCCATCTATGAGCGGATAGCGGAGGCTGAAATCCTGTGCCATCCTGACCAGGGCATCGTAAACGGCCATGTCCCCGTGGGGGTGGTATTTACCGAGCACCTCTCCGACCACTCTTGCGCTCTTCTTGTATGGCTTGTTGTGTGTCAGTCCCATCTCGTTCATGGCATACAGGATTCTGCGGTGGACGGGCTTCAGACCATCCCTCACATCGGGTAGCGCCCTGCCAACTATGACACTCATCGCATAATCCAAGTAGGACTCCTTCATCTCACGCTCTATGGGCCTGGGACGGATCCGGGGTTCTTCGCCCGCTACCTGTTCAACTTCCGTCAATAGAAGCACCTCCATCTTTGAAAGAGTTTTCAACGACCGCTATCTCTTCCTCTGTGAGCCCGTAGAGGGAATAAACTATGCGGTCTATTTCTCTATCCGTTTCTGCGATCTCCCGCTCCAGTTTCTCTCTTTCATGCACAGCGGCGAGATATTTGTCCATCAGTGAATGTATCTTTTCAAGGTTGGCGGCATTGCTGGTCTCAAATCTGGGAACCCTGATTTTCAAAAACACATCATAAAGCGTGCCACGCCCCAGCCGTGATGGCCGTGCAAAGGTTTTTACAGCGTAAAAAAGGAACTTTCTCAGAGGTTCATCAGCTATTTTGACCCTCATAACGTCTATTTTTCGGCGGGAAACGGCCCCGTTTTTCCCTGCCTCTTCCACCGTGGCAGAAAATACAAGGTCCTTGCCCTCCTCTCTTACATGGATTCCCCTGAGCCTTCTCCGGGCATTCCTGCCGCCGACTTCTATCCTGTTTGAAGAGCGCCCGCTCCCATCCTTCAAAACACGTATGTCTTTTTCTTCAAAATACTCTTTCAAAAACGCATCTTTCACCCGCCCAACCCTGTTAACATAATTTTCAAAATCAACATCAATCTCCGCCATCTCCCTGTGAAGGCTGAGCATTCTGTCTGCTAGAGAGGAGAGGTTTTTTTGTTTATCGCCGCCTACAATAGGAATGGGTAACTGGCTGATGTACTGTTTTCTAAATCTGAGATAGCCGCCGCCGATATGCGCTAACCAAAACCTGTGATACAAATAGAACATAGAAAGTTTAGAGTTTATTATAGCTGTTATATATTTCAAACAAGGAGTTCCTTCTTTTTTGTGAATGGTGTATATCGTTTTCAAAGGGAAATAGCCCTCGTCGTCGTAATATGCTGATGGCTTCAAACATATATCCCTTATCATTATTTTCGGCTGCTCAAATAAATCGGGGTCTTTGCTTTCTTTAATTTTTTTTCTGTCATAAAGTACGTAAGTTCCATCCCAGATATATAGGTACCTATCTTTAAGCCCGTCCCCTTTCGCCAGTTTTCTATACTTTTTTTTGTCCAGGACAGAAGAAAATAAAAGCTCCTCTGGAGGGGGCCTAAAACCACGAGTGATATAAGCCAGCTCACCTAATTTTTTATTTTTTTCCATTTTGTTAATTATTTTTCTTATATTTTCAGGCAGATTGTCAAAGATATAATCTCCATTTTCATAGTATACTTTTTGTGGAATTTCTATCACAGTATACTCGCCTTTAACAAACTCGTCAAATTCAGAGACTTCTATAAACTTAATAATATTTTTTTCTCTCTCTTTCGGATCGCTTTCCTTTTTTAAGACCAATATATATGGGTAAACAGAAGCATCCTCAAAAACGTGGAGTGTGGACAGGTCCACTATAATTTCAATAGCACACGTCTGCAAAATGTATTTTCTTATTGCTTTTCCATATTCAGAAGATGCCACTTTACTGGATATTATAAAAGATAAACGCCCTCCGTTCTTTAGAAGCCCTATAGCCCTTTCAAGAAAAAGCACCAGTATATCGTACTGGCCATAGGAGGAGACGAAATTTTTGTCAAAATATCTCTTCTCTTTTTTGTCCAGTTGGTGGGTACGAATATAAGGCGGATTCCCTATGATCACGTCAAAGCCGGGGTTTTTTCCCTGGAAGACTTCGGGGAATTCTTTTTCCCAGTTGAAGGGTTTCTTTTCTTTCCAGTTGTCTCCGAAATATTTTTTGAGGGTTTTTTCGTCGCCGCTTATCAGGGAGTTTCCCACTTTTATGTGGTCTCCGAGTATGAGGGGGAGTTTTTCTTTTGGCTGCAGGGCCTGGAGCATCAGGTTTACGGCGGCGATTTCTGCTGCGTGCTCGTCCAGGTCCACGCCGTATATGTTGTTCTGCAGTATTTCCTTTTCATAGTTTTTGTACTCTCTGAGATGTTCCAGGGCGGCGTAGTCCATGACCCCATTTCCGCTTTTGCGAATTTTTTCTGCGATCTCTTCTCTCTTTTTCCGGATTTTCTCGTTTTCTTTCTTATAAAACTCGGCGATATAAGAATACGCTTTGATGAGAAAAGAGCCCGAGCCACACGCAGGATCAAGCACTTTTATTTTCCTTACTTCTTCCACGCTTTTCCCTTTTAGCAGTTCTCCCAGAGTGTTTTTTACTATGAAATCAACGATGTATGGGGGTGTGTAGTATATGCCCGATTTTTTTCTCTTTTCCTGGACGGGTTTGAGAACTATCTCACCTCTTTCGTTGAAAGATAGCGTGTTTCCGAGATACGTCTCATATGTGTTGCCCAAGATGTCAAAGTCAAATTTTCTGAAATTTATGCTGTAAAGTATGTCTATTATTTCGGCGAGCACGTCGTCTTCTATCTCTATTTTTTCACAGATGTGGCCTGTCTCAAAGATTTTGCTGTCGTGTATTCTGTCAAACCCTTCAAAATATTTGTTTATAACATCATAGAGAGAGACATAGCTCCTGTTCGTCTCCCACATTCTTTTTATGGCCATGAGCTGGTCGGGGTTGTCCAGAATCAGTTTATCCTCAGCATAGCGAATTATTATCAGCCGGTCAAGCAGACGCTGGACGGCGCTTTTGAGTTTCTCAAGTGAAAATTCTCCATCTCTCTGGAGGACGGGGTTGTCTTTGTTAAGCATATAAATGTTGTTGGCCAGAGCCAGTCTCCACGAGTTCAGTTTTTCAAGGAATTTCATGTCTATGTCAGGGCGCTCTTCGTGTTCTTCAAAATGGTCTATTTTTCCGGTTTCAAAGGATTCTTTTGAGAGCAGCAACAGGTGTTTGAATTTGTCAAGGTACTCAAAAGGTGCTTCAAAGAAGAGGACCAGTTTCCCATTCAAAGCGTTGAAAACCCTGGTTTTTTCAAAGTTTGTCAGGATGGCCCATTTTATTTTTCTCTCGGGACTCGCGGCGTAGTTTAACACCTGTCTCTCCTCTTCAATCCAGTCCTTTTCTTCTCTATCAACGTAGGGTATTGCTCCAAATCTCTTCGCTTCAACAAAAGCCACCGGCTTCCCTTCCAGTATTAGGGCTATGTCTGCAAATCCCGCCCCCCGGACGTATCTCTCCCGGGTGTATTCGTCGGGGTCGCTGATGTTCCATCCCAGAATTGAAAAAAGCCTGTCTATAAAAACCGCTCTGACATCTGCCTCGCTTATCTCATTCTTGTCTTTCCTGTCTTTGTAGTCCCTGTTGTATTCCTCAATAAGCGCTTTGACGGCTTCAAAGACCTCTTTTTCTTTCCCCCCACCATCAGATGTCAAGGTTTACCACCTCTCTGGCGTGGGCCTGTATGAACTCTCTCCTGGGTTCCACAGCGTCTCCCATGAGTGTGGTGAAGAGCTCGTCTGCTTTGACCGCGTCCTCTATTGTGACCTGTATAAGCTTGCGTGTCTCCGGGTTCATGGTTGTGGCCCACAGCTGTTCCGGGTTCATCTCTCCGAGGCCTTTGAACCTCTGAACCGTTACGTTTTCTCCCCATTCTTTTATCAGCTCGTCTTTTTCCCTGTCAGAATAGACATAGGCCTCTTTTTTGCCCTTTTTCACCCTGTAAAGCGGGGGCTGGGCGATATAAATGTAACCGGCCTCTATGAGTCCTTTCATGTACCTGTAGAAGAACGTGAGCAGGAGGGTTCGTATGTGGGCTCCGTCCACGTCCGCGTCTGTCATGATTATTATCTTGTGGTATCTGGCCTTGGATATGTCAAAGTCCTCTCCTATGCCCGTCCCTATGGCTGTTATTATAGTGCGTATCTCTTCGTTGCGGAGTATTTTGTCCATCCTGGCCTTTTCCACGTTCAGTATTTTTCCACGCAGGGGCAGTATGGCCTGGAACCGCCTGTCCCGTCCCTGTTTGGCGCTGCCGCCGGCGCTGTCCCCCTCCACCAGGAATAGTTCGCTTTTCGCGGGGTCTTTTTCCTGGCAGTCGGCGAGTTTTCCCGGCAGCCCCCCGCCCTCAAGGAGACCTTTTCTCCGGGTGAGCTCCCTTGCCTTTCTGGCCGCCTCACGTGCCTCTTTTGACAAGACGGCTTTTTCAACGATTATTTTGCCGGTACGCGGGTGCTCTTCAAGGTATTCCCGGAGCTTTTCGTAGACCAGGCTGTCCACGAGCCCTTTTATGTTGTGGTTGCCCAGGCGGGTTTTTGTCTGTCCCTCAAACTGTGGGCTGGGGAGGCGAACGCTTATTATTGCGGTCAGGCCCTCCCTGACGTCCTCTCCGCTGAGCGACAAAACGTTTTTTATCAGGTTGTTTTCTCTGGCGTACTCGTTTATGGCTCTGGTCAGCGCTGCACGGAAACCGCTCAGGTGTGTCCCGCCCTCTATTGTGTGGATGTTGTTTGCGAAGGAAAATACGTTCTCGGTGTAGCTCTCCGTGTACTGCATGGCCACTTCTACCTGGACGCCCTCGTTTTCTCCGTGGATGTATATCACGTCGTCGTGTATCGGTTTTTTGTTCCTGTTTATCCACCTGACAAACTCCTCAATGCCCCCCTCTGCGTAGAACACCTCCTCTTTTACCCCGTTCTCACCGTTCTCATTTTCCCCTCCCCCTGTTTCCCCCCTCTCATCGCGGAGGGTTATCCGGAGTCCCCTGTTGAGGAAAGCCAGTTCCCGGAGGCGTATGGCCAGTGTGTCGTAGTCAAATGTGGTGTTCTCAAATATCTCGGGGTCGGGTTTGAAGATTACCGTGGTCCCCCTCTCGCCTGTTGGTTCTACCTCTTCAACGGGTCCAACCGGTTTGCCGCGCTCGTACCGCTGGTGATATCTCTTCCCTCCCCTCTCAACATACACTTCGCACCACTCGCTGAGAGCGTTCACAACGCTCACACCGACGCCGTGGAGGCCGCCGCTGACCCTGTAGCTTTTGTGGTCAAATTTTCCGCCTGCGTGAAGTTTTGTCATGACTATCTCCAGCGCCGACACGCCGTATTTTGGGTGGGTTTCAACGGGTATTCCGCGGCCGTTGTCCTTTACCATGACGCTGCCGTCTTTTCGCAGTACCACTTCTATGCGGTCACAGTATCCGGCCATGGCCTCGTCTATGGCGTTGTCAACCACCTCGTAGATGAGATGGTGCAGACCCCTGTCGTCCGTGCTTCCTATGTACATGCTGGGTCTTTTGCGAACCGCTGCCAGGCCTTCAAGAACCTGTATTTTGTCCGCTGTGTACTCGTCCGGTCCCATTTTCATCGCTCCGCTGATTTGAGTTTGAGATCGCATTGTGGGATGTTTTTGGCATGCGCTGAGGAAATGTGTGGATGGAACTCAAACATACACGGCGCATCCCATCCCATTTCAAACTGTTCTGCTCTCTGTACTGCTCTCTGCCCACCCCTATATACTATATATATAATAAGGTTGCGAAACAAACAGGCAATTACAAACACAAACACAAACATGTGTCAATGCCTCACGGGTGCATGACAAAGAAGTCTCTCACAAACGCTGCCACGTCCTTAACCCTCTTGGGCTGGAAGTCCTCGGGAAAGCACCGCCTGTACCTTTTCCAGAGAAAGCGGTTGTCCATGAGAAGTATGACCGCCCTGTCCTCCGCGCTTCTTATCGCCCTCCCCGCCGCCTGCAATACACGGTTCATGGCCGGCTGGACATAGCCATAGAGTTCGCCTTTTTCTTCTCCAAAGCGATCTTTGTAGAAGTCCACCATGAGCGCCGTTTCCAGGGTGGGGGGTGCCAGGGGGAAACCTACAATCGCCACGAGGTCCAGGGCGTTGTCTCTGTAGTCCACTCCCTCGGCCAGAGAGGCACCCATTACTCCAAGAACTACCATGCCCTCCCCGCTCTTTTTTTCTTCCAGCAGCCGGTCCAGGAGGAGGTCTTTTTCTTCCTTTTTCATCCCCTGCTGTTCCACCCATCTGCGCTTCGGATAAACCTCCAGGTACCTGTTCACCTCTTCAAGCACCTGGTAGCTGGGAAAGAATATGGCGGCGTTTTTGGGAACCCCTGCCAGGACCTCCGACAGGTGTGATGCAATGGTGCGGTACATCTCCTCTCCCCGCTCCCTGTAAACCGTGGAGACGGAGGCGTCAACTATGACCGGCCTGTTCTCTCTGGGAAAAGGAGACGGGTATTCTTTGAGGACGGTCCTCCTGTTTTCCATGCCCAGGAGGTCTCTGTACATCTCCATGGGATAGAGGGTGCCGCTCATGAGGAGAGAGGCGTGGACCCCGGCAAAAACCTCCCTGGCCAGAAGAGACGGGTCCATGACCCTGTATGTCAGCCGGGGATACGGCCCGCCCCTGAAAAAACGCACGGCGCTCTCCCTGTCCTCTTTCCATTTATCAAGGAAGTCCGCTATTTCAACGCTGGCAGATGTTGCCCCTGCGGCAGCGGCTTTCTCTCCCACGGACCGCAGGAGCATGGAAAACTCGTCATACGTGAGATAGGAGAGCGTCCCCCTGAGCGAACGCTCAACGAAGTCCACAAGTTCCTCTTTTTCAACCAGAAACTCTCCGCTCTCTTTTTTGCCCGCCGCCTCCACGCTCTGCACTCTTTCATCCGGGCTGTCTTCTTCTACAACTTTCATGGGATTGTAGCCCGCTTTTCTGTTCATCTTCTCAAAAAAATCTCTAAGGGCCTCAAGGTGTCTCTGTATCCGGAGCTGTCCACGGCATTCTCTGTACGCTTCGTCAACCAGATAAGGTGTGAGAGAAAATGTTTGCTGGCTCTGTATTCTCCCGGGGAGGTTGTGGGCCTCGTCCACAACCACGATGATGTCCTCAATGGGCCTGGCCAGGCGTGAGAGGGTCTGTTCCAGCATGTCACTGAAAAGGTAGTTGTAGTCGCACACCACCACGTCCGCCTCAGCCAGGAGGTCCATGGCCATCCTGTGGGGGCACATGCCGTGTTTCTCTCCGATACGTACGAGTTCTTCAACGTGGAAAGGATGCTGGACTGGTTTCACATAACCGTCAGGGTCGTGGTTTTTGTAAAAGCTGCACCGCCCTCTTTTAATCATCTCGGCGCAGTAGAGGAAAAAAGATGGTCCGTCCGGCCTGTTAGGCTGTAAGCACATGTCCTTTTTGCTTATCACATCAACCGCCACGATCCCTCTTTTTTTGCGCATCAACCGGAGGGTCTCAACGGCAAGCCGGTGCTGGCTCTGCCTTGACGTGAGAAAAAAAACCACTTTGTCCAGGGCGAGCGCTGCTTCAACAGCGGCGGTCAGGGCGACAGCTGTTTTTCCCAGGCCGGTTGGTGCGTGGGCTATGAGGTGTCCTCCGCCCTCTAGGACGCTTCTGGCGTTTGAGAGGAACTCCGCCTGTCCACGCCTCGGACTGTCAAAAGGGAAGAGGTCTGTTTCGCCGCCCTCTTTTCTGGTCTCTCTGGCCACCTTTTTTATCATCTCTTGGACGGCTCTCTCGTAGGGAGTCTCCACGCCCATGCTCCGGCCTCTGGTGCTCATCGGGAGGCGTAGGGTGGGACGGGTATTAACGGTTTCGGGGAGGTGGTGGGATGTGTGAAAGTGCCCGTAGACGATATGGGGGCTGGTGTGACCAGTGAAACATTATTAAACCCCGTGATATATGGGGGGCTGGTGATGTGCTTGGCCGAAGACCTGCTTTCTATGATTGAAGAGGACATCCAGCGCACAGAAAAGGCGATAAAAACCCGGGTCGCCATTGAATACCTCGCAACTCTCATGGAACCAAAGTACAGGGAAGCATTTTTGAAAGCGGAAAAAAACGCCAGGACGTCGGAGGAGCTGGCCAGGTTGCTTGAGGCGGCCAAAAAACACATCGGCCAGAGAGCCGCCAGGGAGATTCTCGGGTTCTGATATCTCACAGAGGTGGTTGTGTGGGCAAAAAAGATGAGGAAATCGCCGCTCTTAAAAACGAAGTGGCCACTCTGAAGGCCAGAATCAAACACCTTGAGGAAGAGGGAAAACAGCTCCGCCTCCGCAATCGCGGGCTGGAAAAAAAGCTCGCACAGTGTGAAAAGGAAAAAAAGGCCATTACCAGAGAAAAAGATGAGGAGATAGCGACCCTGAAAGAACGACTTGTTGACCTCGGCAAGAAGGCGGAGAAGGCCCTTGAGGCAAAAAACCGGGAAATAGAAGTGTTGAAAAGTCAGACAAAAGAGCGCACCTTTGCCATAAAGAGCATTCACCCCCTTGAGATACAGGATGAGACCGTTGTCCACGGAGCCATACACTGTGAGGACGCACTTGCTCTGGGCAACAACGTCCTCGTTGACGGCTTTGTGGTGGCCGGAAGCGACCTTCACATCGGAGACCAGACAACGGTGAGGGGGAGTGTCAAAGCAGGGGGCAACATACTCGTTGGAAAAGAGAGCGAGATAATGGGAGACATGGAAAGTGGGGGTGACGTGACCATAGGCGAAAAATCCGTTGCTGGTGCTATAAAAGCGGATGGAAACGTTGAAATCGCCAAAAACGCCCATGTGAAAAGGGTCCATGCAGGTGGGGACGTGGCCGTTGGCCCTGGTGCGAAGGTTGACAGCGGAATAAAATATGGTGGGGCGGTGTCTGTCGGAAAACAGGCGATCATAAAGGGCGCAATAGAATACGTTGAAAAAGATGTGGAGGAAAAAAAACAGTCTAAGAAGCCCAGACCATCAAAACAGGACGAAGCAGAGGAGGAGAGCACCATATGCGACGTCTGCGGTGGACTGGTGCCAGCGGGCATGAAGCGATGCCCAAACTGCGGGGCGCCTGTGGACGCAGAGGTGAGCATTAAACGCCGTCGGACACGCAAAAAATAGGGGCTCTGTGGAAAATTTTTAGTGTGTGTTTGTATAAAGGTGGTGGCAAGGTCGTCAATGGCCGGGCCCGTGGGGTAGCTTGGTCTATCCTTGTGGCTTCGGGAGCCATAGACTCCGGTTCAAATCCGGGCGGGCCCACATACTAACCAACATAACCAATTAACTAAAGCCCGCCTGGATTTAGGCGGAAAAAAACACACCAACCACACCCAGTTTTTTCCGACGTGAAGACGGGCGGGCCCATATTATACCCAATAGACCCAATTAACCAAGGACCGTCCGGATTGAAGAGGAACGAGCGAAGCGAAGTTCCTTTGAAAAGACGGGCGGGCCCACATACTAACCAACTGCTTATATAAGCCATGCCCGCACGGATTGAAGAGGAAAACCACCAACAGAACAGTTTTCCTTTGAAAAGACGGGCGGGCCCACATACTAACCAACATAACCAATTAACTAAAGCCCGCCTGGATTTAGGCGGAAAAAAACACACCAACCACACCCAGTTTTTTCCGACGTGAAGACGGGCGGGCCCACTTCCCACACAATAAAAAGCTCTAGCTAGGCATTCACTCTTCACTCTCTCCCATCTTTTTAATATACAGCGTCTGGCATTTTTTGCAGTAGTACTTTTTGCCGTCCACTTTTGAGAGAGGTGCATGGCATCGGGGACAGGTGGGTTCGCTTTCGCTTTCCAGGAGTTCTTCGGCGAGGAACATGGTGGCAAGGATTTCCATCTCTTCGTCACCAAGCAGCCATTCTATTCCAAACGGGTCCATCTCTTTCCCTCCCTCTGCAAGTCACAGCTTTCTTGATTTTTGACTTTTTGTGTTTTTGTGTTGTGCTATTCCGCAACGCTAAAATACCCATTTTTTTATGTGGTGTCTGGCGTGTGGGCTCGTGGTTCGGAGAGAAAACATTTCCCACTCCCACAAGCCCGTCCATTCGCATCCGCTCATAACCGGGCTCGTGGTCTAGCTGGTTATGACGTCGCCCTCACACGGCGGAGGTCCCCGGTTCGAATCCGGGCGAGCCCACCAATTACCCTATTGCTTATATTACCCGTGCAAGCCCGGATGAGACAGAGGAACACGTCAGTGTTCCTTGAACGAATCCGGGCGAGCCCACCAATTACCCTATTGCTTATATTACCCGTGCAAGCCC
>CAZROC010000010.1:17163-18342 GCA_964601625.1 uncultured Thermoplasmata archaeon | reverse complement strand
GGATGAGACAGAGGAACACGTCAGTGTTCCTTGAACGAATCCGGGCGAGCCCGATTTTCATGACATTGAAAGCCGGCGGTGTTCCGTAAAGGTTATAAACCATGTCTTTCTTTTTTATGTTGGTGTGCTGGTGCGCTGGCCTTGTGCCGGCGGCGGAGACCGGCGTCATGGAAACATCGGTGTGCGATATGCTGGAGAACGGAGTTGCGCTGTCACGGATGGACATGGAAGGTGTGGTGACAGAAACAGGATGTTGGAAAGGTCTGAGTCTGTGTCATGGGGAGTGTTTTTCAGGGATCTTAACCCGAAGTGTGTGAATCTGTAGGTATCACGCTCCAGAGATGGAGAAGAAAAAGGAGGTGAGACAAGATGACAGAGAACGAGGAAAACACGGTGTTCGTGGGAAAAAAACCGACGATGAACTATGTCCTCGCCGCGGTGACCCAGTTTAACTCCGGGTCCGATGAGGTCATAATCAAGGCGAGGGGCAAGTCCATCAGCAAAGCAGTAGACGTAGCGGAAATCATCCGCAACAGGTTTGAGAAAAACGCCAAACCATACAAGATAGAGATTTCCACTGAACAGCTGACAGGCGAGGATGGCAGGACCACGAACGTCTCTTCCATAGAGATATACCTCAGGAGAGAGGCATAGGACGGAGACGGATCTGGTTCTGAAAAACCCTCTTCCTGTTTTTTGCTTTAATTTATTTTTTCATATCCTTATCTGTGTATCTGTCTTGTTTTCTAATTGTTCCTGTATGGGAAAAAGTGAGTAAATAAAAAAGTGGAGGAAGGGTGTTAAAGGGTTTTGTGTTAGGGTGTTCATGGGCTTCGCTAGGTGTTCTCAGAATTCGTCTGTTTTTTCCTGCTCAGGTTTTTTCTGCGGCTGTTGCTCCAGTGGCTGCTGTGGCGGCTGCTGCGGCGGATACTGCTGTGGCGGATACTGCTGGTACTGTGGTTGAACCGAATACTGGGCAGGCGGCTGCTGCGGCGGCGTCTGGGGCGGATATGGCTGCTGGGCGTACTGTTGTGGTGGTTGCTGGTACTGTGCCTGGGGTGGCTGCTGGGGCGGTTGCTGCGGCGGATACTGCTGTGGCGGATACTGCTGGTACTGTGGTTGAGCCGAATACTGGGCAGGCGGCTGCTGCGGCGGCGTCTGGGGCGGATATGGCTGCTG
>CAZROC010000010.1:0-17063 GCA_964601625.1 uncultured Thermoplasmata archaeon | reverse complement strand
GGGTGGATAGCCGGGTGGTGCCTGCGGCGGGTGTCCTGGCGCTGGCTGTTGATATCCGGGGTACTGCTGTGTTGGGTACTGGGCGTATGGTGGCGGCATCTGTGCCATGGCCTTTTTCTTCTTCTTGCTGCGGAGTACGAGGGCCACGGCCACTATTGCTCCAACGACTGCGACCACGATGAGGATTATCATCCACGTGTCCAGGCGGAGCGGCATCTTCTGTATCTCTTTCATTCCCTCCTCGGCCTGTGTCTCTGTCATCGGTTCAAGGGCGAAGGTTGTGGTCCCTGTGCCACTGGTTGTTCCACCGGTTGTTCCACCGGTGGGTGCGGGGGAGAGAGGCATGTTGAAGCGCTGGCTGACGATGAATCCCTCATCCGGTGAGTAGAGGAGTTCCGCCGGTTCTGAGCCAACAGCGAAAGTGGAGTAGCCGTAGTAATAGTCGTCGTAGTAGTCGTATGTGTCGTAATATGGGATTATTACGTATACTTCAACTGTTCTGCCGTCCGGGAGTTTAACCGTGTCGGTGCCTGTGCACTGGAGGCTGAACGAAACAGGCACTGTTGTCGTTGGGAGGGTTGTTTCTCCGCTGTAGGGCAGGGTTATGTTGAACTCGTTTTCAAGCTCTTTTTCCATCTCGGGCGGGAGACCCTTTATGTCCAGGCTGCCGCTAACTTTTCCGCTCATTGTGGCCGTGGAGTCAACATACCATGTTTCTCCCACTTCTATGGGGAAATCAAAGACGTCCAGGGGCGGGTCATATGTGATTTTGTATTCCACGGTGATTGAGCCGTCTATTGACACGTCCAGGCTTTTTGTTTCCACCTTCCCTTCGTATGTGTTGGGATCGTATTTTTCTTCTGGGTATGTGCCTTTGTAGTGTGCTTTGACTTCCATCGTGGCCTTTACGTTGATTTCTTTTATTGCGAGGGACTCTTTTTCCACCTTTGCGTCGCCCTGGATGTCCAGGGACCAGTCAAAGTATCCCTTGCCGGATATAGATATCTTCTCTCCGTCCATGTCTCCGCTTGCGGAGTAGCTGCCGGATACGTGCAGGCCTGCGCCTATGTGTGCATGGAGGTTGTACTCGGTTGCGGAGACATCTGTGACCTTGTACACCTCGTAGAGCCCGGTTTCTCCATCTATATCTGCGTCAAAGCTTACTCCCCCAGCATGAGCCTCCTGTTTGAGCGCGTCAAGGATGGGGTTGAACTGCTGTCCGAGGTCCATTTTTCCACCCATCGCCCATGTTTTTCCTTCAGTCCACTGCGGCACGTTTGCCTGGGCGGACGAGTTTGATGGTATCGTTCCCAGAAAGATTGTCCCGACCAGCAAAATGCTCAACAGAGCGGTTGTTTTTTTCATTTTTCTCATACTTTTTCCCTCCGGCGTGTTTTTATGGTATCTTTACATTGTTATGGAAAGAGTGGTGTGTGGTATATATACCTTTCTAATCTTTGTTTTTCAGAGACGCCTCGTTTTCCGGAATGCGGCCTGTATGGCGATGAAAATAACCCCCCATACAAACATGCCTCCAAGGTAGGGGAGGTAGTCGGCGGCTACTGGTCTGTGCAGCAGAAGGATGCGGGCTGTTTCTGTGAACATGGTGAGCGGGGACACGTATGCTATTTTTTTGAGCCAGGGTGGGAAGAGGAGGGGAAAGGTGGATGCCATTGTTAAAAAGAGGAGGGGCAGGTATATGAGCGTGGAGAAGAAGATGGCCGTGGTGCGGCTGTCCGCGAGCCCACCAGCGGCTGTCCCGAGGGCTGCCATTGAAAAGGCGCCCATGGCTGTTGCGAGGGCAAAAAATGCATAGTTGAGCGACGGGGGTCTGGCCTGGAAGAGGTAGAGGCCGGCAAACGCTGTGATGGCCACGCCGGCGATGGCCAGGACCATTTCTGGCAGGGTTACTGCCGTGGTCAGGTGGAGGGGTGCCGCGCTGTCCGGGTGTTTTTTCCGGTAGTGGAGCTGTAGCATTCTGAGGAGGCCGCGCTCCCTGTAGGAGGACATGGCCGTCGCACCACCGTATATGCCTATCTGTGACACTGCTATGGCTATTGACATGGGTAGCAGGGCGTCCCTGTACCCCCATCCCTCGGTGACGGGGATTTTTTTTATTTCCACTGGCCCCGAGGTTTTTTCTCCGGTTATACGGCTGTTGATCTCAGCCTCTGCGCCCGCGAGGACCGCCTCAACTATTTTTTCTGGCGTCCTGTCCCCTCCGCGGTAGTAGACGGTGAAAACCATTGTCTCGTTTGTTTCCGGGCTGGAGGATATGTTGAGCCATTTCTGCTCTGTGCCGTTGGGTATGACCAGCACCACCTCCACTTTTCCTCTCTCAAGTAGAGAGAAGGCCTCATCAACTGTGTCCACTTTTTCCACTTCTGCTCCGCCCACGCTGGCAAGTGCGTCTGCTATGAACCGGGACGTGGGTGTGCGGTCCATGTCCACTACTGCCACAGAGACGTGGAGTGTTGTGAGGGAGTGGAATATAGCGAAAAATACAAGTGTTATGAGCAGGGGGGTTGTGAGCATCACGGCCAGCGCTTTTTTCTGTCTTATCCTTTCGCGGAAAAAGGTGTGCGTCAGCAGGGCCATGTCTCTGAGAGATGCTAGTGTGGGTTTTTTTGTGGGTTTTTTTGTTGTCCCGGTGGCTCTGGCCGCCCCGGGTGCCGCAGGGGCTGTCACCTGCTACCACCCCCCACACCTCTTTTTTCCATGTGTGTGCCGTCCGGAGGGGCGTTCAGAGGGGTGGCGCTCACGGGGAGGCCTGTTTCCCGTTCTATCTTGGTCATCTCTTTTTTCACCACGTCCCTGAGGTCTGTTTTTCTCAATAAAACGGTCTCTGCTCCTGGTATGCTGAGGATCTCCCTGGTCTCGCTCATGCTGTGTGGAGAGTATACTCTGAGCAGGGGGGTCGTGGGCGTGGGGATGTCTGGCTTTGCGCGCTCGCTCTGGGTGAAAGCCGCTGGTTGCCCCGTGACTGAAAAGCCCTCTCTGGTAAGAAACGCTTTGATGTCTCTGGCCGTTTCCGGGCTGTCACACCTGACCTCGGCGTATGTGGGGTACTGGAAGAATCTGTCCATGTTATCAACAGTGACGAACATGGTCTGGGCGCCGTTTTTGAGAAACAGGAGCGATGAGGCTCTTGCCACCAGCTCGCTGTCGTGGGTGGATGCCACAACCGTCCCCCCGGCCGCGATGTGTTTTTCAATTTCGCCTATGAACCAGTCCCTGGCGGTGGCGTCCAGGTGGAGGGTTGGTTCGTCCAGGAACAGGATGTCCGGGCTGTGGAAGAGTGCGAGAAACAGCTGGAACGCTGTCTGTTTCCCGGATGAGAGGGTTTTGTATGGGAGGTCAAGCACGGGTGCCAGCGGGGTTTCTCCGGCCTTTTCCAGTGCTGTTGCCATGTCACAGCCCCGGGAGCCATGGAGGGATGAGAAGAAGGTGATCTGCTCTCTGATCGTCAGGTTCTGGAAGGGGCGCATTTCCGGGAAAAACACTCCTATGCTGGGGGCGTGGTCTCCGCGGCCTCCCTTTCTTCCCCCATCTTTGGCATTGCCGCCGATGGATATGTTCCCGCTGGAAGATGGGTGCTGTGGGTGGTATCCGAGGAGGGATTCAAGCAGGGTGGTCTTTCCGCCGCCGTTTGGTCCGCATACGACAAGCATCTCCCCTCTCCTGACATGGAAGCGGAGGGGGCCCAGGATGAAACCCTCTTTTCTCTGGAATATCACGCCATCAACAGATACCGCCGTTTCGGCCATGGTTTCATACCTGTCTCCCATCTTATCCAACCTGTACCGCTGCCCCATATCTCTATCTGACCCTGCTGCCGGGTTTTATTGGTCTGTCTGTGGTTATGCGGACGCCGTCTTCTGTTTCCATGAACACTCTTTCTCCGCCGGCCGTTTTTATGGCGCCGAAAACCCGTTCGCCGTCTCTTTCCGGGTCTTTTTCAACGGTTATTTCGTGTTTGAGGAACCTGTCAAAGGATATCTGCGGCGCCCCCCGTGTCGTCCCTTTTATCTGCGTCCCGGGCGGCACGTCTTTTTCGGGTGTTAGCACGGACACTTTTCCCTGGCCGTCGTCTGCTGCCAGGAGCATTCCCCGGGACAGCACTCCTCTGAGCTTTGCGGGTTTGAGGTTGGCGACTATGACCAGGGCTTTGCCCCGCAGCTCTTCGGGGGCGTAGTATGGTTTCAGGCCTGCGACCAGTGTGCGTGTTTCGTCTCCCATGTCCACTTTCATGACATAGAGTTTGTCGGCGTTCGGGTGGTCTTCTATTTCTCTCACCACCCCGACTCTCAGGTCAAGCGTTTCGGGGGTTTCTCCCATCTTTTCACCTCCGCCTTTTTCTTTTTCTGTCTCTGTTTCTGCCGCTTTTGTTTCCGCCGATGTTTCCTCCGGTCCGGGCTCTAATATGGGTTTTATGTCGTCTTCTGTGAGCTTTTTGAACAGCACCTCGGGTTTTTCCAGTTTGTGGCCGGTTTCTGGCGGTTCCTGCGCCGCGTCCCACCCGGCTTTTTCGGGATTCCCCGGCTCGCCCAGAAAGGACCAGAGGCGGGCCATTGAGAAGGGCATGAACGGGTAGCCCGCAACGGCTATGGCTTTCACCGCCCGGAGGGACACGTGTAATGTGTCTCCGCAGCGTTTTTTGTCTGTTTTTACCGTCTTCCAGGGTGCGGCGGCGTCAAGATAGCGGTTTCCTTCTCTGGCGATGTCCATGAGGTGTTTCAGCCCGTCCCTGAAGTGGCATTTTTCAAGGTTTTCCGCCACGCCGTCAACGCTCTTTTTCACTTTTTCCAGGAACTCTTCGTCCAGCGGCTCAAGCGTGTCGGGGGGCGGCGGTATCTCTCCAAAGTGGCGGTGTGTGAAGCTGAGCACCCTGTGCACGAAGTTTCCAAGCGTGGAGACGAGCTCTTCGTTGACCCGTGTTATGAAGTCCTCCCACGAGAAATCTGTGTCCCGGTTTTCCGGCATGTTGGCTGTGAGGTAGTATCTGAGCAGGTCGGGTGGGAGGTGGGCGAGGTAGTCTTTTATGGTCACCACATTTCCTCTGCTCTTGGACAGTTTTTCCCCTCTGAAGTGCATGTATTCGTTTGCCACCACGTTGTACGGCAGGTTGAGTCCCCCGTGTCCCATCAGCATTGCGGGCCAGATTATGGTGTGGAAAGGGATGTTGTCTTTTCCGAGGAAATAGTAGTGTCTGCACGCGGGGTCTTTCCAGAACTCCTCCCAGGCATCCGGTTTTCCGCTCCGCTCAGCCCATTCCATTGAGGCAGAGAGGTATCCTATGACTGCCTCAAACCAGACATAGAGGCGCTTGTTTTCGTATCCGGGGAGGGGCACCTCTATGCCCCATGTTATGTCTCTTGTTATGGGGCGGTCTCTGAGGCCCATTTTGAGCCAGTTGCGGGTAAACCGGAGGGTGTTGGACTTCCAGTAGTCCTTGTCGCTCAGATACTCAAGAAGGGGTTTTTCAAAGGCAGAGAGGCGGAAGAAGAAGTGCTCCGTCTCCCGCATCTCAGGGGTTGTGCCGCATATCTTGCATTTCGGGTCAACGAGCTCTTCCGGGTCCAGGGTTCGTCCGCAGGCATCGCACTGGTCTCCCCTGGCAAAGGGGTTTCCACAGTGGGGACATGTGCCCTCCACATACCTGTCCGGGAGAAACCTGTTGCATTTCGGACAGAAGGGGGATCTCATCGTGGCTGGGTATATGTATCCCCTGTCTTTTAGCCGCAGAAAGAAGTTTTGAGCCACCCTTTTGTGGTTCTCTGTGCTGGTCTCTGTGAAGAGATCAAATCTTATGCCAAGACCTTTAAGGCTCTCAGAGTTTATCCTGTGGTACCTTTTGGCCACCACCCAGGGCTCCACACCCTCTTTTTCGGCGGTCACTGTTATTGGTGTGCCGTGTTCGTCGCTGCCTGAGACCATGAGGACCATGTTTCCGCGCATCCGCTGGTACCTTGAAAATATGTCCGGTGGCAGGTAACAGCCCGCCACGTGGCCCATGTGTATCGGTCCGTTTGCGTAGGGCCATGCTACGCCTATGAATATTTTGCGCCCCGCTCCGGTCCCGTTTGCGTGTTCATCGCTGTTATAATGGCCGTCTATGCTTGCCGTATCCTGGTTGTCCTGTTTGTGCTGGTCCATGTGTGGGGAAAAGAGGCGGTGGTATATAACTTTTTGAACATAAGTTTTGAACGTCGGAGGAGACCTGTCTTTTGCAAATGTTTTACAAACAGGCCGCGCTAACGACTCGGCACCGCCCCGGGTGAAAAAGTTGACAAAAAGCAATTTTTTCAGGAAGATTTATAAATCTCGTTGATATTATTCTTCCCAGAGGCAGGGGGCATGGACCCGAAGATCAAGAAGATTATTGACACCCTGGAAGAATATGCCGGTCCGATATCCCGTTTCGTTGTCGCCAAGCAGGTATCAGATCTGGGACAGAGCATGGACGGTTTCCCGGACCACCTGCTCCCCCAGCTCGTGGACAGGTGCATAAATGCCGCTGTGTTCAACCCCATGCTCAAAGAAGAAGCAAAGAAGAAGTTATCTAAAGCCATCAGAGAGAGTTAGAGGATTGACCGCAAACGCCGGCAAACATTAGCGCCGGGAACTGTGGGAGAGGGTTTATATCTCGCCTCTTTCCACCATGTGACAGGCACACATGTGTCCATTCTTGATTTCCACCAGAGGGGGTTCTTTCTCGGCACAGATGTCTGTTGCGTATATACACCTGGTTCTGAACACACAGCCAGAGGGCCTCTCAACGGCTGAGGGCAGCTCTCCTTTAAGCGGGAGCGGCGTCCTCTCCCGGGTCGGGTCAGCAACCGGAACCGCTTTTATCAGCGCCTTTGTGTAGGGGTGGAGGGGGTCTTTTATCACATCTTCCGTGTCCCCCAGTTCCACTATCTTTCCGAGGTACATCACGGCTATCCTGTCGCTCATGTACCTGGCAACGGATATGTCGTGGGTTATGAGTATGATCGACAGACCGTATTTTTCTCTGAGTCCCAGTAAAAGCTGCATTACACCGGCCCGTATGGACACGTCCAGCATGGAAACGGGCTCATCTGCTACCATGAATATAGGGTCAACCACAAGCGCCCTGGCTATTGAGACGCGCTGTCTCTCTCCCCCGCTGAGTTCGTGGGGGAACCTGTCAAGGTATTCTTCCACGGGTTTCAGGCCGGCGTCTCCCAGGGCCTTAACCACCTTTTCAAGCGCCTCGTCCACCGATGAGACGATTCTGTAGTTGAAGAGGGGCTCTGATACCCACTGGTTCACCGTCATCCGCGGGTTTATGGACGCATAGGGGTCCTGGAATATCATCTGCATCTTCCGTCTGAATTTTTTCAGCTCTTTTTTGTTCAGAGAGGTTATGTCTGTGCCCTGAAACAGTATTGAGCCCGCGGTGGGTTCTTCCAGCCTGACAACAAGCCTTCCTATGGTTGTTTTGCCGCACCCGGTCTCTCCTACCAGGCCGAACACTTCTCTCTCTTTCACAGAGAACGTGACACCGTCCACCGCTTTGACATATCTGGGTTTAGAGAAAAGCCTCTCTCTCTTGAGTGCAAAGTATTTCTTCAGGTCCTTGACGTCCAGTATGTTACCATTCATCTCCAGCACTCTCCGCTGCGGCCTTATGGCACCACACAACATGGTTCGGGCCCACCACGGTGGCCTCGGGGACCTTCTCCGAGCATATGGGTTTCGCAAAGGGACACCTTGGGTGGAACCTGCATCCACTGGGCGGGTTCACCAGTGGCGGTGGGCTTCCGGGTATGGACTGGAGGCGTGAGAGAAGTGTCTCCCTGTCCCCCTTGATGGTGGGTATTGAGTTTAGAAGGCCGATGGTATATGGGTGTCTGGGGTCCATGAAGAGGTCCAGGGTGTTGCTGGTCTCCGCCAGCCGTCCGGCGTACATCACAGCCATCCTGTCCGATATCTCGGCCACCGTGGATATGTCGTGGCTTATAACTATCATGGCCATATCGTATTCTTTCTGGATGTTCTTTATCTCTCCGAGTATCTTGTACTGGGTGATGACGTCCAGTGCTGTTGTGGGCTCGTCTGCTATCATCAGGGCGGGGTTGAGGGCGAGGGCCATGGCTATGAGGGCTCTCTGCTTCATACCGCCGCTGTACTCGTGTGGATAGTTATCTATGCGGTCCTTGGGTATGCCCACTATTTCGTAGAGCTCCTCCACCCTGCGTCTGGCAGCCTCCTGCATTGCCCCGGGTGTGTGTCTCTGGTTCTCGGACAGTTCCATATACGCAAGGTCTCTCAGCGCATCCGGGTGAGCCAGCATAGCCTCTTCTATCTGTTTGCCCACCTTGTAGACCGGGTTCAGGGCGTCCATGGCGCCCTGGAAGATTATGCTTATTTTGTCCCAGCGGATTTTGCGTATGTGCTCGTTGAATATGTCTATAGTTCCGTCTTTGTTGATGTATTTAAGCAGGTTTTCACCCATGAACCTTATCTCTCCGCCCTTGATGTAGGCGTTTTTCGGGAGCAGTTGTGTGATGGCGTACGCCGTGGTCGTTTTTCCACACCCGCTTTCTCCCACTATGCCGAGGGTCTCTTTTTCGTCAACGTAGAAGCTGACACCGTCCACTGCCTGCACCCAGCCTCCTTTTATTTTGAAATGTACTTTCAGGTCTTTCACTTCCAGCAGGTGCATGTTATCTTCTCTCCTTTGGCTCTCTCCTTTGGCACATTTCGGGCTTCATTTCACCGGCTCCTGAGACGTGGGTTGACCACCTCATCAAAGGCTCTTCCGATCAGGTAAAACGAAAGCGAGAGCAGGGTTATTGCCACTCCCGGCGGCAGCAGCCACCATGGCGCGGTGAGGGTGTTCCCGCTTATGCGGAGGTACTGGAGCATCATGCCCCATGTTACAATCCTCGGGTCTCCGAAGCCCAGAAACGCCAGTATGGCCTCGGTTATGATAGCGCCGGAGGTTGTGAATGTCATGTAGAGGAACGTGAAGGGGAGGACGTTGGGGGCGAGGTGGCGGAGGATAATCTTTGAGTCTGTCGCCCCGGAGATTCTGGCGGCGTCTATGAAACTCCTGGTTTTGAGGCTGAGAGTCTGGGCCCTTATCACCCTGGCTATGCCCGACCAGCTGAAAAGAGCGATTATGATTATTATATTTATTATAGAGCCGCCCAGTATTGCTGCCATCAACAGTATTATGACCAGGACCGGCAGGGTCAGGAATATGTCCGTTATTCTCATAAGAATCGTGTCCACCCAGCCGCCATAGTACCCGGATATCAGGCCAATACCGGTCCCGACCCCCACGGCTATCAGGGCCGCGACTATACCAACTATTAGCTCTATTCGGGTCGCGTACACAAGCTGTGAGAAGATGTCGTGTCCAAAAACGTCTGTTCCGAGGAGGTACCTGTTGCCTGAAGCGTAGACGCCTGGCTTGAGGGGGGCGGCGTAAAACCCGGTTATTGACTGCGAGTAGAGGCTTCCGTCTTTTGTGATCAGGGCGAAGTAGTTGCCCTGGTACGATCCGACGTTGTTGATTATGTTGCCCACATATGAAACCGGTGTGGACACCCCTCCCGACACCGTGAACGTGGCGAACAGTTCCATTGTCTCTTTGAGTATGTAGACCACGCCTCTGTCTGTGCTGAAGATGTATAAACGGGAGCTGGCTATGTACTCCGGCACGGAGTTTATCGTGCCGTCCATCGTGTAAAGAGCGGTCCCGTTTTGCGCTATGAGCCCTGTGGACGGGTCTATTCTGGCTATGAAACCTCTCCCTTCACTGCTCCCGATGGCCAGCACTTCTCCGCGGTATGTGGCATAGACTGCCTCAAAGGATGGCTCGCGTATCCTGTTGCCGGCTATTGATGTTGACCAAGCGAGGGACCCGTTTCTGGTGTAAAAAGAATAAAGGTAGCCGTCTGTTGATGCGAAAACGACTATCTCTTTGCCTATGTCCTCGGCCGGGTCGTTCTTGTAAAAGGATATCGGCCTGTCCGGTATGGGGCCGGGTTCTCTGTCAGGTCCGGCGTTCACCTCTGAGTAGACCGTCTGCCACACCAGATCTCCCAGTCTCACACTGGTGGGGGGGTTGTCTCCTGTTTTTTCTATTCTGAAAGCCACAAGAGATTCGTTGAGGGGGACTATCATTAGAGAGCCGTTTTCCATGTTCGGTCTGTCCATAACGAGGGGCGCCCCGACCACGTGCTGTCCGGCGGTCTCGTTCATGTCCCCCAGGTTTTTAATGCTGACCACGGTCCTCTCCGTGTATTCTCCCAGGAGCTGGTTGGGCGGGATCTTCGCCATGAGAGCGATGGCTGTGTCGTTGGCCATACCGAAGAGCATTATGCCCGCCGTGTTCGTGCTGGACCACCTGTTCCACATGTTGCTGAAATAGGTGGGATGGAAGCTCAGCTCTGTGACCTGGATCGGCGCCAGCGTGTTGTAGGATATCTCTGTTATCATTTTTTCCGCCACAACAAAGTATCTGTGGGATCTGAAATAGAGCGGCCTGACATAGGTGGCGTTTGCGGGGAAAGTGTGTGTCTCCGGATCGGTCAGATCCATCCCGACGACATCGCTGCCCTCAACGACTTTGGTTGTCTTGGATACCTTGTACCGGACCAGGTGGCCCTCGCTGGAGTACACCATGATGGTGTCCAGGTTTTCCATGTTGCCGCTGTAGCCTACAGGAGCGTGCCAGTGCTCAGATAGCGGGTCGTCCAGACCTATTGTCGGCGCTGCCGGAAGCTCAACTTTCACGAAATCGGCGCGGAAGACGTCTTCGCTGGGCGCTATGAAACCGGGCGGATATGGGGCTATTATGGGCGCAAAAATGGCCAGGAAAACGAATCCTATCATTATTCCCAGGCCTATCTTTCCAACAGTGCTCTCCTTGTAAAGGTTCCATCCCGTCCGGAGCCGTTTGATATACCCTTTGGAGATCTTTTTTGCCGGTATCTGGATGGCCACCCCGCCCTCGTCCCCACCATTTTTGTTCCCGCCCACGGCCTCCTTCACTGGCGGGGTGGTCAACTTACCTCACCCCCCAGGCGTATCCGCGGGTCAAGCACGGCATATATGATGTCAGCGAAGAAGTTTCCTATCAAAACCAGCAGGGTGATTATGTAGATGGTTGCCTCGGCCACTGGAAAATCAAGCTGGAAAAGAGATTCTATGTAAAGCAGGCCCACCCCAGGAAAACTGAACACCTGTTCAAGCACGACGGCGCCTCCCACCGCAAACGCCATGGCGATCACAAACGACGTGACCAGGGGCAACAGTGCGTTTCTGGCCGCGTGGCGGAATAAGACCTCTCTCTCCGGCAGGCCCTTGGCTATCGCCGTCAGAATATAGTTTTCCCCAATGACCTCAAGCATGCTGGTTCTCATAAGCAGTATCGTGCCCGCCAGACTCAAGAGCAGGAGCGTTATCAAAGGCAAAAAGGTGTGGTGGAGTATGTCAAGTATCGTGTAGGGATATTTTTGCGGCCATGCCGTCAAAGGAAACCATCCTAACTTTGCAGCGAAAACAAAAAGTATTATGAGACCCAGCCAGAAAGAGGGCATGTTGTAAAACACCAGCGAAGAAACAACCGCTGTTCCATCTGCGATACCCCCCCTCCGCCAGGCTATGTACGCCCCTATCAGAGCCCCAAGCACGTACGATAAAATCACCGCAGCCCCAAAAAGAAAGAGGGTCCGTGGTATCCTTTCCCCCAGCTCGTCCCAAACCGGCACCCCCTTTGAGATGGAATAACCGAAGTTGAAGGTCAGCATGTTTCTCATATAGATTATGTAGCGCTCCCAGCGGGGCTTGTCAAACCCGTAGAGGTGAATCATATACTCCTTCTGAGAGGGTTTTATCATGGGGTTCTGGCTCAGAAGGTCGTATGGTTTTGCGGGCAGCATTTCAAAGAGCAGAAACGTTATCGTCAGAACCGCCAGGAGAGTGATGATCATCTGAATAGTACGGCCGAGTATGAAGCGCTTTAGCCCTGACATGTTTTTCCCCTACCGTATGGTTGGTATTTAACTGTTTTTGTAACATTCATAAAGAAAAGAGGAAAAGGGTTTGGGGTTTTGTACAGGAGACGCTCCTCCTGTCCACTGTCCCATGTGCTATGCGGTTATCCCTGTTCGCCTGCAGGTGGCTGTTCCTCCGATGGCTGTGCCTCAGGGGTCTCCGCCGGGGCTTCCTTAGGGGTCTCCGCCGGGGTCTCCGCTCCAGGCGCTGCTTCCTGGACGGGTTCCTCCGCAGGAGATGTCTCAACTACCTCAGGTGCGCCCGTGGGTGTCTCCGGTTTCTTTTTGAGCACCAACAGCACCACGACCACTATTATGATTAGCACGAGCACGCCCACGGCTATCCAGAGCATCGGGAGACCCTCTTCTTCTTTTGTGACGCCGCCGCCCTCCTCAGACACGGAGAGGGTGTACGTGTACGTCTTCTCAGCTCCTGTTGAATCAACGATGGTCACCGTGACGGTGTGCTGGCCCGGTGTGAGGTTGGTCAGTGTGTATGTGAACGTGTTGCCGTCCAGCGTCACGACAACAGGTTCGCCGCCGTCAACGGAGATGGTTATGCTCGCAACATCGCTCGGGTTGTCCACTGTCCCGGTTATAGTGTACGTGTCCCCTGTGATCTCTATCGTTCCGCCAGCGGTCACATTCGGAAGAGAAACCTCTGGCACCGGGTTCTGGACCAGCAGTTTGTAGGTCACAGAAACAGCACCGTACCCGTCCATGGTGGCTCCGAGCTTGAGCGTCGGGACAACAAACAGGGTGCTGTTCATCTCTCCAACGTCATATGTGAAAGTGAACTCCCCGTTGGCATCTGTTGTGCCGTTGCTGGCTGAGAGCGTGCCTGTGTCAACAGACAGATCAAGCCCAACGTCGCTCAGCATGTTGCCCATGTCGTCCGACACCGTTATAGTGAAATCGGCTGTGTGGGTCTCATCGTAGTTGATGTACATTGGGCCATCAACAGTCAGGTAGAGCTGCACAGGCGTGTTGAATATCTCCGTTGAGGCAAACACCGAAGCGTAGCCCTCCAGGTCCGGTGTCATGTAGAACGGTTGTTTGACAGTGTTGGAGATCCCCGCCAGAGCCATTATCGTACCCGACGTGGTGCCGTTGGCATCTGTTTTCCCGGCAACAGTCACGTCAAAAGCAGGGCTGGCTCCATACACCTTAACAAACATGTCAACGGTCACACCGGCAACAGGCTGGTTGTCCTGGTCTATCACCGTAACGGTCACGTTGGTGGTGTTGCCAGGAGCCATGTCACGGAGCAGGCCCGTCTCAATCTCGTATTCCACAGAGAGGATCTTCTGTGTCCTGGTTATGACAAAGTCCGTCTTGAAAGCGGTGCCGCCATCAATCTGCCAGTAGAAGTTGCTGTAATCGGGGGCGACATAGAAACCGGCCTTTGAGAGCGGCACAACCACTATGCTCGGTATGTTGTCGGAGAGAACGAGGTTGTCCACAGTTATGTTGAACGTGGCTTCTCCGTTCACAACCTCAAATCCGCTCATGTTGTTGTAATCCACAAACGTCCACCAGTCGGCCTGCAGGGAGGCCCAAGAGTCGTAAAGGCCGTCGTTGAGTTCGTTGATCTCGGTGTCGTTGTACAGGTCGCTGAGGAAGTACCCGCCCGTGCTTATGGCACCGCTGTCATAGGACGTGAAAACCTGTATGCCAGCATAGTCCCAGATGCTGGTGTAGAGATAATCGGGTGCGTTTTCCATCGTCGCCGTGCTGCCCTGCGGTGGCGCGCCTATTATTAGACCGACAGGGACAGTGCCCGTGGCCGGGTTGCCGTCAATGTCATAGAGCTTGATGGTACACGGCAGGGACACGCCGCTGTCAGCGTCCACCATGGGAACGCCGTTGAACTCCACTATCCCGCCGTAAATCGGGGTCGAAGGCGTCGTTGTACCCTTGTACAGGACAGTCACACCGGCGCCCACTCCGTTGGGGACCATCTCGTTCTTGAACCATATCTGGGTCGCGTTCGTGTCAATTCCGCCACGGAACTGGACCGTTATGTTCGCCACACCAGTGGCGTTGGTCACAACAGAGGCGGGCGGGTTAAACAGCACATCCGGGTTGGAGTATGATACCGTTATGGTCTGGTCCGCCACGCCAGCGCCGTCCTGGTCTATCACCTGGAAGGTTATCGTGGTGGAATTAGCAGTAGCATTGCACGCAAAAGAAGACACGTCAGTTATCTTCACAAACTGCCACTCACTCGCAGCGGTGTTCTTGATAACCACGTACTGTGTGGCTGTGCTTGTGAAGTCACTGGTGTAGCCCTCCATGGTGGCCGTCAGGGAGAGGCGCACCTCGGCGTGTTTGTTCATGGGAACGGTGTCCGGGGCGGTGTACGTTATCGTAGCCTGGCCAGAGGCATCTGTTGTAACTGTTGCGTGGTCCACACTACCGTATCCCATCAGCGCCTCGTCAAGTTCCACAGTGGCACCCTCAACGGGGTCACCGTTCTGGTCGGTCACTTTCAGGGTTATAACATCTGTCTCTCCGGCCGTGAGGAAGACTTTTTCAGGTGACACTGTGAGGAACAGGACGTCGGGTTTCGCCTTCACCACCTGCACTATCTTCTGGACGGTAAAGGTGTTTTCTCCGCTGGTCGCTGTAGCCTGTACAGTAACATATCCCGCAGCAGAAGGCTGCACGTGGAAAGAGAATACCCCATTCTCATCCGTGGTCCCGGAGGCGTTGTGGAACGTCAGACCCGTGGCCTGCAGAGAAACCGATGCACCAGCGACGGGTTTTCCATCGCCGTCAACCACCAGGACTTTTCCATCGGCTCCAGAGGCATAGTCAATCTTGTCATTTAGATTCAGTATGGCGGTGACTTTCTCACCCACCGGGGTGACAGCCTCGCTCTTCGTGAGAGCCGCTATTGAATAGCCGTTGAAGATTTCACCCATAAACGGTATCCACCCGTTCCAGCGTGTGTTTATGGCGTAGTTGTTCACCCTGTAGTAGAGGACGTTGACCGGGACCGCCTCGGAAATCACGCCCTGTGCCCATTTGGTGTATTTGATCTGTTCTTCGCGATCAAAAGAGGCTTTGGCTTTTTCGCCGAGCTCCTGGACCTTGTCAGCCAGCGCCTGTGTCTCTGCGTCTGCGAGGGTGGAAACGCCGCCTATCTTGTTGTACCACGGGTTGTCGTTGTTCTCAGACCAGAATGCCCAATAGTTATTACTCGCCTTTGGACCAAAGATGTCAAAGACGTTTCCTATCGGGTCGCTTGAAAGAGCCCACCCGATGATGAGCATGTCATAGTCAAAAGCGTTCATCTTGGCCACAAGGACGTCAAAGTCCAGAGGTTTGGCTGTCGCATCAATCCCTATTTTCCGCAGGTTGTTGGCAATCATCTCACCCGCTTTGATACGAATCGGGTCGTAGTCAGCCGGTGGAGTCAGAATGACCAGAGGAGGTACAAGCCGCCCATCGGGCATAAGAAGGTTGCCGTTGCTGTCCCAGGAGAAACCGGCGTCCTGAAGCACCTGTCTGGCCATGGTCAGATTGTACGGGTAGTGTTTAACACTGCTGTTGTACCAGTCGGTCCAGAAGGGCGGCTCACAGCTGTCGCCGGCCTGACCATAACCACCCATATACCGCTGCACGATTGTCTCCTTGTCAATGCAGTGGCTCACTGCCTGGCGGAAAGCCAGCATGTTCATCGGCTCGCGCTTCTCGTTAAACGCCAGATAGAAGTACCCGTTGTCAGAGATGCTAATAACGTCCGTGTTGGGGTTGCTTATCAGGTCAGGGACATAACCGGGTGTCACAGCCCATGGTATGTGGTCAACCTGCCCGGTTTTCAGAGCCAGAATGGCGGTGTCAAGGCTGGTATAAAGCTTGAAATATATCCTCGTCACCTCTGTCGGATAAATTCTGTGACCTGATGGGGTGGTGAAGTCTTTGCCCCAGTGATCCTCAAACACCTTGACCTCTCTGTAAACGTTGTCCTTTCCGCCGGCATAGTAGAACGGGCCGGTACCAATGGCAGCCTTGGGGTCATTCCAGAGTGTGTCAACCACCCCATCACTTGTCAGGTGGTCTTTCCAGATGTGCTCGGGTATTATGGGGACGCCGAGCGTTGACAGGAAAAACTGCCCGTAGGGTTTGGCCATGACGAACTGGACGGTGTAGTCGTCAATCTTCTTCACACCCTCAAACACGCCATCGCCGTCGGCATCGATGCTGCCATTAACCTCCTCAGCAGACGCCTTTCCGTCGCCGTCGGCGTCAAAAGCGTCAATGATGCTGGACGAAATCGTCGTCCCGTCTCTGAGAGCCATGTAGCTGAAAACAACATCGTCCGCCGTCATCTCAACGCCGTCATGGAAAAGGACTCCATGGCGGAGGTTGACGGTCACGGTGAGGTTGTCTTTGTCAAAGGTCCAGTTTTCTGCCAGCGCCGGGTAAATGTTGCCGTCCGGGTCCAGGGAAGAGAGACTGTCAAAGCACCAGCCGATTATGTACGACTTCCACACCGTGTTTGAGGACAGGTCAAAATAGTTGAAGTTCGGCATGTCCTCCTGCATTGCTATATAGAGGGTGGTTTCTTCATCTGCCCTAGTTGCAGCCGGAAGAGCTGCTGCCGGCGTCGTAACCAGCGGCATAAACATCTGGATTACAAACAATCCTGCCAGACCCACTATCATCTTTTTGCTCATCATATTTTCTTCCTCCTCTGGTTGATTTCCACCGTTTAATGGACAAGATGATTAATAAACTTTTCTGTAACAACCAGCCACCGCCTTTGTAGTATAATAATATATAAGAATTTGAAAATGAAAAAACAATGAACAATGCCTCCGCTCGTTCCCCGTCCTGCTTTCCCCCCTCCTCTTGGCTAATCGGTTCTATAGGTTAATTGGTGGCTTTGAAGGAACACAAAGTGTTCCTCCTATCCCTTCCAACCAGATAACTGAAAATAGAGTTCCTATACAAGTTGAAATGGACCGGAGGGGATTTGATTTAGAGAGAACGCCTTCGGCGTTCCTCTGCTCAACTCCC
>CAZROC010000009.1:0-55520 GCA_964601625.1 uncultured Thermoplasmata archaeon | reverse complement strand
GTGAGGGTTATAAATGGTAATAAAAAGGTTGCATGAGACCCGGAAGATAATCTGGCCGGTTTACTTTGACAGGCGTTTTTCAAGGCGTGAGGGGAGACGGGTCCCTTACAAAGATGGGCTGTCAAGGGTCACGCTTGATGAGGTTATGGCTGCCGCCGAGAGGGCAGGGTTGCGTTTTGAGGTTGACAGGGAGGCCACGCATCCCATGGTGTGGTGGGAGAGGACGGGACGCATTCTCGTCATCTATGACGGGCCAAAAACTGAGCTGATACGGGTGATATGCCAGAACCTGCCCCGGGAGGGGAGGGATACGGAGGGGGTCGGGGGGAAGAAAAAGAAGATCTGAACGGTCCAGCTGGGCCTATACGCCTCTGCCTCTGGCGGCTACCTGTCCTGGGGTGTCTCCACTTCTTCTATTCTCCTCTTTCCTGTGGAAACGGCGTCAATGCTGTGTATGGTCGCCCCGCATGATTCTATGGCCTCAACCACTTTTTCGTAGTCAATGTTCGGTCCCTCAACAGTCACTTTCACGCTCATCGTGTCCTGGTCCACCTCTTCCAGGACACAGTTCACGCCGTCCACCCCTGGCAGGGCGCTTATGCGCTGGGAGAGAACTATTATGGACGGCTCGTGGGGTTTCAGAACGTCCAGCACGAGCATTTTTATGTCGCTCTCGGACATCTCCATATCACTCCTGCCTGATGTGGCCCACGGGGGCTGTGTCCACCGGGCCCCCCGTTTTTTGTTTTTTCAGGCGGGAAAAGATGGTGTTTGGGGATTAAAACCTTTTGGCAGGACTGTTGTTGTGGGCCATGCACAAGAGTTATATTTTACGCCCCTATTTGTGGACCTGTGACTGGTATATGGTGTTGGGTGATAGGCTATGAAAGTTGTTCTGCTTTCTCACACGCCTGACCCGGAGCGGGTCTGCTGTGCCGCCGCCAAGCTGACCCACGAGCCGGAGGAGCGGGATTTCATGGAGATGTACAAAAACCTGGACAGAGAGCACATGGAGCGAGTGCTGGGTGTTGTTCTCCGGCTGGGACATGAAAGCGTGGTTGAGCACGCGAGTTTCACCTTTTACATTGAAGGGGTGAGCAGGGCCCTGACACACCAGCTGGTCCGCCACCGCATAGCGAGTTACAGCCAGCAGAGCCAGCGCTATGTCCGGCTTAAAAACTTTTCCTACGTCACCCCGCCCAGGATAGAGAAAGACCCCGGGTTGAGGGAACGTTTTGAGAAGACCATGGAGCGGCTGGCCGACGAGTACGAGCGGCTGCTCGTGGATGTGCCGCCGGAGGATGCACGGTATGTTCTACCCAACGCCTGCACCACCAAGATCGTCGTGACCATGAACGCCAGGGAGCTCCGCCACTTTTTCAGGCTGAGATTGCACAGGACCGCTCAGTGGGAGATAAGAGAACTGGCCAGGAGGATGTACGAGGAGTGCATGCGCGTCGCCCCCCTCCTTTTCAGGGACATACCCCCCGAGGGGACGGGGAAATGATGTGGCAGTGTTGGGAGGTGGTGGGTGGGAAAAAACAGGCGGCGGTGGCGAAAGTATAAAATAAATGTGTGACAAGTGTGTTGATGTACCGGTGTTGAGGTGAAACGGGATGATGCGTGCTAAGAGCGGCCATATAATCTTTGAGTACGGTTTCAGGTATTCTGATCTGGCTCCGATTTTTCCTAAAATTTTTGAGGCTTTCCTGGACGTCACGGGCCAGAGGCGCGAGGACGAGCCGGAGCTGGACCGCCTCCTGCTTGAACTGAACATGAGGGACCTTGAGAAGAACAAAAAGCCTGAGGGCTATAACCGTCCGGGTATCGTGCGCATGATTTTCCCCCTCACAGGGAGGGTTGAGATCTACATTTACGCCGACACCATCCACGAGAAGGTCGTCAGGGCCACCAGGGAGATAAGTTCCATCCTGGAAGACGAGGGCATAGCCCATGAGGTCAAGTGGGATTCCATGTTCCTGGACGAACTCAGACGGAGGAAACAGGCGAAAAAATGAGCGTGGGTGGCGTGCGGAGACGCCAGGAACACCTGTGGGATGATGCAAATGCTTGTCGGTCTTCCTGTTTCTCTCCTGGCCTCGGGGGAGGTGGGACGGGAACTGGGAAAAAAGGGCACGGAGAGCGACCTGGTTTTTTTCAACTCCAAGCGGGGGGACACGGCGCTGACGTATATGCTGCCCGCCAGATATCCGGAGAGGGTTCAGGGGCTGGGTTTTTCTCTCACCACCGCCAGAGAGGTTGTCTTTGAGATAGAGGAGGTCAACGTGTCGCTGGGAGAGAAGATTCTGGCCGCAGGTTTTTCGGGCAAAAAGAGGGGACATGTTCTTCTAAAAAACTATGTGCAGCCGGAGGATGTGAGAGCTCTGTTCAGAGACGCTGGCATGGACGTTTCTTTCTACTCCGACACCACGGAGCTGCGGCTGGCGATGGAAGAAATCGCCTCTGGCGTGGGCAATGTGGAAAAAGCCGGTAACGGGGGGGTTGTGGTGGTTGACCAGTCGTTTTCGGTGAGAGGCGTCGGAACCGTTGTGCTGGGCTTTGTGGTGGAGGGTGCTGTGAAAAAACACGATGAGATTGTTGTTTTTCCCGGCGGCAAAAAAGCGCTTGTCCGGTCCATCCAGGTGCAGGACATTGACAGGGAGTCTGTGGGCAGCGGGGTGCGTGTGGGGCTGGCTCTGCGTGGTGTTGAGCCAGAAGAGGCTGCGAGGGGGTGTGTCCTGGCCTCTCCCAACCGGGAGGTTGAGGTTGTCCCCGTGGGAGAAAAGCGTGTTGTGTCCCTGGAGAAGACACGTTTCTGGCGTGGTAACATGGGCGAGGGGACCGTTTTTCACATCTGTTCCGGTTTTCAGTTCGTCCCTGTCAGAGTCGTCGGAGACGTGGCGGAGGTCGCTACGAAATCGGGGGGCGCCGGGAGCGTTGAGATGCCGGTGGTTTTTGAGAAGGCTTTTGTCAGGACGTCTCTCCCGGCACTGGTTTTCCACCTGGACTCAAAGCCGCAGAGGGTTGTGGGACGAATGGCTCTGTGAGAGGTGGGATGGCCATGGCAGGGCTCCAATCTCATGGGGGCGGGATCTGGAGTATTTTTGTGAAGCCCAAAAACTCCGCTATTTTCGTGAGGACTCTGAGGTTTCTCACGTCTTCAAAGTTGTATGTGAGCAGAAGAACCAGCGCCCGCCTGTCTCCCAGGAGGAACCGCCTGCCCAGATGTGCGGCTGCCCTGCCGTTTATGTCGCTGGTGTACCGGTCCACTCCGAAGCGTTTTTCCAGCGCCTTCTGGCCTCCGCGGAACCCCATCGCTCTGAAAACGAAGTAGATGTCCCTGTGTTCTATGCCCATCTCTTCGGGTCTGAAACCGAGTTTTTTCCTCAGCCAGGGTATGTCAAATCTTTTCCCGTTGAAGGTGTAAAGCACCTCTGCGCCTTCCAGCGCCATTTCAAGGTTTTCCGGTGAGAGGCTTTTCCCGTGAACCAGAGGTGTGTAGTGTGGTGGGCGGCTGCTCTGTGGGTCTTCAACCAGGATCCCTATGAGGGTTATCTCGCCTGTGTCCGGCGACAGACCCGTTGTTTCTATGTCCAGGAAGACCCTCTTCACGGCACCGCCTCCCTGGTCTCCGACGGCACCCCATGGCTCACGATCGGGGTCACGGTCGGGGCCTGGGGTTCCAGGGAGAGGTTTTCCATCCCCAGCGCCTTTAACGCCTGGCTGAAGTCCTCTTTTTTGGGGGAATAGAAGAGGTGGCTGGGCCGGGACGAGTCTGTGCTTCCGAACCCTCGTGTGTACGGAAAGCGGGCCAGGAGGTGGTCCGCTATGTCACCCTCGCCGAGGGAGAAAGAGAACCACACTTCCAGCGGCCGTGCGTGTGTGAGGAGGTGGTCTATGTGCCAGTGGTGTTTTTTCTCTTCTCTCATGTGGCTTTTTATGTGGTGTGAGATCCTCGCCCTTATGCCCCCTGGCCCCCTGGCCGAGCCGACGTAGCAGTAGAACCCCTTTTTGAAGGACTGTTTTCCCAGAGATCCTATTTTTATCTGTATTTGTTTTCCGATTTCCACTATGAGGGCGTATGAGCCGCGCTCAGATGGGAGCATGCGGGAGATGCCACGGTTTTTTTCGTCGCCTGTGGTTTGTCTGCGGGCCTGCATCTGTGCCTCCTTTTACCGGATAGGGGTCATGTTTTTTAATACTTGGTATGTTCCTGTTCATGCTCCTGTTTCTGGATAAACTATTTCTATGAATTACACCTACAACTGTATATAAACTGTACATATTCAAACGGTATATATCCGCAACAGGAGATGCCCCGGCGACAAATATGCGGAGCGTGGAAAAATGACAGAGAAAAAAGGCGAAAAAGAGGCGTCTGGCAGGGAGGCGAGCGAGGGTTTCAAAAAAAACTTTGCTAGGACCTATGTTGAGGACGTTAAGCACACGCTTGACCTTATGATGGAGGACGGGTTTGCTGAGAAGATGGCGGAGTTTGCCAGGGTGCTCGTTGACGCCCGGGACAGGGAGGCGAGCATTTTCATAATGGGCAACGGGGGCAGCGGCTCAACGGCCAGCCACATGGCCAGCGACCTGAACAAGGGCGCCACGGTCCCGGGAAAGCCACGGTTCAGGGCGTTTTCCCTGGTTGACAACGTACCCCTGGTGCTGGCGTGGGCGAACGACAGCTCCTATGAGGACATCTTCGTTGAGCAGCTGAAAAACCATCTCAGACCTGGCGATGTGGTCATAGGCATAAGCGGGAGCGGAAACTCCAGGAACGTGCTGAAGGCCATAGAATATGCGAACGGGGTGGGTGCTTATACCGTGGGAATGTCCGGGTACGATGGGGGCAAACTGGCTCCGATGGTGAAGCTGTCCATACATGTGCCGAACTTTTACATGCAGCAGGTTGAGGACATACACCTCCTGATAGAGCACCTGGTCACGTCCATGATAAGGGAAGAGGGTGTTTAGACACTGCAGGGCCACGTGGGGATGTTCACATGGAGCAAACAACAGGCACTTCAGGCGGCGATGGGACCCGCGTCAGGCGGGCTTTTTTTCTTGACCGGGACGGTGTGATAAACGTCCATCGGGACGACTATGTCAAGAGTGTGGAAGAGTTCGTACTGCTCCCGGACGCCCCCAGGGCGATACGTCTTTTGAACGAAAACGGGTGGCTGGTTGTCGTTGTCACCAACCAGTCGGCAGTGGGAAAGGGGATTATAACAGAAGACAGGTTGAGGGAGATACACGCCCATATGTTGTCTCTCCTGGAAAAAGAGGGGGCCAGGGTTGATGCGATCTATTACTGTCCCCACCGTCCAGACGATGGGTGTCCGTGCCGGAAACCGGAGCCGGGGATGCTCCTCAGGGCCGCCCGTGACCTGGGAATAGACCTCTCCCGATCCGTGATGGTGGGGGACATGGACACGGACATTGAGGCGGGAAAACGGGCTGGCACCTGGAAGCAGATAAGGGTGGGCGACGGAAAGAATCTGCTGGACGCCGTGATGGAGGTCCTCGGTGAGTGTGAAGGCTGCTAAAAAGGCGGAGGGGCGAATCTCAGATATATGAGCGGTAGGAGTCCACGAGTTCTTTTTCGCTGAGCCCGCGCTCTCTGGCACACATTTTAAGGAGCAGTGACGTCTTGCTGCCGAACTGGGCGGCTTTTTTGTCCCTCCATGCCTCTTCTTCCAGGCCCAGCGCGGACGCTATCTTTCTCAGGGCGAGTTTGTTCCCATCGCCGCTCATCTTTTCTTCGTATGGCAGAGATAGCACCGCCTCCGCAAACGTGGGAAACATGTAGGGAGTGACGAGCACGTGTCCCGTACTCTCCACTATGTTCCTGGCGTCTTCCAGGTCCCCCTCCCACAGCGATTCGTAATCGCTGCGTGTGGCTTTTTCAAACTCTTCGGGCGTCATGCGTCTGTACCTGTCATAGCCACCGAAGATTTCATCTGCTCCGTGGCCTGCCACAACGATTCGCTCCACCGCGCTGCGGGATGCGACGAAGAGAGGGAGGTGGAAGTTGACGTTCATTGGCGTTGGCTCTCTTATTAGCGGGACCAGGCGGGAAAGGATGGCGTCCATGTCTGATACGGTGAGAACCACTGGCAGTATGTCCCAGCCGTGGGCGTCGGCTATTCTTATGGCGTGGTCAAGGTCCTGTGAGCCGAGCATTCCCACCGCATAAAGGCGGGCGCGGTCCTCCAGCAGCCGGGCCAGGACTGTGCTGTCCACTCCCCCTGAAAAGGATATCGCGACGGGACCCCGTGGTATAAGGGAAATGGCTTCTTCCAGGAGTTCTATGAGGTGTTTCACCGTGGAATGTTTCACCGTGGAATCGTTGCTTTGTGTGGTGGGGTTGGTCTGTCTGGTGGACATGGGCTCTGTTTCACAGTGTGTGCTTAAATATTTTTTCTTTCGCCTTCTCTAACCCGACTACCAATAACGATGGACGTGGCCCAGGGTTTTATCCGGACAGTGTCACCTCCACAACGGCTACTGTCATTATAACATTGTCTATGCCGCCAAAGGTTATCCGGACCGTGTCCTGGGCTTTTGTGATGGTGAAATAAGGGAGGTCGCTGAACCGCGTGTTGTTGAAGAAATCGTGCCATGCGTCCACGTGGGAGGTGGTGATGGATATTGTAACGTTTTCCGTTATGTTTGTGTAGGTGGTTTTGTCCGAGAACAGGAGGTGCGTGTTCACTCCCACGGTTGATGTCCCGGACCTCTGGTCCTGCTGTCCTATGAGGGTTATTAGGGTCAAGGTGAGGTTTGTCCTGTTTCCCTCGCTGATTATGTTTATCGGCGGGTTGGCTATCATTCGCTGGCCCTTTGTCTGATTTTTTATGAGCGCCCCGTTTTCATATGATATCTCTTCCCAGACGTAGTATCTATTAGCGGAGATGAAGTTTATCATTCCCCCGCCTGTTTCCTGGTGCATCAATCCCTCCGTTATGAATGTCACGTTTATGGGCGTCTTTGATTGGTCAAACTGGAGAAGTCCGGGCGTGGACGCTGTAAAAGCGGGTATATACCCGGAGCCGAGGCGTATTGGGGAGTAAAGGGTGCTCTCTCTGTTGCCCGAGATTATCTGGTTGTCTATTGTCTGTTTTAGAAGGGCGAACTGCCCCTCAACCTCTTTCATGTGCTCCGCTTCGTAGTCGCTCATTGCTGTTGGTACATATTGTGTTGTGAAAAGCGAGAGGAATGCCAGAACAACCGTTATGGCCAGGATTGTTCCAACGACCGCCGTCTGTCCCTCTCTGTTCCGTCTCAGGGGCCCTCTCAGGTGGGAGGTTTTCATAATCACCATTCTCCTGTCCCAGGTTTTTATGGGCTACCTCTTATTTATAGTTTTTTTTACGAAGTTGTGAGTTATTTGAGCTACTGGAGGTATTAAAAGTGCTAACGGCGCGTTAGACACAACGTTTATAAACAGTGACCGACATACTTTATATCGTTGGCACATTTGAGCAGGACCATTGAGCACTCCATGTAAGAAGGTGTAAAAAGCGTATCAAAGCGAGAGGAGAAGAGAAGGTGGTATGATGAGAGTGCATCTTCCCAGAAGTAAAAAAGGTGTGAGTGAGATCATAGCCACACTATTGACATTGTCTATCACTGTTATACTGTTTACTGGCCTTTTTATCTGGGTGTACAAACTGCCGGGCCCCGAGCAGAACGTCCACTCGGACTTTGAAGCAACCTTTGAGATATCAAACGGCGTGGGGTTCCTGAACATAACCCATGTAGGCGGTGAAAAGATGGATAGCTATGCCACCAGGATATTTATATTTGTGAACAGGAGCCCCGTCGCCCAGCAGTTGACGTTGGCAGATGGCGGCGTGGTTGGCGACTGGGAGATAGGGGAAACGTGGAGATATAGTAGCACTAATATTTCCTGTCCCATCCTTGAGGTCTCCATCGTTGACATAAACCGTGGTGTGCGAGTGTGGAACACCGCTTTTGGGCTCTCACAGGCACAGGCCCGACCCATCATATATAGTGTGATTATACAGCCGGAGACCGTGGCGCAGGGAGAAAATGTCACCTTCAGCGCCTATGTCTTTGATCCCGATGGTTTGTCTGACGTGACAAATGTCTGGGTAAATCTGTCGTCATTGGGAGGTCCAGCCCAGTATCCCCTCACCGACCCGGATGGAGAGGGGGTTTACTCGGCCACCTACACTCTCCCGCTGGCTGCTCCTGTTGGACAGCAAATGATAGTTTTCGGTGCCAGGGATTCCAGTGGACTTGAACACCAGCGGACCGCTTTTATGCGTGTGCTCTCCAGCGCCGATCGCCTGCCGGTCATATCCTTCCAGAAGGCCGAGCCAAACCCTGTTTGGGAGGAGTATTATTTCAATGTCAGTGCCAGAGTTGTTGACCCACAGGACGACCTGGCTGCCGTGTGGGTGGTGTCAAACCCGGAGATACCGGGCCTGTCCTCAAACGTCTCAATGGCCGAAACGGAGATAGCGGATGTGTTCCGGACGGGAAATGGGGTACTCGCCCCGATCATATCTCCCAACTATTCCTACAGAAACTATACAATAACCATTCATGCTGAGGATGTCTTCGGCCACGCATCCGATGCGTCCTTCACTCTGACCGTTGTCAACAGCAGCACGCCCATAATCAACTGGGCTATATCCGAACCGACCACCGTGGTCTCTGGGTCCTATTTCAAGCTTCGTGCCAGCGTGTCGGACCAGGAAAACGACGTCACCCGCGTCTGGGCGAACCTCAGCGAGATGGGGCTGGGAGACGTAAATCTTACCGCACAGGGCACAGTTTATGAGACTGGTCTCATTTCATCCACGTCTGTTGTGCCCGGCGATTACAACGTCACTTTTTATGCCATTGACGCACTAAACCACTCCGCCCTCCCATACACCATCACCATCCGGGTTCTCAACGCTACCCCCGGTGTGGAGGAGGTGCCACCGATAATAACCTCTGTCACCGTCCAGTACAACCCCGTTGTGACCGGCACCTCTTTCCGTGTCCAGGCAAAGGTGATTGACCTCAACGGCAACCTCAACACTAGCGATGTCAAAGTTGATCTCTCTGCCATCTCAATGGGGGTCGTGTATCTCAACGACACCGGCGACCACTCCACCTTTATTTCCGGGAACATAACCGCGCCGAGCCCGCCCTCTCTGCCAGCCGAATATGTTTTGATTGTGTGGGCCAACGATACACTCCACACCGACAACGGCTCATGGGCGTACACAATTTTGAGGGTGATAGCAAAGCCCGGAGAACTCGTAAACCCGGACATATCGCTCCAGCAACTGGTCTTCAGCGACGACAACCCCGTCCATGCGAGCAACACCGTTGTGACGATAACTCTCTGGGCATTAAACGTGGGCGGTGTTGGAAACGCCACCAACGCTGTGGGGCACTTCGTTTTCATAGACCACTCCCCTGAGGGAGACCACGTGATAGGACATGTCAACGCCACAGTATACCAGTCACCAACGCCCATATTTATCGACTGGCACCCGCTCAGCGGTGGACTCCATGTTATAACCGCCCGGCTACTCAACTCAACGCCACCTGAGGACGTCAACGCCTCTCTAAACAACAACGAGATTTCAAAGAACATAACCGTGTCCCCTTCCATTTTGCTAGTGGACGACGACCACGCACCCCGGGACGGGAGCATGTGGGACTGTGTCAGCTGGATGGTCTCCGCCATAGACGCCGCCGGGTTCGGGGATGCGCTGACCATTTACACGGTCAGCGGCACTGATGGCCCGCCGTTTGACACCGGAAATGTCAAACTGATAGACTTTGACATAGTCATCTGGATGACCGGATATGAGACCAGCAACCTCCTCACATCCAGCGACCGGACAAACCTTGAACAGTTCCTTTCCCTCAACCGATCTCTCTGGCTTATCAGCGAGGGGGCCATGAACGACCCTGCCATACAGAACTGGCGGTGGGGTGGTTTCGGAGACTACGTTTTGCACGTTGATCCCGCATCTATTACCACGGATGGCGGGCCGGCAGACCCGGTTATAGGGGACATGAACCACACCGTGGCAGCTGGGAGAGTGTACAACATCTCCTCCGACCGTGGGCCATACAGCAGGGGAGATTACATAGCCCCCGACTCGTCGGCGGATATAATGTTCTATGACTCCAACGGTGTCAACGCCATAAGTTACAACGGGTCTTACAAACTCGTGTTCTTCTCCTGGGAGTTCTCCAAGATCCTTTATACCTCTGATCAGGCAGACCTCGCCTACAGGGTCATACGGTGGCTGGGTGGTCTCACAACCCAGACGGGAGAGGACATAGCGGTGTCCCAGATAGCCATTGAGCCACAGGTCATAAACTACAGAGACAACCTCACAATAACCGCCGTGCTGAGAAACAACGGTCTCCATGCGTGGAATGTTAAGACGGCTTTCTATCTGGACGGCCAGCGGCTCTCAACCACAGACAGTTTTGTCTACGCCTCCAAGACCGTTGACACCGTTTACCTTGAGCCCGGGGAACAGGGAATTGTTTATATGACGCTCAGAGCCGACTTTGACCCCGGCTACCATGTCATAAGCGTGATGGCTGATCCGGACAACGACATTGAAGAGGTCAACGAACTAAACAACATAATATCCACAGACAACCCCATTTTCAACCTTACCATCTATGTACGTTTCACACTTCTCATAGTGGACGACGACGGCAGCGCCAACAACGGTGGCACCCTCTACAATGTGACAGCGAACCTTACCGCGGCCATAGATTACCTTGGCTACAATTACACATTGTACGTGGTCAACCCCGTGGGAGCGGACGGACCCAGTGCAAAGACGCTCAGCGAATACAAGGCGGTTATATGGATGTGCGGTGCGACAAATACAGACACTCTAACAACCAACGACCAGATAGCGCTAAGAGATTACATCACAAACCAGAGCGGGGAACTGTGGCTGGTGGGACAGGACATCCTCTGGGATCTAACCGATGGGGGGGATGGTGAGATACCCAACGGGACCTTTGCCAGAGACATTTTACACGTCAAAGAGGTGTATCACAACGAGGGCACACCCGACCCTGTTTCGGGCGTGCTCTACGACTCCATAACCCACGGGATGAAATACCAGACAGACAGCAGTCTGGTTTTCACGGACCGGGGCGACCGGATAGTCCCGGACACAGCCAGAGGGGCCCATGGAATCTTCTGGCAGGACGTGGCCCAGTCATCCTACAACGCCCTCGCCTGGACAAACAACGACACCGGTGCAAGGGTTGTTTTCATGCCCTGGGAGTACGCTTTCATAAGCGGGCTGTATGAGAGGCCGCTGCCGGGGACACCCATTACCAGGGGGACAATCTGGTATGATGGTTTTGAGACAGGCGACCTCAGCGGTGGACCATGGACTAAGAATGGCTACACGAACAGGGTGGATGTCTCAAATTTAAACCCTCACACAGGCTCATATTCTCTCCAGTATAAGGGTGGTAGCTTCTTGGGGATAGTTTACTGGGCCAGTGTGGAAACGACGAAAGACCTCGGCGCCGCCACAACTGGCACGTTGACTTTCTGGTGGACGTCAACCAAGCTGGACAGCGGTGAATTTGGTGCACTAGATATTTCCCCTGACGGTGGAAACACATGGTATACTGACGTGCGCAACATTTATGGCACGACGGCGTGGACCCAGGAAACCGTTGACCTGAGCCCGTATCTTCCTTCCTCAAACCTGGTCATAAGATTCTATTTTAAGGCAAACAGCAACAACGAGAAGATATACGTGGACGATGTTGCCATTGATGTGCCCACAGGGCCGCAGATCACAGCGATAAGTGTGGACCCGGATCCGACGAATGAGGCGCAGACTGTGACCCTCTATGTTACAGCCCAGGCGGATGCTGGTTTGACAGTAACGGATATGGAGTACTGGTCAGATGTGGATTCAAATCATTATCCCATGGACCCGGACGATGGGGCGTTTGACAGCCAGATAGAGGACGGACACAAAGTCGTGGACGTGAGCACGTGGAGTGCTGGAAACCACACATTCTATGTGCGAGCAAAAGATAGTAGCGGGAAATGGGGAGACCCCGTATCTGTAAACTTTGAGGTAGTGTGGGAGGCCCCCGCCACTATAACTGTTTCTGCCACTCCCAATCCCACAAACGAGCAGACCACCATAAACCTGACGGCCACCGTGAGCGACAAGTATTCCACTATTCAGGCAGTGGAGTATTTCTTTGAGGGCCAGGATCAGGGTGCGGGGAACAACCCGGTAATGCACCCGACTGACGGGGCATTTGACAATGGGACAGAGGATGCCTATGTCATAATTGACATCTCCGGGCTGGACCCAGGGACATATCACATCTTTGTAAGAGCGCAGGATTCCAACGGAATATGGAATGTGACAGGACCAAGCTTATCAAACTACTCCACATATGTGAACCTGAGCGTCAGCACCACCCCCCCCGTAACATCCAACGTTCAGGTCACACCCGACCCGACCAACGGTGCCACATCGGTGAGCGTTACCGCCGATGTGTATGATAGCAACAGCTTGATACAGGCAGCAGAAGCGTTCATTGACACAGACCCGGGAGAGGGAAACGGCACACCTCTCACCGTGCCATCGCACAACATAGGCGACACAGTAACCGTGTTCGGAACAGTTCCAATCACCGGATATTCCCAGGGTGTCCATGTGATGTACGTCCGGGCCCAGCAGGCCAGTGACGGGGCGTGGGGGGCGCCCGCCGGGAAAGTTTTCCAGATAACAGAGCCAGACACCACCGGACCGGACGTGGTGAGCGTTGATGTCACGCCCAACCCAACAGCGGGGGCTTTGACTGTCTCCCTCACAGCGGTCATACGGGATGATCAGAGCACTGTTGCGGCAGCAGAATACTTCGTTGACACCTATGGCGCGGGCGGAACAGGGACGCCCATGGACCCGACAGACGGTTCTTTCAACTCTCAGACGGAGTCGGCCAACATCACCATAGACGTGAGCGGCTGGGCATACGGCACATACACCCTTTATGTGAGAGGCCAGGACTCAGAGGGCAACTGGGGACCCGTGTCCAGCATAACGCTCACCGTCTCCCGCCCACCTGTTGAAGAGGCGCTGGCGTGCAGGTCCGAACTCGCCTTCATGGTGTTGAAGTACTTTGAATACCCCGAGGAGCGGCCGGAGTTGAGAGTCGTGTCCGTGGACATAAATATCACGGGCAGGGTGGAGGGACAGGTCGTACACCCGATGCTCGGAGAATCCTATCTGGTATCAGCGGAGGTGTATAACAACGGCGGAGCGAACGCCACCACCAGGGTGAGGCTGCTTGACGGAAACAACATAATAACCACACAGACCGTTTTCATACCGGCACACAGCAAAGTGAGAGTGGAGGGTATATGGACGCCGCTCATCGTCGGAAACAGAAAAATAATAGCCGACATAACGCCCATCTCAAACGAGGTTTTCGGCTTCAACAACATAGCATACAGGAGCATCACCACATACTTCTTCTATGACGACATGGAATCCGGCACAGGCAAATGGAGCCACGACGGCACTGTGCTTCTCATAAACGGCGAGAGCCCCCTGGACTTCATGGACAGCCCGGTCAATTCTACAATCGTCTCAACATGGGCGCACAGCGACTTCAACTCAACCACCAACGATTCCCACAGCTATCCGACATCTTTCTTTGTGCGAGAGAGCAGCGGACCGATCACTGGTACCGGACGGGTTCCCATGGATGTTGCCATTGTCATGGACACCTCTGGGTCTATGGACGAAGACCCGGACGGAGATGGAAAAACGAAGTTTGACAACGCTGTTGAAGCCGCACAGACGTTTGTTGGCATGCTCCACGACGACGATAGAATAACCGTGTTCCATTTCTCAGGAGAAAAACCCGCTCAGAAACAGCCGTTTGTGTGGGCAACAGAAGGTGGCAAAAATTCCGTTAACAACAGCATAAAGAGCCTGGTGACCGGCGACTGGACTCCCATTTGGGACACAATAGGTGAGGCCATAACATACGTGCTCAACAACCCACGCCAGCCGGGAGACCCTGGATATGGCATACCTGGAGAGGACTATCTACAGGTGGTCATCGCTCTCACGGACGGAGATGACTGGGGAACTGCCGGGAGAGAGACAGGAAGCGAGACATACTGTCCCGGCTCAGATACTGGGACAGATTACCAATATTCCACGTGGGGCTGGCCAACTGGTCTAAAGTGGGGAGATACAGCGGTGGACTTTGACGCCCAGGGAGGAACAACGTGGGGGGGTAGCAATGACGTCCAGAGATATTACAGCAGTGGATACCACTGGCTGGACATTGACGACACAACCAGAACGGGTCTCCTTTACGCACCTCTTCTTGTGTACACAATAGGTATAGGCATGGACCCCCAGGCCAGCGACCCTTCTGCTCCTGGAGAGTATCTGAGCAACACCTCTGCGGAGTACAGATTCACCACTGAGTATGATCTGAAGAGAATAGCGGAGACGTCCTCCCAGGGCGGCAAGAACGGAGAATATTTCTACAACTCCAACGGGACAGATCTGACAGACATATTTGTTGATATATATTACCAGGCATCCTCTCCAGGAGTAGTCACAAGGAGCGAAGATACCACCACACAGACAACTGGTACCCGGAGCAACAGCACCATAAAATATGCAGAGACGGAGACGTTCAGTTTGGTTGGTGTGGACCATGCGACTCTGTCTTTCTACCACAAGTACAACCTGAAACTGGGTTATAACGGTGGGGTCATAATGGTAGGCAACTCCACGGACGGCGTGAACTTCACGTACAAGTATGTGATTCCAAAGGAGTCATATCCGGGCAACCTGTTCCTCCAAGAGACAGAGTACGATGACTATAACAACGTGGTGAGGTGGTGTTACAACGGCGTCTCCGCCGGCGGCACGTTTGACTGGGAGTACAGCGAGGTGGACCTTACACCGTTTGTCGGGTCACAGTATGTGCGCGTAAAGTTCGTCTACTACGACTACGGCGGAGGAAACGGCGGCGGATGGTGGATTGACGACGTGAAGGTAACCGTTAGCAGGGGAGACAACACAACAGTGACACACGATGCGTGGGACCAGTGGTATCTGACCACAGACGACTCTGTCAGCGGCATTCACTCCTGGCACAACGTTGATCCACGTGGCTATTTCAAGGGCGGGCTGGACAACAGTTTATACACACAGCCGATAGATCTGACCAACGCCCTGCACGCAACCCTCAGCGCCTACTTCAAGTTCAACATAAACTCCACCGGTGGTCGCCCACCGGACACGTTCAGGGTTGAGGTGAGCGACGACAACGGTGTCACCTGGCACCCGCTCAGCCTGGGTGTCAGGGCCTGCAGGGGTGTCTCCGGCTATGGAGACGACATGGACGACGGTGTACAGGACGGAAAATCGTTCACCGGACTGGACCCGGACGGAGACGGATGGGTGGCGGCTAACACTCTCACGCGTCTGAACGTTGACCTCTCCGGGTGGATAGGCAAGACCGTTATTCTCCGGTTCAGGGTTGTCACGCCGTCTGATGACAACTCGTACTTTGGAAGCAACCACTACGAGATAGACCCGGCGACGGGAGTGTGGGGCGGCTTTTACATAGATGACGTCATCGTCTATGGTGTGTCTATACAGGGAGGTTAAAGAGCACAGGGTGTCAGGGTGTCATTGGGCCAAAGCAACCATTTCCCCGGGCCACTCTTGTCTGTTGGTGAGAGTAAAGATGAGAAAATTAAAAGAAGACGCTGACAAAAAAGTGCTGTTTAAAAAAAAAGTCAGAGATGAGACAAGGTTTCTGTTTTCCATCGTAGTGGCGGTCATCTTTTTTTATGGCACCGTGTTCCAGGTCCCAGCAGCGCTTCTCTCACTCCCCGGCCCCCTGCCAGTCGCTTTTTTCCCCGCTCAAACCGCCTCGGCTGAGGTGCCTGGTCTGGAAGATTACACCACCTATGGCGAACTTTTATGCCTCGCAGAGAACATGAGTGAAAACCATCCAGACATAGTCGCTGTTGAGACCATAGGCCATTCCTGGATGGGAAGGGACATACTGGCTTTCCATGTCACGGACAACCCGAACGTGGACGAAAACGAGCCGGGGGTTCTGGTCGTGGGCAACATCCACGGAGACGAACTTCTGAGCGGGGAGGCGGTCCTGGACTACATGAAAGACCTGGTGTACGGCTACGGGAGTGACAGCGAGGCTACGTATCTAATCAACAACAGGGACATCTGGTTTATACCCGTGCTCAACCCGGATGGCAGAGAACTCTCTCTCAACGGAACGCCGTGGAGGAAAAACTGCAGGGATAACGACGGCGACGGGGTCTTTGAGACGGACACAGACGGAGTGGACCTTAACAGGAACTTTGACATGCACTGGGGCGAGGGGGACAGGGTCTCAACCACGCCGTCCTCGGACACCTACATAGGGCCATCTCCTTTCAGCGAGCCAGAGACCCGATGTCTCAGAGATTTCGTCCAGAACCACAGTTTCACTTTGGCCGTCAGCTACCATTCCTATGGAAAAAAGGTGCTCTACCCGTGGGGATACGCTTACACCACTCCGCCCGAAGAGGACGTGCTAAAAGCGCTTGCTGGAGAGACAGCACATAAGAGCGGGGATGGGTGGTCCTATGGGGAAGCCAGTGATCCCTCAATAGGGATGTACTCCGCCGGCGGAGACGCATGCGACTGGCTCTATGACAGGGGGGTTTACAGTTTCACCGTGGAGCTGGGCGATTCAAACATGCCGCAGGACCCTCACACAGAGGCACGGGAACACGAGCACGGTTTCCGCTTCCTACTCAGGGCTGCCGGGGACCCCGCCGGGTACGCCAGAAATGACTGGACTGTCGCTGTCTATATGTGCGCCGACAACAACCTGATGTCCGCTGCCATGGACGACCTGAACGAGATGGAGGCCGCTGGCCCGGGAGAGAACTCTTCTGTTGTGGTTCTGTTTGATGGGGATTCCACAGGCGACTCGTGGGTCTATGAAATAGAAAAAGACCACTCCGGGTACAACAGCCAGGTTGTGAGCGAGAAGACCTTTCCGCCGGATGTCATCCCTCCGTCCGGGGAGTGTGACATGAGCGACCCCTCCACGCTCTCCTCTTTTGCTGTGTGGGCGTTCAAAGAACACCCCGCCCGCCACAGAATGCTCGTCATCTGGGGACACGGGTACGGGATTTTTAAGGGGGTCTGCGATGACAAAAACAGGTGGATGACCGTCTGGGAACTCAGAGACGCCCTTGAGGACGCTGTTTCCCATCTGGGCGGCGAGAAATTTGACATAATAGGATTTGACACCTGTCTCATGGGAAACGCAGAGGTCGTTATTGAACTGAGAGATGTGGCAGACGTTGTCGTTTTCAGCCAGGACGAGGAGCCAGAGGACGGGTGGGATTACGTTTCCGTCGTGGAAAACATATCCTCCACGCCAGCACTCACAGCCAGGTCTCTGGCGGAGGCCATTGTGAACGGCTATCTGGTGTCATATCCCGACCAGCCCTCGTATCTCACGATATCCGCTGTGAACGTGTCCTTTTTCACCCGGGCGGTCCTCCCGCTCTGGGACACCCTGGGAGAGGTGTTTTTGTCCGAGTACTACTGGTCGCAGAGTGCCTTTGAAAACGCCTCCGCCGGAGCAGACCACTACATGGCATCGGGAGACATGGTTGATTTCGTTTCATATATAAACGGTCTCGCAGCCGACGGCGGGACGTCCGAATCCCTTGGCTCTTTCCTTCGCTCGGTCTCAGAGAACATCTCCACGTCCATCCTGGCAGAGGGACATTCCAGCTCCCACAGGGCCACCAGCGGGCTCAGCGTGTATCTGCCAGCGTACCACTACACCACTGCATACGACAACCTGACGATGTCATCCCGCCCGTGGGGAAAATTCTGCAAATACATATCTGATCCCGTTCCTGTGCCGCATATAAAGCACACACCTCCCGCAGACCTGAAGCCCGGCGAGACAACGATGATAGGAGCGGAGATCGCTGACGACAACCTGGCATCGGCATACGTGGTCTATTCAATAAACGGCGGAGAGGAAAACATGGAATACCTCAATCTGTCGCTTTTAATAAACACAGGGGCAGGAAACTCCACGAAATCTTCCATCCTGACATATGCCGCCTCCGGATACCTGCCCGCTATCGGAGAGGGAGACAGCGTGTCCTACCGCATTTACGCAGAGGACGGCGACGGTTTTGTCGCCTGCTATCCGCCTCTTTATGAAAAGCCCGTGGAGATAAAAGTAGCCGGCGGCCAGAACGCCTCCCAGGGCGGTGGCACAACACATCCCGGTGGCCCAAACTTGGACATAGCCGTGTACAATATGAGCGCGAGGGTCTCCGGGTCTCTTGTCACTGTGTACTGGACGATGTATCTCTCCGGGGATGCCGGGATGTCTGTGAACGTCTCCCTTTTTGTCAACGGCGCACTTTTACCGGACCTGAACCAGACGATATACGTTGAGCCGGGAAACGAAGTTCGCTCTTGGAGAAACCTGGACATGGCCGCCTTCCCCTCTCTCAAGGGAAAAAATGCGACCGTATCCGTGGTGGCGGACCCTGACAACCGCATAAAAGAGTGGAACGAAACAAACAACGCCGTGGAGACATCAATCAGCGGTGGAGAAGACAAAACTGGCGATGCCAACGAAACCGAGACCGGGACCTCGCCTGGGACAGCGGATAACAACAGCACAGCAGAAGACACAGGTGACATGGGCGGAGATGGGTGGCAAGAAGGAGGGGGGGGTGTTGAGGGCACGTTTACGGGAAACACAGGAAACGAAGAGACCACCGATAACACGGGGCAACAGGCCGCCTGGCGCATATCCACGACACAACTGGTGGCGTATCTGGCTGTGATATTCATCGTCTCCATTGTTCTGGGTGTCTATCTGGTGAGGTTCCTGTCCAGGGGAAAGATTTGAGCATGATCTGGCATCGTGTATCTGGCGTTGTATTCTTCCCACACGTTGTACTTCCCACATGAATACCTAATGTTTATATATGTCAGGCCCATATTACGTAGTGCTTTGCCAACCGTGTAAACATGACATGTGTGAGACAACGTAAATTGATGAGAGTTGAGGTCAGCGTGTGAGAGGTGAAAATAATGTCGGAAAAAGAGGGCAGAAAGTTTGTCTGGGCGATCGTGGTGGTTATGGTTTTTCCATCCATGTTGCCGCTGCTCAGCGCTCCATCAAGCGGGATAACTGTCTACTCTGATGGGAGCCTCGTGATTGAAAACGGAGAGGTCTTTGAAATAAACGGCACGACTGTACACGGAGGAGAGCCCGGCGTCTGGGAGCAGACCGGAAACATAACGGTCAGAAACGGTGGGACCCTCATAGTCAGAAACGCCACCATAAGGTTCAAACAGGACGCTGGATGGGATGGCATCTACGGAACAGGCGACGACAAACGGTACTGGATGAACATAACCGACGGGGGCGTTCTCCGCCTCTACAACGCAACCATAACCGTCGCCACGGAACAGATCTATCCATACCTTCTCTTCAACCTCTATGTTGACAACGCCACGATGATATCCGAAAGAGGAAACATATCCTTCCCCGGGTGGTTCAACATAACTAACAACGCCGTCGTCTATCTCAACGACACAGTAATACAGCCCCTGCCCTCTTCACTCGCAAAAGCAACGGGTCCAATCACAAAAGACAAAAATGATGACGCGCCCCGGCTGTACATCCACAACAGCACGGTTTTCATGGGAAACAGCAGCTATTTAAAGCCATATGATGTGTCAACAACGGACGTGCCGGACGTGTACGCCTATCCGACACAGTTTGACCCTGACAACACGGTTGCCGGGAGCATAGACGACCTCCAGAAGGGGGGAGGGCATCTAACAATAACAAACGGCCAGAACCTGTCTGTGAGCGGCTTCACCATGCCATCGGTACCCGGATACGAGGATGCCGCCGTCCTGGGATTCACATCTGCTGTCGTGGAATGCTCTGCCACCACCAGCCCGTATTACAACGGCTCAACCAACCTGACCTGGTCCACAGATGGGACACAGTACACCAACACCAGCATATACTTCTCCGCCTCCGCACCCACAGAGCAGTCATATGACATATACTCCGATGGGCTCGCCACACTTGAGGACCTGACAAACCTCCACCTGAGATTCCACCACAACGGTAGCACCTCCACCGAGATGTACGTCCAGTACAGGGACAGCACATGGGACACAACGCCAAACACGGACACAGCCAACCTCACCACATCAGATGGAAACATGTATCTCGTGCCAAACGGGACCAGGATGAGCGTCTACTCCTTCACCGACTCCGCTGGCAGTCCGTTTGACGTGGGAGCGGCAACACTCTATGTGAACTACACCAACGAAACCGGCTACGCCGCCACGACCATGAACATCACAGACCAGAACACAGGCACTCTCTATGGCACGCTCAACCTCCCGCCCACAACAGGAGGCATGAACATCGTCTCTCTGGACATCTACGCCCTCGGAGTCAACACCTACCAGAAACTACAAGACCTCAACCTCACCCTCTTCAACCCAGACACAAACGCCAACCTCAGCATAGACAGGGTCTGGATAGTGGCCCAGGCCAACGGGACCGTCCAGATGGACTATCTCAGAGTCAAATTAACACCAATCGTGGCATATGGCATAATAATAGACGGAGACAGCAATTTCACGGCGGTGGACACCTATCTGGACCTTGACTTTGGACAGGAGAGCGGAGACCACACAACCAGGGATGTGATGGTCGTAAGGGACAAAGCAAAGGTCCACCTCTACAACGTGACAATGCGGAAGTGGCCTTCCACCGAACTCAAGCCGGCCATATACACGTGGTGGGACAGCCCCGACGCCAATGTTGAGATATACCGGTGGCTGGAGGTATCACCCGTTGACGAAGTAAACGACCCTGTCCCCGGGGCGGAGGTGTCTGTGAGGTTCTCTCCGACAAACAAAACCGCCCACCTGTGCCAGTATGTAGCAAACGCGAACCAGATACCCCCGGTGGTCATGGAGTATATGAACAGGACGCGCCCGGACCCATCCTATTATGTGACGTATTCAACCTACAACATTACCGGCCCATCGGGGACGCCTGTCCGGATACCGCTGCTCACGGACATAATAAACGTGTCAACAGGGCCAAACGGTGTTCCGGTGGGAAAATACAATGTCACAGTTGAATACACCAACAACGCTGGCGGGACATCAAACGTCTCCTTCAACGCCACATTCAAGAGCTATCCAAACATAGTGGACTGGGAGGACAACGTTTTCCAGGCCTCCCCCATTCTTGTTGGCTCTCCACTCGTGGATCTCAGCATTTCCCCCGCAGACATTTCCTTCTCGCCGCTCTTCCCCATGGAAGGAGACAACATAACGCTCAACGTCACCGTTCACAACACGGGGACCAAAACCTGTCCAGACGGCGTGAATGTGAGAGTGTACAACACAGAGGACATGTCTCTTGTAGGAGAGCAGAACACCACCGGTCCCATGGTCCCTGGCGGCTGGGAGATACTCTCCTTCACCATATCCGGTCTGGTTGAGGGGAGCTATGTGTTCCTCGTAGTCGTTGACGAACCAGACGCATTCCACGAAAGCAATGAGACGAACAACAACGCCACTCTGGCCATGACTGTAAATGCCACGTCTGAGGTTGGCATGGTCTCCCTGTCTCTTTCTCCCTCGGACATGGCCGTTGTCGGCGATACTGTTATCATAAATGGTATGGTCACCCAGAAAGGGGGCACACACCCGCTGAACGTCACCATCGGCATCTACGACGACGGAAACCTCCTCAGATACGTGGAGGTGACTGTAAACCAGTCCGGCGGCACATCTCCTTTCACACTAACATGGACGCCCACAACAAGGGGCGAACACACCATATCCGCCACTGTTGACCCGCTGGGCAACCTCACCGACCCCAACCCGGACAACAACACCCTCACAGCGAGCATAACAGTCTATGACAGCCCATACGACCTCATAGTTGAAAACAGCACATACATCATAGAACAGAACGAGGTCCTGTCCATCTCCGGGAGCGTGATCGTAAGAACAGGCGGCACACTGATAATAAACGGGACCCTCCAGATAAACGGTGCCGGGGAGAAACTCCTGGTCGTCGCAAACGGGTCTCTCTACGTCAACGGGGGGTCCATAGAAGCCCCGCCATCGGCCACAGCCATTTTCAACACAACAGGAACAATTGCTATAAACGACTGCTCCTTCGGTATCTCAGCCCTTGAAATCTACACAGGAAACACATATATCAACGGCACAACGGCTAACAGTTTGACCGTCTACGGCACATCAAACGTGGAATCCAGGGATTCCACCTACACCTCCATAACATTCACAAACACATCCACCGGGAAACTAACAAACACCACCACCCCAACAGTTGACCAGAACGCATACGTGGAGCAATACTGGTACCTGCGTGTAAGAACTGTTGACGCCGGCGGAATGCCCATACCCGGGGCAACAGTCCAGGTCACAAACATGCTGACCCCAACGCTTGACACATCCGGAACAACCGACGCCACGGGAAACGCTACCTTCACACTCCTGGGCTCAGAGTGGAACGGGACAGAAGAAACCTTCTACGGAAGCTACTCCGTGACTGGCGTATACGGCACAAACACATCTGACTCCACCGAAGGAGTCGTCCTGGACACAAACAAAGACGTGACCCTGGTCTTCTCCTCTGTCAAACCAGACCCATACATCTACTCTTTATATGCCTCAACAACAAGCCCCGTGTCCGGGGAGACCGTGACCATCTACGCCATCATAAACAACACAGGCCCCACAGAGACAACCGTTGACATACTCTTTTTCATTGACGGAAACGAGACAACAGGCGACCTCATACACAAAGAAACCGGCGTACACCTCAGCCCGGGAGAAACCAAAAACCTGTCCTTCCAGTGGTCAACAACAGGATACCCGGACGGAGCGCATTACGTATATGCATCGCTGACAGCCCCCGCCGACGCAAACACAACAAACAACAACGCCACTCTGGCCATGACCATCCAGCCGGCCAGACCGGACCTCCGGGTCATAGACATGGCCTTCTACTACAACGGTAACCCGGTCAACAGCGGCGTGGTCGGAACAAAGGTGAAAGTAAACGTCACCCTCAACAACTCAGGCACAGCGGATGCCACAGGAACCGTGTATGTCACACTCGTGGATGAGACAACAGGCACCACCATAGGCACAAAAACCGTTCCAAACTTCGTGGCTAACACGGATAGATACGTGTTGTTTGACTGGACTCTCCAGCTGCCAGCGGGCCCACACGACCTCAACGTGACAGTGGACCCAACAAACAGTATATCGGAGCTGAATGAGACGAACAACTACCTGGTCTCCACCTTTACCGTCCTCGGAAAGGCCAACCTGACGGTAGAAAGGGTGTGGTTCAACGAGACCGCTCCATTTGAAGGAGAAACTGTGACAATATACGCCGAGATAGCGAACCTGGGCGAGGCGTGGGCGAACGGCACTATACACTATGCTTTCTGGGATGGAGAGGTGAACGTAGGCACAGTCATAACAGACAGAAACACCGCAATAAATCTGGACATCGGAGCGTCCATCGTTATCACAACACAGTGGAATGCCACGGGAGCCGGAGAGCACACCATATCATTTAGCGTGGACACACAGGACATCTCGGAGAGCACAACCTCAGACAACCAGATCTCCACCCGGATAATAGTTTACAGAGGGGGCAACCTGGACCTGGTCATAGACGATAACACTGTTGTGAACATAACGAGCAGCTACTACCAGCAGGGATACATCCTCATAAAAGACAACGGCACATTGAACGTGGTAGGGGCAACACTTTACATGAGAGAATCCGCCCCCGACCAGTACAACATAATAGTGAGAGACAACGGAACGATAAGATTCCTCAGCGGAGGAACCCTCACATCCAATTATGCGATAACCATGTGGCTTGAAGGAAACGCAACCCTCGTAGCAGAGGACGGCTCTTTCTCGTCCCAGGTCTCTGTGAAAACGACGACTCAAGACGGCAGCACTGCCTCTGATATACACATCAGGATGGTGGACTTCACACTCAACGGAGTGTTTGAAAGCGCCAGCGGCATAAACGTTGACTTCATCGCCACCAACACCTCCTTCTACTACCCGATATACAAGTTCGGCGGCAATTCGTATGGCGTGTTCACAAACTGTCGCGTCCCATACTTCTCTTTACAGGAAAACGCCCATGTGACCGTAAAAGCGTGGGTCAGGGTGTATGTCTATGATGCAAACAACAGACCGATCTCCGGCGCCGTCGTGGAGCCCCGAGAATACCTTGACCCCCAGAGCGTGGTTGACGGAATAAGCCGCTCGACGGGTGTGGATGGCAGCGTTCTCATGGCTCTCAGAACAGACGAGCTCTACGCACCGCCATCAGGCAGCGGGGGGGTCATCTCAACGTTCGTTGGAAACTACTACATAAACGTGACATTCACAGATGTCAGAGGGGACACTCACTATGCAATGGCACCCATAGACCCACCGCTCCCGGCCTATCCGGACTCACTCAGCCAGCCCATACCAACCGTCAGGGACATAGAGTTCGTGCTATCCGACGTCAAACCGGACCTTGACCCGCCTGTGTCCGTTGATGATGCCTCGTTGCCGAGGTTCAACTCCACAATCGTAAGGACCCAGATAACAAACACCGGAATAAGCACCGCATACAACGTCCTCGTACGCTTTACAGACCTGGCAACCGGAGAAGTGTTTAACGAAACCCTCGTGGATGAGATAGACGTCGGAGAGGCCGTCTGGATAAATGTCACAAGGACGTTCACGGAGGCGGTGTTTGGCACACACACACTGGAGGTCTATGTCAACCCACCTGACAACAACCCATATTACCTTGAGGAAGAAAACGAGACCAACAACACAGGGACAGCGGATGTTAGTGTGTTCCCGCTCAGCGACCTTGTCCCATCCACAATAGAGTTCTCAATAGACGAGCCGGCAGAGGGAGATTACATATCCATAGAAGCCATACTGACAAACGACGGAGACGTGGCAGCCACTTTCAACATCTCTTGCTACCTTGACGAGGTGGGTAACGAGAGCCACCTCCTCGGGTTCGTGGAAGGCAAATATCTGGGCGCAGGACAGTCAACAGCTCCAACAAAGGTGGGCGAGTGGTACATCCCATCAGAGGGCATCGCCGGCACACACACGATATACGTTGTGGTTGACGTCAATGGCACCGTCTGGGAATACGACGAGACAAACAACGTCCTGTCCAGGAATCTCATCGTTTACAGAAGAGCAGATCTCTCAATAAACCCCGGCAGCATAGACGTGTCTCACAGAGAAGCAGAGGACGGACAGGTGGTCAACATAACCGCCAGGGTGGAGAACACCGGCGAAAAACCCGCTTCCAACGTGGTCGTCTGGTTCTTCGTTGACAGAAACGAGAACATGCAATATGACAGCCAGACAGACGAGTTCATACAGGAGGTCACCATAGATACCATACAGCCGGGGAGCGTTGGAAAGGCATCTACCTCATGGGTGGCATCAACCACGGAGCCAAACGTCACCTTCCAGATCGGCGTGGTCGTCAACCCCTACCACACCACTCCACCGGACGAGTACAACTGGACAGATAACCAGGCATTCACCCAGATAACCGTGACACTCCTCAGGGACCTCTCCATATCGTTCCAGGACGTCACGTTCCTGGTAATAGACACATACAACGTTGAGATGGACGTGATGGTCCACGTTGAGGGACAGGCGGCGGAAGACATCCACGTGGTGTTCTACGAAGATGCAAACAGCAACGGCCAGATGGACAGCGGAGAGGTGTTCGGTGAAAAGACCATCAGCGGTCCTGTGGAACCCGGTGCTGTTGTGCCGGTATCAGCCACCCTCAACGTCACACAAAACGATGTCATGGCCCAGTACCACACAGTCTATGTGGCCGTGAACCCGGACGGCGCCATACACGAAATAAACATCGCAAACAACATAATGCAGTACCCGCTCCCCGACCCACGCCCCGACCTCCAGGTCAGCAATGTGAGATTCTACGAGACGCCCGTGGACGGTATGGAAACCACCCTCAACTTCACCCTCATAAACAACGGTCTATCCGACTCAAGAAACGTGTGGATAGCTGTCTACGACGGGAACATAACCAACGGAACTCTCATCTGGGACAGCGGGACAAACAAAAAAACATGGAACCTGTCAGCGGGAACCTCTCTGGAAGCGAATGTGACCCTCAGGCTTTATGGGGCCGGAATTCACAACATAACCGTGGTAGTCAACCCACAGATGGAGGGACACAACATAACAATACCAGAGTTCAACGAGAAAAACAACCTGGCATTCAACGACACAGTCAACGTCACCCTGCCACCGTTTGTGATACACCTATACACCCCCGGAAGTGGAGCACAGTTCACAGTGGGAGGAAAGCCTATCACAGTCACAGGATACATATATCCACCACCAACAGACACTGCCAGGGCCAATATAGCGGTGTTTTTGTACAGGTCAAACGGGGAGACATACTACGAGTCGCCACCTGTGCACCCGAACGCTGATGGTTCCTTCTACGTTGAGATCCCAGCCCCCGCTGACACAGACAACTATTACATAGACGTGACCCTGTCATATGAAAACGCAACATACTCCCTTGGCCCGGGTGCGAGACCAGTGGTTACCCTTGTGCCGCCCGTAAAAGAGACGGGGCTCCCGCTCTGGGCCATCATAGCTATAATACTCGTCATAGTAATACCCATATTGGCCGTCTCCATGTACCTCTACAGGTACGGTCTCGGACGGCTCGTGGAGTGCGGAGAGTGCGGTGCGCTTATACCGGTGGGTTCAACGAAGTGTCCGAAGTGTGGCGTGGAGTTTGAAAAAGACGTGGCAAAGTGCAGTGTCTGCGGCGCCTGGATACCAATAGACGCAGAGAGCTGTCCAGAGTGTGGAGCCGAGTTCGTCACCCAGCCGCTCACAAAAGAGGAATACGAAGAGAAGATGAGAAAACAGTACGAAGAGTTCCTTGCCCCGTTCAAAGAAAAAGCCAGAGAAGAACTCGGAATTCCAGAGGGAGAAGAGCTCACAGACGAACAGTTCCAGGAGTGGTGGAAACAGCAGCCAGCGTACATTAGCTTTGAGGACTGGCTCGCCATGGAAGAAGAAAAACGGGCACAGGTCAAACCAGTCGTGTGTCCGGAGTGCGGCTCACTCAACCCGCCAGACGCAACGATATGCCACAAGTGTGGCGTGGTGCTCAAAAAAGAGAAAAAAGAGACAACGAAAACGCCCGCACCACCGGCCGGGCCGGCGGCGGGAGAAGAAAAAGGACCCAAGGCCAAAGAAAAGGGCGCACCGCTAAAGGAAGAAGAACTCAGAGAACTCCTTAGAGGAGAGGAAAAGACAGAAGAACCGTCGCCTACGACAACAACAGCGCCACCGGCGCCCGCCCCGGAGACCGAACAGCCCCCCGAGAAAAAAGTGGTGAAAAAGGTCGTCACACCACCAAAAGCAGTGGCCAAAAAAGTCGTCGTACCCGCTAAGCCCGGAGAAAAACCGGTGGTGGCCAAAAAGGTGGTCGTGGCCAAAAAGCCCGGAGAAAAACCGGAGCCCGTCAAGCCCAAAGTCGTCAAAAAAATGGTGAAAAAAGAGGAAGAGGAGAAAAAATAAAACATCTCCGCCTCTCCCCCTCACCTTCCCTATTCCCCTGTGCTTATCTCCACCACCATAGTCCACCCACAGACCTCACACTCCCGGCCCACCCCTCACCGCCGGCTCACCCATCTTACTCCTGCTCCAAGTACTGAAAAATATCCCCGGGCTTCTCCTTCTGCAGCTCCTCACGCACAAGTTTTATGATCTCCTTGGGGCGGTCATAGTAGCTTGAGACCATCCTGGCCACATCCCTGTAGCCCCGGACACCAACACGCCTCAAATACGTGAGAATATCAACACGCCTTTTGACCTCCCTTTCCATTTCCCGGCTGCTCCAGTTCCTGCTGTCCGCCACTTTGTCATAGACATAACTGTGACCGCTGTACGTGAACGTGTCATCCGCCGGGTTCCAGCTGTAGGCGGTGTTGGTGATGATCTCGTTCGTCTCCGTGTCCAGACCCACGATCTCATGCAACCCCTTGACACGCCTTGTCATCTTCGTGCCTACCTTCACCTGGGCCTGGAGCAAAACTATGTCCAGAGCGGTTATGAGAGCACGTGGCAGGTTGATTGGATCACTCTCCATCCTGTGAATCATCGCCTGCACGTCGTCGGCGTGGAAAGTGCTGTAAGCCGTCTTACCCGTGGCCATCGCCTGGAAAACGGTGTACGCCTCGGCACCTCTCACCTCTCCGACCATGATATACTGGGGCCTCTGCCTCAGAGCAGCCGTCAGGAGGTCAAACATGTCTATCTCGCCAGGGGCCTTGCCCGTTATGGGGTTCTTTGCCCCAAAACCACTCCTCGTGAGAGAAGGAATCCAGTTCTCGTGGGGGAGGTTCAGCTCACGGGTGTCCTCTATGCTCACAATCTTCATCTGCGGAGGAATGAACAAAAGAACAGCGTTAAGCGTCGTCGTCTTGCCAGACGCTGTGCCACCACAGACGAGCATGCTCTGACCGTTCTCAATGGCGATCCACAGATAAGCCATCATCTCCGTGCTCATCGTCTTGAACTTTATCAAATCAATGGGCGTGAAAGGGTTCTCTTTGAAACGCCTGATGGTAAAACTGCTCCCCCTCTTCGTCACGTGCATCCCCAGGGTCTCCTGCAAACGGCTTCCATCCGGTAGAGTGGCATCAAGCATGGGCTCGGCCACGCTTATGTGCTTTCCACACCTCTGAGCCAGCCACACAACAAAAGAGTCCAGCTCCCTCGCAGTGTTGAAAATGATGTTGGAACGTATGGAACCATATTTTCGGTGATAGATAAAGATTGGGATGCCCACGCCGTCGCACGAAATATCCTCAACCTCTGTGTCAATCATTGAGACCTGGATTGGACCATAGCCGATGAAATCCCTCAAAAGATAATACATCACCCGCTCCTCTGCCACCGGGTCCAGGCCTATGTGCATGTCCCTCAGCAGCCGTTTTATTGCCGCACGCAAAATTTCCTTCCTCTCCTCAAGGGACTCCGCCTCAACATGTTCCATGCCATCAATTATGGCCTCTTTCAAAACCTGGACCAGATCCCTCTCCTCCTCAGAGAGAGGGGGCTCAATGGCCTCATAAATATACTCGTTCGCCTTGCTGTCGTACAATATGCGAACATAGGAATACGGCTCTTCTATAGGCATGACCTCTATCTCGTTTATGTGCTTCTCAGCAATCTTGGGTATGGGGGTCACAGGTTCTCCCTCGTGGGACGCCCTGCCATACGCCCCCTTGGGAACAAGGACCTTTATCCTGTCAGGCTTTTTAAAACTGAGAAGGAACATGGCCCCCCTGTCCTTCCACGAAAACTTCACACGGGACACGCCCCCTGCCTCTCCCCCCTCATCTCCTCCGGCCTCTTCCCCCCCAGAAGCGGTCCCTGAAAAGCCCTCCCCCTCTTCCTCTCTCTCCTCCTCTCTCTCTTCGTCCCGCAACAGGTCCAGTATCTCCTTCTCAGACGTCATATCGCCCATATCACAGGCCTCCGCCAACAACCATCAGCGCAATATACCCGGCCAGGGTGAGAATAAAGCTGTGCCTCATCCCGCTCAGAATCTTTCCATCCTGCAGCACCCCGGCCACAAACCCATCTCCGATGGCATGAACAATGGCCGATATGAAAAACAGAAACTTTATCTGATTAATAGCCTCCACGTTTATTAACCGTGGAGCAGAAGCGCCCCCCGCCCCGGCAGCAACAGCACTGCCCGCCTCGGCCATCTTGGGCAAAAACTGCTGGTTCATAATCAGAATGGTCACGAGGAAAACAAAAAACGCTATGTAAATCACGATAACATACGTGCCCATCTCTATGCGCTTCTCACTCTCCGTCAACTGCTCTTCCTTCACCGAATGAGATACAAGCGTCAGAACGTCCGCGACGTTACCACCGGCGTCATACGCCTTGACAATAATAGAGACCACACGGTTCACAAGTGGAGTGTTCACACGCTCGGCAAAAAGCCGCAGCGCTTCAGAGGCGGGCACACCCCACTCTATCTGGGCCGCCATCTTCTTTATCTCGGGCGTCAGCTTTCCATACCTCCCGCTGGAGGCGACAATTATAGCCTCCGCCAGGGTCATACCAAAACGCCCGGCCTCAGCCACGTCCCTCAAAAAATCGGGGAGATACTTCTCTATCTTCTTTATTTTGTTCACTTGATACTGGTGATAAAAACCATAGGGGCCGGTGATGGCCAGAACGGCAAAAATAATACCATCAATAACACCTATGGGCAACAGACCCGGGTTCAGCTGGCCAACGATACCCACCATGAGAAGAACAACAGCAGCCACCACAGAGCCTATCAGAACTATCTTTCCCCAGTCCTTTGTCTCCCTGACACGTACACGGGCAACTTTTTCAGCTGGGGAAACCGCATTCCCGGCACGGGAACCGGCACCGGGCTTTGCGACAGCACTTTTATTTTTGCCAGCCATTCCATCCATCTCCTGTCACCTGCAACCTAACCCGCTATCGCCTTCAAAGCAACAAGGAAACCGATCTGAATCCCGGGCAACATAGCCGCAACAACCATGTAAAGCATTATAATGATCATCTGAGGATTGGGGGTTATAACAGCAAAAATGGCCATTATAATAACCAGGAAAAGCGGAAACGCCACACCAACAGTGACAAACGTCTCAGCCATCAAACCCAGAGTCTCCATCCGGCTCTTTGTCTCCAGCTTTGCCTCCTTCTCATACTGCTCGCTCTTGTTCATGAAATAGGGCTTCAACTGACCCCCGGACGTGGTGGTTGTCACGACACCCTGCAAAAACTCCTGGAACTTCTCAGAGGGAGACCTGATAGCCGCGTTCTTTATCGCCGTGATTATGTCCACGCCCAACAGCTCGGTGTCACGGGTTATCCACTCCGCTTCCTCCCGTATCTCACCGTACAGCTTCTGCCGGGACAGTTCCTTGAAAATAACGTCAATGTTAACATTGGCCGACGCTAGAGCAGAGATGAAATTCATAGCCGCCGGAAGATTCTTATCAATGTCCTTAGCACGCACCTTGGCCCTGGAAGCAGGAGAGCTCATAAGACCAACATACGTCAGTACAGGAAGCAAAAACATGAAAACACCTATCAAAAACGCCAGCGGACCCAGAAAAGCCGAAAAAACACCCATGAAAAAAACCGCCATGGCCACGCCCACCACACCGGTTATAATCGTCAAAAACCACACATAGGCAATATACTCCTCCGGCCTTATCTTCATATGCGCCCGCAAAAGGCTCAGCTCAAGCTCCTGGTTCTGAGTGTACTTTCGCTTGACAATGGGACCGAGCAAACGCCACGCCATCTCCTGCAACGGAGTGAGTTCTATGTAATGAGCCACAGCCCCCCTGGGCAGCTTTATAAGATGAGGGCCCAGCTCTTCCTTAGCGCCCCCGATCTCCTTCGTCTTAAGCAACTCCTCTTTGCCCACCTCAAGCTCTCTGAAAAGGTCGCCGACCTCCGGCATCAGAACATCCCCCCTATCTCCTCGGCCTCCTCATGCCACCCCATCTGGTCCCGTATCTTCTTTATAGTCTCATTTGGCTCCTTATAATAGCTGACAATCCACTTGACCTGGTCCTCAAACTCACTGAGGTCGTTCTCAACCAGAAACCGTATCACATCCACCCTCCGCCTGAACTCGGCCATCATGTCCTCGTGGGTCAAATTCTTCATTTCCATGATCTTGTCAAACAGAAAACTGTGACCACGATACAAAAACTTGTCCCCACGCCTCTGCCACTCAAAAACAGTGTTGGTTATCAACTCGTTTGTCTCCGGCTCAAAACCCACTATCTCCACAATACTCGTAATCCTCCTCACTTCACTCATCCCGACACGGACCAGTTTCTGAATAACAACCTCGTTCAGAGCGCTCAAAAGAATCCTCGGACAATTAATGGGCGGGTTCTCAAGACGATTGACCATGCTCTTAACAGAATCAGCGTGCATCGTGGAATAAGTGGTGTGACCCGTGGCCATGGCCTGGAACATCGTATACGTCTCCTTGCCCCTCACCTCTCCCACCATGATATAGTTTGGCCTCTGCCTCAGAGCAGCCCTCACCAGATCAAACATGTCCACCTCGCCGGCCGCCTTGCCATCAGCCCCCCTCTCACCGGTCCCGCTCCTTGTGACACCGGGAATCCAGTTCTGATGATACAGGTTGATCTCACGGGTGTCCTCCATGCTGATAATCTTTGCGGTGGGAGGACAGAACAACATGATGGCGTTCAACGTAGAAGTCTTCCCGGAAGCGGGACCCCCTATGACCATCATGGAATCCCCGTGCTCCACAGCCAGCCACAGATAAGCCACCATCTCAGGCGAAGCCGTGTGAAACTTTATCAGATCAACCGGCGTGAAAGGCTTCTCCTTGAAACGCCTGATGGTGAAAGTTGAGCCCCGGGTAGTAACCTCATAAGAATACGTTGCCTGGATACGATGCCCCTCCCTCGTAGTCCCGTCCAGTATCGGGTTGGAAACGCTCAGCTGACGGCCACAGCGCTGGGCCAGAGAAACCACGTAGGAATCCAGTTCATCATCAGTATCAAACTTAAGAGTGGTCTTTATAGACTCATACTTCCTGTGAAAAATGAAAATCGGAATCCCCTTGCCATCACACGAAATATCCTCAACGTTCTCATCGTTCATAAGCGGATCAATGGGACCAAAACCAACAAAATCACGGACGATGTAATACTTTATCTTCTCCTTGGCCACATCATCAACGTGGATGTTCCTGCTTTTGAGAAAACTGTCAACACTGGCCAACAAAAACTCCTTTTTGTCCTTCACACCCCCCTCTCCCTCCTCAGAATACCCCAGGGTGCGCCCAAAACTGTCCTTCAACAGCTCTATGATCTTCTTCTCCTTCTCAGTAAGCTGGGGCTCGATGGGCTCATAGATCATCTCCCCCTTCCGGGGGTTATAATAAACCCTCGCATAGGTATAAGGCGCCTTTATCGCATAGAAATCCCTCTCCTCAACACCCTCTGGCAACGGCGGAATTTCCGTGTAAACAGATCCACGCTCCTTCTCAGCTGCCTCCAGCTCCAGGGCCATCGCTCCCACAGGCGGCAGAATCTTTATCGGCTTCCTGGAAATCTTACGCAGAGCAACAGTATAACCATCCCGCAGCAAACGCACAACGTCCTCCAAAACCTCCACAGGGTTCTTCTTCTCCTTTTCCTCCCCAGCACCCTCCGCCTCTTCCGTCTCTTCCCGTTTAAACAGCGAGACCTCTACGTCGCCCATCTCACATCCTCCACATCACACAGACAACCTGTCGCCGTCATAAACATCATAGCAAGCACGTTATATATACATTACGTTAATAACCCCTGCGTTAATAACCCCTGGGGCTTCATAACCCCATAACCCCCATCACACCTGGCTCAACACCGCCCACACCGCCACAGCAACAAAACCCGTTCCACCACCCACAGGCAAAAAGGACCCGTGGGGTAGTCTGGATATCCTTTCGGCCTTCGGAGCCGAGGACGGGGGTTCGAATCCCCCCGGGTCCACATTTAAAACACATATGCCGGGAACATATGTGACGAAGGTTTAAGTAGTAGTTCTGCTGTTTTGAAGAATGAGGTGTGGGCTATGAGCCCTCTTGTGTGTAAACGCATAGTTGTCTCTGGGTTTGTCCAGGGCGTGGGATACCGGGCCTATGTCAGGTCCATGGCTCTCAAACTCGGCGTCAGGGGGCGCGTGAGAAACCTGGACGATGGGAGGAGTGTGGAGATAATCGCCCTGGCACCGGAAGAAATAATGGACTCTTTCATTGAGTCGCTAAAGCTTAAAGGCGATGGCCCACTTGAGCCGGACGTCCATGCTGTAAAAGTGCATGAGCACAAAGTGGATTCTGAGGAGTTTCCCTCTTTTGTCGTTGAATACGGACATGACATGTCTCCTGCCGAAAAGGAGATTCTTGAGAGAAGCGAAATAGGGATTCTGGCTTTTTCATGGATGGGCAAACACCTGGGCAACAAGATAGACAGCGGGTTTGAAAAAATGGGGAATAAAATGGACAAAGGCTTCAACGAACTCGGACAAAAAATGGACCAACTCGGACAAAAAATGGACAAAGGCTTCAACGAACTCGGACAAAAAATGGACCAACTCGGACAAAAAATGGAATACGGGTTCAGTGAGACTGGCGCAAAGCTTGACACCATAAGTGAAAAACTGGACGCATCAATTGAAAAAACAGAACAGTTTCACAGAGAGACCGTTAAAAAGTTTGAGTATCTGGACGTGAAATACGGTGAGTTTGGAGAGACCATGCGGAGGATTGAAGAAAAACTGGACAAGATAGGCGACATGGAAGAGGACATACGGGAGATGAAAAACGCCTTTATCCATCTCGTGGACCATTTTACGAAAGAAAAGAGATGACCTTTTCCAAAACCTTTTTCCCCTGTGCACTTATGGGCTGGCGATGATACTGTCCGACGCAGAGATAAAGAGCAAAAGATTGGTGGAAATAGAGCCGTTTTCGGAGAAAAACCTGACACCTAGCGGATACGACCTTTCAATAGGAGAAGTGATGCTCCCGGACAGGGGCGAAGGAGCCATCGTGAACGACGGATGGGTTGATGTCCCCCCCATGTCCCGCTTTGTCGTCTCCACGGTTGAGTACGTGCGCCTCTCACCCCGGGTTGCGGGGGAGCTCTGGCTGAGAACCTCGTGGGCCAGAAGGGGAGTCCTGGCCTCTTTTGGCCTCGTTGACCCGGGCTTTGAGGGAACTCTCACCCTCGCCGCCTTCAACTCTTCAACCGACATGTTGCGAGTGGAAGTGGGAAAAAGATTTGCGCAGATCGTCTTCCACGTTGTTTCAGGTGGCGTGGAAAAAACCTACGCAGAGAGGAGCGGAAAATACCAGGGCCAGAGGGGCGTCACCCTCTCCCGTGAATAAGGGTGGTGCGATGAAAAATGGAGAAAAACCCGTCGCAGTGATAGAAAAAAGGGATGCGGGTATTGTGAGCGTCGTCGCCGGCGAAAAAGACGCCAGCAGGGTGCACAACAAGGGCGCCTTTGGAACCCCTGGGAGCGGCGGACGGCTCGTCCTGGACCCCTTTGAGACGGTTTTTCTAACAGAGGTGGGCAGGATAACCCTCCTGGAAAAAGATAAAAAGGAAGGGGGGACAGGCGGGGGGCCCATGGGGTTTGAGAGCGCTTTCAGGTTTTTTTCCAGCGCCGTGGAAGGATTTGAGATACGATACCTGGTTTACAGGGATCTCCGTACCAGAGGGTTCATAACAAAGTGGTGGGGCGAGGAAGCAGATTTCCGTGTCTATGAGCGGGGGAGCTGGCCCGGGAGAGACCTCCCAGGGTTCTGGGTCACATGTTTCTCTGAGAGATGGCCTGTAAAAGTGGAAGACCTCCTGCCCACAGTAAAAAGAGGGTTTTCTCTGGGGAAGAATGTCATGGCGGCGATTGTGGATGAAGAGGGCGACATCACATATTATGCCCTCTCCATGCGGCACCCGGAGGGATTTCTGCCTTCCCCCGTCCCGCCTGGATGGAAAGGAACGGGTGTTTTTTTCGGAGACAGAATAATAGTGTTTGAGGACGCAGGCGAAAAACTGTTCTCGTGGGGGTTTTACGGAAAAAAAATGCGGGACGCCATCCAGATATCTCTGGTAGAGGGAGCGTTTCTTATGGACAGGGGGCTCCGAGTCGTTGATAGCGCCAGCGGTGAGGTGCTGGAAAAAAAAGACCTGGAAAAAGTTGGAGACGAAATAGAGCCTCTCTTCGCCCTCCGCCTACGGGTTTACACAGACCTCAGACAGAGAGGGTTGATACCCAAGACCGGCTTCAAATATGGCAGCCATTTCAGGGCCTATGACATACACCCCGACCAGGGACATGCACGGTTCCTGGTCCATTCCATCCCCCAGGGGCAGACGCTTTCCTGGCACGAGATAAGCAGGGGAGTTCGCCTCGCACACGGAGTCAAAAAAGAGTTCCTGCTCGCCACACCATCTCCAGATAACGATAAAGAGGGCAAAGAGGTCAACAGAGAGGAAATCATCTACCTGCGCATGAGATGGGTTAGCCCCTGACAGACCCGGCACTTGCCGGTCTTTATGCCTGCGTTTTGCTCACGGATTGCCCAAAAAGTTTATCTGCCCATGTGCGTATGTCCCAGCACAACGCAGAAGCCGCAGGAGCAAAACATATAAAAACACATAAGCACGGAAGAGATGTTTCCATCTGAGATAGAGGATTGGAGTGATGAGTATGGCAGCAGTAGACGCACTCAAAGAAATACTGGACTCCCTGAGCGGGGAGGGGGTTACCATAGCGGGTGTCATATCAAGAAACGGCATCCCGATAGTTTGCAACCTCCCCAGCCCGTCCCAGGTTGATACATTCAGCACTCTCAGTGCGACCATCCTGGGAGCGGGAGAGGTCATCTTCTCAGGGCTGGCGATGGAAAAACCGGATGCCATAATACTCTCTTCCCCCGACGGGAACATGGTATGCACCCCCCTGAGCCCAAAAGCGCTTCTCGTGCTTTTCGGAAAAAAACAGCCACAGGAACTCGTTGATATCGCCGCTCAGACCAAAAAGCGCATCAAGGAGGTGTTATCGTGAAAAAAAAGACTGCTATACCGGAGGAGATAGTGCGTTTTTTCAGCGGGCCCGGCGGAATGAGCTTGATGATAAAAGGAGCGCCGGGTACCGGTAAGACGACCTTTGCCCTCCAGTACCTTGACGAACAGACAGACCCGGAGAAGAGCATATACCTCTCAACCAGGGTTTCAGACGAAGCACTCTACCACCACTTCCCATGGCTCAGAAAAAAGGATATGGAAGCCAGGATAATTGACTCAAGCAAAGTGTTGCTGGAGGCACTCTACCCCGGAGAGCACGAAGAGATAGAACACGAGCACGTTGACACAAAGGTTGAGGCAGCACGGGAGTTCCTCCAGTCAATAACACCAGAAAAAGAGACCCCAACAAAGGTAAGCAGAAAAATGCTCCACGTGTTACTGGAGCAGAACAGGGTGCCGGAAATAGAAAGAGTCTACGAGCGGGTGGACCTCATACTCCCGGATAGAGCAACTGTGGTCGTGGACAGCGTTGAGGGGGTCACCCACAAATACGGGTTTGACATGGAAGAGTTCGTCCTCACGCTCCAGAAAGACCTCGTGGAGAACAGCAACACAAACGTTATCTTTGTGCTTGAAAAATCGTCCGCTGAAAACCTTGAATACCTTGTTGATGGGGTTATAGAGTTCAAAAAGTGGGAGAGAGAGAACAGGCGCGTCAGAGAGATTGTCATCCACAAACTCAGAGCCACAGAGATAAAACAGCCCGGATATCTCCTGACACTCACGGGTGGTAAATTCACTCTATTTGGCCCCTTTAAAAGGGAATACAAGAAAAAGGTGCAGTGGGAACACATGCCCCACCCGGAGGGATACTATTCCACCGGGATACCAGACCTGGACAGGGTTCTCGGCGGAGGCATAAAGAAAGGCAGCTACACCATACTGGAAATAGACAGCACCGTGGAAAACCCGCACTACCACGCGTTTCTCCGCCCGCTATTTTTGAACTTTCTGACAGGCGGCGGGGGAATAACAGCTGTTCTCCCTGGAGGACAGCACCCTGAGACGATAAGACAGGACTTCGTGGAATATATCCCGGAGGAGCTGTTTGACAACAACGTCAGGATACTTGACCATTTCATACCCCGGAGCAACAAACCATATGTTGTGGCACTGGGCGACCCGAGAGAGGCGCCAAACAATTACAAAACGGGCATGAGAGCCCTTGAGGGAAAACCTATCCTGGACTACACCGGATTTGACACGTTTGAGTACCTGATGGGGAACAAGATCCAGATAAACGAGCTGTTGACAGGCGTAGCAAAGCTGAAGATAAGCCAGAACCTGGGCGTGGGAATACTGAAGCCGGGGCTGAAGATGGCACAGGAGGTCATAAACATGGCGGACATATACCTCAAAATGACCACCATAGACAACTGCCCCGTGATATATGGAATAAAACCGAGCACGCCTATATACGCTGTGTCCGTTGACGAAGAAAAAGGGCTGCCTCACATAAAACTGACACCAATTGTCTGATATCTGATCATCTCTGGCCAACCTCTGCCCTACAACCTATACCTGTCCAGCAACCTATACCTGTCCAACCCATATCTGTCGCAGCGATTCCTCTTCAACGAAGTGCAGCTTTCCGGGAACAACCAGCACGTGCAGCGGCGGGCCCAGATCAACGCTTATAACGTCCTTTAACCGGCCTGCGACCGCTCTCTCAGGCATGGCATCGGTCCCCGGCAACGCCCCGATCCTCGCACCGGCACACACCACCGTGTCAGGGGTTATCCTGTTTGGGCCCCCGGCCAGTTTTTTCTCCATCTCCAGCAGCACTCTGAGGCCCTCGGAGGCGGTCATGTAGCGTCCCTCGTCCGCCCTTATGTCCAGCAAAACAAGGGTGTGCAACCCCCTTTTCATGTTCTCGTATATCACCTCAAGGGGGCTCGTTGGTAGATAACCACCTTCGGGATATGGGAGTGTGGTTGTTCTCCCAAACTTGTAGTGCATGAGACCAAAAGCCCCCGGTGCAGCGGAGAGAATTGACACGCCGTAGACGACCTCTGTCTCAACCCCCATGTCCCTGGCGCGGTTCCTTATCTCAATGTGGGTGGTGGCCGCGAGAGGGTCACCAGCAACAACAAAACCAACCGTCTGGCTGCGTGCACGTTTCAGTATAACGTCTCCGCTCTCAACCTCTTCACGGCTGAGAACAGATATCTCTTTGCCTGTTTTGCTGGCCAGGATCTCAAGTCCCCCGCCTATATTTCTGGACGTGTATTCCTCTGCGAAGAGGACGTCGCACTCTCTGGCACGCTCAATGGCTCCCAGTGTTATGTGGTCCTTTGTGAGGCCCAGGCCGATGAATATTAATCTACCCATATCTTATTCCTCCGCCATGGAAGAAACCGCTAAGACCGTCCTTTGCGTCTCCGTCCCACGGGAGAGAGTGGAAGAGGTGCGTAAAAAACTTTTGAAAGCCAACGCACTGGACAGAACTCTCCTCATGGAAAAAGAAAAGGATGCCAACGAAAAGGTTATTCGGGTTTTTCTGCCGTTGATATTCGCCCCCGGAGAAAAAGAGGAGGCAAAAGAACTGCTGAGAAAGGTGGGCGTCCCTGTTGAAAACCGGTGTGGTGGGAGTGGTAGTGAAAGGGGGGGTGGTGCCGGAAGAAACAGCATTTTCCTCTGTGAAAGGCGCTTTGAGAAAAAAAAGGAAAAGGCGACGACCTACAAACAGCTCCTCTCGCTTCCGCCAGAGGTTGTGGACCGTCTCCCCTCGTCTTTTGACATCATCGGAGACATAGCGGTCATAAGAATACCTGGGGAGGCACAACAATATGCAGGTGAGATAGGGAAGGCACTGCTCAGATTCAGCCCCCACATAAAAAGCGTTTACATGGACCTGGGGGTGGCCGGCGACTACCGCATAAGAAAACTGGTCCACCTCGCAGGCGAAAAGAGAACACGCACCATACACGTTGAATACGGCGTGAAGATCGTTGTTGACCTCGCCAGGGCGTATTTTAGCCCCCGCCTCGCCACGGAACACTGGCGTGTTGCCACACTCGTTGAAGAGGGGGAGCGGGTGCTGGACATGTTCACAGGCGTGGGCCCCTTCGCCCTGGTCATCGGAAAACACAGAAAACCGGAGGTGGTGTACGCGGTTGACATAAACCCCCAAGCCATAGATCTCCTGCGGGAGAGCATCTCCCTCAACAGAATAGCGAACGTTGAGCCACACGTGGGTGACGCCAGGAAGGTATCACCGGGCCTGGGCGTGGACAGGGTCATAATGAACCTGCCACACGGAGCAGAGGAGTTCTTCCCCGCCGCCGTCTCCGCCCTCAGGGGGACAGGCACAGTGCACCTGTACACGATAATACCGGAGGGAACGCTGGAGAAGAAAAAAAGCCATCTGGAAGAAAAGTATGAAAAGTATGGTGCGAGGGTTGTTTTTTCAAGGGTCGTCCGCCCATACGCACCCCACGAGGTCCACGCCGTCTTTGACATAGAAATCGTATAAAGCAAAGCACACCTCAAAGCACACCTGCACACTTTTATACCACCCACGCTTTGTTTATCCGATGACCCTTAGCATACTGGAAGCGGTGTTCCTGGCGGTTGTCCAGGGGCTGACTGAGTGGCTGCCCGTGAGCAGCAGCGGACACCTCGCCCTCTCGTACATGCTGATCGGAGAAGAGCCCCCTCTCCTTTTCACCCTGACCCTCCACCTAGGCACCCTCGTAGCGGTTGTTGTCGCCCTGTGGGACGATGTTCTGGGCGTCCTCCGGGGACTGCCCGTCGCTCTGAAAAGACTTTTCACCTTCCAGCCGCCGCCCACTCCCGAGGAGAACATGGAAGCCAGGATGGCATACATGGTGACAGTGGGCATAATACCTGGTGCAATAGGGGGTTTCCTGCTCAAACATCTGGCTGAAAAATCTTTTACCCAGCCCAGCACGCTCGGCGCGTTTTTCATATTCACAGGGCTGGTGCTGGCCAGCACACACTTTGTGGACAAAAAAACATCGGCCGGAGCAGGGAAGGGCAGGGGAGAAAACATAAAACAAACAGTATCGCTCATGGATGCACTTGCAATGGGAATGGCACAGGTCCTGGCCGTGTTCCCGGGCGTCTCACGGTCCGGGATAACCATATCCGCCGGGCTTCACATGCACATGTCCAGAGAGAACGCGGCCCGGCTGAGCTTTCTCCTATCAATACCCCTCATAGCGGGAGCAACAGTCTATGAGACTGTCACATCGCCGCCGGGAAACGGCGAAATAACAACGCTTGTTGTGGGTGGGCTCGTCGCCTCCATCGTGGGCTATGGGAGCATAAAACTCCTCTTCAGGATCGTCAGGAGGGGGGCGCTGAAATACTTTGCCCCATACTGTCTGGCCATAGGCACAGTCCTCCTCTGGCTATATCTCTGATACCTTTGGAACGACCATGCTCCCGTCCACCAAAAAAAGCACGTCCCCACCGGTTTTTTCAAGCGCCTCGTCTATGGCCCCCTGGAGGTCGGAGACCTTTCTCATGTGAACCTTTTCCAGGACCTCTGCATCCAAGTCCGTGTAGACCCATATCTCCGCCCATGTGAGAATCTCTGCCAGCTTGGCCGCCTTGTGATAACCCAGCCTGTACCTCCTCTCTATCTCGGCCAGCGCCTCCTCAGGAGAGGGAGCGGAGGACAGAAGGCGGTAAAAGGTGTCAGGCCCGACCCCGTCCGGACACTCCGCCACCAGTATAAGCACCCCGCTGTCTCTGAGAACCAGTTTCCCGTTTTCAACGGCCTTCTGGCTCTGGTACAGGTTTATGTCCAGCGGGTGGTTGGCCACCGTGACCACCACGTCCGCCTTCCTTTCAACGGGCACAGAGTATATCTCCTCTGCCAGGGGCACACATTTTTCAAGCGAGAGAAAGATGTCACCGCATGCACCCCCAACAGCCCTGCCTGATGGCTCAACAACAGTCAGAAAAGCATACGTTTTGTCTCCCGCCGCCACCCTAGCAAACTCTTCCATGCCCTCGTGTACGGGGTTTCCCTTCAACGCGAGAGAACGGGCCTCTGGACGTATCGCCATGCTGTGGTTCCGCTCTATAACATCATAGGCTGCCACACCCGGCAAAAAGGACTTTCTCCCGCCTGTGAAACCGGCGAAATAGTGGGGCTCAACACTCGAGATGACCAGGACGCTGGACGCCTCTGCCACCAGCCGGTTTATAACAACCTTTTCTCCGGAGGGAGTCTCCCCCACCTCAACGAGGTTTTCCTGGTCTTTTGCGTCGTGGTAAAAAACCCTGTCCCTCACACTTTCATACCTCTCTCTGCCAAAGATGCGCCGGTACTCTTCTTCCGTGGGCGGACGGTGGCTCCCACACGCCACCACATAGCGGACTTCAACCCACCCGGGACTTTTGTCCTCAAGAAAGTCCAGGGCGCGGGCAGTCGGAGTTGGTCGGGTGGCATCGTTCACAACCACAACGATGTCCGTTTTCCCCGTCTTTTCCCGCCTCATCTCAAGCCACTCATGGAAAGGGGGCATGCCCACGGGATGAGCATATATCTCCTCAAAAATCGCTTTTTCGTCTCCGCCGCCTGAGAGCCCTCTTGCACGTACGACCCCTGCCACACGGGAGTCGGGCACTTCCACGTCAACGCTACCATTCTTTCCATATGGTATGGAGATTTTCATGCACGGTGCCTCCATGGATGACAGTTCCTCTCCTGCATTCAACAGTTTCTATCAATACAGCACATACACGCTCAATGTAAAGCTGACAGATGACAGGGCCGGCGAGACCTGGGTCACCTCCGCCGTCCACGTACCAGCGTCGTATGCGGCCAGCCACTGGGCGGATATGTGCCAGTATACCACGACGTTTCCATCCTCATTCCTCTCCTCGTAGGTGCCGTTCACGACAGGGTTATCCGCCCCATCATATACTGTGAGGTTCAGCTGGTTCGGAGGAAGGGTGCCCGCCGGGTATACCAGTATCACCTCTATGGTTTTCACGGCCGTGGCTGTCTCTGTGTCGCTGGGAACCAGAAAATCATACGTCCACTTATCTCCAGCACCCGTGGTCTGGCCTGATATATTCTCGTAGTGGTAGCTCACGTGCACCTTTCCCTGTGCCTTGTCAAAGTTGCCCCGGGCATCAAAGACCCAGAGGACGATAGTATAAACCCCCGCCCTGTCATAGCGGCAGGTTATCTCCACCCCCGTTTTGTCTCTGTCGTTGCGTGGGTTTCCGTCGTGGTCAGTGTCCACGTCAGCGTTCATATCCCACACATACTCGTCTATGGGGCCCGTGCTGTTGTACGCCGAGAGAGTGAATTCCTCTTTTACCCACACATATGCCTCTGCAACCCCGGCGGTGAGGTTTACTATAGGAGACTGGTCTATCCTGGCCACAAGTTCCTCCTCTCCACCCCCACCCCTGTTGCTTCTGGACAAAAGATAATACACAGTGGCCGAAAACACCAGGAGAACCACCATGAGAAGCGCTATTGTGACCGCCAGACGCTGCCTCGACTCGCGTAGAGGTTTCTTGCTAAGAGCAACAACCCTGACCTTTTTTCGCCTCTGTGGGGTCACCTGCCACCACCTCTTCCCATCCCACCCTGCTCATGCCAGTAAGAGTATCTATCCTCAGGTGCCGACTGTTCCGAACGGCGATTGGTCTGGTCGTCAACGCTCTGGTAGGCCTGTTCCCCTACCGGAAAATGTTGCCCGTGGCCCGGATAAACATGGGGATAAGCAGGGGCCGGGGGAGGAGATCTCCCTTTTCTGGACAAAAGAACAGCGACCGCCACTATGAAAACAACGAACAGCAACCCCAGGAGACCACAAAAGGCGCCTCCCAAGACTAAAAAGCCCCCGGCGATCTCCTCTGGCGACGGGATCATCTGGATCTCAACCCATACTGTTCTGTTATTCCCCTCAACGTCCACAGCCCTTATCCAGACCGTGTGGTTTCCTGGCTCAAGGGAGGATGTCTCCACACGGAACCACCAGATTTCCAGGCCGTGAGCCAGGGTCCACTCTCCGTCGTCCACGGCATATGTTATAGATTCAAGTCCATCCGCATCCGATGCGTTTCCCCGGAAAGTGATTATCTCTCCACGCACAAAAACGCTCATGTTCTCCGGCTCTGATATGTTCAGAACGGGCACGTCTGAAACAGGTGTGTAGACCAGCACCCATGAGGTGGCGTTATGGGACCAGAGGCCGGTGTCATCCACGACCCTGAATGTTATTGTGTGGTTTCCGGGGCTGAGAGACGCCGTTGAAAAGTTTTTTGACGTGGACAGGAGACCGTCAATGTCCGAGTACCACGCATACCCTGTTATGTTGCCGTCCACATCTTCTCCGTGGCCTGAGAAAAACACGTACTCTCCCACAATGGCCACCTGGGGCGATATGACATCAATATACGCCTCTGGAGGGATGGCTGACATGCTTCCTCCGCCATCTGGCATTGCAAACTCAACATCTCCAGCCGTGTAATTTTCTCCACCCCACCCGTAGACGAACAGAGAAACAGTGTACGATTTTCCGGCGGAAAGATTATCAAACATGACGGACGTGTTGAACCTGTCTCTTACTACCACCCGGAAAGAGGTCTCAAACGTTGAGTTAGACGAAGAATTCGTCTGGTCCGCCGTCTGGTCCACCGTATCCGCCATCCAGGATGGGATCTCTGAGACGACCAGGGTGTAGTTCCCGAACCCTGTCCCGTTGTATCTGCTCCAGGATATCTCCGCTGCCGTGGAGCTTATCACATGGACAACCGGGTTCAGGGGCTCAGGGGCCGTTTCCATGGCTGTTTTGACAGCGGCATATGCGTCCACCTCGCCCCACCCATAGGAGACGTTGTAATATGGGTCAATTTCGGGAAAAGAAGGGGTGCCCCGGTGTTCCGCAGTTGATTTCAGAATGTCCCTTATCTGTTCTATTGACAAAAAAGGGCTGGCATCAAGCATCAGAGCCACTGTTCCGCTTATGTGGGGGGCGGCCATGCTGGTTCCCGAAGCAGTTGTGTAGGCGGAAAAGGTGTTGAAAAGAGGCGCAGTTATGTTGCTTCCCGGAGCCACAATCTCAGGTTTGAGATCCGCCAGGGTTAGATTCGTCTCGTTGGTGCCTCCTGTCCTCGGCCCATAGTTTGAGTACGATGCTATTATGTCGTCCTCCCTTGGAACGGTGTTCCTGTCATCAACCGCCCCCACTGCAATCGCCATATCAGCCGCCGCAGGTGCGGGGATTCCAGCGGTTCCATCGTTTCCAACCGCCGCAACAACCACGATGCCGTGTTCTGTCAGGGCGTTGACCTCTCTGGACTCGGCGTCGTTTCCGTCCGATGGGGTGCTGCTTCCAAAGCTGGCGCTCAAAACCCTTATCTTGTAATCGTCCAGGTGGTCTATGCACCAGTCCATGGCCGCTATTATCTGTGTGCTGGTGGAAGTCCCCAGGCGGTCCATGACTTTAACATCCACCAGACCTGCCCCCGGCGCTACTCCTATGTAATCGTATTCGCCGTCTCCATCGCTGTCAATGTCAGCCCCCGTACCGAGGGCGATGCCAGCACATAAGGTCCCGTGGCCGTCGTCGTCGTTGGGGTTCACATTTGTGAAAGCCAGGCGGCGGGAGTAATCCGCCCCGCCCACAAACTTCCCCGTGAAAGCATGGTGTATCGTGTCATCAACACCTGTGTCCATGACCGCTATGTTTATGCCCTCGCCTGTGAGATTGAAATCAGTCCACACGCCGCTGTACAAATCGCTGTCTCTGGCCTTTATCGCCCTCGCACTCACATCAAGAAAAACCCTGTTGATCACGTCCGCCTCAACCATCACCACACCGGGCAAAGAGACGACCTGCGGGAGAGTGTCATACGACCAGCCCTCAACAAAAACAGCGTTTATGTGTCTCGCAACATAGACCACGTCTAATCCCATCTCTCTCAGACTGGCAATGTCAGCCGCCGTAGGCTCCCTGGAATAATCAACTATCACCCGGGAAGGGTCCACTTTTTCAGTGTCCAGGTTCTCAAGCAGGTCGTCTATGTGATTGCGATTCCTGTCCCTCACCCAATCAGACCACCAGCCAGTCTCCCCCGCACCCACCGAACCGGAGACATAGCCGCCAGAAACACCGCCTCCAGAAAAAACCCCCACAGACACCACCCTAAAATCCTCCCCCCCATCCCCGGCAGGCGACAGACCGGGCATGGACAGGGGCAAAAAAACCGGCAAAAGGAGCAGAACAAACACGGAGAAAAAGAACAAAACACCACGGCGCCGTCCGCCAAAAAACCCATGAGATGCCACGCCTCTAACAGATATCCTCATTCTCTCACCAGAGCAAAACACCACTATTCCGTATATAAACTCTGCGTTCGTTTTTGCAATAGACAACAACCTAAATATACCAAAAGGTGTTTTTACTGCACATGCGGATTCGGAGCATGAGACTGGCGTCGCAGACGTTCTTCTTCATAATCTCGTGGCTGGCCCTCGTGGGCGTGCCCATGACTGGTCTGATGTACCCGTATTTTTTCTGTGTGGCCAGTCCGGGTGCGTGGGCGGCGTGTCCGATCGGACTGCTGGAGTACAGTTTCACAATCCTCCCGCTCGGAGTCGTGGTCCTGCTGTACATAATATCCTTCCTTGGCATAATGACCCTGCTCTTCGGCAGGGGGTTCTGCGGGTGGGCGTGTCCGATAGGATTTCTGAACGAGATAATCTTCCACATACGCCGGTATTTCCGGCCTGTGATAGAGCCCATCGGGAGAGCGCTGGAAAAGACCCCTATACCCTCTTTTTTTAAAGGGTACAGCATAAATCCACGGCTCTACAAGTACATAATACTCGTCCTGATTCCTGTCACAAGTTATGCCAGCGGCAAGATGATCTTCACAGACATAGACCCCATAGGGGGTATCACAGCTACCATCCCCACCCTGTTGCAGGGGGGCTACCGGCCTGACAGGCTCTTCGCTGTGAAGATGTTTCTTGTGTTCGTGTGGTTCGTAATGGGATTGCTGGTGGTCAGATCCTGGTGCAAATACCTGTGCCCGCTGGGAGCAGCCTTTGCGCCTATGAACAAGGTCTCGTTGCTCTCGCTCAGCTATGATGAGAACAAGTGTATAAACTGTAACCTATGCATAAAAGCGTGTCCAATGGACGTTAACATCTTTAACGACACACGGAGCACCGAGTGCATCCTGTGTGGGAGATGCGTTGCGGTGTGCCCCACAGCGGCCCTGAAAATGAAGTTTGCGGGCAAAACCATCCTCGTGCCGGACAGGTCTTCCAGAAAGGCCGAATAAATCAGGCGGCGGTGTCAATAGTTCGTTGTCAGGGGTTCAGTGGTTCGTTGTCAGTGGTTTATTGCCATACTGAGTATGCCATCAACCTCCCCTGCGCTCATCTGTCCGGCAACGCTGTACCACCCTATCTCGCCTTTGTAATGCGTTAAAAAGACGGAGGTGGGGGTCATTCTCTGGTTGAAAGCGTCGTATGTCTCAAACCACTCCATGTTCCTGCTGTAGTCTGGGTTGCCGCGGTCAAGGTTTAGTGTGAAAAGAACGACGTCAAGGGAGTATTTGTCCATCTGGCCGTTGTCCTCGTCGCCCTTTACTATCCCGGCCTCTTTCATGTCTTCCCACTGTTCTTTGCACCCCGTGCAGTCGGACTGATAGAAAAATAAAAAGACGGCCTTGTAACTGGACAGGGCGTCAACTATCTCCTGGGGGTGGTCTACCGGCTGTCCGCTCCTGTCTTTTCCGCTGGCGTCCTTTGCTCCCTCCGGGTAGTTTATCCACCAGTTGCCGTCAAACCCTGGAACATCCGGTCTGAGGGCCAGACAGCCCAGACACTTTATCCTGTTCTTCTCATAAGATATACTGTAGGCCCCGGCGGCCAGGGATGTGACAAAGGTGAAAACCAGCACTCCGGCCAGAATCTTCTGCTGGTTGCTCAGAGTCTTCATGGGGGCAAGCACGCTCATCGCATGCTCATCTCCAGCAGGGAATAAAAATGTTTCGTGGACAGAATCACTGGCCCCAGAGGTGCTTTGTGACCTCCTCATATGCCGTTATGGCCGCCACAGCGCCCTCGCCGCAGCCTGTCACTATCTGCCTGACCCCGCCAGTCACATCGCCGGCGGCATAGACTCCCGGAACGTTCGTTCTCTGCTGTTTGTCCGTTATTATGTAACCGCTCTGGTCCACGGCGACGCCAAGTTTCACAGCGAGATCGCTGTTCGGCACTATCCCCACTGACACGAAAACGCCCTCAACATCCATCTCCTCAACGGAGCCATCTTTCCTGTTTCTCAGAACCACCGAGCGGACCCTTTCATCTCCCTTTATCTCCTCAACCACCGAGTTCCATATCACCTTCCCGCCACGGGCAAAGTACCGCTCAGACAGCGTGCGGTCTGCCCTGAACTCGTCTCTCCTGTGGACAACGGTCACATCAACCCCCGTGTCAAGGAGGTACATGGCCTCGGTCAGGGCGGTGTTGCCCCCTCCTACCACTATCACTTTTTTTCCTCTGAAAAAGAAGCCATCACAGGTGGCACAGTAAGACACACCCTTCCCGGCGAACTCCTCTTCTCCGGGGACACCGAGTTTTTTGTGCCTGGCCCCGGTGGCGAAGATTATGGCGTGTGAAGCGTACTCGGCCGAGTCCGTTTTTATGCGGAACAGGTCCCCCTCCTGGGCAACATCAACCACTTCTTCGCCCTCGTTTATCACGGTGTATTCCTCAACGTGTTTTCTGAACGCCTGTATGAGGGTGGGGCCGTCTGTTTTTGGGAAACCGGGATAGTTTTCTATGAGGGGGGACTCGGACACCTGGCCGCCTGCCATCATGGCCTCCAGCAACAACACTTTCATGCCGCTCCGAACACCGTATATTGCCGCTGTCATGCCCGCCGGGCCGGCGCCTATAATCACCACGTCATAGGTGTCTCCCTGTTCTTTCGCCGCCATATCCTTCACCTCACACCGCCTTTCTTTCCCTGGTAGGTGCGAAAAGGGTTTTGGTATAAAAGCGGAACGCCGAAAAACGCACTTTCACCAGTTTCACCACCCCAACAACTTTGTTTATATACCACCCCGTTTTTTGTCTCCACACGCAACACGATCAGGGTGTCAAAACGCTCCCGTGGCACCCGAAGAGGAAGGAGACAGGGGAGCTGGCAGGTGAAAAAAATGGAAGACGAAACATACAAACCACACGTGGAAGAACTGAAAAAGGCGCTGGAAACAGCAGACGTGGAAATGGACGAAACGTCCCTGGAAAACGAGCTCCGGACCTACGTGGAACAGTACCGTGTTCCACTGGACGTTGCCAAGGTCAGTATTGTGAAAAAATACGGCGGAGACGAACGACTGCTCGGGGGCTCTGAGTGGACGAAGATATCCTCCCTCGCACCGGGTCTTATGAGCGTGAACCTGGTGGCCAGGGTTGTCACGGCAAACACCAGGGAGATAGAGGGCATAGACGGGCCCAAGACCATAGTCTATGGGATACTGGGCGACGACACGGGCACCGTTCCGTTCACGCTCTGGGAGGGGAGTTTTCCCTACGAAAAAGGCGACGTTTTGAAAATAAGAAACGCCTACACAAAGGACTGGCAGGGACAGGTCCAGGTTAACATGGGCCGGAGGACCAGCATAACAAGGGCAGACGAGGATCTGCTGCCCCCTGTTTTTGGCAGACAGCCGGTGGAAGCGAAGATAGGCGAGCTCCGCGAGGGAATGCGGAACGTCACAGCCACTTTCCGTGTGATAGAAGTGGAGGAGAGAGAGGTGGAGGTCCAGGGAGCCACCAAAACGGTCATATCGGGGATATGTGGTGACGAAACGGGGATGGCACGTTTTTCCGCCTGGGGAGATTTTGACATAGTGAGAGACGGAGTCTACAGGGTCACCGGAGCGTACGTTAATTCCTGGCGGGGCGTTCCGCGCCTGACCTTTGATGACAGGGGAACCATTGAGCGCCTGGACGACGACGCTCTGCCTCCCGCCGACGATATAAAGAGTCTCCGCCCGATCTCACTTGAGAGGCTGATAAAGAACGGCGGTGCCATCGGCGTCCTCGTGAGAGGTTTCCTCATAGACATCAAACCGGGCAGCGGGCTCATAAAGCGTTGTCCCGAGTGCAACAGGGTCGTACAGAAGAGCATGTGCATGGTCCATGGCAAAGTGGATGGGAAGCCCGATCTCCGGATAAAAGGGGTCATAGATGACGGAACAGGTGCCGTGACCGTGGTGTTGAACAGGGAGATAACCGAAAAGCTCGCCGGCAAAACACTCCAGGAGTACATGGCAGAGGCACAGGAGGCAATGACTCCTGAGGTGGTTAGGGACGACCTTATAAACAAACTCCTGGCCCGACCCATTGAGGTGCGGGGAAACGCGACAAAAGACGAGTACGGTGTGATGATCATAGGCGAGGACGCACGCCTCTATTCGCCGGATGTGGAAAAAGAGGCACGTGAACTCATGCAGGAAATAGAAGGAGGGCTGTGAAATGGAAAGAGAAGTGGCGTGGCGGATATTCGCCAGAGAGTACAGCGACTCCGCCCAGTTGCTCAGGGCAGAAGACGAGAGGATGCCAAACTACATCCTGACGCCCACGGGCGCCAGGGTCAACCGGCTGCTCGCCATGGGCGTTCTGGTGGACGTGGAAAACAAGGGCACCGAAGAAGAGCCGCTGTGGTGGGCGAAGATAAACGATCCTACCGGTTTTTTCTTCGTTTTCGCAGGCCAGCACCAGAGAGAGGCGGCGGCCGTCCTCTCAAACCTCAAACCGCCTGCTTTTGTGGCGGTGGTGGGAAAGATACGGACATATACCCCACCAGGTGGGGACAGGATGTACACGTCCATAAGAGCTGAGAGCGTGAAAGTTGTATCGGAGGCGGATTACAACTACTGGATTCTTGACGCTGCCAGATCGCTTAAAGAGCGGTTGTCCGCCCTTTCCATGGCGCTGGACACACCTGAGCCAACGGTGGACGGGCTGATAGCGAAAGGCGTCAGGAAAGAGATAGCGGAGGGCGTTCTGATGGCCCTGGAGTCGTATGGGAACATCAACATGCGTAGGTATAGAGACATGCTCATCTCCTCCCTCCAGTTTCTGCTCCCCGAATACGAAAATGTGCCATCGGCCTCCTCACAGACTTTTGGCGTGGAGGAAGATGCGGGAGCGGGCGAGGAGGTGCTGGAGAAAATCCTTTCCATCATAGAAGAGTTGGACACAAAGCCCCAGGGCGCTCTCTGGGAGGATATCATGGACAGGGCCAGAGAGATGGGCATAGGCGAAGAGGAACTGGAAGAAGGACTGAACATACTCGTGGACCGCGGAGAGGTCTATGAGCCTACGCTGGGGAGAATAAAACGGGTGTGACACCGGTCGCTCTGGCACCGTCTTATTCTGGTGCTGGGGAAGGTGAAGAAAGCACTGTCTCATGCGACGTTTTCCCACTCCCCGAAGGGAACCACGCGGCCACAGCCAGGACATGTCGGGCTTTCGGGCAATGGGGCACCGCATTTGCTGCATGTGCGCCCCCACAGGACCCTCTCTTTGCACGCTGGACACGTTGTGACGTAAGCCTCTGATATGGGGCACCACCGGAAAACCGTTGTGGCGCCGCAGTGGGGACACCTCTTTTTCTCAAGTATCAGGATGGCGTTGCACTCTGGGCACCTGTCTTCGCCTCTGTAGCGGATCAGGTCTTCGGGGTGGAGTATTCCCACCCCTATTTCCTCGGTTTTCAGGAGCATATACGGGATTGAAAAGGCCAGCACGACCTCGGATGCCACGTACAATCCGAGCCCACCGCCTTTCGCCCACAGATAGAACCCCACCGCCGAAAGAGCAGAGGACACCAGGAAGACCGCCAGGGCCAGCCCCCACAGCCCGAGAGGCACATAGTAGAGGTCTTTTTTTCTGTCCCTGGAAATTTTCACATGCACCAGGAAGCGACCTCCGAGCCAGAGCCCCAGGAAAACCATGCCCCCCCCGATGGGCAGGGACAAAATGGTCTGCCCTGTGAGGGAAAGGGCTGTTGTTGTTCCGAAAAAAATGAGCAGGTATATCATGGCCAGCCATATTATGCTGGCCCACGAGTGCGGAAAGCGGAGGCTTATTAGAGTCAGAGAAAGCAGTATGAACGCTATGAAGAGAAAAAAACGTGTGTGCGACAGCCCCGCCCAGAGCGCGCCGATCTCTGCGACAATTATCCCTGCGAGGAGAACATGCTGCTCAACAGTGTGCAGCGCTATTTGGTGTTCCGTCTGTTCTTTTTGCTCTGTTTCGCCCTCTGCTTCTCCCATCGTGAAGTAAAACCGCTGGTGGTATTAAGAGATTTCCGCCCATAATATGTCCATCCCGCCACCTGTGACCATCCCCTCCTTGAACTGGCCGTGTATGGTGGCTTTCAGCAGCCAATCCACCCCGCTAATCCGCCTTTTCCCCCGGGACTTTCCGGCTGGCCCTCTTCCTTACAAACGAATACAGCATCGGCGCCACTATGATGGTGCCGAGGGTTGCCAGGACGACCCCTGTGAACTGGTCTGATGTTATCGCCCCTATGTTTTTGCCGTAAAGGAGCAGGACGAGTTCCAGCGCCCCCCTGCCGCCCATCGCAGAACCTATAAGCCAGCTGTCCTCTCTGGAAAAGCCCATCCTCCGGGCGACGCCACCGCACCCGAAGAGCTTCCCCGCTATTGCGAACACCAGCAACACCAGAGCCAGGAGAGCAACAACGCCGGAGACGCCAGAGCCCTTTATCATGTCTGCGAATACGAGCCCTATGTATCCAAAGAACAGGGGGCTAAAAATCGCTCTAAGAGGGGGGTCTATGTCTTTTATCAGGTGCTCCCACACTATCTGTTTTTTGAGCATGGGACCGGCCTGGCTGCCCCACTTTCCTATCATGAGACCCGCCATGTATGCGCCTATGACCTCGTGGAGTCCAAATGGGCGGGCTATCAGGGCGAGACCAAAAGCCAATAAGATGGTGGCTGTGAGAGGATATCTCTCTTTCCGCACGAAGGAGGACAGGAACCTGTTGAACAGCTTTTCAACGAGATATGATATCAGGAAAAATGATAGCAGGAGGAAGAAAACCACCCTGGCGGTTAGAAGGGCTATGTCCATTGGGGTGGGGCTCTCTCCCAGCAGGACCGTAGACGACACCACACCTATCAAAAAAACGGCCAGTATGTCGTCCACGAAACTGGCACCTATGGCAACCGTTTTAACATCGCCCAGTCCCTCTTCCATGAAGATTTTGGCGCACACCTCTATTGCCGTGTTGCTCAGTATGGCGGAGATGAAAAGGGCGCTTGTGAAAGACGTCGTGGGGCTGAGCCCCAGAAAGGTCATGTTGATATAGTACAGGGGGAAGAAGACGAGGACCATTGACATGAGCACTCCGCCGGTGGCTATGGCCACGCTCTCTTTGCGGTGTCTCCTGAAAGATTTGTAGTCAGTGGTGAGACCGGCAAGGAGCATTAACATGAGTATTCCCATGTCAGAAAACGCCTCTATCTGAGGCGACAGGGCGACGAGACCGAAGAGGCCAAGGAAAACACCGGCCAGCACCTCGCCTATTATCGGCTGGAAACCCTTTTTAAGAAAGGGGAGGCCAAGGAGACGGCCCAAGAGGACGATGGCCACCACGCCGGTCAGGTCTATCGTGCGCTCATCACCCCATCACTCTTATTCCCCGCCCCCGTCCCCATCTCCGTTTTCATCTCCGTGTTCGTCTCCTTCTCCTTCTTCGCCCCTGTCTACGTCTTCGCTACCGCCCTCTATTCCGGGACTGTCGTATTCGCCTCGCTCATAGTATTCAAAGCCCATCTCCGCGGCGATCAGTTCGCTTCTCCGCCTCTCAAGGAAATGGTAGACAGATGAGTGCTCGCTTCCCTCTATGAGCATCACCACTGCCTCCCGGGCTATGCTGTTCTCCAGAGCATCTCCTATAATCGACACCGTGTCCCCATATATCGAGATGTAGGTGCCCGTGAGTTCCTCAATGGTCTTTCTGGCCTTCCCGCCGGTTCCTATCAGACGGGCGCGGACCTGGCGCAGACGGCGCTTGCTCTTTCCGACAAAATCGTGGATGTCCAGTATCTCAAGATATGTGTCCTCTTCAAACAACCGGTAGGCCCTCTCGGGAGAAAAACCCCGGCCTATCGCCCTGACCACGTCAGCGGCTTTGAGGCCCATCACCGGGTCTCTGGCCTTTTCCACGACTATGGTCACATCGCCGGTCTCAGAGTCAATTTTGACCTCGGCCCCGGACCTCCGCTCTATCTCCTTCTTGACGGACCCTTTTTTCCCTATGAGGACAGGAATCCGCTCCCTGGGAACCTTAGCGTACAGCATGGCTTTTCACCTCCAGTCCTCGCCGCCCCGTACATATGCGAGCACTTTTTCTTCGTCCACATCCACACCCAGCTTTCTGAAAAACCGGCATATATTTTTAACGTCTCTGACGAGAAACTCCTCTGCCCGCGGGTGTTTCAGAACGACGCCCTGGGCCACGTCTATTATCCACGGCGTCTCTTTCCACCAGAGTATGTTGTACTCGCTGAGGTCGGCGTGCACAAGGCGTGCGTCCATATACGCCCTGCGGATGTCATCAACCACCTCACAGAAAACACCCTCTGGATCTTCCAGAAAACCGGCCACGTCCCTCAGCAGGGGGGCGGGGCGCTCTTCGTCCCCTATGTATCCCATTAGCAAAACGTTCTCTATTGAGCGGATTGGCCGGGGGACCCTCACGCCTGCGTCGTGGAGTTTGAGAAGGTTGCGGTATTCCTTTGAACACCACAACGATATCATCCTGCGCCTGTTTCCGCCGAAGCTTTTGAACCTGGGATCGCCCTCAACATAGTTTCCTATGGTTTTGAAGGTGGCTGTTGAGACACGGTATATTTTTACCGCTATGTATTCGCCTTCCTCTGTTGTGGCTCTGAAAACGTTTCCCTCCTTGCCCGTGGAAATGGGAAAGTCCAGGGTCACAAAATACCCGTTGGAGATGAGCTTTTCCAGCACCAGGAGGGTGCGGCGATCAAAGACCTCGTCCAGCGTCTTACGGTACTCCCTGTCCCCCTTTTTTTCGTAGAGACGGGCAAGGGCGAAATCAAGGGCGTCTGAAAACGCTTTTCTTCCCAATCCCCTGACACCTCACATGGTTCAGAACAGGTCAAGGAGCGGCGGCAGCATCTTCTTTCTGCTCAGATACGATGCCTCCGTGCGTGTGTACCGGTAAACGATGTCGGCCTTTTCGTCCTGAAAATCCCAGGGCTTTACGATCAAAAGATCCCCCTCCCTTATCCACATCCTCTTCTTTATCTTCCCCGGTATCCGCCCCAGCCGGGACTTCCCATCCTCGCATATCACCCTTATCTTGTAGGCGCCCAGCAGCTGCTCCGCTATGCCGTACATCTCGCCGAGTTTTTTGTTCGGAAGACGCACACGTATGAAATCCTCGCCTTCTCCGTCCTTCTCGTCTCTGCGGCCGCTCATCCATTCAAAGAAGAAATGGACGGTGTAAATAAATGTTTTGCAGGTTTATTATTCTCCCCCGCCCTCCTTCTCCTCCCC
>CAZROC010000008.1:28172-66689 GCA_964601625.1 uncultured Thermoplasmata archaeon | reverse complement strand
GTCGCCAACCCACTACCACCATTCCCACTGATAGTAGAGTTGATTATGTAGCTGGTCCGGTTGCTGGCTATGTAGACGCCGTATGCGTAGGAGTCGGTTATTTTTGAGTTTTGGACGTATACGGGGGCTTGGATGCCGTCTATTCCATATCCGTTGTTTTCTATGGTGGTGTTTATTATTTTTGTGAGTTTGGTGGTTTCTTGTATTTCTATTCCAGTGCCGGCGTTGTTTCGTATTATGCTGTTTTTTATTGTGGGTGCTGCTTTGTAGCAGAGTATTCCGTCGCTGTTAGCGTTTTCTATGATTGAGTTTGTTATTGTTACGTTGTCGTTTGATAGCCAGATTGGTCCGTAGCAGTTTGATATGGTGGTGTTGGCGAGTTTGGATTCTCCGGCTATTGTGAACTCATATTTGTATGTGTCTGTTTGCTGGTATGTTGCCTGTCTGTATGCGGTTATTAGTGTTTTTTCTGTGTATATGTGGCCTGTTTTGGACACGTGTATTCCGTGTTGTGTGTCGTAGTTTGAGTTTATGTATAGGCTGACGTTATAGAGGTGGAGTGTTCCCCCATCTTTGATATTGAGATTTCCATCCAGTACTATCGTTTTATTGTGTATGTAGATGTTGTTTGTGATTGTCCAGTCTCCGATGATGTAAATGGTGTCGTCTGTTGTCACGGTTGTCTCTGCTTTTGTCTGGTTTATCGGTGTCAATAGGAGGAGTAACAGGATGAGTATGATAAGATGTTTTTTTACCATACAAAACGTTTATTGTGTTTAGCAAGTTATAAACTTTTCTCTATTATGAAAGAAAACATGGTGTTAATATAACAAAATTATATGTTGTGTTATATTTTTATGTTTGTGTTTGGATGTTTTGGGTCATCTTATGTGTCCAACCGGTTGATACCTGTGCAAAGAGTATAAGACTGCAACCCAACTCAGACAGGGTTCTCGGCAAATTTTGCATTAGTGGAGTAGAATAGAGTTGTGGAGGGAGAGGAAAGATTAATATCACATAGGGGCGTCAGCCAGCTTAATGACCGTCAAAGACCGTGTTGGGCGCCAGAGGTACATAGCGTTTATAATTGAGGCTCCAAGGGAGTTCAGACGGGGCGAGGTCATCCACGCCATCCACAGAGCCCTGCCACGGGACATCCGCAACGAAGACGTGTGGCTCACGGTCTTTGAGCACAACGCCGGCATAGTGCGGTGCCCCCACCTGTTGAAAGACAGGGTCATTGAGATCCTGAACAGCATCAGAGAAGTCAGCGGGGTGGGTGTGACTTTTCGCACTATTATTACCTCTGGCACTATAAAGAAAGCAAAAAAGAAGTTCCAGAAAAAGATGGGGATAGTTTTCAGCAGCAGAAGGCCGCCGAAAAAGAAAAAGGATTCTGGTGGGCGGAAAAGGTTGGGACGTGGCCAGAGGGGCCCAGGGCGGAGGCGGCGTGAGAGGCGATAGTGTGCTCCGTGCTCTGTCAAAGATTTGCCCATAAGTTTTTTAATTCTCTTAGTTGCTAATCTATGCCGAGGTGGAAAAACGTGGAAGACCCCGACGCGGGAAAAAAGTCGGATTTGAGCCCTGGCAAGAGAATAGGTGGCATAAAAGGCGTAAACGCGGGCGGCCATGGGCGTTTTTCCCGGGAGAAGGCTTTTGCTGTCCTGGCCGTGGTGATTCTGCTCCTGGCCGGTGTTTTTGTTCTGCTGAAAAAAGGGCACTTGGAGGTGAGCGTGGCGGAGGTTTCTCTGCCCGAGGATTTTTACATAGTGATTGACGAGCCGTCCAGCGAAGAAGAAATGTTGCTAGCAGCGTGTGTTTCTATGCTAGCTGTTGGCGAGGTGTATCGGCCTATGTTCGTGCTTGAAGATGGGGATCTGAACTGGCATGAGATGGTGACGATTCAGAACATGTCCATTTCTGGCTGGACGCCTGTCTATTTCACCTTTGACACGCATAACACGTCTCTGCCCCCCCGTCTATCTTCTCTGGGAGACGTGGTGGTCATTCCTCTAACACGTGAAACGGTGCTGGGTCTGACCGGTTTTGCCGGCGAGATAACCGTTGCCTCCTATGAGGAGGCGCTCTGGGCGGCGCCCTATGCCCATCTCAAGGGTTATAAACTTGTCCCCGGCCCCTCGTCTTTTTCTTCTCAGGAAGAGGTCTGGAACCTGTTGTACGAAGAGGGGGTGCCGCCCAACTATGTGGTTGTCGCCAACCCCGAGGACTATCGGACGGACATTTTTTACACCGTTGAGATGAGGTACAAAGACGGAGAGGGCAACGCCCTCCCGGAGCCAGAGGAGTACAACGCATCTTTCCACATACCATCGCTGAGCCTGATGGCCGTCCAGCTGGCCTGTGCGCACAACGGTTGGGTTCTGACGGATGCCCCGCCGAGCACGGAGGAGATAGGTTATATGAACACCACTCTGAACGCCCGGGCCATAGGGATATATTTGAAGCTGAGGGAGATATACGAGATGTGGGGGCCGATTGAGTACATCGCCCTTGTGGGGAGCGCAGAGGCGGTGCCCCAGTTTGAACTCCCGGATGAGACAGACACGGACCCGCAGAGCACGGAGGGTGATGGGCTTGTGAGCTCTGATGTGGTGTACGGTTTTCTCACCGATGACATATACACGATGGTCTCGGCTGTTGGACGAATAGTGAATTATAATCTGGCCGGAGCCAGCATGATGATCGCCCGCACTCTGGGATACGATTATTATGTAAAAACGGTGGCGGCGGAGTATACCACCGGAACAAAGGAAGTGGAGTGGCGCAAACACGCTTCGGTGTGGAACGGTTTTGAGGTCGCTGACCGAAGGCGGCAGATGGACCCCGGGCGGTTTGCCGTCCAGGACCTCCACGACGAGGGCTACACCGTTGATTACATGCAGACCAGCGGCACCTCTGCCCCTCTCTCGGACAATCACGCCCAGGAGGACTGGAGGCCTGTTATGGAGTCCAGCGCGCTGGTGACGTACAGGGGACATGGGAGCTGGCATGCCACGTTTTATGTCTATAAACCGGAGGAGCCGACAGACCCTCTCAGCAAGTCCCGGCTGGAGGGCAGAGACCTGGAAAGGTATGAAAAGTATGAAAACTCTCCCTCTGTTGTTCTGTATAACCTCCCGCCCCAGGTGGGGATTCTTGTCTCCTGTGAGAACGCCAAGATACACGGCTGTCACTGGTGGGGAGACCCGGTGGACATGGAAAAACTCTGGGCGACAAACTATCTCTATTCCGGGGCTGTGGGGCTTGTGGCTGCGACCGAGGTCAGCTTCAGCAACCTCGGACAGGACATAAAGGACACCGGTGTTTTAATCACGGGCAACGGGCACTGGGACCTGAACAACTGCTGGTATGCTTTTGTTCTAGATGGTCTTATTAACCACGAGGACGAGCACGGGACCCTTGGAAAGGCTGTCCAGTGGGCTGAGAACAGGTACATCCACAACCCCAACAAGGATTCGCTGGTCTCTCCCCTGGAGCCGGCGCAGGGTAGGGCGGACTGGAAAGAGGTTGCGATGTTCGTGTGCTATGGCGACCCGGCGTTTGGCCCCATTTTCAGCAATCCGGGAAGCAACAGTTTTGATCCGTGGCACAACGGACCCGAAGACCAGTAACCGGAGGATGGACCTTTGCCGTTTAGAGGCGTGGTTTTTGACATGGACGGGACGATTTTTGACGCATCGGGCAGCATCGCCAGGTCTCTGAATGAAACCCTGAAACGTCTCGGCTATGAGCCGTTTTCTTTTGAGGAACTGAAGGAAATGGCGGGGATGAACCTGTATGAGATACTTGGCAGGCGGGTAGGAGAGTACGAGATGGCCCGTGCCGTGGAGATTTACAGGGAGATACAGTACACCACTTTCATGGATGACACCCGGTTTTTTCCCGGGGCCAGGGAGGGCCTGGAAAAACTTCACGGCGCTGGTGTTCGTCTGGGGCTTTTCACCATGCGGAAGACGGAGAGCGCGGAGATTCTCCTCTCGCACTTTGGCATAAGAGGTTTGTTCGGCGCGGTTGTTGGCTACGACGATGCCCCCGTTCCGAAGCCGGACGGGGAGCATCTCCTCCATGTTATATCCCTGCTGGGCGTCGAAAGGGACGACACTGTTGTGGTGGGTGACACGGTGTTTGACATAAAGAGCGGGGTTGACGCTGGCGTGAGAGCGATAGGGGTTCTGTGGGGCCTTGGAGCGCGTGAGGAGTTGCTCGGAGCCGGTGCGTGGAGGGTTGTTGGATCGTGGGACGAGCTGGTTGATGTGATTCTCTCGGTTGAATAAGTTGGAGGAAGAGGAGAACGGGGAGATGCGTTTTAGACTGGCAATTTTTGTAATCTTTTTGTCAAAGAAAGGTTTAATAAGGAAAGGGTTATCACCCCTTCGCTACGGTGAGCCATATGGTCAGGTTGCCGGTTAGACTGAAAAATGACAGGGACAGCGGAAAGGCGCACAGTGTAAGCGAGGGGTGGTTCGGCAGGAACAGCGTGGCGGTATACCTCCTGCTCATCGTGCTCCTCGCTTTTTTTGTGAGAGCATGGTTCGCTTTTGAGCCATCGGTGAATAACTCTCCTATCCCTGGCGAGTTTGTTGTGTCCGGTGGTTCTGACTCGTATTACCACAAGAGGATTATTGATTACGTCGTGTCGGAACACCGGCAGATGCGCTGGGATCCCATGCTCAACTATCCTATTGGGGCGGTGAACCCCCGTCCACCGCTGTGGCAGTGGAGCGTTGTAGTCATGGGCTATGTTGTCTCGCCGTTCGCCGGAGACATCTCCACTGGCGTGTGGTACTCTTTCATCTTTTCAACAGCATTCTGGGGAGCCCTCAGCATGATCCCGATTTATTTCATAACCCGCACCATGTTCGGAAAAAAGGCGGGTCTGGCTGCTGCTTTTCTCTTCGCCATTGAGGCGGGTCATATTGAGAGGACGGTTTTGACCAACGCAGACCACGACTCTTTCGCCATGTTTTTCACCCTTGTTGGATTCTATTTCTTTTTGAAGGCGTTGAAGGTCTCCCGCCAGGAGAAGTGGGTGGAAACCTGGCGCTCTTTTGAGAGCATAAAGAAGGGATTCCTGGAGATGGTGAGAGCCAACGAGGCGTCTTTGATTTACTCTGCGATGGCGGGTGTTTCCATAGCAGCGGTGGCATTGACGTGGAAAGGTTACAGCTACATCATCGTCATTCTGGGGGTTTACATGATCGCCCAGTGTCTCATAAACAGGTTCAGAGACGTTGATTCCACCACTGTCACAGCTATATTCTTTGTTATGAGCGCTTTGATTTTCCTTGTGGCGTTTCCATGGTACTACGATTTCCATAAGACAAAAACATGGTTTGACACACCGTTCTATCTTTCAATGGCCATCGTCCTCCTGGGCGTGGTTTTTGCTGTGACACGGGATTACCCGTGGACCCTCGTTCTGCCTATACTTGGTATACTTATTGGGGTTGGCTCGGCGCTGACAGCCCTTCTGGCTCCTGATCTCTGGCAGAGCATTGTGGGCGGACAGGGCTATCTTGTCAAAAACAAGCTCTATACTACCATTGCAGAGGCACAGGCACCCCAGTTCAGCAGGTTCGTCCTGTCTTTTGGTGTGGCAACCTTTTTCATGGCGTTTTTTGGCGTTGGCTATGCCATATGGAATTTTCCCAAGAACCCGAAGAGCGACTACCTGTTCATAACGGTCTGGGCTGCTTCAACCCTTTACATGGCCGCTTCTGCCGCTCGTTTCCTGTTTGTGGCAAGCCCTGCATTTGCTGTTATGAGCGGCTGGATCCTCTCTCTGCTTGTTGAACGCATTGATTTCGGAAGCATAAGGAAGGCTTTCCGTGCCCACGGGGGCGGGAAAAGAGGACTGAAAAAGAGCCTTAAACTCCGCCATGTCCTGGGCTCTCTTTTCATATTTTTCCTTATTTTGCTGCCCAACGCATGGTACGCTGTGGACGCCGGAATTCCGTATGAAACAAAACCGATATATGATTACAAGGTGTACAAGCACATGCCCGATGTCCTCCGGCCGAAGAACTATGATGCGGAGAACGGCACAATATGGTATTTCGGCGCTTTTGGGTATTCCATGCCTGTCCGCTCCTCTTACTGGCAGAGGACGTCTTACTGGCCAAACGCGTGGTGGAACATGCGCCAGAGGGATGCTGACGAGCCCCCCTCGGAGCGTCCGGGTTTTGTGAGCTGGTGGGACTACGGTTTTGAGGCGATACAGGAGGGCCAGCACCCCGCCTGTGCGGACAACTTCCAGTATGGCTATCAGTGGGCGGGTAACGTCCTCATGTCTCAGGGAGAGGACGAGGCTATAGCCCTTTTCATTGAGCGCATTCTGGACGGTGTGGCCCGGGACAACCCCGACGGTTTTCCGCCGGAGATAAGGGGCATATTGCGTGAGTACATAGGCCAGGAGAACACCACCGCCGTTGAGGACGCCTATTACAACCCGGAAAAGTATGTCCAGGTGGTGCTGGACAACCCTGATGTTTATGGCCCGCGCTCGTCGGACCTCAGCCCCAGGAACGCTAAGTACACTTTTGTAAAAGTGGTATTGGTCAACTCAATAAGGGATGACAGGAAACTCGTTGACCTGTACAGGGAGATAAGGGATTACACGGGCAGGGGTATACGGTATTTTGCGGTGGATTCCCGTCTCTTCCCCTTCTCAGCTAGAAACACAGGCATCTTTTACGCTCCGGCCGTTTTGTCTGACCACCGTGTGCGTTCAGGTGGAAACAGGGTGCCCTATGACTTCTATGAAATAAAGGTGGTCACGGACATGGGCGAGTACCTGCCAGGGGATGTTCCCAGGGAAGCAAAAGTAGAGGATTACAAGATAGAGTACAAGGACATGTTCTACAACTCAATGCTCTACCGCTGTTATATAGGTTACACGGGCAAAGAGGCCGGTCGTGGAGATGGGATTCCTGTTGTGACTCTGGGCGGGGAGGACATAAAACCAGCGTGGGCGATGAAGCATTTTAAATTGGTTTACAGGACGTTTTACTGGAACCCCTACAAGGACTACAGGAACCACACTACAGAGTGGCGGGCGGTGTCCTATGAAGAAGCACAGGAACTCTCAAAGAAGGACGAGGGCGTACTCCTTCCCTCGTATGCCGGCGTCTACCACGGGGTGGTTTTCATTGAGTACTACGATGGGGCATATCTCAATGGCACCGTGACTCTTGAGAACGGCGAGCCAGCGCCCCACGTGCTTGTCACGGTCAGGGACGAGTACGGGATACCGCATGATTATGCTTACACAGATGAGAACGGGCGGTATTCCGTCCTGTTGCCTTTTGGCAATATTACGGTGGTTCTTTCAACAGGCGGGAACTTTGACAGCTTCAACAAGGTTGAAAAAGACCAGCTGGACACCTACAACGTGTATGTTGAGGATTATCAGGCTATGAGAGAGAAAAGGGACGAAAATGGCGACGGCATCTGGGATTTCAACATTGAAAAGGATTTCACGATACAGGCTCAGTCCATAAAGGGGCGGGTCTACTTTGACGAGGACAATAACAGACAGTTCTCATCTTCAGAGGACGAACCCATCGTCAACGCCACCGTGACTGTATTGAATGAGACATATGGGATTGAGAAAAAGGGAGTCACTGACAGCGATGGCAAATATGAGGTCACAGAGCTTCCACCGCTCTCTTATATGGTACACGTTGAGAAAGATGGCATAACAGTTGGGTACGAGAACACCACCGTTGGAAGGTCCTCTGCGACCCTGGACTTCCACGTTGCTCCGGGGACTGTTGAGTGCCATGTTCTTAACACGGCGGGTGAGCCCGTTGACGGCGCGACGGTGTATGTCTCGTATGGCAGTTCTCAGGGCGGGCAGGGCGACGGTGATTCTATGTCTCCTGTTTACACCGCTGTGACATCAGCCAACGGCTCGGCCACGTTTGAAACTCTTTTGCCCGGGACGTACACAGTTTGGGCTGAAAAGAACACAACGTCTTTCAGTCTCATCTCCGAAGAACACGTTGTGAATCTGGGAGAAAATGAGACCGAGGCGCTGAACCTAACTCTCAGGCCCATGGTCACTGTGGATGGCTCTGTGAGCGAAGGGTCCACACGGGCAGACGGGGGAGGAAGTGGTGTGGGAAACGCCGCTATCATCACCCTCTGGGATCCGACCACAGACTATGTTAAGACGGCGGTGACAGACAGAGATGGGCGTTTCAGTGTTTCGGTTCCCGAGGGGAAGTACATTGTTGAGGCCAGGAGAAACACTCCTGAAGGAGTGCTGTTTGGCCAGGTCGTCCTGGAGACAACCTCTCCAGAGGTTGATGTGTCCCTGTCTCTGGTCCGGTCCTTTTCCGTCTCCGGGACCATTTTTGCGCCGGACAGTGGCGAAGATGAGTCCTCCGGCGGGAACGCAGGGAAAGTGGGGGTCAAAAACGCTCATCTGTTTTTCAGCGGTCCAGTGGATGTCTGGGCCAGAACCGATAATGAAGGGCGTTACAGCGTGAACCTGCCTCCGGGAGATTACACCCTTGTTGCGTATTCCACGAGCACGAATAGTGCCGGGGCAGCGGTGGAACGTTTTTCGGTCAACGGGCCCATGGCTTTTGATGTCAAACTGGGTCTGGGATACTGGTACAATGTCACTGTTTACGACAACGCTTCAAAGCAGCCCATGGGAGGCGCTCTTTTGCACTTCACCGCCCCCCCGGAGGGAGTTGAGTGTCTCGTCCTCACTTCTTCTAATGGAAACGCCTACGTACTATTCCCTTATGACACGTCTGTTGAGGTCTCTGCGGAAGCAACGGGGTATACTTCCTCTGAGCCCCAGGAGATGGAGGCGGGCGAAAGCCTCTCTGTTCAGATGGTCCCAGTAAACCCGTTGGTGTTCGGGAACGTGACCACAGGCGGGTCAGACGGGACGGGCGGGTCTCCGCTCGCCGGCGCAACCGTGCATTTTTTCCTGACTTCCAGCGGAGGAGAGCCGTGGATGCACACAGAGGGCTATTCCACAACTACTGATGGCCTGGGCAGATACAACCTGTCAGTGTACCCGGGCACATACCGCATTGAGGTTGAAAAAACGGTCTCTTCCAGTGAAAGATTTTATGCATCTGAAAAAGAGACGTTTGAAAGAACGTCAATCCCATTGGCCTGTGACCTCGTGGCCAGGAGAGAATTCCTGGTACATGGAAATGCCACCGGATTCGGTGCGGGCTCTGTGTCTGGTGGTGGGTCAGACGGGGCCTCCTATGACATAACAGTCCTCCTTTTTGACACGGATGGCAACAGGGTGGACGTCCTGAACGGCACGGTTGACTACGGCGCCGCACCAGAGGCCACTTACAGCTTTTTCTGCCCGGAGGGCGACTACAACGTCGTCGTCTTCTCAAACGACACCCCTGACAACAGGTCAAAGGTGGCGGTGTTTTCTCTCAGCGTCCACTCCGGTCTGAACACCAACATTTCCTTTGAGGCCATGTCCGCTTTTTCCGGGGAAGTGAACCTTGACATAGCAAACCCGCCTGAGTTTGACATTCCCATAGAGTTCACCGACGAAGACACTGGCATGGTTTTCAAGGTCCATGTGACCCCGTCCAGCCCCGGGTTTTATCTACCCGCCCCCTCTGATTCCAGGTTTACTGTTGACATCGATGTGAGCCCGGATGTGCCCCTCAACGGCCTGTATTCACACGTCTACTACCACGCTGCCTCTCTCAGGCCGTCCCAAAAGGACATATCCCCTGAGATAACCCCCCTTGAAGCGACCGTGAAAGGAAGGGTGACATACGATGGCAGCGGGGTGGAGGCCACACTCAACTTCTATGCTCAGGGCGTAACAGGGATGGACAACTTTGATTTTTCCAACAGCACCGGCGAATACACCATAAGCCTCATACCCGGGAAGTATATGGTCTACGTGGCTCCCACAGACACATCTTATTCCCTTTCAAACGTGTCCTATGTGGAAGTCCCGGCTGACAGCGTCTTCCAGGACTCATACAACCTTGATTTCACCATGGTACAGTCAACTCTTCTGAGGGGACATGTTTATTACACAAATCTATCCGGTGTGCCCCGCCCGTTTGACAGCGGAGAACTGGACATAAAACCGTCCTTTGTTGAGACCAAAAAGCCAATCAAGGCGGAAACGGACGCAGATGGAAACTATGAGATACTCCTACCGCCGGGGTCTTACACACTCTCCGCCTCCACGACCACAACGGAGTATGGTATGAGCAACACGTACAGCGCAGAAGTTATGGTTACCCTGAGCGCCACGGCCTCGCAACAGACGCAGCAGACCAGGACAGAGGACATAAAACTCTCTCTTGAGCACAGACATTCCCTCTCCATGACCATAGACCCGCCATCCGTGACAGCCAGCGCTAACGAAACGATCCACGCCACGCTGACAATAAAGAACAACGGAAACGTTGACGACGAGGTGCAAATAACCTCTGAGATATCCGGGTGGGACGTTGAGTTTTCAACAAACCTGACAAGCATACCTTTCCTGGGAGAAAAGACCATTGGTGTGGCTATAACTCTTCCACCGGACGTCAGAACAGACCACCCGCCAGTAAAGTTTAAAGCCACATCAAAACGGGATAACACGGCAACAGCGGAGGTCACCCTGGACGTCAATGTGCCCCAGATCTTTTCAACATCCGTGTATCCCTCGGACTCTGCCCCGGTATTTGATGGGAGCAGGTACACGGTCAAACTCGTTGTTAACAACAGCGGCAACGGCCCACAGGAGTACAATCTCACCATAGTGAACGCCGAAGAGCTCTCCAGCGCCGGGTGGAATGTGTATTTTGAAAACAGCAAAGACATTCGCATGGAGAACCAGAGCATCTCATCGGGTGAAAAGAAGTTCACGGTGGTGGCTGAGGCGACGACAGACAATCCAGACATAGGTGTTCCGATAATAGTCGCGGTATCGGCTCCTTCCGAGGGAGAAAAAACCGTTTCTCTGTCTTTCACGCCAGCGGCACTCTCGGTTGAGCAGCCGGAAGCGTCCGGAGAAAACGTTTATCCGCCACCGGACACAACAAAGCCCTTCGTGGTCTTCGTGGTCCTCGCCGTTATAATACTCTTGATAGGCGTGTTTTTCGGAACGCCAAAACGCCGAAAACGGTACGGGCGCAGTTCACGGCGTAACGCCCGCACAGGGGGGAGGCGGAGGTGAAACGAATGGCGGCAAAGCATCAGGCAAATCAGGCAAGGAATCACCGGTGGAGTGTGTCGGAAATAGAAAACGGTGGCCTGCCAGTCACCGCATTTCTCGTGTCTCTCATATTTACACTGCCGGTTCTTTTCATGGTTTCTGCCACACAGACCGTCTCAGGCGACGAATATCCCCCTGTCGCGGTTTTTGTTAAAGGACCGGAGAACATAGCGATCAACGCCACCGGGGAATACACCGTTAAGGTGGACGGCGGTCCCGCGAGTATGTCTGACAGCGGGTGGTACACTTTTTCTGCCAGAATTGAGTACGAGAACAAGACAGGCAACCCCGGTGTTGACCCGACGTCGGGTAACTCCACCACAGGCGTTTTTCGGATAAACATAACGGCGCCCGCAACGGAGCAGACAATAACCCTGGTAGTCACAGGCACATCCGAGACCCCTGATGGCCAGAAAGATAGTGCTGAAAAAAGGGTGAAAATAAAGATAGTGCGACCGGTTGTTCTTAAGGCCAAGGTGAAAAACGAGGGCAAGATACGGGTTGAAAACGTGCCTGTTGTTTTCTACGCCGATGGAAAAGAGGTGGCCCGCACGAGGGTCTCTCTGGACCCGGGCGAAGAAAAAACCGTCATGGTGAACTGGACCACTTATGACGATGGACCGCACACCGTAGAAGTGAAGGTGGACCCCGAAGGAAACTTCTGGGATGTGACCACGGAGAACAACGTAGCCTCAACGCAGATTTACATAAACAAGCCACACAACTATCTGAACTATCTATATGCCACTGTACTCGTGTTGATGGCGTTTTTTGTGTACGGCAAGGTCAGAGAGGCAAGGAAACCACAGCCGAAAAAGAAGTGGTGAAGTGGTAACTGGTGAATTGGTAACTCCACGCAAATCCGCAACCTGTTTCGTGATCTGTTTCCCCCACAGATTGTTCTCTGCAGGGCTCACCACAACGTTTTGTTAACGTAGAACGTTAAATAGTATCCTATGTTGCACTATGAGCAATATTTTTATTTGAAAGACGTTTACACGGTGGTGGTTTCTGTCGGACAAAACAGCAAATCCTCGCCGCCTGCCCATGCCATCCAACCTCCATTAGCAAAACTTATATAGTGGAAAATACATATATGTCTGACAATTGTCCGCTAAATGGCGGATGAAAAGTGAGAAAAGTATGACAAACGTCCGATAAATGTTGTGTTGCCAGGCCGTCACTGGCCATAACACATCTTCAAAGCGGGTGATCAGATGAGAAAGTATCTTAAAGAAGATGAAGTCCGTGCTCTTCTGCGTGCGCCCGAAAATTTGAGAGACCACCTTATACTCCTTCTCCTGTATCAGACAGGCATGCGGGTCGGAGAACTCGCAGCCCTGAACGTGGGCGACGTTGATTTTGAGCGGGAGGAGATATACATCCAGCGGGCCAAAAGACACTCCGAGGGCAGAATCGTGCCGCTGGTGGACCCGGACACGAAAAACAAGCTCCGCTACTATCTGGGCGACCGCATAAAGAACAAAAAAGACCCCCTCTTTCTCTCAAACCGGAAACGCCGCCTCTCAAAACGCCAGATACAGCGGATAGTTGAAAAAAACGCAGAAAAGGCGGGCATAGACCCCGAGCTCCGGCATGCCCACGTGCTCAGGCACACCCACGCCGTCCACGCCCTAAAAGCCGGCATAGACCTCCGCACCCTCCAGCAAAACCTGGGACACAGCAGCATAGAGATAACAGCGATATACCTCACGATGGACATTGACGAGAGGAAAGAGGCATACAGACGCCACCGTCTGCCGGTGACCCCCGGGGAGGAACAGTACCAGCCAGACGGCCAGATGGAGCAGCCACAGTACTCTCCCCCATACTATTCCCACTCCCCCGGCGCGTATTACCCCCAATCCCGGGGCCCCCCGGGGGCCAGCGCGCCACCGCAAATGGGGCCACCAGGCGTTCCCGGGCGTGGGAGAGACAGTTACAGTTCTGGTTACAGACCGGGTTATAACACCCGGCTGGGAAACAGGAGATACCACCCCGATGGTTATTATGGGCCGGAGACGTACAGATCCCACCAGCCCGAACCCCAGCATCTCCCCCGGACACCATACCAGCCCCCATATTATCCACAGCCGGTCTATTCCCCTCCGCCGCCGCATTATGCCAGCGGTCCCGAGGACCACTCTCCCTTTGTTTTTGGAGAGCCATGGTCTCCTCCACACGGAAAAGAGAAAAAGGAAAAAGCAACAGCAGACTGACAATTCTTATCAAGCGTTATGTGATAACATGGACCGTGATATTTTTTGTCTATTAAAAAATGTCACTTTTTTCAGAAAGGCGACATTTTGGCCCGTCCACAGGGTGAAATTGTGTCATAAAATGGGGGATTTTGTGACATTCCACTTTTCTCTGCTATTTTTCCGCCGGTTTTTGCACATGAAATGAAGGGGTTGACCCGGGGATGACCATTATTTTTCCACCCAAAAACGTTATTTTACGAAACAGCATTTTTCCAGTGAAACCCCCCTACTATCATCCAAAAAAAGGGATTTCGTTAAAACTTCCATTTTTGCCCCCACGTCCACCTGCTTTCCACGGCCCGGGCCGTATACACACGTCCGTCCATCTACCTATCCACCCGTCCATCCACCACAGCCTCTTCCTTCCACTCATTCACTGTGATAGGCAATAACAAGCACGATATTTTCCGCCGAACCCCATCAGATTCCATCAAAACGTTGTATAAAGTATTTTAGTTAACTTTTATTCTTTGTATCAAAACAGCCATTAAAAATAACATGCATATGTTAATGCCTCTTTGGCGGGGGCGGTCCAAAGCACCGGAAAACCCTGGGATAAAGGTTCAGAGGTAATTTATTAACTATATATGTTAACAGGAAATATTTTTCTTCGCTTATAGTTTATCGGGGGTTTATTCCATTACCTCCCCCTTCGTCTCACGGAGAAACTCAAGGTTTATCTTGTACGTCTCATTCGGTGGAGACCCCTCTACAGTCATAAGATTGCGTGCGAGAAGAGCCTGGAGGTGGTTTCTGGCCATAGCCTCCGTTATTCCCAGGCCATATGCGATCTCCGAGGGCGAACAGTCCTCAACATCAAAAGCGTAGATGAGAATCTTTTTCTGCACGTCTTTTAACACGTTGGACGCAACAACACGGTCAAGGTACAGGGAGTCCAGGGGAGACCGGTTGACGGTCACACGGTCAAAACGTCCCTCGCGGAAGTCCTTTATCCAGAGGTTCCGAAGAAGGTCCACGATGAAACGATAACGCGCATCCCTAGCATAAACATAAAAAGTTACGCGGAAAGGTATAAAGGTCCCTCTGCGCACTTCACGCCAGAAATCCGCCGGTGGAAGAAGACCAGGCGGCCTGGCCGGCGGGACGTCCTGGGGGCGCTCGGTAGCAGTCTTGATATCCTCGGGTATGAACCACCTTTCGGTTCCTATCATGGTCATGATTTTACCATGTAGCAGTCCACTAGACGGGTCTATCACATACCGTCCCATCACCATTTTTTTCGGAAAATAGAGCATGCCCCCCCTCCCGTCTGAATAAAACTTTATCTTACGCACAGGCAGGTCATAGCGCCAGACCGGCTCAAAACGGAGGTTGTTGAAAACAACGGTCAGTTCCTCAAAGATCTCTCTCTCGGCCATCGCAGCGAGGAGAGACCCGTACCTTTTACCATCAACAATGTACTCCACATCCCCGAGACGAAAAACCGCATCGCCCAGATTGTTTATTATAGCAGAATCAAGGTTCTTTCTGGCAAAACTGTCCACTCTTTCAGGCGGAGCAAAAGACAACAGTTTTTCCACCACTTCACGCACGTCGTCTTCCAAAGTTTCCCCTCCCGGGGCAACACTGACATTCTGACATTGTAATAGCATGTATAAAAAAATTGTCCAGTGAGACAGACGAAAACAAAAAAATTGGAAACATGGAAGAGGGTTTGGGTGGAGGGCAGTGACGTCCAGATATGGGCTCACATCATGCCCATGTCTCCGCCCATTCCGCCTCCGCCAGGCCCGCCACTTCCACCACCAGAGGGTGGAGATGTGCGTTTGGCCGCTATCACATCGTCTATGCGCAGTATCATCACAGCGGCGTCAGTGGCGGAAGCTATGGCCTGGCTCTTCACCCTCAGCGGCTCAAGGACGTTTTCTTTCAGGACGTCTTTCACCTTGCCGTCGTTGACGTCTATGCCTCCATATTTCCCTGTGCGCCTGTTTCTCTCGTGGAAGCTCCGCAGGTTCAGCAGTGTGTCCAGCGGATCCAGCCCGGCGTTCTCCGCCAGCGTCCTGGGAATCGCTTCCAAGGCATCAGCAAATGCCTCAATGGCCAGCTGCTCCCGCCCCTTCACCTGGGAGGCGTAGTCCCTGAGCCGCAGAGCCAGCTCCACCTCAGGTGCACCCGCACCTGGAACAGCGGCGCCGTCTTCAAGGGCAACAGCGGTCACCTTGAGCGCATCATGCACTGCCCGCTCCACTTCGTCAACCACATGTTCTGTTCCGCCCCTGATGAGGATGCTCACGGACTTGGGGTTTTTGCACCCTGTGACGAAGGTCATGTTGTCCGTGCCGATCTTTCTCTCCTCTACCAGGGCAGCGCTGCCGAGGTCTTTTGCTGTCAGGTCAGAGGGCTTGTTAACTATGTTCGCTCCCGTAGCTCTGGCGAGTTTTTCCATATCGCTCTTTTTCACCCTGCGGACGGCGAGTATCCCTGCTTTGGCCAGGAAATGCTGGGCCAGGTCGTCTATGCCTTTCTGACAGAAGACCACGTTGGCTCCCGCCTTTTTGATGGTCTCAACCATCTTTCTCAGCGTCTTCTCTTCCTCGTCAAGGAAGGCCTGGAGCTGGGTCGGGTCGGTTATCTGGATCTTCGCCTCTATCTCGGTCTTCTTTATCTCCAGGGCGGTGTTCAGGAGGGCGATTTTGGCGTTTTTGACAGTCTTGGCCATTCTGGGGTGTACCCTCTCTTTGTCAAGGATGACACCGTCCACGAGCTCGGTGTCCTCTATGGAGCCGCCCTGCTTTTTGACTACCTGGATATTGTCAATGTCAGCTATGGTCTTCTTACCCTCTTTCTCAGCGACACGCTTCACGGCTTTAACGGCTATCTCTGCCAGGTGGTCTCTGGCGTTCCCGACGGATTTTCCTGTCATGGCCGTGGCAGCTATCTTCTTGAGGGTCTCCTCGTCTTTCTCGGTGACCTTCATGGATATCTCTTTGAGGAAATCCTGGGCCTTGTTTGCGGCCATCCGGAATCCCCTGGTTATGACGGTCGGGTGGACGTTCTGGTCAATGAGTTCCTCTGCTTTCTTCAGGAGCTCTCCGCCTATGACAACCGCTGTGGTTGTTCCGTCTCCGCATTCGTCGTCCTGTGTTTTTGCGACTTCTACCATCATTTTGGCTGCTGGGTGTTCTATGTCTATTTCTTTGAGTATTGTTACGCCGTCGTTTGTTATTACCACGTCTCCCAGGCTGTCCACCAGCATCTTGTCCATTCCCTTCGGACCCAGCGTGGAACGAACAGCGTCCGCCACCGCCTTAGCCGCAGCAATGTTGTTCTTCTGTGCGCTTCTGCCTTTTTCTCTTTCCGTTCCCTCTTTCAGTATCAGTATTGGCTGTCCCGTCATCATCTTCTTTTCACCTCCTCACTGTGTTATCCAACACAGTGCAAAAACTGTATAAAAGAGGTTCTATATAAAAGTTTCTATCCATGTGACGCAGTGTAGTATCCCGAAATATTTTAACAGTTGTTCCTGTTAGGGGTATGCGGAAGTTGAATGATAGGAAGGTTCGTTGGATTATCAGGGAGATTGAGAAGGGTTCCAGTGTGTATGAGACCGGATTTAAAGAACGCAGAAACACCAGAAGAAGCATTCTGGAGAAAACTCCCACCAGAAAAAATCCTTGAGTACACGGGGTGGTTACTTGAAGCGTAAAATCAATTCAGGATACTACACAGCTCCCGTTTTTCCAAAAAAATAAAGTATGGGTTTACTTTGCTGGCGAAAGTGAAAAAAAACGGGAGAGATTGCCATGGACATGGACCCAAAATGGGAAAACTCGCTCAGAATAATTGAAAACGCCGTAGACGAATACTGGCCAAAAATAGCCGTGGCATGCAGTTTCGGAAAAGACAGCATGGTGGTGGTCCACCTCGCAAAAAAGGTCAGAAAAGACATCCCTGTTTTTTCTGTGATGACTCCTTACAAGCCCAGAGAAACGTTTGAGTACCTCGTAAAAATGGACCGGGAAATGAACCTGAATACAACAGTCTACATCGTAAGCAAAAACATACCAGAGCCGCTCAAAAACGCCGGCATAAAGGTTGTCCTTCTCTCACCGGAAAAATTTGAAAAAGCAGCACAGGACGTGGAAAAACGCACAGGCATGAAAATATATCACGCAGACCCGGACCTCTGCTGCAACCTATTGAAGGTCGAGCCCACAAAAGTGGCGGTAAAAGACCTTGACGCATGGATTACAGGACTCAGAAACACCGAAGGTGAGACTAGAAAAGACTACCAGACCATAGAGAACCGATATGGACTCATAAAAATCAATCCCATACTCAGCTGGACAGAGGCGGATGTCTGGCGGTACATGGCCGCACACAGTATACCTGTCCACCCGTGGTATACAATGGGCTACCGTTCTCTGGGATGTGAGCCATGTACACACCCCGGCGGGGAAAGAGAAAGAGACGGCCGGTGGCGGGGTACACCAAAACAGGGGGGCGAATGTGGAATACACACACAAAACCTCAGGGCCCCAACAGACACTACAATAGTTCAACTGGTCCGAACTAAACAAGGATAGGAAACGCAGACACACCGCACAGGCCTGCCGTACAGGCACGGATCGCACCTCCGGATCCGCATTAACATAAAAAATCGGGGTATTTCCACACTCTCAACAGCGGTTCCCGTTGCTCCGTTGTTGTCTGTGACTGTGTGTGTTATTGTGTGTGTACCCGGGTTTAATGTTGTTTGCGTGGTTTCGCCGGTGAGTGTTGTGTTTTGGTCCATTGTACATGTGTAGGATACTATTTCTCCGTCCGGGTCGCGGTTGTGTGAGCCGCCAGGGTTATTGGCTGGCCGACTTCTCCCATATCGCCATCTCATCTGACTCGGCTACTGTACCATCATTTCCTTCACCGTCCCCCCTCCAAAAGCACAGAGAGCGGGATAGCAACCAAAAACCCCAAGAGCACAAATACAGCTGCTTTTTCATCTCTATCACCAAAATACGTCATAATAGTGAAAGACTAAAAAGGAGTTTTGTCCCACACCCGCTCTGGGCGAAAGTTTTATTAGGTATGGCGGCGGAGTTGTTTGTGGCGTCGGGAGAGGACGGACGGCTGACGCTGGGCCCCCTGTGGGTCTGGTGAGGAAACTCCTCCCTCCGTGTAGTGGTGGCCTCGCGCAAGCGGGGACCGCGAGAGCGGTGGCAAGGGCGCAGAAACGAAACGGCCAGTCGCGCACGATGAACCCCTCAGGGGGGAGGTTGCGGCTGGATGCGGTGAAACGGCGACTCCCCACCGGAGCAAGCCCAAGTTGGAGGCGTTTGCCTCGTGGTAGGGCGCTTAGTCGAATGCCGTCTACCACTTCCGGGGCAACCCGGGCGTGGGAAACAGAAGGAGGGTTACGATCCTCACCCGGCGCCTTTTACCGGTTTTATTGTTTGTGGCAATTTATTTATAATGGGTGGTCTTTCTTTTTGGTGGAGGTGCCGGCGTTGAAAACGTATCTGAAACTCCACTTCTATAGTGAGGGACCGAATCCGCTTGAGATTGTGAAACTGGTCAAACAGATAGGGTTTCTACCGGTGGTGGGCGACTATGATTTTGTTATAGAGTACGACACGCCGAGCGAGTATGCTGATATTGTTAGGCGTTTGCACGATGCTCTGGCGGGCACCAGGGTGTATTATCGGCTTATAAGCAAGGAATGATTTATTCGTCTGAGTCGCCGGTGTATATCTGGTGTCCGAGTGTGCGGGAGTAGGTCCAGTCGTCTTCTCCTCCGGATTCTTGGTTGACCGCCTGGATGAACTCCTGTATTATTGTGTCTGTGAGGTTTGCGTGGTAGAAGGCACAGGCCTCGGGCGTTTTGAATCTCCGGGTGGAGTATCTTTCGCTGTCTCCGGAGTGGTGTGTCAGTATTATGTGGTATAGCTGTACGGCGAGGTCTTCGGGGAAGTCGTCTATTTCTTCTATTTTCTCTTTGACCATGGTGTATGAGAGGTTTACGTGGCCCAGGAATTTGCCCGGGGTGGAGAGGTCTATGCTGGTAGTGTACTCGTATCCGGGTATTTTTCCTATGTCGTGGAGTATCGCCGCTGTTATGAGCAGGTCTCTTTTGAGCTCCGGATGCTGGTCTGCTATGGTGTCGCAGAGTTCTATGAGGTTTAGTGTGTGTTCAAGGTTTCCGCCTATGTAGTTGTAGTGGTGTGTGGCGGAGCCAGGTGCTTTTCGGAATTTCTCAGCAAACTCAGGGGAGTCCAGGAAGAGCATTACGAGGTGGCGGAGGTGGGGGTTTTCTATTTTTATGGCCCGCTGGAGGAGGCGGGTGTAGAGGGCTTCGGTGTCGCTCTGGGTTGTGGGCAGGAAATCTGACACGTCGTATTCTTCGGGGGAACATCTGCGGAGGGTGTGTGTGTCCTCGTTGAACCTTATGACCAGGCGGTCTGTGTATTTGTCGTATTCCACCTCGCCTGAGAGTTCAACAACGTCTCCCACTTTCAGCGATGCGTAGACGTTTTCTGTTTTTTCGGGGTCCTTTCCGCCCCAGTATTTGACCATGATGTCTCCTGTCTTGTCCCCCACGACGAAAAAGAAGTATTTTCCTTCTCTGTTTCTGTACTCTCGCAGGGGCTCTTTTGACCTGACGGCGTACATCGCCCGTATGCTGTCTCCCTCTTTCAGGTCTTTTACGGGTATCATAAAACCACTCTCCACGCTGGCCATGTTTTTCTGGTTATTATACTTTTCCTGTGCGTTGGTTTCAGCGTCTCATCTTTTTTCTCCTGTTATCTTGTGGCGGTGGATGTATAGTACCACAGGGGCCGAGAAAGCGATGGTGAGTATGGCTGCTGCCATTGTCAGAATTCCCACCAGCATGCTGGGGGTGTCAAATCCGAGCATGATGGCACCAGTTACTATGCCCAGCATCCCGCTGCCGGTGGACAGAGAGGGCTGTTTTTTCAGTTTTGGGATTGAAAAGCCGGTGAGAAGGGCTCCGATGGCTGCCACGAGGCCGTAGCCGAATATGAGTCCGAGGAGTTTTTCTTCGCTGTCTATGTTGAAGAGTTCCATTTCGGGAATGCTTTCTGTGGCGTCGTTTTTGTTAGTCTCTGACAGGGTGACATAGTACGTGGTCTCTGCGTAGTTGTTCACGTATATTTTTTTCTTCGCGAACAGGTTGTGGTATTTCATGTACAGCGTGTGCTCTCCTGGCTCCACGTTTTTTATTGTGCACGTCCCGTTCTGGTCTGTTATTGCTCTCTGCCCGCTGTCCAGTACAACGGACACCCCATGGAGGGCGGTCCCGTTTTCTGAGACCACGATGAGGGTTATTGAGACCGGCTCGTGGTACTGTGGGGTAAGAGGTGTGGCAAAGATCATTGTCGTGGAAAACATCTGGAGTAACAGGAGGACTGTCAGGGCTATTTTTAGACCTCTGGTTTTTGGCGGCGGTTTTATGGGGGCCAGCTGTGTCCCCCAGTACTCCCATGAAAAATAGCGCAACCGTATATCATCCTGTGTGTCACCATCTTTATTGGGGTTCAAAGGCCTATTTCACCTCCGCCGTGTTCGTTTTGTTTCTGGGACCGCTGGTTTTTGGGCGGTGACAGGAGTACCTCCACCCTGACCACGTCGCCGTCGGCGAGGCCCATTGTACGTCTTATGTGGCTGTCGCTTATTATTTCAACCACGTCTTCGTGGTGTGTTTTCAAGGGCACAACGCACGCACATTCCATGACCCTGTGTTTTTCGTCTATTATTTTTGCAGGAAAAACTTTCACGTCTCCATATGTTTTTCCGTCTTTGACAAAACCTCTGACAGCGCCTCCCTCTTTTCCTCTCAGGAGACTCAGTTTCAGCACGTCTTCATCCACGACTTTTATGTTGAGCGTCCCGGGGTATGGTCTGAAGCCGGCGACCTTTTTGAACTGTTCTGCGTATTCGGGTATGGATAGATAATAGCTGCCTTCCCCCGAGCCGGAGGCCACCCTCCCTTTGATCTCCACCGAGGTCACGTTTTCAAAGATTCTCTGGTAGAGATAGTATTCTTCCAGAAGACGTTTTTTTCCCGGCGGGGTTATGTGTATCATCTGTCCCCCGGCGGTTTTTTTTCTCTCTATCAACCCTTTTTTTTCCATGTCTATCAGACGTCTGGATGCTGCCTGCTGTGTGACACCCAGCATCTGCCCCATCTGTCCGGAGGAGAGTTTGATAAAACCCCTGAGCCCCCCCATAAGCGCTATTTTTTTCAGAACCTCAACGTCCAGGGCGTGGTGATAGTTGTCCCCGTCTATCACTCACCACTCCCCCCCGCTTTTTTTTCTGTCTGTCTCTTGTCGGCGTTTTCTCTGCCTTTTATGAAGAGATGGTAAACGCTCTGTTCGTCTATGTCCATTCCCCACAGGCTCAGGGCGTGCAATGCCTGGTGGGGAAACAGGTGTTCCAGGGTGAACGTTATCAGACCAGAGCGGGGCTTTTCAACCTCGAACACATCGGGGTCGTCTCTGACATTTATAAGGACCTGTTTTTCTGTCAGAGAAAGGAGGTCTACCGCTATCTCATCCCACCTTTTTTTCATAGGGGTTATGACTATGACATCGGAGTTTTCTGCCGCTCGCTGGCGTTTTTTCCACTCAACGAAGAGGGGTGTTTTTCCGAACACGTCTCGTATCCTGTCAGCCTCTTTTTCATCGGGCACAGCCACTTTGACTTCGCAGGCCGTTTCCAGCAGGCCCGCTATTGCGCTGTTGACTTCGCCGCCGCTTCCAACGATGAGAACTGTTTTTTCTTCCCACCCGAGAGGTATCTCTCTGACGAGGTCCATGTAAGCCCTGTGCCGGGTGTTGTCTCCCACCAGCGTGTCTCCGTCAACGAAGAGCGTGTCCACTGCGCCCACATTTTCCGCCTCTGTTTCAAGGTCGTCAACGGCTTCTACCGCCGCTCTCTGGAGGCTGTTTCCTACGAAGCCACCGATGAACTCAAGGTCCACCATCATGTCAAAAAAGGTTCCCGGGTCTTTTGTGTCCCATGGGAGCGGCAGATGTACAAAATGGGCCAGCCCGTCTTCTGAAATGGCCCGGTAGGTTGATATGAGGAGTCTGGAGAGAACAAACTTTTCCCTTGTGTGGGCTATTTCTCCGGTGATCTTTGTCTTTGAGAAATCGTCTTTCACAGTGAGCCACATCCCGGTCTGTTCAGCCAGGAACGGGCTCAGCTTGAGATAGGTTTCTGTCCGGAAGGGCGTGGACCCCGAGATCTCCCCCCCGCCTGGGGTCTGGGATGTGAAAATGTACTCTCTCTGTCCCAGCGTTGAAAGGAAAGATGCGATGAACCCGTAGTCGCCCATTGGAAGCAGCCCGCAGGGGACATCCCATTTCTCTGCGGCAGCCAGGAATGCCATGAGGGAGTCCAGGTCGCGTCTGGTTTTCACAGGAGCGCCGTAAAAGAAGCCGCCTGTGTTTTTACGTTCGCTCTGCCCGGGGTCTTTTTTTGTGTGGCCAAGTGCGGCGGCATCTTCTGCCACTTTTATGATGTTTTCGGGGGGCAGCTCGGCCATGAGAGGGCGGAAGGAGTAAAACACGGTTTTTCCGAGGCGGCGTGCTTCTCCAGCGATTTTTCTGATCAAAGGAACTGGCAGTTCAACGTCCACTTCAACACCCATGAAACCATATCTCATGGCATCTATGAGCAGGGCTGTTCTTTCTTCGTCTGTCCCGTAGAAAAAACCTCCCTGCCACCCTGTGACGACACTCGCTATGGACATTTTTCCAACCGTGCCGGTGATTTCCTGGAGGACTCTCTTCCACACGTCACTGTCTCTGGGTGAATAGTGGGAGGCCAGAGTGTCCAGGCGTATTGATGCCATGTCCGCCCCGTTTTCAATGGCCATCTCCGTCCACTCAACGGCCTTTTCCGGTGATGGGGCGGATATCGTGGCGATGACTTTCATACTCCCTTGCATAGATGGTTTGGGTATAAAAAGTTATACAAAAAAAGTGGTGGAGGTGTGGTAGACATGGTGGTAGGCGCAGGGCATGGGCTTCTATACCACCCCTACCAGGACAACCCTGTTTTTTCCCCTTATGTACGCCCGGGGTATCCCCCTCTCTTTTGCAGCAGCGAGCAGTTTTCTGTCGTTTGAAAAGACCACGCCGCCATTTTTTTCTGCCACATAGAGGACACAGAGGTCCGCTTCCGACAGCCCATTTCTATCCCAAATGCCCGTGGCACCCCGTTTTCTCCCGCCCACATCCTCTGGCTTCAGGTGTTCTCCTTGTTCAGGACACTCCACGACTTCGTATCTCTCCGCCAGCTCAAGGGCGCCTCTGGCCTCAGGTAGCCCGTTCATAAGACCACGGATCTCTGCCAGGACCCTTTCAGGGACGACAATCTTGCATCCGGGAGCGCTCACGGCGAGGAGCGCATCAATGTTAAGGGACAACCTGAAAATAGACAGGAAGATGTTCGTGTCTGCCACGAGAAGGACCATCCCCACCGCCTACCCGTTTATTATGCCATATCCTATCAGACGCCACTTGCCCCCTATGCGTCTGCTTATGGCAACCCTCTGGCCCGGCTCCGCGCACACGGGTATTTTCAGGCGGAGCTCAACCACGTTTTCCCTGGCGCTTGTTGCCACCCCCACGGTTGTGGATGTGCCGACGTTGAGCATCAGCGGTTCGCCTGTTCTGAGCGGCTCAACCTTCACCTCTGTCTCAGTGCCGACGGCTTTTTCAAGAAGATGCGGCTCCAGGGAGAGGGTTTTCCACACGGGTGGGAGCGTGCCAGGTTTTCCGAGGACTTTTCCGGTCATTGAGTCCGATTTTGTGACGGCCGGGTCAAGGAGGGTTCCGACGCCCACCAGGCCGCCGGGCCGGACTTTTTTTCTCTCAGTGCCGCCTGCGAAGAGGGAAACCACCTCTGTCACAATGGATTCTTCTCCTCCGGTTATGTCAAACGCTGGCGCTATTTCCACCTCGTCTCCAACACCCAGTTCGCCCTGTATGAGAGAGCCGCCCAGCACACCGCCTTTGAGGTCGTCCGATACGGTGCCCGGCTTGTTCACGTCAAAAGACCTGGCTATGTACATGCGGGGGGGCTTTGAGGAATCAAACTCGGGTGTGGGGATTACCTCTTCTATATATTTTATGAGCACGTCTATGTTCACGTCATGGTGGGCGGAGACCGGGATGATGGGAGCGTTTTCTGCCACGGTGCCTTTGACAAACTCTTTTATCTGCCTGTAGTTTTCAAGCAACTCGTCTTTTGTGACTATGTCTATCTTGTTCTGGACGATGATTATGTTTTTTATGCCAGATATCTCAAGTCCCATGAGATGCTCTTTTGTCTGGGGCTGTGGGCATGGCTCGTTTGCCGCTATGAGAAGGAGGGCGCCGTTCATAAGAGCGGCCCCGGTTAACATGGTGGCCATGAGGGTCTCGTGTCCGGGGGAGTCAACGAATGAGACCGCCCGCAGGAACTCTGTTTTTGAGCCACAGTGGGGACATTTTTTGCTGGTTGAGTACGCCTCCACGCCCTCGCATTTGGGACATTTGTAAAAGGCGGTGTCCGCGTATCCCAGACGTATTGATATCCCCCTCTTTATCTCCTCGGAGTGGCGGTCTGTCCACTCTCCACTCAGCGCTTTTGTGAGCGTGGTTTTGCCATGGTCAACATGTCCGACCAGTCCGATGTTCACCTCTGGCTGTTTGGGGGTTTTCATGTTAACGCTTCCCACCTGTGTTTTACGATCCTTCTTTTACTTTTACGATCCCTCTTTTATCTCCTTTTCCCCGAGAGCCTCTTCTACGGGTTTGGCACCGTATTTGACGATTTTGAGGTTTATCTGGGCTATGTCGGGGCCTATCACGTTTCCCCTGAACATCTTTCTTTTTCTGATCCCTGGATGTTTTGATTTGAACCCTATGCCCCGGGAGACAAGGATCTTTTTCCTCCTCATGCCCGGCAGGTCCGGCCGCATGACAAAGCCCTGTGCGTCTGTTCCTCCTGTTATCTTGAGCTTATACCCGGGCATTTCCACGAAGATGCCGTCTATTTCGTCCCCTATTTTGCGCCCTATCAGAGAGTTTGCGTGGTGGCCGCTTATAGTCTTTGAGTATGATTTTCCTGTTTTCGGGTCCGATATCACCACTTTGAACTCAGCCATCTGTCTCACCTTTCTATGTTAGGCTATTTGCTTTGCACCCTATATTCTTCTCATTTATATCTCTTTGGGATTAAAAGCCATCAAAAAAGCCGTCAAAAGCCGTAAGGCCATTTTTTTAAAACGCTCCCCCCACCAGGTATGGAAGGACCAGGGCAACGCCCAGCCAGTTTCCGGCGTTGGTTATTGAACCGACCACTATCGGTTTTATTGCGGGGTTTCTGAAGAGGTCTCTCAGATTTTCCATGCCGCCCAGCTGTTGCAGGTCTCCCACAGTGGGTTTTCTGACCTTAAGCTCCACGAGCCCGGCCACCCAGCCAGCGCCTATGAATGTGAAGGATATGAAGGGTGCCGTGACCACGGCGGAGAGTATGGAAAGCGGGTGTGCTCTGGAAACGACTGCCCCTATGCCCGCTCCCAGAGATGTTGCCAGGGCCCACCACCAAAATATCTCTGCGGCACTTTTTTCACCTTTTATTATTGAGAGTGCGAAAAGGGTTATCAAAACCACCGGGAGCGCCCATCTGGCTCTTTCCCACTTTATCCTGGGCGGGAGCGTTTCAAGCTCTTTGACCACCTTCGGGTCCGGTTTTTCAACCTTTCCCAGCTCGTCCGCTATCTCATTCAGCCAGTCGGGTTCCACTACCGCCAGCACGCACCCATCTCCGTACCTATCTCTCACACGCTGCTCAAGCAGTTTTATTCTGTGAGCTATGTAGAGGGCTCTTTCTCCGACTATCACCTCCTTTGTGGATGGGGCGGCGGACATGATAGCGTCTTCAAGGTTCACATGTTTTTCTCTCGTTTTTGTGTCTCCAGTAGGCTCTTTGAAAGATATTATCTCTTTCCTGAAAAGACGGGCAACACGTATCTTCTCTCCGAAACTGCCTCTCCTCCACGCTCTTTTGACCATTATGTCAAGGGGCATGTCAACGTACTCAAAAACCACCCCTCTTTTAGATGTGTATCGTTCAAGGGCCGATGTTATCTCCCTTATCTTTTCCACATGGCCCTCTCTGGCACCCTCAAGTGAAGCATAGAAAAGCTGGGATATAAGGGAGAAAAACGCCCCTTTTTGCACGAAATACTCGGATATCCTTCTCTCGCCCACTTCGTCGGGATAAAACAGCATTTCCGCTCTCTTTTCGCACATCTGGATGGCTATGGCCCCGGGTTTCCACCTCTCCACAGCGTCCATGACTTCGTCCGGGGATGTTGCGGGAACGACAACGATGTTTCCCACTTTTTTCGGGCCCACCTTGGGTTGCGAATTGGGCTGTGGACGTGGATTACTCATCTCTCCGGCTTATTCTTTCATCATCTAAAAAACCAGCGGTCTCAAAGAATCGGTCTCTAACAGCGCGTTTAACAATGGCAACGACCCCCCTGCGCTCGTCCTCGCCCACAGCATATGAGAGAAGAGAAAGGGGTATTTCCGCGCCACCAGAGTGTGCGTGTCCTCCCGCTACACCAATCTCCCCAAACGCTCTTATCATCACATCTCCCAGGTCAATACTGGGGTCTGTGGTCCGTGAAGTCACGCAGACCCTGTCCCCCACTATGCCAACAACTACCGAGGTGTGAACGCTTTTCTGGCGGAGCAAAAACTCTGCCGCTCGGGCAAGGGGATCCCGTCTGGTCACGTAGTCAACGCATGAAAAAGACACGCCACCTGTTATTTCCCTGTTCTGTATAGCCCGGCCCAGGATGTCCAGCGTGTCAACGTCAAGCGGCGGGCTCTGGAGCTCTGAGAGCACCCTCTTGTCGGCTGCCCTGAAAATCTCAGACAGTGGATGGGAATCTTCTTCGTGGAGGGTGCGGAAGTTGTGTGTGTCTACCATGGTAGCATAGTATATTCCCGCCGCCATGAGGGAGGTTATTTCTTTTCCAATGCGCATGCCTGCGGAGACCATGTGCTCGTACAGAATCAGAGATGTGCTGCTCTTTTCCGGTCGCACCTCATAAAAACACGGCTCTGCGATCTGTGCCGCCCTCATTGGATGGTGGTCTATGACCACGTCCACTTTCGTGCCCGCTGGCAGGGGGTTGTATACCCCCGGCGTGCCTGTGTCGAGGAGGGCTTTGCCACAGGCACCGGTTTTGGTCCCCGTCTCTTCGTCTACGCTTTGTTCTGTGGCTGTCCACCCGGGCGGGTGCATTTCTATTTCCAGACCCTCTTTTTTCAGGTGTTCCAGCAAAAGAGCGTTCTCTTCAAATCCTATTTCCCCTCTGCCGGCTATTGTGGCTTTTTTTCCAGCGCTTTCAACAAGTTTTTTAAAACACAGGGCCGAGACAAAAGCGTCGGGGTCGGGGTTGTCGTGGACGAAAATCACCCAGTGCTCTTTTTTTTCTATGCACATCAGGAGACGCTCTGTTTCTGTGTCATCCGTTTCTCCGGTTTTACCGCTCCTGGCCATACTCACTCCCTGCCATGTGCACTCCATCTTATATGGTCTCTTTTGTGCCCCATTTGCCTATTTCTCTTCTTTTGTCATGTCGTGTATGAAATCAAACTCTTTTTTGAGTATCGTCAACTGGTCCCGCTCCACAGACGACGGGTCCAGCAGGACAAGGAGGGTCGCTTCGTCCATTGAGCATATGTCCGTTACCTTCTTTATGAACTTCAGAACTTCCTCAAAACCGTTCTCTATTATGAGGTATTCAAGCCCGTCTATTAGAACCACACCGTTTCCCTGGCTTGTCACGTCGCTTATGGCCCGGGTTATCTCAAAGTGTATGCGGTGTGGATCCGCTGTTTCCTCTCTGTCGCTGGTTGTGTCCGTGACCCAGAGGATGCGCGCACCCTCAAGGTCGTGTTCTTTTCTGAGTTTGTCAGGGAAGGTTGTGGATATGCACAACCCGTTTTTCCCGCGTGATATGTGGGAAAATATGCGGTATGCTCTCTCATTATCCGAATCCAGGAGCAGATGGTTGTACCCCACATCGGGTATCATGGGCACCACGTGGAGCGGTGTCATACACGCCGGGCAGGTGGTATCGTACTCTATGCTCTCTTCAACATCTATCGTCTCTCCGCACATGGGACAGTTTATTTCTGGCGTGTAGGCTACAACCCGCACTGGTTCCTCTTTTTCTTCTACTCCTGCGCCCTCCTTTTCAGTCACGTACCCGGACGCTGCGGCGACACCTGCCAAAGCCCCCGCCCCGGCAGCGGCGCCCACTTCTCCGGCGGCAGCGGCACCAGCGGGGGTCTCCTTTGTTTCTGTCGTTTCTGGCTGCATCTTTTCTTCCTCTAGGGGTGTTTCCTCTTTTTCAGGAGGTCTTTCTTTCTTCTCTTTTTCAGCAGGGGCTTTTTCTTTCCCCTCTCCGGCTCCTTTGACAATGCTCCCGCACGCCGGGCATATGATGACGTCGTGCCAGTCAACCGGTATGGGGAATATCTCTCCGCAGTTGAGACACTGTATGTCCCGTGTCTCTTTTTTCTTAGGCGCCTTTACTCTTTTCAGCCGTTTTTTCTCCTCTTTTTGCTGTATCTGGATGTTTACCACGGGTGGAACAACAGCCGACGGTGGAGCGGTTGTGGCCCCGCTAGCGTGCGGTCTGGGCGCCTCTTTTTTCTCAACCTTCTCAACCTCGGCGGCGAGGTCTTTTGCCTCTTTTATTTTGGAGGAATATGCTATCGCTGAAAAAACGGCGCTGAGAACTGAAAACAACAGGCCGAACATTATGAACATCGGACCGGAAACGAACACGGGTCCAAGCGTTGGTATGAAGTATCCTAGGACAAGGAGGGCAGCCATGGTCTTGGACGTGACTCCTGCGAAGGCGCTTTTTTTAGCCAGCACACGGTATCTGTAGGGCAGGGCTTTTTTGTACTCTCTGTATCTTTTCTTTGGGAAGTAGAGGATTATCCCGGTGAACAGGAGTGTGAAGGCGAAGAGGACCTGTGGGTTTTCAATTGCAAAAAAGGACGAATACTGAATGGTGTCCCCGCTTTCGCTCCTGGTGTTAGCCTCTTCGGCCGGTATGGTGACGCTGTAAAACATGATCTCTCCGGCTGGCGTTCTGAACATGTAGAGACGTCCATTGTTCACCGATGGACTGTAAAAAGAGCCCAGGCCGACCATGTAGTGGTGGTGTGTAAGTGTGTATGTCCCTGTGTAAACCTCGCCGCCCACGTCTATGTATCCGACGTCTATGCCGCTCCCACTCCCTGTCCCGTCTGAGACGAACCGGAACCTTAGATAGAAGATTTCTCCGAGATAGTCTTCCATTTCGCTGGAGAGGTCCACTGTTTGCCATTCGGACGCAGACGAGGTTATGGTCGCCACCGGGGTCCAGGTGGTACGGGACGGGGACGTGCTTATCTCAACTTTCAGACTGTCCCCCTGGCCTATGTCTCCCCGGTATCTGAAGGTGAAGTGTTCTTTTTCCAGAAAGCGCCAGTCAAGGGCAGGAACAACAGTAAGCGCGTCGTTCATGTCAGGTGGATACGTTGATGTCCCATTGCGACAGGACCAGTACCCGCCACCGGGGTATTCGCTGTCAGGGGTCCAGACCCAGAAATCACCTGTGTAGTAGGCGTCGTCCGCGTAGAAGACCCCTTCTCCTTCTGCACCGGAGTGGAGGAGTATGGGATATGCGATGGAAATGTCCAGGTCGTCAATCCACACGCCGCCTGTGCCGTTTGATGTGTAGTTGGTCTCAAATTTTATGTACATGTCCCCCCCGGCGTACATTCCCACGGGGAATGTTCTTTCGCTCCACTGGCTGGACGTGTTCGTTGACATCAGCGAGTACCAGGTGGAGTTGTCATCGCTTACTGAGACGGTGAAATAACCACCGACGCTGTCAAAATCTGAGAGGTACCAGAAAGAGAGTCTGGCGTCCACGGCGCCGCGGAGGTCTACGGGCCCCAGGATGTGTGTGTGGTTCTCTCCGGTGGTCCTGTTTGTGCTATAATGCCATGTTGTGGTGTTTGTTGTTGTGTTGCCCGTGTTGTTCCCGGTGGTTGTTATTTCTATGTTTGCATCAGAGAGGGAGAGGTTCCCGGAGTGCTTTGTTGTGTTGTCGTAGACCCATATCCCGGGGGGTATTGTGGTGTTCTGGTCTGCTGTGAAGTTGGGAGATCCGGGGTATGTGTCTGGTGGTTTTTCAAAGCCTTCAAACACGGGTTTTGCCGGCCCCGTATCCAGGATGTCAATGTCGTCCAGGAACCACCCAACGCTCTCTCCTACGTCGTCGCTTAAGAAGAGAAACCGGATGGACACTTCCTTACCTGTGTAGTTGGTCAGAGAAAATCTCATCCCTGTCCAGGAGGTTATGTTCGTGTTTATTACCGTCAGAGTCTCCCAACCGTTCCCGGCGTTTATCTGTACCAGCCCTTCGTCTCCGGGTCCGATGAACATAAGGGTGTAAAAAGAGAGCACAGGAGCATATGCGTCTGTCAGGTTCACGGATGCCGTGAGTGCGTCGGTCATGTCCGGGTTGTATCTCTGGAACGCCTCGTCTCCGCACCACCAGACGTATGTCCCGTTAAATCTGTATGTGCCGATGGAACTCCTGTGCCAGAGGGACTGGGTGTGTGTCAGGTCCGTGGTGGTGAAGTTTCCCGGTGCTGGCTGAAAACTTCCATCTGGAAATGCAACGTAGGGCGCCTCTGCTATGAGTGTGTCTTCCAGGTTTATTTTTTTATTCCCGACGTACTGTTTTGCGTCAAAATAGTAGAAGATATGAATGTCCTCTGTTGAGTCTGCGGGGGTGTCTATGAGTCCTTTGACGTCCACGCTGAGCGGCTCCGGCGTGTCATGGCTGTGGTAGGGCGCAGCGCCTCCTATGGTGACACCGTACCACTCCTTTCCCTGTATATACCTCTCAACAGGCCCGAGATATGCGGCTGTGCTTTCCCCCACCCTGACTTCATCCTCTTCAAGCCGCATGTTTCTGTTGTGGTCGTAGGCGAGGATTGCCTTCTCCCTGAGTTTCTGGGCTTGTTCGCCTGTTATGTGCCATTCAACATGTCCACCGCCGTGGAGCTCTGTGGCCCCTATCATTTCTATGTCCGTCTTTGATATGCTCGTTCCATTCCCAGCGCCTTCCACCACAAACCACATGGCAGTCTGAATAAGCAATCCAGCAAGCAGAAGAGAAGCCGAGCACTTCATATGGTGCGTCAGGTGGGATGAGCTGAGCGTCTTCCTGGCCATTTGAAGGACCTCCAGTGACCTATAAAAGATGTGGGTATAAAAAAGTGGGGGGACACCGTGGCGGGTTGATTAGATTGTCCGACATCTTTTTATTTAAGTTCGCTCTGGCCCTCCTGATGGCAAAGCAAGTTGAGGGCGTGACCCCCACACGGATGATGTTGCTTGAAACGAAAAAAAGAATCCGTCTGGCAGAGAAAGGACACAAACTTCTCAGCGAGAAAAGGGACTCGCTTGTGGCACAGTTTTTTTCCCTGCTGGACGACTGGAAGCGTGCAAGGGCCCGTGCAGAGGCAGCAACCCGGACGGCATATGAAGAGTTGATCAGGGCAGAGATGTCAATGGGCTCACGGACCGTAGAAGAAATAGCGCTCTCATCAGTCTCCGAGGAGAACGTTGACGCGGGAGTGTTCAACATAATGGGAGTCCATGTCCCGCGGGTTGATTTTTTGAATGTGGAAGGCGAGGTTTTCCCCTATGACCTCTTTGACACGACACCCGCACTTGACGCCGCACGGGAGCGTTTCAACACAGCACTGAAATACACAGTCAAACTGGCTGAGATAGAGGGGTCTCTGGAGCGTCTGGCCGTTGAGATTGAGAAAACCAAGCGCAGAGTTAACGCACTGGAGCACATTTTCATACCCCAGTTGAAGAAAATGGAAAAATACATTGAGGCACAGCTGGAGGAAAGAGAGAGGGAGGACTTTTTCAGACGGAAACGCATGAAGGGTCTGATGGAAAAGCGCGCTGCTGAGGGGGGAAGCGGCGGTGGCCAGAGTTAGACACAGACAGGCACAGGAAGACCCCCTCGCCGTCTACAGTTTGCCTGGACCGGACTGGGGAGATGTCGTTGAAAAAAAGGCGAGACTGTACCGGCTGATGTCCCTGGGCTACTGGTGGGGGACCATTGCCATGGTCATAGGGTTTCTTTTTCTCATCTACCTGGTGTTTCACTCCGTGTGAACACCGGACCGCTATGAGACGAGCCACTATGGGACAAACACCGCGGCGGCTATGACCGTCGTCCACTTTCCATCTTTGGAACAGACGGCTGACTGAGTTATGTTGCGGGTTTTGTAAATCCGCCCGTCTATCTTCCACAGCTCTTTTTTCTCGTCATAGCTCGCTTCGGGGTCAAAATCTATGCCAAGGGTTGAGGCGAGCATCTGGGCTGCCAGGTCTTCTGCGTATTCGCCGCAGTCCCTCTCTTTCATGCCAAAGCTGTGATGCTCGCTGAGATAGCCATACTGGTTTTTGTCGGCCGGGATCGCCACGCCGATGGAGGCGGAGATCAGGCGGTTTGGCTCGTTGGAACTGTTCTCTGCCATTACCACAAAAACTATCTGACCGGGAGATAGGCGTTTCAGTCCCTCCGTTTTGTTAATTATTTTACACCCGGGCGGAAAGATGGATGAGACACGGACCAGGTTGTATTTTTCTATGCCAGCGCTCCTGAGTGCGAGTTCAAAACTGCTCAGTTTCTCTTTTGCTCTCCCCACGCCTTTCGTGAAAAAGACCCTTTTTGGAAGCCATGGGTTTTGCTCTTCCTCTCTTTTTTTTCTGGCCCCGTTTTTTTCGCTCATGTCAACCCCCACCATCGATAGCGGTTTTAAATGTTTCTCTCCAGGTCCGATGCGAACAGGAGAGTCACGAAACAGGAGAGTCACGAATATCACAACTTATTATTCAGCAGAACATGGTTAGCAGGACCCATAAGCCAGAACCCTCGATTCGTTTGGAATATATTTTTTGCCATTTATTATAAAGATCGATGCGGGATAATACTCTATGCCCCTGATTTTCTCTATCTCATACCGGTATGGGGCCCAGTAGTAGCCATCTGTTTTGTTTTCCAGAGTGTTTACAAACGTCCAGTTTATCTTGTAACCAATCGCTCCTCCCGGGTGGAAATAGACGGTGTTGTTCCAGAGCTCCTGTGGGTACACGTAGAAAACAAGAAAGTCTGGTTCGTTGGGGCTTACGTTTGGTGTTTCAGTGGACACGTTCTCGTAAACTCTCTCCCAGAGATTCTTTCCAACATAGATGTGGTCTCCGCGAGAGAAGAGGAAATCCCCGTCTGAATCCCTGTACCGGGCGTGGGAAGAATCCAGCGGCCCGATTATCTCAGAGAGGAGAAACGGTCTGGCATAACTCCCCGTTCCCAGGAGAACAGACACCCTGTCCAGCACCGGATAATAGAGAGGCATCACCTCTTTTCCCTCTCTGATAGAGTAAAGAAGTGAATCATCCACAGAAGTGACCTCAAAATCATAATACGCCGCATGTGAAACGTAGCGGAAATGTATCCGGCTCCAGTCAGGCCCCACCCAAGTATTCAAATAGAGATAAAGGTACATTTCAAAGATGACAATAAGAGCACAGAAAAAGACAAAAACCACCGCGACGACCTTTTTATGCCTACGTAACGCACCCAGGACCGTGCCCCGCATTTTCATCGTCTCTTCTCTATCTTTGTGAGACCGGCTATACGCCAGCCAATTTTCAGATGATCTCTTCTTAAACATTTTTTACCCAAAAATACCATAGCACATCCTAAATATATCGGTGGTTGTGCAAAAAACACACAAAGTTTCGCCACGTTTTTATACCCGGTTGCTTTTAGTCTGTTGGTGCTGTGAATGAAAAAAGCGGAAGATATGAAGCGGGGAGCCAGAGGAGCGGAAGATTTCAGGGGCAGAGATGTGATAAGCATCCATGACCTCACTGTTGAGGACATGGAGACTGTTTTTGACCTGGCCAGGGAGATGGTGCCCATTGCCAGGGGGGAGAAGAAGAGCAGGGCGCTTGAGGGCCACATCATGGCGTCGCTGTTTTTCGAGCCAAGCACCAGGACACGGCTGTCGTTTGAAACGGCCATGAAACGCCTCGGCGGGGAGGTAGTGGGGTTCTCGGATGTGTCCTCGTCGTCTGTAAAAAAGGGTGAGACGCTGGCTGATACCATACGGATGGCAGAGGCGTATGCGGATTGTATAGTGATAAGACACTACAACGAGGGAGCAGCACGGCTGGCCGCAAGGTTCTCTTCCAGACCTGTCATAAACGGGGGCGATGGCGCAGGCCAGCATCCCACACAGACACTCCTCGACCTCTTCACGATAAGGGAAGAAAAGGGGCGGATAGACGACAACCACATTGTGCTAGCGGGTGACCTGAAGTACGGGCGTACGGTTCATTCCCTGGCTTTTGCCCTGTCTCTCTACGACGTCTCCCTGCACTTTGTCTCACCAAAGGGCCTTGAGATGCCGCGGGAGGTTGTCTCAGAGGTAAAAAACAGGGGTGTGGACCTCCGCGAGGGACACGACCTCTCCCGGGCGATAGGGGATGCAGACGTTCTCTACGTGACCCGGATACAGCGGGAGCGCTTTCCCGACCCAACGGAGTACCAGAAGGTCGCCGGGTCTTACAGGGTTGACATGGACCTACTCTCCAGGGCAAAGCGGGACCTTATAATCATGCACCCTTTGCCCCGTGTGGATGAGATAGCACCCGAGGTGGACGAGACCTCCTTTGCCGTGTATTTCAAACAGGCTTTTAACGGAGTGCCTGTGAGGATGGCCCTTCTGCACCTGGTGCTTGGAGGAGGTGAAATATGATGGTGCGCGAGCTCCGGGTCACGCCCATAAGGAACGGCACTGTGATAGACCACATACCCCCTGGCATGGGCCTGCGGGTGCTGGAGATCATACTGGCGGAGAGGGACATAAACAGGACGATAAGTCTGGCCATGAACGTCCCCAGCCGGAGGAACAAAAAAAAGGACATAGTGAAAGTGGAAGACGTTGAACTAACGCCCTTTGAGCTGGGAAAAATAGCCCTCATCGCCCCCGACGCTACCATCAACATCATCAGGGATTACGAGGTTGTTGAGAAAAGAAAGGTTGAACTCCCGGACACTGTTTTGGGAATCCTCCGCTGTCCAAACCCCAACTGTATAACCAACCAGCGGGAGCCTGTGACGCCAGAGTTTCGTGTGCTATCAAGAAAACCCATCCGCCTCAGGTGTGTCTACTGCGAAAGAGAGGTAGCCAACGTTATTGAGAGTCTGGTCTGAGGGCCGGGTAGGTGGCTATGGGAACGTATCTGACGCTATGAAATCACCGCTGGGTATGAAAAGCACGGCAAGGACGTCTCCGCTCTGAATCCCTATGCCCCCATCTCCTGAGATGGCAAAATTGTCTCCCAGAGAGATGGTGCCGCTGGCGTCAGTGTCAACATAATATATCCCTGCCGGGAGTTTGGTGACATCCACCGGCGGTGGTGGCAGAGAATCAACGGTCACATTGTAATATGTATAGTTCTCACCGGTCTCGTTGTTTGTTCTGTTGAATACCAGGGCGAAGTTGGAAAGCGCTGACTGGTTCTGTGAGCCGGAGTAAAAGACGATGTTTACCCTGTAGGTGATGTTTCTCTGCTGGCTCGTGAGGTCGGTCGCTTTTATGATCTCAATCTCCATCTGGGGAACACCGCCCTCCACCACGGTGACCTGTTTTGTCTCGTTGTCCCAAGCGCCCTCATAGGAAACGTTCAGAGTAACGTTGAACGTGCCAGCTTTTTTGAAATAATGTGTGACAACAGAGCTATCTGTGGCATCAACAAAGCCGTCTCCAAAGTCCCAGAAAAAGGAGGCGTTGGAGGGTGTGGACGCGGACCCGTTGAATGTCACGGGCTCGTTCACGGAGACCTGTCCGTTCCCGTCGGTATCATCCCACGTGTATGTAAAAGACGCCTGGATTATTATGTTCTCGTTTTCGCCGCCGTTTTCTTCCTGATTCTTCTCTCCACCCCCCTTTTCACGTGTTTTTGAGACATAGAAATACCCCGCCCCGGCGACGAGAACAACGACTATTACAAGCACAAGGAGTTTTTTCAATGAACCGCTCTCCTCTGCGACCAGGGGCTCTTCAGCCATACCTCTCACCAGCAACAGATAAACGTGGGATTATAAAAAGATGTGTATCGCCATCACCAGCGAAAGAGTGCCCACAACGTCCATAACACTCGTGATGACCGGGATGACAACGTTGTCAGGGTCAAGCCCGCATCTAACAGATGCGAAAGTGAAATAATATGCTAGGACACCGGATACTACCCCTATTATTGCGCCAGCGAAGAGTGACATTGCCACCATGTCTCCCAGAGATGGCGCCGGGACACCCATGAAGATGGAAAAGGTGTGTGCGGCCACCGCCACCAGAGGAAAAACCAGAGCCACCTGTAGCAGAACAGCCAGCATTGACATAAATGAGACGTCGTCCGGAACAAACCCCATCTTTATCGTACCCAGCCGGACACCTGACGAGAGCCGTGAGGCCAGGATGGACCCCAGGTTGCCCGCCTCCTCGTTGAGAGGCGGAACAAAGATCAACAGAGCGGGATATACGGCAAAAACTGCCATGTACCTCTCAAGAAAAGAACCGGATGTGGTGGAGAAAACGGCACACAGAGTCAGAATAGGGAGCGACTCTTTTATTATGTTCCAGGTGTGGAAAGAGTGCCGGGAGTATAACACCAGCCCGATTGCAGCGGCGATGGACGATATGGCGATAGAGAGCAGAACACCTCCAGAAAGAGACATGACGACAAACACAGCCAGCACCATGGCCGGGAGGGTGACCAGGTCTCCAACTGATGTTATAAGGGGGGCGGAGATGTTATCCGGGTCCCAGCCACGCCTGAAACCCCCGATCGCAACCCACACAGAAAACAGAAGCAGAAAGACCCCGGAAATGAGGCCGGCGAGAACGCCCACAGCCACGAAAGAGTACCATGGAACAACATTCATCCCCCACAGAAAAGCGGCAATGGAAGCGAAGACTCCCAGCACGGACCCCGAAAAGAGTGTCTGAGCAAAGGCGCTGAGGACGTTGTTGCGAACAACGTCAGAAGACCACATCCTTACGTCCAGTTCGATTTCTCCAATGTGTATAGCTGTGGAAAGGCGAGATCCCATGGAGGCAAAGATGTTTCCTCGCATGGCTATGGATCCCGGTACCAGTATGAGGAGCCCCGGCAAAAGCTCAAAGGCCCTGTCCATGGAGCTCAGATAAAAACCGGCCACCAGGTCAGTCAGCCCGCAGATGAAAAGGGCGAAAAAACTCTCACGGATAATTTTTAGAAATTCATCCCGCCGAAACCCCTCTGGCAGAGAGAGCCTCCGTATGGGCACCGCTAATAGCGACAGAAAGGCGTGGGGTGGCCGAAACGGCACGTTTCTGTTCTCCTTCCAAACCGGCACCTGTTCCACCCCGTGTTGTGCCAGTACCTGCTCTGAGAGGCGAACGTTTATCGTCCGGGCTTCCTGGAGGCTCTTCTTCCACCATTTCCTCTTCCTTCCTCCGCAGGTTTGTTGCTCCAACCCACAACCAGGAAATGATATATAACGGTTTTCCAGAAAACAGGCAAAAAAGGAGGTGGCCAGAGCGGGCCCGGTGGGATTCGAACCCACGGCCGATCGGTTAAGAGCCGATCGCTCTACCTGGCTGAGCTACGGGCCCAGAAAGAGGATGGCGCCCCGGCCGAGATTTGAACTCGGGTCGCAGGCTCGACAGGCCTGCATGATTACCGCTACACTACCGGGGCAGGTAGTGTATATTTATTGGGTCTGCCACGGGAGTACGAGGAACTTTGTTCCTTATCACTACCGGGGCAGGTAGTGTATATTTATTGGGTCTGCCACGGGAGTACGAGGAA
>CAZROC010000008.1:21260-28072 GCA_964601625.1 uncultured Thermoplasmata archaeon | reverse complement strand
CGTCTTTTGTGCGATAAGAGAGCGTATAGAGGCAGGATATATATTTTTTGTGTTTTTTCACAGTTTCCTTTTCTGGTCGGGCTGGGGTGTGGCTGGTTTGTGGGCGGGAAAAGCTTTAATAACCGGTGTGTGAGAGTTGTTTGTCCATGAAGAAAAAACACCTTGAGATGCTGCTTGAGAGAGTGCGTTCTCATCCTTCTCCTACGCCGGCTCTGGAACAGTATTTCACACCCGCATCAATAGCTGCTGACGTGCTGTTCCGGGCGCACGTGAGAGGTGACCTGGGAGGAAAGAGCGTGGTTGACCTGGGGTGCGGGACGGGTGTGTTTGCCATCGGCGCCGCCCTCTTGGGCGCCAAGAGGGTTGTCGGGGTGGACGTTGACCCCGTGGCCATTGAGACGGCCAGAGAGAACGCTTTCTCTCTCGGAGTGGAAGTGGAGTGGGTTGTTGCCGACGTCAGGGAGGTCGTGGGAGAGTTTGATACGGTGTTTATGAACCCGCCTTTTGGTGCACAGAGGCGGGGGGCTGATAGGCCTTTTTTTGGGACGATGGCCCGCACAGGGCGGACGGGGTATGTTATCACGCCTGTTGAGACCTTGGATTTTGTTGAAGGGTTTATTGGTTCCCTTGGCTTTGAAACTGAGACCCTGGCGAGATACGATTTTCCCATACCGCACATGTTCTCCTTCCACCGGTCGGAGAAAAAGATTTATCCTGTTGTGCTTTTGCGGTGCCATAAAATGGACTGAGACATGGGATACGGTGAAACGATGGAAGAAAACACAGGAGAGAGAGGTGCTGGCGGCAAAAATCACGTCCTCGTGCTTCCCGGAGAGTTTCTGGGCACTTCGGAAGAATATTTTCCCGGAGAAGGCGTCTACGAAGAGGGCGGAGAGATCTTTTCCAGCGTTGTGGGATACCTGGAAAAGGATGAGGAAGAGAGAGTGCTGAGTGTGGTCCCCGCCAATCCCCCTGTTGTTCTCCGGAGGGGAGACCACGTTCTGGGTGTTGTCAGCGGATTGTATGAGAGCATGGTCCTTGTTGACATCCTCATGGTTGATGGAAACCCCCGCCCGGTTGCTGGCACCCCCACGGGGGCGATACACATATCAAAGATGGACCGGGGCTATGTCTCGGATGTGAAAAAGCTGTTCCGGCTGGGCGATATTGTGAGGGCAGAGGTTGTGCAGACAAACATGTCTGTACAGCTTGTCACCCACTATCCTCATCTAGGTGTGGTTTTTGCCCGGTGTACCAGGTGTCGCACGCCCATGGTCAAAGAGCGCGGTCGTCTCCGCTGTCCAAACTGTGACAACGTTGAGACACGGAAGATGGCGGACGATTATGGGAACGTCCGTTTTGAGAAAAGTGTTTTCAATGAGAGGCATCGTGAGCGGAGAAAGGAACGGAGAGACCGGGGTATCGGTCCAAAAAGAGGTTCAAAGAACAGGAGAGATAGGAGATGGACGAAAAAGAGGAGCTGATCGCCGCTATCAGGGAGCTGAAAAAGGAGGTTGAGGAGCTGAAACAGGTTGTTTCCGCGCTCGTTGAGATGGTGGTGGAGGCTGGTTTTGATGAAGAGGACGTCCCACTGGACCGTGACGAGATAAAGAAACTGCTCCCCGACCACCAGAATATTTACAATTGATCTATGCATGGTGGTATGGCGGCCCGTTTTTTTGTGTTTGAGGTGAGATGTGGTGGTGCGTGTCCGCGGCCTGTCTCTGCACCGGTGCCCCGTCTGTGACTCAGTTTTTCTGTCCACGCCGTGCGAGACGCGAGTCTGTTCTGTGTGCGGGAGCCCCCTTCTGGTCTTGAACCCAACGCGATGGGCGGGCATATCGGCATCTCTTCTTTTCTCAGCCGGGCTCCTAGGTTTTCTGTTTTTTGTCACAAATTTTTTTCCAGGCTTCGTCTATGGGAGGATAAACTTTGTGCCAGGAAACCTGCGTGCCCTCATGGAAATGGTCTACGCCCTTGTCCAGTTCTGCAGTTCTTTCGCCGCCGTGTTTTTTTCACTTGACGTTTTCAGGGGGAACATAAACCGGGCTCCTTTCTCCGCCCTCGGCGGTGTGTTCGGCTTTGGTTTTGGAGCTGGTGTAGTTCTGGCCCTACTGGGCCTGGGTGTGGCTGCTTTTAAAAAAGACGATTTTTACGTTGAAGTCCCGTGTGCTGAGCAACACTATCCCGCTAAGTAACATCCTCTTCCACCGGCTAACCTGTGACACACGGTCACAGCCACCGATTTTTATGTCACCGGCTACTCCCATCTGTCAGCCATCTCTCTGTTCACCAGGAAATCCGGTTTCTCCCCCTTCAGCACTTTTATGACCTGTTCGGCGACTATGACGCCCGCTCTTCTCTGTCCCTCAACAGTTGATGCTCCAATGTGCGGTGTCAAAATGACGTTGTCGAGGCCGAGCAGGGGGCTACCCTCCGGCGGCTCTTTTTCGTAGACGTCCAGCGCCGCGCCTTTTATCCACCCCTCTTTGAGAGCCCGGTAGAGGGCGTTTTCGTCCGCTATGCCGCCTCTAGCGCAGTTTATCAGGTAGGCGGTGTTTTTCATCTTTTTCAGTTCCTCCTCGCCTATCAAACCCCGGGTTTCAGGCGTCAATGCCGTGTGTATGCTGACAAAATCGCTGTCGGTCAGCACTTTTTCAAGCGATACGAGTTCCACTCCTGCCTCCCTGGCCACGTTTTCAGGCACATACGGGTCGTATCCTATGACAGTCATGCCAAACGCTCTGGCCCGCTTTGCAACTTCTCTGGCTATCCTCCCAACGCCGATCAGACCGAGGGTTTTTTCGTAGAGCTCCACACCCTTGAGACGCTTTTTCTCCCACTTCCCCTCCTTCATCGTCCTGTCAGCCCTCGGTATGTGGCGGGCAAGTGAAAGCATCATTCCCATGGTCAGCTCTGCCACAGAGACCGTGCTCCCTGTGGGAGCGTTCACAACGGGGATTCCCATCTCCGTGGCCTTTTTCACGTCTATGTTGTCCACCCCTATACCGGCCCTTCCTATGACACGCAGGTTAGGAGCAGTCTCAAGCACCTCCGCCGGAAGTTTTGTCCTGCTGCGAACGATTATGCCATCGTATTCTTTGAGATGCGCAAGGAGATCCTCTTTCGTCGGCTCTCCCTCAACGACATCATACCCGTTTGATTTGAGCAGTTCCACAGCCTCTTTCGCAACGCCATCGCACACCCATATCTTCATATTCCCACCTCAAAGAGGGGATAGGGGAACACCTTTTTAAACCCTATCCCACATGCAGGTACATGGACAAAATCCCGGACCAGGGCGAAGGAGTGCAGAGGGGAAGAGACCGACAGCAGCCGCCAGTCCCTCCAACCGCCCGGACACAGCAGCCTTTTGCACAGCCATATACACCACCTGCCCACCCGGCATATCTGGCTTACCCCCCACAACCACCCCACCTCCCGCCCATAGCAAAAAGAGAGAAAAAGAAAGACCTGATAATCGTGGCCACCATATTAATAGCCGGCATAGCGGCTCTGGCAGCACTGGCATACACGTTTTCAACATCGCTTCCCGAAACGTGGGTCGTCCTCAAAGACGGCGAGGTGGACATGGCTAACAACACCCGCTATGCCATGGAGATATACGGAGACAGAATCCGCATAGACCTGTCCGTGGAAGACAACAAAACCGTTGACCTCCTCATCATGACCCGGAGCGACTACTACTCATACCTCGGCAACACCACCAGCACATTTTCAGCGGAAAAAAAGTATCTCAACATAACAGACCTCCACAAAGAGATTCCACTGCCATACTCCGCTGCCGTGGACCTCTACCTGGTAATAGACAACACGGACATCCCTCTGCTACCAGACGACGCCCCACCCCAGGACAACCTTCGCCTCCAAATCCACGTTGAGACAAACTGGGATGTGTGGGATTGACACTCATCCAAAAAACCTTTAAACCATCTGTGTGGTGGGGTGGCACATGAGAGATGGAAGGAGTTTCTGGTACAGGTATGAGTATGGTGGGTATCCGGGGGCGTATCCGGGCTATTACTATGTGCCTCCTCCCAGGACACGTTTTGGTTTCAGCGAGGATGAGATCAGCGACATACTGGTGGCTCTGGGGGTTTTGACCGTTGCTTTCACTCTTGTCATGTGGAAGTGGGGGAGGGGTTTTCCGCTTGTTCTGGCCTTTCCAACTGCATTCGGCTCTGTTCTGACGGGTTTTTTTCTCCATGAGATGGGGCACAGGTTTGTTGCCAGGAGGTATGGGTGCTGGGCCGAGTTCAGGAAGTGGGATCTGGGCCTTGTGCTGGCTCTTCTCACGGCTGCTGTGGGTTTTCTTTTTGCGGCTCCGGGGGCTGTTTATATCAGCGGGAGGGTGACACGGGATGCGAACGGGAAGATCAGTCTGGCCGGGCCGCTGACCAACATTTTTGTAGGGGTGTTTTTTTATGCCATGGCATCCATGCCTTTCACTCCTCCTATTGCCTCTTTTGTGTTCGGGTGGATCGCTTACATAAACGCTTTTCTGGCTTTTTTCAACCTTCTTCCCATACCTCCCCTGGATGGGTCTAAGGTTCTGGCCTGGAACCCCGGGCTGTACGCCGTTTTCATGGTTTTTTCGCTGTTTCTCATGTTCGCCATGTAGTCTCCCGAAACGTTTATACATGGTTGTGCGATATGGGTGGTTAGAGGTGTTGCTGTGGCTGAAGACGTGTTCGCTCCGGTGGTGAAAAAACTCTCCTCTGTTGAGGGGGTTCTGTCCTGTGCGATAGTCTCCCGGAGCGGCATGTTTGTTTCTGGCAGCGTGCCAGAGGGAGCACATGTGGAGACGTATGCTGCTATGAGTGCGATTATCATGGGCGCGGGGGACACGACGGCGACCGAGCTCGGGGAGAGATTTGATTATGCCTTGGTGGCTTTTAACAAGAGGAAGGTTCTGATAATCCCGCTGGGAGAGGAGGGGAGGTATCTCGCTTCGCTTTGTCTGGAGGCGGGGGCTGATTCTGGCTCTGTCCTGGAGGGTGTTAAAAAGGTTCTGAAAAAAGTTGGCGACGTATCCGGGTGAGAGACAGGGGCTGTGGTCTGTTGTTAATTTCTTATAGTAGAAGTTCTCTTATCTCTGTGTTGTGCTGCTCTGTTTGTGCGAGGAGGACGGCGGATGGAAAGAGGTCTCAACTATTTGCTATACGAGCAGAAGGGCGACCTGTCTTACAAGATTCTTAAAAAGATGCTTGAAGAGGACGAAAATGCCAGGGGCATCTGCCTGACCACCACGTATCCGAAGAAGCTTTTCAAGATTTACAAGTTGAAGGACGTGAAGGTTCTCTGGCTGTCGGATTCCAAGACGGATGGGAGCGCTGTGAGCCCCAGCAGGATGGAGTTTGAGATAACAAGGGAATTGACACGTTTTATAAAAGAACACGGGGAGAACGCCATTGTGCTCATTGACGGGTTTGAGTATCTGATGCTGGCCAACGAGTTTGACAAGGTGCGCAAGTTCATCAAAAAACTGTGCGATCTGTGCTCCATGAAAGAGGCGACTCTATTAGTGACTGTTAACCCCGAGTCTTTCAGCAAGGAGACCACCACGACGCTCTCAAGGGACTTTGACATGGTTGACGAGGCGAAAAAGTTCTGGGAAGAGATGGGCGGGGGGGTTTTTCAGCACTCTGGTGCTCAGCAGTCTCAGTCTCAGCCAGCGGCTGCTCCTTCGCAGCATGTTTCTCATCGGCCGCCTTCGGGGTACCCTCCCTCCTTTTCCCCTCCACCTGCTCCCCGGCCAGTTCCCTCCCCTCCGCCACAGCCCGCCTCTGCCTCTCAGGATATCCCGGCGTCTTATTCGTCATACACCCCGCCGCCTGCGCCAAGGCCTGTTGTTCCAGAGTCCCGTGCGGCTCCGGGGATAGCGGCTGGCGAGGTTGCTGATATCTCGATTGAGGACATGTACCTGATTCACCGTGCCACGGGCATTCTCATCCAGAGGAAGACGTGGAGGGAGGAGGACCTGGTTGACCCTGACCTCATAGGGGGCATGTTGCGTGCCATCCTTGATTTTGTCAACCAGTCTTTTTCCAGCGGTGAGACGGCCAAGTTCAGCCATATAGAGATAAAGGGTTACACGATTCTCATATATGATGGTAAAGAGGTCTCTCTGGCCACTGTCATTTCTGGGGACAGCAGTGTCGCTCTGGCTCAGCACAGGGACGAGATACGGGCCGTTATTGAAGAAATAGTTGACAAAATTGAGGCACAGTACAGAGATAAACTGGAAAACTTTGACGGCCACGTCCAGGAGATGAAGGGTATAAGGAAATACCTTGACGAGCTCTCTGTGAAGATGACGGACATAATAATGGGCACTTCGCCTCTGTCCTCCCTGCCCTCTGAGATACCTGATTCAGCTGTTGAACACTACAACAAGGGGGTGGTTCTGGCGAGGCAGGGACGTTATGAGGAGGCGATAAAAGAGTACGACCAGGCGCTGAAGATTGAGCCACGTTACACCAAGGCGATGTTCAACAAGGCGGTCGTGTTGCAGATGATGAGACGGAACCCCGAGGCGGTTGAGGTTTACAGGCGTCTGGCCGCTCTCACCCCGGATGATCCAGAGGTGTGGAGCAACATGGCGATAGCGCTCAGGGCCATGGGGCGTTTGAGCGAGGCGCTGGAGTGTTATGATCGGGCTCTGGCTATTAACCCGAACGACCCCGGTCTCTGGAGTAACAAGGGAGTCGCTCTGCGACTGATGGGGCGGGCTGAGGAGGCGCTGGAGTGTTATGATCGGGCTCTGGCTATTAACCCGAACGACCCCGGTC
>CAZROC010000008.1:0-21160 GCA_964601625.1 uncultured Thermoplasmata archaeon | reverse complement strand
TCTGGAGTAACAAGGGAGTCGCTCTGGCCTCTCTGAACCGCCTGGAGGAGGCGCTGGAGTGTTATGATCGGGCTCTGGCCATTGATCCCAACCGTGCTTCTGCGAGACGCAACAGGGAGATAATACTGCGCCAGCTTGAGGCGCAGAGGGGAAGGAGGTGAGGTGTTTTGTGGAAAATGCCATCCGGCAGTGCTCATCTGGTTTTTGAGGTGGTCCGCAAGGACACTTACAACACCCTGGCCAACCTGGTAGAAGAGGAAAAAAAGAGGGGGCTGGTGGTTGTCGCCCACGAAAACCTGTACCTGAAGCGCATCTCATCTGTGCCGGGGATTGACGTCCACGTTTTATACCCGGACAGGAGTGAAGTGGTTGACCCAAGGGTCATGCGGGATCGCACTGTGATGATTTTGAAAGAGTTTGTCTCCGAAAACGACAGGGGTTACATCCTCCTGGACGTGTTTGAGGAACTGGGAAAGCGTCTCCCGCCGGCGGAGATGGAAAAGGCCCTGGAGGCGATTCTTTCTTTTCGCTCGTGCAGGCACACAATCATAGCCACTCTGAACCCGGTGGAGCTCCCCCGGTCTGTTGTGAAGACGATATGCTCTTTCTTTGACACCGTGCAGGATGTCCGTGCGGCTTCGCTGGGGGGTGAGAAGGTTGAGTGCCCCCACTGTGGCGCCATGTGGGACTCGCTGGTCACCGTTTGCAGCATGTGTGGCTACGATTTCAAAAAGCACACCATCAGAGTCACCACCCCCGCCGTTCCCGTGGAAAAGGAGATAGCCGCGGAAACAGGTGCGGGTAATGCTGTGGAAAATGTGGAAAAAGGCGGTGGAGAAGAGAACTCAGCAGGTGATGCGGCTGACGACCTGATGAGTGAACTGCTGGGCGCCAGTGGAGGCGATAGTGCCCCAGGTGAAAAGGGTGAAGAACCCGTGGAAGTCTTGGCAGACGGCGAAGTCGCTGATATGAGGCGGCGTGAGAAAGAAGAGTTTTTTGAAAACCTGACCTTTAAGTTTTTGTCCACGGAGGGCAGGGGGGAGAAGAACGGCGGCGAGGTCGCTGTGAAAGAGCGTGGAGAGCCAGAGGACAGAGAGGACGTTAACTGGTTCCAGCGGGGGGTTTCCCTGGAACTGAAGGGGGACAGCCAGGCGGCTCTCGCGGCCTATGATATGGCGCTCCAGCAGAACCCCAACGACCCCTGGATATGGCTCAACAGGGGTGTGAGTTTGCAGCGTCTGGGCCGCCTTGAGGAGGCGCTGGAGTCATATGACCGTTCCATAGCGCTTGAGCCCAACGACCCGGATGCGTGGTCAAACCGTGGAACCGTGCTGAGGGGACTGGGCCGCCTTGAGGAAGCGGTGGAGAGCTACAGAAAGGCGCTTCATCTCAACCCACGGGACAGCGGTGTGTGGTCTAATCTGGGCATCGCGCTGAGGAGCATGGGCAGGTACGACGAGGCTCTGGAGGCCTACGAGCATGCGCTGGCTATAAACCCACAGGACATCGGCATCTGGTTGAACAAGGCGGCGGTGCTGAACACCATGAAAAGGTTCAGGGAGGCGCTGGAGTGCTATGACAGGATACTTGAGATGGACCCCGACAACGTGGGCGCCAGAGAACTCCGCAAAATCCTTCTGAGAAGAATGGGACGGGAGGGCGTGGAACTTTGATTGTTTTTCTTGAGTGTGCACAACCGGCGGAGTAATGTGCACAGCCGACCTACAGGGACGAGGAGCACAGAAAATTGTCCTCGAGGGCCCTCAGAAAGCCCCCTCTTTTTCATACTCCCGCACCAGTTTTCTCAGCATGGCGGCGTTGAATTCCTCCTCCTCAAAAGGCTGGCGTCTCATCCTGTGGGGGAGAGCCATCTCAGCGGCCCGGATGACATCCTCAACCTCAACCTCTGTGCGTCCCTCGAAGGCGGCGTTTGTGCGTGCGGTCCTCTCTATGATTATGTCTCCCCTGTGGCCGTCTATGTTGAAGTCTATGCATATTCTGCTTATGAGGGCCAGCATCCTGGGGGGGGTCGTCACTTCGGGCAACCTCTGCTTTGCCTCAAGGATCTTCCGTCTGAGCGCCTCGGTTTCCGGCCTGTATTTTTCTATGAACGCCATCGGGTCCCTGGCGAACTCCCTGTTTCTCTTTATTATCTCAACGCGCTGCTCAACGCTGTCAATTGTCTTAACCTCGGCCTGGAGAGCCAGCCGGTCAAGCAGTTGCGGGCGCAGTTCCCCCTCCTGGGGGTTCATACTTCCGACGAGTATGAACTCGGAGTGATAGGAATAGCTTATCCCCTCTCTCTCAACCGTTACCATGCCCATGGCGGCGGCGTCCAGTAGGAGGTCAACGATGTTGTCCTCAAGCAGGTTTATCTCGTCTATGTAGAGCACGTTTCTGTGTGCTTCCGCCAGCACCCCGGGCTCAAACTCTTTCACACCCTGTGTGAGCACTTTTTCTATGTCTATGGTACCAACGAGCCGGTCCTCTGTGATATTCAGGGGCAGGTAAACGATTTTCATCGGAACCTCTTTAACCTCCAGATCTCCCTTCTCCGCCTTTTCTTTGCACCCGGGACAGTACTTCTCTGGCTGGTTGGGGTCACAGTTGAACCTGCACCCCGTGGTTTTTATGCTCGGAAGAATGTCAACAAGCGAGCGGACCGCCAGGGACTTTCCAGTTCCCTTTTCGCCCCTTATGAGAACGCCGCCTATCAGCGGGTTTATGATGTTGAGTATGAGCGCCCTTTTCAGCACTTCCTGTCCCACTATTGCGACGAAGGGATATACACCCGTTTTCCTCTCAAGGAATATGTCATCTGGCAAGGGGCTTCACCACGTTATGTTCTGTTATATCTGCCACGTTATGATGGTTCATATCTCTGCATCTATCTTCTTAACCCATTTTCTGAGTATCTCCGTGTCAAACCGCTCCTCTGCGTATGGGCGTTTTCTCATTCTGTGCGGGAGGGCCATTTCCGCCGCAACGACTATGTCATCTAGGGTGACTTCCATGCGTCCCTCAAAGGCGGCGTTGGCTCTGGCCGCCCGCTCTATTATTATGTCCGCTCTGTGTCCATCCACGTCAAAGTCCACGCACAGGCGGGCTATGATTTTGAGCATGCGCTCGGGCGTTGTGACGTGGGGCAGGCGTTTTCTGGCCTCTTCTATCTTTTCTCTGAGCGCCTTTTGTTCTGGCTCGTATTTCGCTCTGAAGCCCTCGGGGTCCTGTGTGAACTCCTCTCTGCGGCGTATGATTTCCATGCGTTTTTCTATGTCGTGTATGCCCGCGACTTCTGTCTGAAGTGCTATACGGTCAAGGAGCTGTGGGCGGAGTTCTCCCTCTTCAGGGTTCATGCTTCCGACGATTATGAAGTGAGACGGGTATGTGACGCTCACTCCCTCCCTCTCAACCACCACCTGCCCGGATGCTGCGGCGTCAAGGAGTATGTCCACGATGTAGTCGTCCAGGAGGTTTATCTCGTCCACGTAGAGTATGCCCCGGTGCGCCTCTGCGAGTATCCCTGGCTCAAATGATTTCACTCCTTCGCTGAGTATCTTTTCTATGTCTATGCTGCCGACCAGGCGGTCTTCTGTGACGTTTAGTGGCAGGTCCACGACCTGGACCGGGCGTTCGTAGACCTCCAGTTTTCCCATCTCGTATTTGCGCCGGCACTCATAGCACATGAGGTCTGGTTGCTCAGGGTCGCAGTTGAACCTGCACCCCGTCGTTTTTATTATGGGCAGCACCTCTGCCAGCGCTCTCACGGTGACGGATTTTCCTGTACCTTTCTGTCCCCTTATCAGCACTCCGCCCACTCCGGGGTATACGGCGTTGAGTATGAGGGCTTTTTTCATCTTTTCCTGGTTGACTATGGCGGTGAAAGGGAAGAGCACGCGTTTTTTCTCCTTTTTCTCCGCCATCCTGGCTGCCGTCTCTTTGAGGCGGAGCATCTCCTCTTCTTCCAGTCTCTCTCTTATCTGTGTTTCCAGCTCGGTGCGCAAACTGGCGAGTTCGTATTCTTTCATCCGGAGGCGTTCGCGGAGTTCTTCCACCATCTTTTTCTGGAGTTCCAGTTCGCTCCGTGTGCGTGCCAGTTCTTCTTCTTTGAGCCGTATCTTTTCTTCTTCTTCTGCGAGCCATTCCTGGGCGTATCTTTCAACCTCCGCCCGTACGACGCTGTCAAGGTTTTCTTCTTTGAGCCGCAGCTTTTCCTCCTCTTCCAGTAGTTCCTGTTTTTTGAGCTCAAGCTCTGCCTGTATACTTGATATCTCCTCGTCTTTGAGCCGCAGTTTTTCTTCTTCTTCTGCGAGCTGGTTCTGGAGGGTCTCAATCTCCTCTCTGACACGCTGGAGTTCTTCTTCTTTGAGCCGCAGTTTTTCTTCTTCTTCTGCGAGCTGTGTCTGGTATTCTTCTTCTATTTGTTGCTGTACTTCTGCCATTTCCTGTGCCGCTCTCATGTATGCTTCCAGGCCCGGGCTCCCGTCTGTTTCTTCAAGGATTTCCGGGTATTCAAGTATGCAGATTATGTCAAAGGCCAGCATTATTATGAGTGAGATGAGAAGGGCGTATAGTATGCCTATGTCAAGTCCGGTCCCGGCTCCTTCGTATGCGTTTATGGCGACACCGAGTATCATGATGCCAGTCGGGACCAGGGAGATCGTCAGGTTTATTTTTGAGTCCCAGTAGTGAAGGGCGGCGTCTATCCCGGCTATGAGGGATGCGACGAATAGAACGGATATCCCTGTTTCGCCTGCCAGCACCGGGGACAGGGCTATGACGGCGGCTGGGGCCTCTATGGTTATGTTGAACATCATCAGCAGGAGTTCTGTGAAAGCAAAGAGGCCTATGAAAACGAAATAGAACAGGGTTATCATGCTGAGAACCCAGTAGGTGAATAGCCCGCCTTTTTCTTCTTCCGCCAGAGAGAGTTCTTCTTCGTACCTCCTGACAAGGTCAAGGGCCGTGGCTCTCCCACGACCCCTCTTTCTCTTCTTTCCCTCCGCCCCTTCTTTTTCCTCCGCCTCCTCTTCTACTTCTTCTATTTCTTCCGTTTCTCCACCAGGCCCCGCCTCTCCCTCCCGGACACTTTCTTCCGCCCAAACGTCCTCTGCGTACTCCTCTGGCACTGCACCCCCTTCCTCATCATCCCCCATGGCCATGTCTTCTCCTCTCGCCGTCTCCAGTGTTTTTTCTCCTATTTCGCCCCCGCCCATGAGCTCTTCTTCAAGCGTCTCCTCTATGATCTCTCCCGGCGTCTCCTCTTCTTCCACGGCGTCCTCTTTTTCCTCGCCAGCGCTTTCGTCTCCTTTTTCTTCTCCAGGAGTGGTTTCCATGAACTCTTCCACCCACTCTTCTCCCCCCGGTTCTCCGGGGCCCCCTGCTGTTTCTATATCTTCCGGCCCGGGTTCTTCTTCAAAAACTTCTTCTTCAAAAACGCCGCCCTCCTCTTCCAGGACTTCTTCTCCGACGGCCTCTTCCAGGGGGGGGAGATCTGATCCACAGGTTATGCAGTGTGTGGCCAGGTCGTCGTAGTTTGGCGCCCCACAGACCGGGCAGAACCTCACGACCATCAGGCACCCCCTCCCTTCATCTGGCTTATGCGCCTGGCCATTTTGTTGGCGTGATATCGGTTCACCACGGCGGCTGTTGATCCTATGCTGGCGACCAGGAGGGATATCGCAACGGGTATCACCCTGTTTTCAAGCAGCGGCGGGGCCCTGTATTTTGATGTGAAAGGGCCATCGTGCTCTGCCGTGTACCCCTTTGTGTCTTCAACGATTATGTGAAGGCGGGAGCCGGCGAAGGGCGTGAAGACGAAGACCACTTCCTGGGTGGTGTTGTCTGTGAACCAGTTCACTCCGTGGTATCTGCGCACGTGGGACGTCCCGTAGGGGTCGTCCGGGTCCGGTGGGACGAAATAGTCCCCGGTGTTTTCCACGAACCTGTCTATGCGGGTGTTGCTGTTGTTTGCCGGATACTGTTGATATGTGACCTGTTCAACTATCACGCCCTTGTTGTTGAAGACGGACAGGTTTACAAGGTATATGTCTTCCCAGCCGTTGTAGTCTGAGACGTTGACTCTCACAACTATGCCGTCGTTTTCTGTTATTGTGATCGAGATGAAGTTCGGCGGTGTGTTATAGACCCCTATACCGGCGCTTCTGGCCGGGGGTGATGTCATGGTGGATATGATGAGCAACAGAAGGATACCCGCGGATAAGAGGACAAGGTGCGCTCTAAGAGGTGCTCTATGAGAAGACACCCTGTGCTCAAGAGATGGGTGCGGCGTGACGGCGAGGTTCAGAGTTTTTCGCTCTGGACCGTGTTTTTCTGTTTCTCTGTCCTTCAACATCTACTTGCCCCTTTGTTTCCGTTCACCCCCACCCTCTGACCTGTTTTTCTTTTTTTCCATATCTTTTTCACTCTTCTTTTCTTTTACGTTTTTTTGTTTCTCTCTCTTCTCTCGTTTTTTCCTCTCTTCTTTGTAGACGTATATTATGAGAGCAAAGACCGCCAGGCCGGCTGCGAGGGCTGCCAGCACCGCGGGATTTTTTGGCGTCTCTTCTTCTGCCCCAGGAGGGGCCGGGTTGGTCTGGAAATAGTTTTTGATATGGCCCATTTCTCCGGTGTCATTCAGGAATGAGAGGATGAGAACCCCCTGGGTGCTGGGATGGTCTCCGCGCACGGTTATGTTGAGAACCAGGGGTCTGTCTTCTCTGAGGTTGAGCAGCAGGCTTTTTTCGTCTCCGAGGCTCTCGCCGTCTAGTTTGACATCTGCTATGGTTATATTCACAGCGCTCAGATCAACGGTCACGTCCTCTGTCCCCGTGACATAGTAGATGAGGGTGATCTCTTCCATGTAGTCCAGCACGAACGAGCCGCCTCTGTTATTGGGACCGTTTTTGTACTGGATGACAACCGGTCCGAAGTCTTTTATTGAGTACCCTTCCATCCTGACTTCTATGTGCACGTTCAGGGTGGTGGCAAAGCGGTATCCCAGGGAGACCTGTGAGAAGGGGTCGTATATCTGTCCTGGGACCTCTGCGTAGATGGGGATGTCAAAGTCCATGGTTCTTGGGGACCACGATGGTGATTCTACGGTCATTTTTATAAGCACGTCTTCTCCGGGGCCCAGTGTTCCGCTGGCGTTTTCAAGAGAGATTATGGTACTGTATGCCCCGGGGTCAACCTTGTAGGATAGGGGGATGTTTCCGTTGTTTTTCAGGCGGGAATAGTTGAACGTTTCCATCGGTTCAAAGCTTCCGCTGGCATAGGGGTCCACTCTGAAATAGAAGTCCCCTCCGAAGAGGCCAGGGCTCCACACTGGCGGGGAGACACAGATAGTGCCGTTGTATACCTCTTCGCCGTCAACTGCGACGACCATGCTCCATGGCCCGGATGGCCTGGACGTGTTGGTCTCGCTCTCAGTCAGATATGCGTACTGGCTAACTCCAACGCCGAAAACTATGTTCGTGTCGTTTGCGTGGCACATAGTCTCGTTCAGGTAGTGGTTGTAATAGACGTCATGCCAGCCCGTACTGTTGTAAACAAAGAGGTACGTGTAAAAGTCCTCTCTGTCTCCCTCGGCTGGCGTGCCCTGGAATTCCAGGCGGAGGGAGGCGTTTGTCCCGGATACGTGTATTCTGACCTCTTCGTATATCCCACGATAGAGCACCGGCGTGCCTGTCTCGTTGTAATCCCCCTCCTGTCCGGGGAAGCCTATCTCAACTGTCTGGCCGCCTGCTCTGGTGAAGGAGGTGGTGGAGACGGTGGAGACGCCCAAAGATGTGCCCGTGGTTGTGGCGTTCATGTCTGTGGGGTGCCGGGTTTGAAGGGGCACAAAAAAAGCGGAGGTGGATAAGATGGCGAGGGCAGCGATGAGAAAAACACTCCTATACGGGTTGTTGCTGTGCCTGCGCAGGTCGCGCCTGTGCAAGTCGCAGATGCCAGGCGTGTTTTTTTTGTCTTTCATCTTTGCACCTCTTTTTGTATTCCCGGGGGGTTATAGATGGCTTGGTGTCTTTGCCAGTCTATGCGTGCTGTATCGTAAACGTTATCGTCCCGACATAGTTTCCCTCAGGGACGTTTGGTATGTCTATCCACCACACCACTTCTGTTGGCATGTCCCATGGGGATATCAGCGTGTCACCGGGGTTTACATCATTGGTGTTGTCTGCATCAAAGTACACTCCTTCTGCGCCGATGTCCCACACGTCGTCGTGGCCTGTGACTTTTATATCGGCGGTTGAAAGGAGTGCCTCTCCAATATCCGTGTCGCCTGCCTTCACTACCGAGCCAGACGAATAACCGCCCCACTCGGTTATCCTTATGTCTCCAGGGCTGACAGTGAGATCCCCATCCTGGTCCACGTATGCATGGTCTGTACCGGCGTCGTACGCGCTATCGTTTCCTGTTATGGCAGCGTTTTCGAGGGGGTACAGGGGTAACCCGTATTCTGCCGAATCAGATATCACGCCGCTGTCACCGTCTCTGTGGCCCGCAGGGCCGTTGCCCATCGCCCGTGGTCCAAGGCGCGGAGATGATACGGGTTTTTCGGGCTGTCCCCACACGGAAAGGGGCTGTGAAGCCCCTGAAAAGTACGTCCGAGAGCCTATGTCGGAGTTCGCTCCTCCAGCGTATGGGTTCATAACCGAAACCATGGACGCGGGTATGATGTTCCCCTGTGAATCAGAGAGGTCTGTCATGGAGACGTTCAAGAAGTAATAACAGTTTGTTGAGTATTCTATCCTTGTGAAAGGTCTGAGGAGCACGGTAGTGCCCGGCGGCCCGCCGCCCGATGGGGTTCCGTAGACGGAGATTGTTGTGTATTTGTAGACGCCGAACTCGGTGTACCTCCAGTCTCCCTGGCCGTTGTTGCTATCGTACGCGAAGACCTGGACGTCCCATGTCCAGTCGTCGTCAAAAGCGGTGTCTTTTGTCAGCTCCCCGTTGTCATGGAACCCTGTTTCTGCGCTGGCCATCGCCTGTGGGCCCAGGGTTATGTTGACCCACAGATAGTGGTGCTCGAAGCCATCGGCTTCGGTGGCAAAGCTCTCATAGTAGCTGTCAAGGGCGATCTCCGGGTCAAAGCCCGGTATTGCGCTCCCGGTGGGAAAAACCAGGGTCCAGGTTCCTGTTGCTGCTCCGACGCTGCCCCCGCTGTATGAGAGGTTGAAATAGGAGTTCCTATCATCTATTCCAGGGGGGGATGGTGGGTTGCTGGAAGACTGGTTGTAGCCAAAGTCAAACCATGCCTCAAGGGTTATGTTCACATTGGCCCATCCCGATTTGTAATATGCATCTATGTAAAAGGTGATGGGTGTCAGAACGTCCACTTTTCCGTTCTTTTTGCTTCCGCCGTCCTGGCGTATGTCAATATAGGCGATAGCAGGATAGTCCACACCACTTGACAGCCCCTTTGCGGTCACGGTATCAAGGTTGTACCTGTAGGCTGTGCCTGTTGAGTCTAAGACCACGGCGTACCCGGGGCTGTTGGGCTCTTTTATAAAAATGCTCTGTATGTCATATGTTACATTGGTAATGTTTGAAAAATGGTGGTCTTCAAGCGACAGAGCGTATAGGGAGCCCGAAGCGTCTCCAATTTTTATCCCGCCGAGCAGGGCTGTTGTTCCGTCCCATTTCCACCCGGCGGCGTTGTAGTCCAGGAAGGGCGCGTCCAGGTACGTGTACTGTGTGGTGGTGTCGTTGAACAGCCATACGATACCACCGTCTCCCACGATGAGAAACTCCGGCACGTTGTCCGAGTACTTGACTATTTTTTTCAGGGATTTTCCCGTCCCCTCAAACCCGTGTGGGGTTATCTCCGCACTCCATGAAAAGTCGTCGGGTATTCTGAGAACAAAGGGACCATTGGAAGAGGCGTTGTAACCGACGACGAGCCAGTAAGAGTTCACATAGTCATAGCTCACACCGAAGAGAGTGTAATTAGAGGGTGATCCCGGAAGTAAATCCGTCTCGTTTGTCGCCCCCGTGGGTCTCGCGAATGTCATAGCACCATATTCTCCCACGGCCAGCACCCCCCCGGAATCCGCAGAATAGCAGATGTCGTTGAAAGGAGCATATCCGCCCGGTGGGTTTTCCGACTCTATGAAAAATTTCACATCGGTGACGCGCAGGTCGCTGGCGGTTATGATGCCGTCGTTGTCCATGTCAATATACACGTCTTCTGCATAATACTCATCCCACCACCCATTAGCTGTGCCACCTCTCTCCATCAATCTTACAGGGTCTGCCAGAGCGCTGGAATCTGCCCATATATCAGAGTCTCCCACCTGAACTGTTGACCCGGCGGGATACGTCCCTATCTCTGTTATCTCAAACGTTATCTTCTCTCCCACCGATGGAGTGTTCGCGGCGCTGACATAAAAACTGACTTTCCCGGCGTTGGCTCCTGTGTCCATGGTAAAAGGAGACGCCGCGTCTCCCACCACCGTCCCCGTCTGCCGACCAGAGACGCTCCCCGTGACATTCCATGTACCCCCCGTTGGGGTGGAAGAAATACACTCCAAGGTTATGGTTTCCCGGACCGGGTTCTTCACTATCCAGTTGGGATAAACGGTGTATCCCTGCTGGCTGTAAACATTGTAAATGTTCATCTGCGGCACGGGTGTGACACGTATTGAACCCTCCTGAACAGAGCCATTGGTACCAGTTGTATTATAATACACGTATTCATTATTCTCCGGGTTCCACAAACCGTCCGGCCCGTTCACGTAAAAAGTGCCAGATGGGGTGGAGGTGATGTAGGGAACGCCCTCGTCCCGGTCGCCGGCATCCACCGTTGAGCCGCTTTTGTACTCGGCCGTCTGAAAAGCCATAAAACCTGTGGAAGAGGTTGTATTTCCCACTGCTGCCACATATGTCGCTTCGGAGGGAACGGGTACAGGTGCAACACTCCGTAGATGGACATTGCTGTTGATGTATTCTCTCCTCCAGCTATCATTGTACCTGTCCGTCTCGTTGTTGTAAAACCATATCTCATTGCCGGACATGAAGACCAGTTCCCGGTTGCCCAGCGTGTCCGCGGTTGTGCCATCGTTGAACCCTACGGGCTGTGTCGGAAAATTTTCAACGTCGTTGTTTGAGGAATCCTCTCCCCTTGTCTCCCGGATGGCGGTCAAAAAAAACGCGTTCGTGACCAAAATGAAAACAACGGAGAGAATGGCCAGCTTCGCCAGTTTTCGGTTTTTTTCCATATCTCCACCGCCCGAAATCAATTCCCCATACTCACCATACCCATTATTTTATGGTATATATCTTTCACGCCACGCGTTTCTTTTTGTGCGAAACCACGTATCAGTTCACCTGTGGGAACCATTGATACCTCTCCGGAGCAACTCAGCCAAAAACAAAAAGAAAAGGGGTTGGGAGAGGGCGGTCCCATCCCATCACGCATGCTCCAGCACGTAGTTTATGGTGCCGTAGAAGTGGTCCTCCGGGACCCCTATGGGTATGTCGCAGTACCATGTCACAGCAGTCCCTCCTCCCACGGCGTTGGAGGTGGTTGTCGTGTTGCCGCCCTCGTTGGGACTGGTCCAGGACCCGGAGCCGCCAAGGAGGTATACGCGATTCGTTTCTCCAGCACCGGGGAGATGCTGTGCGTTCCCGGGCGCCCACTGTCCGCCCTCTACTGAGAGATTGCTGGCTCCTATGTGGGCTGTTTTTGAGGGATTCCAGAGGTCCTCTGCCCACACGCTCAGACTGTAGTTGTAGTTGGCACTGAAGATGACGTCCTGGCCTGCGGGTAAGAGTGTTATGCTTGCGCCCGGCGGGCCGCTCCCGCTCTGGTCTCCCGGGAGTCCGTCAGCGGTCAGCTCCGTGTACTTGTATATTCCGAACTCATCGTATGCGGTGTCTTTACCGGCGTTGTTTGTGTCAACAATCTCTGCTTTTATGTCCCAAGTGTTTTTGTCGTTGAGAGCGAGGGTGACATTGTGCTGGTCGGTCGCTGTTGAGCCAGCTGCCTCCGTGAATGTCCCGGTAGTGGCCCAGACCTGTTTATTAAATATGAGAACGAAGTAGACCTCGTGGGTTGTGTCGTTGATAGCAACATCCCGACAGGAACCGGTAAGCAGTTCTATTTCGTGCTGGCCCCAGTCGTTGGGTGCCGTCCACGTGTCTGACCCACTTGGCACGTTCTCAAATTGGAAATAGGCCTCGGTGTTGTTGTTTACTCCCCCAGGATACACAGAATTTGATTCGTTTTTTCCGTCATCCCACCAGAGATATAAGTGGATATATTTGGTGGCATTGTCCCATCCATCGTCATGGTGGGCTGTTATCTTTATGGTGTAAACAGTTGACCCGGTGCCCGTATCAACGTCTATGTAACTGTTTAACACCGAAGCACCCAGCGAACCGGGTGTGCCTTCAAACATCTCTATCTTGTCTATATGGGGATAGAGCGTGTTCACGTTCAGCTGGTTGGTGGCGGACACAGAGTTGGCCGATAATGCTATTGGAGTGCCAGTACCAACGTCTGATCCAAAAATGGTTACGAACCTCGGGCTGCCGAAATCCTTTGGCGCAACAGCGCTTAAGCTGGTGTTTGTGAGGCTTATGCTGCCGAGAGTGTACTCAGATAGCACTCCATAGGAACTGTCTTTTTTGGTGTACATGAATATGGCCCCATCGTTGCTGCTGGTGTTTACGCCGACTACGAAGCCCTCAGTGGTAGATTCTGTGGGAGTGTAGAAGTTCACGTCATAGAGGGCGATGTTATTTCCGTTTTTAAGAGAGGGGAATATTTCGCTGAAGTCAAAAGCAACGGTGCCGTTAGGGCGGAGAACATAAGCGTATCCTTTTCCGGTCACCATGGCGTAGTTCATCGTGGGTGGTATCGCTTCACAAGCGTAAGCATCTGCCGGGAGTGTGGGAGCTGCCTGCAGGGCGCCGTCGTATGTGCCGCTGGCTAGAGCTGATTCGTTTATATAATAAACCACTCCGTCTCCTGCAGAATTTGAGCCAACGATAAGGAAGTACCATTCCGCGCCGTCGTATACCGCTGTGACTCCCTGTAATATATCACCCGATGGGGGTATTCCGATTCCGGTATTATTGACGCTGTGGAAGCCCGTCCCATCATAATAATAGATGACTCCATTGGTTCCATCGGAACCTACAACTATAAACCGGCTGGAGTTCACAGGGTCCACGGCCACGTCGTAGAGCGTCTCTGCGGCCAAGTCTGTGGGTGTCCCGATAGACGTAAAAATGGTGGAGTTCACATAGTACACTGTTGGGTCAGTGACTAAACTTCCATGGCCAACGACGAGGAAATATGCATCTTTGTATCCTCTGTCAACACCGTAAAAATCTGTGGAGACTGTAGAGACGTTCTTGTACGTTACTCCCTGCCGGAAGTCGTATGTCATAGAATACACAACGCCTTTTTCGCCCACGCACACGCCCTCGTCACCGTCCCATATAGCCGCCTGTATGGGTGTGTTTGGGTCCGGGTTTGGGGCTGTCGTGAGTGGCTCACGTCCCACGTCCACCCCGCTAGTAGGGTGTGGCACGACTATCGCAAAACCAGCCAGCAAAAGGAGAAGGGTTACGCCTCCAACCATAACATTTTTTCTCCGCATCTTCTCAACCTCCATAATCTATTAGCGCATTAATACATCATCTCGTATATAAATGTTATCAAAATGATGCCTTTAAGACCGAGGAAAATGTAAAAATGTCACACGCATCCAAAAAATATCGCCGTTTTCTTGTAACACCTCCAATTTCGTAGCATGAAAATGTGACGAAGACACTCACATCTTGCCAACTCGGTTACGGCCGCGGTGCCACATTTTCCGTCTTCACAACCTGGTAACAAGATTGGCCGCCATCAGCTTCATGGCTTCGTTCACGTCTCCCTTTTCCACCCAGGTGCGGCCATCCAGAGCGACGACGCCGGCGCTGATCTTTTTGAGCACTTCCACCAGTCGATCAGCTTTTTCATCCCATTCTGGCTTTATTTTTGATACCATCTTTTTCATGTGGTCTGTGGAGGCAGCGCTGAACTCAACTCTGGGCGCTATGGATCGGGCGGAGGCAATTCTATCCTTGAGACGCTCTTCCTGTGCAGCATATTTCTGGTAAAACAGGAAGGGATCCCGGCGGTACTCTTCAACACGTTTAAGGATCTCAATCCTCTCCTCTATGTCCACGACACTGTTAACAGAGACAGCCACCTCGAAGAGGTCCCATATCTCAGGCGGAAAATCGCCGTCTTCTCTGTTCGCCGTGGCGAGGATGGTAAACCCCCTCTCCTTTGCGAGCCGGACTATCTTTGTTATCGTGTCGTCGTCAAACAGGTTCAACCGCTCAACGACCAGATATCCCCCCATGGCTTCCCCTACGAGACCCCTGCTTTTTATGACTCTATTTCCCCTCTTAATCTCTCCGCCAAAGAGCTGGAAACCCGTGACACTCAGAGGCATCTCAACAAATGGAGTGTCCAGCGGCAAAAGCTTTCTGGCAGAGAACATGGCGGTGGCCTTCCCACAGTTTGTGTCCCCAAAAAGTACGGCGCTCCTGATCTCAGGATTTGCTAGAACTACCAGCACTGCCTGTTTCATGGGAGACTGGCTAACGAGGGCGGAAAAAGGAAACGGAGGAATCTCCTCTCTGCTGAATCTTATCGGGGGCAGGGAGTCAATGTCAGGTATCTCAACATAGGGTATCTCAACAGAGGCGCCGGGAACAGCCCTTTTCACCCCACCATCGCCGGTCTTCGGCCGTCCGGTATCTCCGCCCCCATCAGGCATTCTCCGTCACCCCCTCCGCTGTCTCCCCGCCGGCTTCCTCGGCCTCTGCCTCAATGAAAACCATGAGCGGCAGAATCATCTGAGCGGAGTGGAGTATGTCCTCCGCAGACACAACCCTCCTTCCACTATATGCCGCCAGAGTCCGGGCCGCGGAGGCTATAAGCGCCTCCGTGTTGTTTCCCTCAACCCCAAACTCCAGACAGATCCTCGTTATGAGGTCCATCTCCTGGTCCTCAACCACCGTCTCCGGCAGCAGCTCCCAGGCCCGCTGAAGTTTCTTTTTCGCCTCCTCCCTCGCAGACGATACCGCCTTTATTATCCCCTCCGGGTTTTTGCCATACTCAAACTCGCTGGCATAGGCATGGATGTGCATGTCAACCCAATCGTGGTAGTTTGCTTTCACAACCATTGTCGCCTGCTCTAGCAGTAATGGGTTTATCTCCGCACCACGCCTGCTCAGGGTTCCAATGACTGTGAAACGGGCGCTGTGGCTCTCGGTGTACTCATAGTTCGTGACAACGTTCTCTCCTCGCTTCAACACGTCTGCCAGCGCCTCTGCAGCTTCGTCGCTCAGCTGGTCTATGCTTTCCACAAAAACAACGCCTCTGTTGGCGAAAGAGAACACGTTGTAGGATATAACCCTGGCAACGTACAGCGTGCCCTTCAACTCCTCAACCGTGACATCGTGACCCACCTGGACGATCGGCACCTCTCTCTCTTCAACCTCCACCTCTTTCCCATAATAGCGGAGACGGCACTCCCTGCACCACAGAGCTGGCTGGTCTGGGTCACAGTTGAACATGCAGCCAGCGTTGGTTTTCATCTTCAACATCAGATATTTTATGAACTGGGTAGCGTTGCTCACCATAAGAGAGTCAAAACCGTCCACCAGCACAAGTTTCAGCTCTTCCCTGTTAACAAAAGGCAGTATGAGCTTTTCTTTAACAACCGTTGACTCCGCTATATCAGCAAAATCGCTCTCGGGCGGACCTATGCTCTCCCTGACCTCCTCTCCGAGGAGCGAAACCGTCTCATGGACTGCACGCTTGAAATGCTCCATGTCAACAACGTCACTCCCTTCAAGCAGGGCATGTGAGACAGCCAGTTGTATTATGTTCCCCGCCTCTGACAGACCCGGTATGTTCTCCACCAGCCTGTTAGCCACCCACTCTACCTTTCTGGGAACAAAGACACTCTTCCATTCCGCCTCCCTTTCGCCAGCCAGACGCAGCCTGTCATTCCACCTCTTCTCCATCTCAGCGGCAAACTGGACAGGGTCCACATCAAAACGCCGCCTGAAAATCACCTGGCGGGTTCTCTCCGCCACAGGATCAACATCCTCGAGGTCCAGGTGCAGGGCAACATGCTTCCGCACCTCCTCGGGGAGGTCCCTTTTGCTCCCAAAAACCACCAGCGTGAAAGACATCGGATAGACAAAGCCATCGGACGTGGCAACACGGCCCTGCTCAAGAGCCCTGCCCATCTCCACAAGCACATCCCTGCTCACCACGCCAGGGTCCGGGATGACCACAACACCACGTCTTACGCCAGACAGCTTTCCACCCACCACCAGGTAACGGAGATAGACCTCGCCCCAAAGGTCTTCAACCCGTGTATCACTATCAAGCACCACCACAGGCATGTTCTCATTCACCGCCTCAAGGCGCCCGTACACCTCTTTTTTGACCCGGCAGAAATGGCACAGGTTCTCATCGTCCAGAGGGTTACAGTTATATGGACAGCCCTCTGAGACACAAAACTCGACCAGAGCCTCAAGGAGACGGCGAACGGTCTCTTCGCGGGCACGCTCATCAAAACCCTCCAGGAGAACACAGCCAATCTCAGGATTCACAATCCCCAGCGCTATGTGCTCAATAGCCAGGTCCACGCTGGCATACAGGCCCGGGTCGACCACCTGGACTCCACCGGGGGGCCTCGCGTGGAAATAGACCCCGTCTGCCCTGTCAGCGATCTCTCGCAGAACATCGGAGCCACCGGCGCTTACATCAATGCACAAAAAGGGTATGCTGAGGTCTTTCACCTCCTCAGCCACGGCCAGAAGCTCCTCTCTGACGTCCCCGCCCACCCTCTCAGGGGTGTTCGGCTCGCCGTCGGTTATCAAAACAAGAAGGGAGGCGGCGGCGGGTTCGGTTGCCTTTTTCTCAAGCAAGTTCCTGAGGCCGAGTTTAAGCCCCGCAGAGAGGGGCGTAGTGCCCCCAAAAGGGAGGCGTGAGATCAGCTTTTTTCCCCTCTCAACGCTGGTAGTGAAGGGCAAAACGACCTCCGCCGTGTTACCATGACAGGCCACAATGGAAATACGATCCCTCTTCTGGTAGGCGTCAAGGAGAAGTTCTTCTAGGACTGACTGCAACGCCTCCATCTTAACATAGGAAACCATGGAACTGCTCGTGTCCACAACCAGAGAGATCAGCGAAGAGGTCTTCTTACGCCGCACCTTCTCCCGATAGTCCCTCTTCTTAACCTCAATCTTTCCCCCCCGGGAGTGCATGACCGCCGAGATGATGGTCGGAAGAAGCGCAATATCAGAAACCTTGTCCCCCTGGGGTATGCGATATTTCACATAACGCCCCTGCTTTCCCACGGTGAGTATTTCAGCACGCCTCCCCCCACGCACAGGGGTGGAGACCACCCTCCTGGGGCGCCTGCGCAGCATCTTCTCAAGCAGACGCCCCAGATCACCTTCACCAGCCATTCACTACATCTCCTTCTTTCGCCACGTCTCCCGTCACAGACTCTCAACCGGCACGGCCCATCTCCATCTATCAAAGGAGCGAAAGATGGAAAGGAAGCAGGAAGGAAATAGGGGAGGGGATGAGAGAGGATGTGCCCCACAGGTCACACTTCGGGTCACAGTTTGTGATCACGCTTTCTGTTTGTTTCCTATCTCGCCCAGCCGCAAAGTCGCGTAGAGCAAAGCAACGAGGTTTTTTCTGGACACGGGCAGTTTGGACGGATCGCCGTCCCACGAAGCGATGGCCGGCCCCTCCTCGGCCTCCGTCATCTGCAGCACACGGCTCATCAACTTTTTAGCCCATATGTTGACGTCACCCTTGACGACCATGGCCAGCAAGGAATACTGGCCATCCTGTATGAGGGCGATTTTGTCTCCGAACTTTATTATGTTGAGATCTCCGGGTCTGAACTTCTCGTTGTGGCGGACAAAAGACCTTATGGCCTTCAGCTCTCCGAAAACCTCTTTCCTGTTCTCCTCAGTGACCTTCCGCTGTGTCACATGGTGTATCAACCGGTAGTCTTTCCGGGACAGCAGGAAGATATCCTCCACCTGCATCGGCTTCTTTTCGGCCAGAGGAGAATCAGCTACCGCCCTAAGCACGGGGGCACGTTTAACCTCCATGGGCTTCGCCTTTTCAATGGTCTCCCTGAGCTGGGAGAGGAAAAAGTCCTCCTTGTACTCCCTGCGGATATCCTTTATTTCCACGTCAAGTTCGTCCGGGTCCACGCCGCTCTCAAGTTTTTCCAGCACACCCCTGACCCTGTCAGCCAGGGACTCAACCTCCAGAAGAGGCTCAAGCTCGTGTTTTATGTCCCTGACACGCATCTTGCGCTTCAACTCTTCAAACCGGGAGACGATTTCGTCAACCCTGGCAACGTCGTTCATCATTGAGACCAGAGCGTTCACCTCGTCTTCCACGCCCAGAACGTTCATCTCGGCCAGCTGGTTCTTTATCTCCTCAATGCGCCGGATCGCCTCCTCGGTCTTGCGGAAGAGATCCATGAAGTTCTCGCTCCGCCCCTCCTCTTTCAAAAGACGCTCAAGGTTTTCAACCCTGTAACCGTCAACGGACCACTGGAGGAGTTTGGCAGAGATCTCATCGTCCGCTCCGGCCTCCTCGCCGGAGACCGCCTGTGTCTCAACCTTCTCGTCAAAAGAAGAGACCTCTTCCAGTTCGTCGTCCCACAGAAGCTCAGTCTCACCTATATTTATCTTAACAGCCCTTGCCAGTTTTTCACCGAAACCATCAACCTGGAGCAGTTCCTCAAGGGTGGCATCAGCGATCTCCTCGGGGCTCATGAAACCGGCATCAACGAGTTTCTCAGCGCGCTTACGGCCTATCCCTTTTATGGACATGAGACGCTGGATAGCTCTCTCCCGGGCCTCCTCTGGCGTCTCCGCCCTTTCTTCTCCTTCACCGCCAGCGGCTTCCGTCCTTTTTTCGCCCCCGCCCGCAGGGGCCTCTTCTTTTTCTTCCGCCTCTGCATTTTCCACAGGCCCCTCTGCTTCTTTCCCCCCTTCTGGAGCCTCTGGTTTTGTCTCTGTCTCAGGAGGTGCCCCCTCCAGTGGGGTCTCCGGCGGAGCAGCTGTGGGTGGCTTCTCGGGCCTGGAGGGAGCGGTCTCCGGGGGAATGGGTGGCTGTGGGGGTGGCCGGGCCGGCGGCTGCTGGGTCGGGCCGCCCTGGCGCTGGGGCTGTGATGGCTGCAGCGGCAGGGGTGGGCCTGCTTTTTTTTCCTTCTTGTCCTTCTTTTTCTTCTTTCTGCCAAAGAGGCCCATCTGTTATCCCCCCCATCAGTCCCTTACCACCTCAAACCTTCCACTCTCAGCTATGAGAGGCATGAAATCCCTGGTGTGTTTGGTCTTCCTCATCTTCACAACGCCCAGATACAGGTTTGCCCCGGCGTCGGTCTGGACAACCTTGAGGTGTATTATACCGTCGCTCAGGAAGTCTTCTATTCCATAGAGACCGTAGACGTTCCTGTCCGTGGGTATCTCAGAAATGAGCAGTGCAGTAACGCCAAGGTCCCTCAGTTTTTCAAAGAAATAGAACAGCTCGGCGCGGGGGTTTTTGAAAGTGGTGAGGGCGTAGAGGGCGGCCAGGCTGTCAAGCACCAGTATGTCACAGCCAAACCTCTCTTTGTAGTTCTTCAACACGCCAATAATGGAGTTGAGCCAGTCAATGTTCTTCTTCTCCGTCTGCTTCTCCATTATGTCCTTCCGGACCCTCGCCAGGTCCATAACAGCCAGGTTCTCTATTCCGGTGGGGGGCATTCCGAGCTTGGCCATGTGCTCTATTATGCTCTGCTTGCTCTGCTCAAGGGTGAGATATATGCCTTTCTTGTTCTCTCTCTTTGCATTGTTGTACAGAATACTGTACGTCACCGACGATTTCATCGTACCCGCGTGGCCGCAGACAAGCACGATGAAGTTCTTCGGAATTCCACCTTCCAGCACAGGGTCCAGTCCATCAATATACGTCTTTATCCTCTCATCCTTCAGTTCCATTACACATTCCCTCCTCTCGGAGTTTTCCAGCCAAATAATAAAAACGCCGTATATAAGAATTGGGGTGGCTTATGACATGGTTAATTTCGTAGGTCTTCTGCCAGCAAAATGTTGCACAGTAACACCATTTTGTTATGAAAAATCCCCCGGCCCGATATTTTTCTTTTTAACCCGCTTCTTTCCACCTATCTCGTTTCCTACCGCGTCGCCGCCCACGGGGTGCCTGGCGTTCCCGGCGCTTCTGCTCTCATGCAATCTGACAGCATCTTCCAGCTCAATGTCCCCCACCGCCACAGACCGGGCCAGCTCCCGTCCTATAGTAAAACGCCCCCCGCTTGCAATCCTGCTCCGCCTCTGTATCTCCCTCAGCTCTCCCTCCGTCGGGTTGATGGGCAAAGGGCGAGAGACCCTCACACCCCGTGTCCTGGCTATCATCTCCGCCGCCTCAACATGGGTGTTCCTGGTCCCATGAGACGTCCCTGTCTCATCAACGAGCTCAACAACAAAACCATCGCCCAGCAGGGCGTTTATGATCCTGTTCCGCCGCGGGATGTCACCGTGGCCCACACGCACAACCAGCGAGCGGCAGACGAACGCCTCCGCCACACCCCTGACCACGCCGACCACATCATCGGGATGAGACGTCTGAAACACCCTCAGCAGGTCCCCGTCCCCCACAACAGCCACGCCCGGCCGCTTCCCAGGGTCAACTCCGACGAAGATATTAACAAAACCCCGTCCCCCCTCAACCATGTGCGCCGCTTTCAAAACAGCGACCCAGAGATCTTCCTCCCCAGAAACAGTTATGACCTCTCTTTCCACGCCCCCGGAGGACGCCTCCATATTTTTTTCCATGGCGGGGGTGGTTATCACGACACCAGCGTCATCAGGCAACTCCTCCCACCGCTCCACCACAACAAAAGGCAGGTCCTCCTCCTTCAGCAGAGCCACAAGGCGATAGAGAAGCGAAAAATCATCCACGAACACGCCAACACAGTTCATCCACCACCCGAAAAGACGTGCTGGATAAAAAAGTTTAAGACCGGTGCTCTGTACCGGTTATGTTAACATTTTGTTAACATTTTTATGGGTTTTTTGTGTGTTTTTTGCACAACCA
>CAZROC010000007.1:0-86452 GCA_964601625.1 uncultured Thermoplasmata archaeon | reverse complement strand
CCGCCCCGGCGCCGCCCGCCGCCTTTCTCCTGGCACCGTTTTATAGCATTATAGCATTCTCTCAGCGTCCTCTGTGGCAAAATCTCCTATGTCTTCGCCCCCGTGGTACACGTTCTGGACCGCCGTATAAACGTCTTCCATGCCCTGGCGTGTTATTGAAGAAACCGGATACACCCGTGTGGCAACACCCACGTCCTCAAGGGCTTTCAGAAGCTGAACGTTGAGAACCGTGTGCATGGTCTGCTTCTCTTCCACAGCGTCCCTGTAGAGGTTGTATATGTCCTCTTCCCAGTATCTCAGCTGGTCAAGGGCCCTTTTATCCAGGAGGTCAGCTTTTGACAGAACGCTTATGGCGGGCACAAAGAAGCGGGACTGTACAGTCACGGACAGTAAAAGGGCGGAGATGAAACCCGTGGGCGTCCTGGCGAGATTGGGATCAAAGAGGTAGACGAGGAGGGCCCGTCCTCCGCTGATCTTTTCAACGATCTCACCGGACGATTTTCTGAAAGCGAAAAGCTCTATCTGGCCGGGGGTGTCCACCAGCACATAGTCCTCCACATACTCGTCCAGGGCTTTTTTCACCTCCGGGATGTGGAGTGCGAGCATGTCGGCAGCCGCTATCTGAGCGCCGTTGGGGCCCAGGCCATACTCTTCCATAACCTCGCGGAGGCTGAGCCACTCCCTTATGTCCACGTCCGGCTGGTATGGGAGTTCCCCCGCCCCCGGGTCAAGGTTGACGGTGGTCGTTGATATTCCATGGGAGCGGCACCACTCCCCAAACGCCTCCACCATGGTCGTTTTTCCGCTCCCGGCGGTTCCAACGAAGAAGAGATAGACAGGTTCTTCCATCTCAGCCAGACTTCCCACCCCCGGTGTCTTTTTCATTGATGGGTTTTTCGCCGACCTCATTTCCGCCCGCGTTATCTCCCTCTATATATATGGCGGGACGCCTTGGAGCCGCGTGCTTTGATTTGCCCGCCGGGTCCGGCGGGTTCTCGTCCACCGAAAACACCTCTATCTCTGCGCCGAACTCTTTTACCAGGAAAGACGCCGCCTCTGATAGCACCTTTTTTTCGTCCAGGTCTGCCAGGTAAAACCGTTTTGTGCCATTGTCCATTTTACGCCACTCGCCGGCCATCTGGTTCACAAACCCCGCCACCGTTTTTCCGAGTTTTCTGAGATTCTCATCTCCCATCAGCGTTTTTATTATCTCTCCCTGCTGTTTGCCCTCGCCGAGCATTTTCACGACACGGTGCTTCCACGCCGGAGCCACGTAAAGTGCTATCCTCGCCGGTTTCATGCCGGTCACCTTCAGGATGTGTTTGATGTCTTCCATTGTGTCCAGGAGGAGGCGCTCGGCGTGCAACGGCTTCTCGCTGACATCCCACGGCTCCGGGAATGCCTGTGTGGAAGCAAAACGCTCACCGCCCATAGCCTCCCACAACTCCTCCGCTATGTGCGGTGTGAAAGGCACCATCATCAGAACCCACTTTTTCAGCATCTCTCCAAGAAGATGGGGGTTTTTTCCGCCACGCCGCAAATACCACCTGAAAAACGATGGGATGTCAAAATAAACCACGTTGGTGGCCTTTCTGAAGTTGAAGGCGTCCATGGCTTCCCGGACAGCCCTTATTGCCCCGGACATTTTCGCCTCCAGCCAGCCGTCCATGAAACTTTCTCCCGGCGGCCCCCGTTCTCCGCTCTCTTCCCTCCCACTTTCACCTGTGCGGGTTACTGTACGGGTTATATCACTGATCTGCTCAAACAACCCCAGCAGGCGCTCTATCCTGTTCCTGTAGTTCGTCACAAGGTCTTCGTCCCACTCAACATCCACGAACGGGCTACCGCTGTTGCAGTAGAACAATCGCATGGCATCCACGCCGAACCTGTCAGCCGCATCGGGTATCGGCTCGGCTCCGCCCTTTGACTTGGAAATCTTTCCGCCCTTGCCAACGATGTACCAGTGGGCGAAAATCCCCCTGGGCCACATCGTGCCCGGCAGTATGGCGACGTGGTTCATGAGAAAAACCGGGAAATGAACCGTCATGTGCTCCTTTCCACCCAGGTTTATGTCCAGCGGATACCAGTAGAGAACGTCCCTTCTTATCTTTTCCAGCACATCCACGCTCACACCCGTCTTCTCAGCCACAGAGCCGGGATCTCCCCTGCCCAGGAAAACATAGTCAAAGAACTCCGGGAGCAGGTTTTCCTCGGAAAGAGTCCCGTCGTTCACATAGATAGAGACAAGATAGTAGATGGGATAGAGGGTGCTGTCGCTTATCGGCTCTATGATCCACTTTTCGTCCAGGGGAAACCTCGTGCCAAGCCAGCTCCCCATGCGCACACAGGCCCTGTCCTGGAACCAGTCCAGAACAGACGGCAGGTTTTCGTAGTACTCCACCGGCAGAATATTCATTCCCTCGGCTGCCAGCTTTGATTTCTCAGTCCAGTCGGGGTCGCTGTACTTTATGAACCACTGGTCGTCAATCCTCTTTATGACCACCCTCTCCCCGCACCGGCAGATGACCTCCTCGCTGAGGTCGTACATTATGTCCGCCTTTCCCTCCCCTATCAGCCACTCTTTCACCAGCTCTTTCGCCTCTTCCACGGGCATGCCAGCGTAACGGCCGCAGTTTTCGTTCATGACACCAGTATGGAAGCCCGCTTTGTAGATTTCCTTTTTCGCCTCCTCAAGTTTTTCAACGTCGTCCTGGCTCTCTATTCCCATCTTTTCGCATATCTCCACAGCGGGCAGAGGGCCATATCCCTTTGTTCGTATAATTGGAATGGGCTTTATCTCCCTGACCATCTCCGGGTCCAGGCCGTATTTTTTGCACAGCCCGGTGTCCCGCTGGAGGTCGAACAGACCCATCCAGTCCGCCGGCGCATCCGATGGAACACTCGTCACAAGGCCCGTTCCGACGTCCGGGTCGCAGAACTTTGACGGAAGCACGGGTATCCACCTGTCAACCCCCGGAGCGAGACACTTTTTGCCCACGAGGTCTCTGCCGCTGATGGTGCCAACGACCTCAACGCTTTCTTTCTGGAAAGAGAGTTTTTTAGCCGCCTCCCTGCTGACCACCCATATCTCGTCGCCGACCCTCGCCTTCACATATTCCACTTCGGGGTTCACCCAGAAGTTGGTCTGGCCGAAAACCGTCTCCGGGCGGAGCGTAGCGGCCACCAGATAGGCCCGCTCCCCCTCTTTTTCCCCTATCTCGCGCGGGTCTATGTAAAATTTCAAAAGCGTGTACTCCACCTTTTCAGCGTTCCCGCCCTTTGAAATATCCGTCTCAGATGGGTCCACAGCCACGGGGCCACAGACCGGGCAGAACGTGGCATAGTATGGCTTCTGAACCAGCAAGCCCAGCTCATGGAGTTTCAAAAACTGCCACTGGATGAAACGGCTGTAGTCGGGGGCAATGGTGGTGGTGAAACGCCTCCAGTCCGCCAGAAAACCAAAACGTTTCCAGTAATCGTTCACATAGACCTGGTTGAAAAACCTGACCACCTCCTTGGGGTCAGAGAGTTTCTCAATCTCCCCCTCAGGACACCCGTTCTGTCGCAGGTACTCAATCCACGCGGGATCCCTCTTCTGAACCTTCTTGGCCAGCGTGACGCTCACGTTGCCCGTGGCATGGGTCCCCACCGGGAAAAGAACGTTGTAGCCGAGCATCCTCTTATAGCGACAGATAACATCCGTGTAGGTGTAACCCCTCATGTGGCCCACATGCAGATAACCTGAGACACCGGGATATGCGAATATCATGAAAAACTTCGGCCTCTCCTCGTCAACCTCCGCCTCGCCCAGACGGGCCTCCTCCCAGAGACGCTGCCACTTCTCCTCAAGAGCACGTGGATCGTATCTCATGAGCCGCACACCGGCAACCACAAAAACAACGGGCGGAAAAAGGTTTTGCTTAAAGAAAGAGGCAGCTTTGGAGGAGAGCACAAATTTCTCACACACCCCATTTTCTTTGTTTTTATTTTTTATAACCCTTAAAATTCCCCGTAGTTTAAGTTGTATTATTGTTCTATTGTCTGTACTAGACAATGTTTTTCTTTTTATGCTTTTTTATAAAGAATATACTTGCAGTTGTTAAAACTATAAAAGTTCCTGTAAAGATAAACTCCCAATTTCTTACTAGAATGTTGTTAACAAAGATAACCGGTGTGCTTGTTGTGCTTCCTTCGTAGCCGAAGCATTTTATCAGCCCCGTGTCTCCTCCCACGAGTATTTCCAGTACCCCATCGTTGTTTATGTCCGCCACCACAACCCAGACCGGGTCCCAGCCAATATCGCCCTCTTTCTCAGTGAGCTCGTCCTTCTTGTACTCCCAGACCAGATTCCCCCTATAATCATATACCAAGACTTTGTGCGTTCCTTCTGATTGAACTATGATTTCCATATAACCGTCCCCGTCCAAATCAGCTATGACCGGCGCTCCCTCGCCGTGATCCGTTATCCACTGAGTCTCCCCGTTAAAATCAACACACGTGGTATTCCATAAAAGCACTTCTACCTGGTTAGGAAGCTTAACAGACCCATACAATACGGAAAAAACCAGTTCTTTACGACCATCACCATCCACATCAACAACAGAAGGTGGGTTTGCTATAAAGGAGATATTTGTGGTGACTTTATAAGTTTTTTCAATGTTCCCGGACGTGTCAAATATTGCAATATCTTTGTTATCAACAATTGCTATGATTTCTTTTTCTCCATCCATGTCTATGTCGTCTATTACGGGAGTTCCGGGGCAGGTGTCTGTCTTATAAAAAAGAGAGACCTGTGGAACATATTTCTTTGTGGGAAACGCTGTTACTCTGGTCTTCACCATGTAGAGCCCGGGAACACCTTTTCCATCCACGTCGTCCACGCTGAAAAACACCTCTTTTAAACCATCTCCATCTACGTCAACGGTGGACGGAACCGGTTTTGCGATACCCGTCACAGAAACGTTCCATATCTCCCTCCCACTACCATCTATGAGATAACACACTTCTTCGTCTGTGGACATATCGTAAACACAGGTGACTATGTCTGTTTTTCCATCACCATTTACGTCATCAAGAGTATAATATATCGGGCCTCCTCTGAGAGACATGTTCCAGAGTGTTTTGCCAGTCCCATCCGAACACACCAGGGTGGCTCCTTTCCCCCAGATTATCTCCGGGCGCCCATCGTTGTTCACATCACCTATGCCGGGGCTTGTCAACAACATTTTAGAAGCAGCGTGTATCTCCCACTCCATATTTCCGGAGGCATTTATGCAGTAAAAATAGCCGCCATGGTTTCCAAAAACAATCTCAATCTCGCCGTCCACGTCCACATCTCCCACAGCGGGAGGCTCATAAACAATGCTACCATTTGGGGGCTGGAACTCCCACAACAACCTATAACCACCAACAACGGGTATATGCCCCCTCTCACTCACAACATTGTTATGAAACGGAGACAGAAAAATCATAGGAACAGGAACCCTGTATCCCTCTTCTCCACCAGCCACACCCAAAACAGGGCCCAACAGCAAACAAACAACCACCGAAACAACAACACTTCTATGCACCATCAAAGACATACAAACCCACCTTTGGATATAAGGTTTTGGGAAACCTAAGGGGGTGTTGGTCCATTATACACTTTGATGGAACCTGTGTGTCCTGTGACGTCATATGTTGTGAGCCCCAGTTTGTCCCAGAATTCTTTGTTAGCCCCGCCCTTGTGATTGTAAAAATAAGAAGCCCAAGTAGCGTCAAAGTATCCCCATGTGGACGACCCTGAATCAAAAATCAACCTGCTGTTCCAAGTATATTCGTAATATCCCTTCGGACTGTTATGCGCTGTTACTAATGTCCCGTTACTATAGCTGAATGCGTCTTCTCTTGAGTTTACAAGGCTTCCTGATGTGTCTTCTACTGCGAGATATGCCGTCCATATAATATTATATACTCCGTCTGGTAGTTTATCGCGCCAGTCGGTTACTTTGAAGTTAGCGTTTACCACGGCTTTAGCGTCCGGATATGGGTAGCCGTAAAGAGTGTGATATTCATAGCCTGAGCCAGGTTGTGGGTAACAATGTTTAAGATTTTTTGAAGCCTCGTTATCCTTTATTTCATACCCTATTTCTCCAAGATAGAGATCATACACGGTGTCTTCTGGCGGCTCCCCTGCGGTGTTGTCTACTGTTACCTCAATACTATCTCTGTCAGAAAGAGCAGCATAGTCTTGTCCAGCCCGGGTATATGCTTCCACGACTATTTTCCATGTAGTATCTGTGTACTGTGTGGTGTCCCAAATTACTTCCCATGTAGACCAATCGCCATTGGCAGATGTATCTGTACACGTGTGCCAGTCCCCCGCTGAGGGATTTTCTGTAGGCAATACTATCGCATACCTCACCTCTGCGATGTCCACGGTTTTCCCATTAACAACCGGTTTTTCTGTAGTTCCTTTTATTTTAACGAGACCACTCACTGTATCCCCGTTCTTAGGCTCTTCAATTATTACGTCAACTCCTCTGTCACCAGGTCCCTTTGGGATGTGCCCCCTGTCTATCCCACCAAAATCTTGTATAAGATCGATAATCAACTCTATTGTATCTCCTATTATAGCTTCTATCGTTCCATCAGGAGAAACAACCAAATCTAAGTTGCCTGGTATTAACTGAGAAATTGACTCTTCTCTACTCACATCTTTACTATACCATCGCTGTCCAACACGATAACTATTTGCAAAATATAGCCTGTTTCCTGTGCTTTTTTCTTCTATCCAGCACACGGCAGTGACGCCTTTTGGGGTCACAACAATTTGGGGGTCAACGGAGTTAGAAGACGTGTGGGAGATACACCAGGGATTCATTATAATGTCCTGGCTCAGGCTGTTTACCATGTAATAGATTTCTCCATCACTTTTTCTTTCCCACACCATCTGGAAAATAGAATAGTATTCATAAGTGACATCGGTTCTTGTTTGTAATTCATTATTATTTTCATCTCCTTCTTTTACAGAATCAACCGGATCTATTACAACTTTTATTTCATGTCCTCCTCCTGTAGGCTGCCATAAACTTGTAATCCGTTTTATTTCACTAGCATTCAAATTACTAAACGTAAAGCGCTTAAGGAAAATACCGTCCTGATATACATCCACTTCTATATCTCCTATTATGTTAGCATCTCCTATATTCTTAACATAAATTTCCATCTCAGCACCTGAGTATGGGAAACTGGGAGAGAACATTATGTCCTCCACAACCAGATCAGGTGCCCGTGGCGGCGGCACAGGAACACCGCCTCCCGGTTTGCAAATTGGTTTGATGAAAGCCATGTCTCCTATCCTTATAAACTCGTACTCCGGGTACAAGTCCAGATTGGGATCGTTAATACTCACATACACGGTGTCTCCCACGCCACCAGGTGGGATTGGCGGGTTAGTAGGCGGCAACACAGGCGGAGTGTTTATTGGCACATAGAAATAGTGGCTCCCATCAATAAGATAAATACTCTCCAACAACTGTGTGGCAGCCATAGCCACAAAGGGGTCGCCACCATAGGGATCAAGTCCCATAGCCACGAGGTATGGGCTGCCATATGTTGTGGCGTCCAATGTCCACCACGTACGCCCCAGGTTGGTGCTACGAGCATAAAACGTGTAGTTCACACCACCATCTTCTCTGTGAATCCAGCCAGCATGCAACACCCCACCGCTTGAAAAGACCACGGGATGAGTGTTGTTCCCATTGTATGATAGCCGGGTAATCTTGTCCCACATTAATGTAGGCGTCGTTGGGAGATTGTACAGGGCGGCATTGTACAACGCCACAGCCGCCGGTACTTTGTCCTCGCCCAGTTTCTCCTCTGCCTTAGTGTACAGGAACAAACTCTTCGCCACATCGTCCGGGCTCGTAAGGTTCTCAGAATAAAGAATGTTGGAGAAGACCTCGGTTCTGGCTATATCTACGAGGGTCTCATAGAGCTCCCTGTCTCCATGGGACCACAACAACACTATGGCGTCGGAGAGATATCGGAAAGACCTATACGGCTCACTGTCTATTGTTTTCAGGGAGAGGTTTAGTTCCACATAGACAGCCGTGTAAAAACCGTATTCCCCCCAGTCATCAGTCTCATAACGCAAAACATCCACCCGGCCCAACACACCCTGTAATGTCGTGTTATAGTAATCGTTGTAACTGCTCGTAAAAAACACGTCCCCACCATCAACCCATATCAACAACGTGTTTTCGTCCGTGGTGTTATTCAAAAAAACCCCATGATCCACAACGGGCAAACAACCACAACCACCCCCACTCTTAGCAGAGACGTCGCCACTAAAACCAGTCACCAACAAAACAAAAACCAGCAACAAACCAAACAACCTTTTCCCAAACACTTTATCACCTCAAAAACCATATACGCTATGTCCTATATATATAACGGTAGTTGGGCAAAAAACACACAAAAACCCATATTAATGTTAACAAAATGTTAACACTCTTATGATTGTTCAAAACCGCTCCCCCGAAACCAATAAATATGCCCCCCTGTTTAGGGGATTTCCACTCGTTTGAAAAAGTTTAAATAGTCCCATTGTGGGAATGGGTGTGTATCGCCACAGAAAACAAAAAACGCTCAGAGGAGATAGTGTATGACAACAGCGTATGATGTTCCACCGGACCGGCTGATAAAAGCGCTGGCGGAAAAGCTGAAGAAAAACCCGGCTGTGAAGCCCCCTGAGTGGGCTCCTTTCGTGAAAACAGGCCCGCACAAAGAGATGGCTCCAGAGGACCCTGACTGGTGGTACACCCGGGCGGCGGCTGTGCTGAGGAAGATATACGTCATGGGGCCCATAGGCATAGAGCGTCTGGCAGCCGAATACGGCGGGAAGAGAGACAGGGGGTCCAAGAGGTACCACGCCGTGAAGGGGAGCAGGTCCATAGCAAGGAAGTGCGTGCAACAGCTTGAGGCCGCCGGTCTGATTGAGAAGTGCAAAAACAGGGGGCGTGTGGTCTCCGCTCACGGGCGCAAACTCGTTGATTACACTGCGTTTGAGGTTATGAAAGACCTGATCAAAGAGATCCCTGAGATGAAAAAATACGCTTCAAAGAAGATAACCAGATAAAGGTGCCTGCCAGGAGAAAAAGAGATGGGGCTGTGGCCATGAACGACGAGGAGCTGGAAGAGATAAAGCGGAGAAAACTTGAAGCGCTCCTCCGGGCACAGGCAGAGCAGGAAAACGCCGAAGCGCAGAAAAGGGCATACGAAGAACAGAAGGCAGCCATACTCCGCCAGATACTCACACCCGAGGCCAGGGAGCGACTCACGCGGCTCAAACTCGCACGGCCGGAGTTTGCCTCAGCTGTTGAAGACCAGCTGATACTCCTTGCCCAGTCTGGCCAGATAAGAAGAATGATAGACGACGAGACCCTGAAAACGATACTGGCACGGCTGACTGAACAGAGGAGAGAGATAAGGATAAAAAGAGTTTAACGGAGAGATGAGATATGGCACACCGCAAACCCCTCGGAAAAAAACTTCGCCTGCTCAAAGCGGTAAAACAGAACCGGAGAGTCCCGGCGTGGGTGATGATGAGGACGAACAGACAGTTTCTCAGACACCCCAAGAGGAGAAACTGGAGAAGGAGCCGGCTCAAAAAATGACCTTGTGAGGTGAAAGAATGGCCGACATAGAGCGCATCTACACCATCCCCCTCAAAGGGGGCCGTCTCGTCCCCCGTACCAAGAGAGCGCCCTGGGCAATAAACCAGGTGAAAAAGTTTGTCTCCCGCCACTTCAAAGAACACAGCCGCATCTGGATAGACCCAGATCTCAACAAATATCTCTGGGAGCGGGGAAAAAAACGGATCCCGCCGAGGGTGCGTGTACGTGTAATAATGTTTGACGAGGACAATCTCGTGGAGGTCTCGCTGGCTGGAAAAGAAGAAGGGGAAGAAGAATAAAAGGGGTCGGCGTGTTGCAGAAAGCAGATTTCCACGGCAACCCTTTTCCGGGCGTTTTCTGCGTCGCAACAGACAGTTTCGTCCTCGTCCCCTTGGACACTCCAAAACCGCTTGTGAGAAAAGTTGAGGAAACACTTGAAGTAGAAGCCGTCGCCCTTACCATAGACGGTTCTCCCATACTCGGCTCGTTGATAGCTGCCAACACACGGGGGGCTGTGGTGGCCGACTTCGCCACAGATGAAGACCTGGAGATACTCGCCTCCTTTGTGCGTGTGGAAAGGATACCTGACACACTCAACGCTGCCGGGAACAACATACTGGCCAACGACCACGGAGCCATCGTGCACCCGGAGATGGGCGAGGAGGCCGTTGAGGTTGTTGAGAGTGTTCTGGGAGTAAAAGTCAGGCGGGGACGGATAGGCGGTGTTATCACCGTGGGAACGGCAGCGGTGGCCACCAACAGGGGCGTCCTGTGTCATCCCCGCACAACAGCAGAAGAGCGGCGGCTCATAGAAGAAACACTGGGGGTGCCATCAAAGCCAGGCACAACAAACTATGGCTCTCCACTGGTGGGAGCGGGCGTGGTGGCGAACTCGCATGGGGGGCTGGTGGGCTCGCTGACAACCGGTTTTGAGATGCACAGAATAGAAGAGGCCCTGGACCTCATAGAATAAGAACGGTCACAGAACAAGAAGGGAAAAGGGGTTTAGAGGGTGAAGACCCAGACCTCCTGTTCCGGGGGCAGATCTTCTTTTGTGAACTCTATCTCGTTTCCCACCTTGACTATTCTGTCCTCGGGGTAGAGACGAAGGAAATCATCAACTGGCCTTATTGACAGGGACAGCCCGCCGACACGGTAGTGCATGGGCACAACAACCCTGGCACCCAGGAGTTCAGCCATCTTCTTTGCCTCTGCGGCGCCGATCGTGAACACGTTACCAACAGGCGTGAAGACAATATCAACCGGTTTCATCTCCTCAATAACATCCACCGGCGGTATATCGCCAAGATCTCCGAGATGGCATAGGTTTATACCGTCCATCTCAAAGCAGTAAACAACATTCTTTCCCCTCTGCTCTCCGTGGCTCTTGTCGTGGTAGGTTGTGAAACCCCTGAAAGTCACACCCCTGACCGTGGAAACACCGGGTTTGAAAGACAATACCTCGGTGTCTATGCCCCGGACCACGCGGACGCTGTTGTGGTCAAAATGGTCGTGGCTCACAAGAACCACGTCGCCCCTCACAACAGGCCGTGGGATCCCGAGCGATTTACCATCGTGCGGGTCGGTCACCACGGTGATTGAGTCCTGTATCTCAAAGCACGAATGCCCATGCCATCTTATACGCATACTATCTCCTCCCCTACCCCCACAAAGAAAACACAGGATTTAAACGTTTTTGTGGGGAAAACGTTAGGGGATTCTAGCACGTTATAAGAGGTGGTAGATCAAGGAAATAACGTAGGAGGTGTTATAGCCACATTTATCTCTCATCAATGGGCGAATTCCCACCTCTCCTTTTATGTATCTGTTGTAAAGACGTGCAACACATCTAAACTGGTTGAAATCCACTCTGCGTTTTTTGGTTATATTTACGGTTTCCAAGTGCTTCTTGGCTCTGTCAATAATTATATAATCTCCAGAGACCTCTGCATGGAAATATCTTATAGGTTTTCTTTTTTGTATAGAAAATACAGAGAAATCATTTCCCTCGCCAATTCGTTCCAAAAGCGTTTTCCATGCACCTTCCACATCGCTCAGATCTTTTTGTACCCGGTCGTGCATCTTAATACACCGCCTCAACCCATTTTATCCCATATCCGATTGTGTCTGCATATCCATAAGCACTTTTTCAAACTCTGGTTTGAGAACCGGTATGTCCTTTTGAATTACCTGCCAGATTCTTTCCAGGTTTACTCCGAAATATGCATGGATCACTTTGTCCCTCATTCCTGCTATGTTTTTCCAGGGTATTTCCGGGTAATTTTTTCTGACATCTTCCGGTATGTTTTTGACCGCTTCGCCTATGATCTCTATTGCTCGTATCACTGCATAAACAGTTTTCACGTCTCTAACAAATTCGTCGTAGTTCATGCTCTCTACAAATGAAGATGCTTTGTCCATGGCGCCTATTATGTCTTCTATGTAGTCTACTATCTCTCTTTTCATATACTTACAACCTCTCCCAGTATTCTTCTTCCTATCCTCGGCTTCAGCGCGGATTTTTCTACGAGGTCCACTTTTATTCCGAGCAATTCTGTGAGATAGTTTTCTATTTCAACAAAATCCAGCAGACTTATATGCGCATCCGGGTAAAATTCCACAAGAATATCAACATCGCTACTTTCACGCTCTTCCCCTCTCACATACGACCCAAAAATACCGATCTCTTTAATTCCGTATCTCTCTTTCAGCTCTTTCTCATGCTTTTTAAGGACAGACACTATCTCATCTAAGGACCTGTTCGCCATCCATCCACCGACTTACTCTATCCACCAATCACTATTAAACCTTATCTGTACGGGCTGGCTTTTTTAGAGAAACAGACCCCCTCCGCATCCTCAAGCCGGACAGTTCTCCCATCGCTGTATTCTTTTTTTGCGATGTTTAACAGAGATTCTTCTTCAGAAGTCAAAATGCCGTCTATGTTAGTCATCGCCATTACGTTTACCTCATGCCGCTTATTTCCCCGCCTCTGCTTTCCAGCAGGGCTTTTATCCTCTCCACATCCCACCCGGCCTCAAGCGTTTTGAGCAGGACATCGTTGGGGACCTCCTGGAGGGCTTTTTTTGTGTCCGTTTTTGCGGTCTCTTTTGCTATTTCCCTGAGAGCCATCGCCCTCCATCCTGTGCTTTCAATCTCCATGGCAACGGATAGAGCGCTGTCTGTGTCCACCCCCGCAAGGGCGACGGCTATCTCCTTGAGGGCAAACACCCTGTCCTCCACGTCTCTTATCTTTCTGGCGGCAGAAAACGCCTCGTCAAACGCGGCCAGCGCCCGCTCCCTGTCCACCACTGCCATGTCCACAGCTATCTGCATGAGGGTCTCCACTCTCTCCTCCGCGTCCCTGATCTTTCTGGCGGCGGAAACCGCCTCATCAAACACAGCCATCGCCCTTTCTTTATCCACGCCAGCCATGTCCACAGCTATCTCCTCAAGTGCTGGTATCTTCCATTCTAGGTCCCTGATCTTCCTGGCGGCGGAGAGTGCTTCATCAAACACAGCAACGGCTTTTTTCGGGTCATATTTTGCGATCTCCAGGGCCACGCTCTCAAGCACGTCCGCCCGTTCTTCATGGTCCTTTATCTCTCTGGCCAGGGAAACGGCTCTGTCCGGGTCTATTTTTGCGAGGGCGGTGGCTATTTCTCCGAGGGCAGGGTCGCGGTGTTTTTTGTCCCTGATGCCCCTGGCCATAGAGAGTGCCTCATCAAGCACGGCCACCGCCTTCTCTCTGTCCACTTCGAGGAGGTCTTCCGCTATGCCCGTGAGAACCTCCGCTTTCCACCCCACATCCTCTATATTTCTGGCGGCGGAGAGTGCGCTGTCAAATATATTTCTGGCCCGGAGGGAAAAGACCGTGGTTTCCATGAGGACGTACTTCCTAAATACACCAGGAGCGTTTCTTTCAAAGTCCTCTCTCAGCATCTTTACGTATTCCTCTCCCATCTCCCCGGCCATTGAGAACAGCGTGTCTCTCATCTCCCTTTTATAGCTTCCTAGGCTCATTTACGACCCCACATCTGTATCAAACATCGGCTTAAATAATTTTGGCACATAAAATGCCACAAAGGATAAGTAGTATGAGGTTCGTTGTGTGTGTCGCAGTTTGCAGGAGACGTTAGTTTGGCGAGCAGTAGAAGTGGAAGAGGAAACAGGGGGAAGGGGGGTGGGAGGCGCAGGAAGAAGAGGAAGAACCCTGAGGGGTACAAGAAGACGGCCATGCTGGATGTGGGCCGAAAGGATATTTTCAGGTACGAGCTGAGGCGCATACTGGCGTCGGCGGGCATGGACGAGGAGCGTGTGCCGTCTTTTGTGGCCACGGTGATAACCAGGGCGTCCAGGGTGTCTGTTGACAGCGCAAAAGAGTACGTTGAGGAGATGGTTGCCACCGGCGTTTGTCCGGAGGGTGCGAAAGAGCCTATCATGAGGCTTTTGGGCCGGTTCACCCGCTACAGATAGTGCTGGGTGGCCCGGGTTTTCTGGTTTTATCCTGGGAGGTCGCTCTCCACGGTGAGGGTGAAGTATAGGGTGCCCATGTCTTCTCCGTATGCGAGTTCGGGTGGGACGACTATGTTTTTGGTTTCTCCGCTGTGGGATACGTCGGGTTTTCTCATTCCCAGGACACCAAGGTAGAACCCGTCTATGTAGGCGAGCTGGTTGCCGTAGCCCACCTCTGGCTCTCCCGCTGTGACAGGGAGTGTGCCGCTGTCCAGCTGTGTGCCGTTTTCGTCTGTCACGGTGTACGAGACCATGATGGTGTCTCCCACGTATGAGACCTGTGCGTCTGTTCCTTCAACGTTGCAGTTTATGGTTATGTTGTCTCTTACCGAGGGGTCTGTCTGGCTCTCTGCTGTGACAACCACCGCCCCGTTCTTTGCGCCCGGTGGGACGGAGAAGCGGAGGATCACCCATCCCATTTCGTCCTCCGGGTTCACTGTTACTGCCATCTTGTCCTGCGAGACGCTCCACCCGTCGGGCACCTCTGATATTGAGATGGTGTATGTGTCCGTCACGTTCCCTGTGTTGTTGACCCAGACGACGGCGTAGTCGTCCACGCTGGATATGAGCGTTGTCCATGTATTGTTTCCCTGGTATGTGTCGTCCAGCATCCCGAGCTGAACGCCGAGGGTTATCTCCTGCTGCGGTTTTTCTTTTTCTCCGCTGCCGTGTCCGCCCATCTCTTTTTTCTGTGCAAATGTTATGTTGCCCTGGGCGTAGCCTATTGAGAGAAACACCACTGAGAGGAATATCGCCAGGGCTATGGCCTTTTTTTCGTCGCCGGTGAGGGTTTTCGGCGGCATTCCTGTCACATCGTTTTTATGCTATTTTCGGGTTGTATCGTCCTCATTTCATCCTTTTGAGGACCTCTTCAACCCCGTCGCCGAGGTTGAAACCTGTGTAGCCCATGTTCTGGAGTTCAATCTCAAGCGCCCCTATGGTGGGCAGGAGGTCTGTGAAGTCGCATATTCCCATGTGTCCTATGCGGAATATCTTTCCCTTCACGTGTGCCTGTCCGCCGGCTATTACTACACCGTGTTTTTCTCTGAGGTTTTTGCGCAACGAATCATCTATGCCCTCCGGGTACCACACGCCTGTGACCGTGTCGGATGCGTAGTTGGGGTCGGGGAAGAGTTCCAGTCCCATGGCTTTGACCGCTGCGCGGGTTGCCTCTGCCAGCCGGTGTGTTCTGGCGATCCTGTTCTCCAGCCCTTCTTCTTTGAGCAATCTGAGGGCTTCTCTGAAGGCCAGGTACAGGTGTGTCGCCGGCGTATATGGGGTGTCGTTTTTGTCCTCCATTTTGTCAAGGTGCGCTTTGAGGTTGAGATAGTATGAGCCGTCGCTGTGAAGGGCCTCATATGCCTCGTCTGATACTGCCACGGCAGCGAGCCCGGCGGGGGCCGCTATGCATTTCTGGCTGCCCACGACGGCTATGTCCACGCCCCACCCATCAAAGTCCACGGGTATTCCACCGAGGCTGGTTATCACGTCAAGGATGAAGAAGGCGCCGTGTTTTTTTGCCAGGCGGGCTATTTCTTTTGCGGGGTTTGTGAGCGCCGTGGATGTCTCGTTGTGGCAGAGTGTGACCGCTTTGAACTCATTTTCTTCCAGCAGCTCCGCCACCCTGTCTATGTCCGGTGCTTTTCCCCACTCAACGGAGTACAGTGTCGGGTTTGCGTAGACCTTGCTTATTTCGTAGAACCTCTCGCTGAACTTCCCGTTGGCTATGTTGAGCACCCTGTCGCCTTTTTTGAGCAGGTTTGATATGGCGGCGTCCAGTCCCGCTGTCCCCGAGCCGTTGAGCACCGTGACACGGGCTTTCGTCTGGAACAGGTAGTGGAGCAGTTCTTTTATCTCCCTGTTTACCTCTTTGAACTCCGCCGACCTGTGGGCTATGGCTGGCATCTGCATCGCTTTCAGAACACGGGGGTGCATCTTCACCGGGCCCGCGAGCATGAACACGTTGTTTTCCATATCCACGTCCATCACCTCACTCTACCCATACCTGTGGGGGTTTTTTAATATTTCCCGGCCGCAGATATATCAGAATCGTCAGGTATTGACCTATCAGGTATTTCCGACGACCTCAGAGGGTTGATGCCGAGGATCTGGAGCGCTTCTCTAACTTTTCTCCTGGCTTCGCCTCTGAGCCCTTTTTTGTGCACATAGACACCGTTTGCTCCGGGGGTTTTTGAGAGGGCCGTCTCAACCATGCCTGCTATTTCCTCTGGCGTACTGTCTTCCAGGGCGTAGGAGGGTATCATGTGTCCAAACGATATCTCTTTTCTCAGAGCCAGTTCGGAGAAACGGGGGGCATAGTGTCCGCCTCCTATCCCCACCGCCACCTTGTTGTCTTTTGTTGGCGCGAAACTCGCAACAGTCTCCGCTATCACCCTGGCCGCTCTTTTGTCCCGCCATGCTTTCTCGTCGCTTCCTATCTCTATGAAAAATGTGGGGGTCTCAACATATGGTCCGTGGTGGGTGACCTCAAAGGTTATGTCGTATTCGTCTCCTACCATCTCTTTTCCTGTCTCGTGGAGGGAGAGGAATGCACCTGTCATGTATCTGGGCGCTGATGGTACGAGAGTCCCCTCCTGTCCACCGTATTCGGCCACCCCATAGTTTCCCGGGGGGTGGACGGTGAGACTTTTTTTACCAGATGCACTCCTGTGTCTGGAAAAAACCACAACCGCCGAAAAATCTGTGCCAATGGCCTGGCTGGCTTCGTGGTCAAAGTTTTCGTGTCTTACGTGCTCGTCTCTCATTGTGGCCAGGAAGAACTCCCCCGCCGCAATCCGCCCCTTTAAAACCGTGTTGTCCCACAGTTTGATCTCTGTGCGATGGGCGTCAACGATGTCCAGAAAGTGTTTTTTTATGTTCATGCTGGCCGTGTCAACCTCCGAGGCAACGATGAGAAGGGGTTTCTCCGCCGCATCCCCGCCGTCTGTCATCTCTTCCACCTCATTTCTCGCTCCGGGTCTTCTCCTTCGCCATCTCCTCAAATTGTATCTCAAAAATCACAGTTCCCCCTGGTGTGAGGGGTGGTCCAGGGTCCGGGCACTGGACGTATCCCTTTTCAACGTGTCCCCCGCTCGTGTCTGTGGCCTCTGGCGGATGTGCCAGACCGAGATCAGCCGGGCCCAGACAGCCTCGCAGGCCCATGTAGAAGTGTAGCAGGGTTGGCAGGGCGTGTATGCAGATGGCATCCGTCTCCTCAAGGACTATTCTGCCGTCCTCAACGGTTATCCTGTCCCCCACCCTGTGGTATGGACATCGCCCCCTTATCTCTTTCACCGTGAAAGTGGCCCGTGTTGACGTACGTGTTGGTGAACGTGTTGATGTGCGCATGGTCTTTCGCCTCCAAACGTTTGCAGGCATGGGATTGTGTCGTGGCAGAAAAGTATTTCCCCACCAGATATTGTTTCCTATCTGATGAAAAAAAGGTGTGTTGTGCTGGACACATCTGCGTTTCTCTCCGGAAAAGACCCCATCTCGTTCGTGGAAAAGGTTTTTGGGAGAGACGCTGAGATACTCGTGCCCCACGGGGTTGTGGGCGAACTGCGCTCGCACATGGCCAGGATGAGCCTTGAGGTTGTCCTGGGCGCCGGTGGACGGGTCGTCCACCCGACTGATGGCGGGCTCGGGCTGGCGAAAAAGATGGCTCTGGAGACCGGCGACCTTGGGGAGGGGGGTCTGACGGACACAGACCTGGAGGTCATAGCGGTGGCCTTTGACACCGATGGGGTTGTGGTGAGCGACGATTACAGGATACAGAACGTCTGCTCCCATGCCGGCATAAAATTCGTCTCCATCTCCGAGAGGGGTATAAAAGGCGAGTGGGTGTGGGTGTACAGGTGTTCCGGGTGCGGCCGCAGGTATTCTTCTCCCGTGGACGTGTGTCCTGTGTGCGGTTCCGAAGTGATAAGAAAGAGGGGGGCGGAGAAAAAGGGTTGAAAAAGAGAAGAGAGATGAGGGTTGGAGAGGTGGGCTGGTTGTTTTATGGGGTCCACTCGTAGCTCTCCCCTGGTTCCAGCACCACAACCTCTGTCTCTCCCTTTTTTTCCACCAGACGTTTGAACAGCATTGGGTCTGCTCTTATCAGCGGGAAGGTGTTGTAGTGCATGGGTATGACCACCCTGGGAGAGACCATTTCCACTGCCAGAGCGGCCTCTTCGGGTCCCATTGTGAAGCGGTCTCCGATGGGCACCAGTGCTATGTCTGGTCTGTGCAGGCGGCCTATTAGTTCCATGTCTCCGAAGATGCCGGTGTCTCCCATGTGATAGACCCTGCCCGATGGCATGTAGACCACAAAGCCAGCGGGGTGGCCGAGGTATTTGATGTCCCTGCCTCCCCCGATGCTCGCGGAGTGGAGGGCGTTGGTCATGTAAACCTTTATCCCGTTCCATTCAACGGCCCCGCCTATATTCATCCCCTCTGCGTCCACACCCTCGGCCAGCAGGTGCTCTTTTATCTCGTGTATCGCTATTACATGGGCGCTGTTTTTCTTCGCTATCAGAACTGTGTCTCCAAGGTGGTCGCCGTGTCCATGGGTGACGAGTATAAGGTCCGCTCTGATGTCCTCAGCCCGTACCGGGGCGCTCGGGTTTCCGCTTATGAATGGGTCTATCAACACCTTTTTCCCGTCGTCTTCCAGGAGGAAACACGCGTGTCCGAGCCATGTTATTTTCATCTCCTCACCTCCTGCATTCTCCATCTTTTGTCTCCTATCTCCCGTTACCTGCCGAATCTTCTCTGTCTCATCTGATAAGACCTTATCGCTCTTAAAAAGTCTATTTTACGGAAACCGGGCCAGTAGACGTCTGTGAAATAAAGTTCGCTGTATGCCAGCTGCCACAACAAAAAGTTGGATATCCTCTCCTCGCCGGAGGTGCGCAACACGAGGTCCGGGTCCGGGAACTCGCTTGTGTAAAGATACTTTGAGAAGGTCTCCTGGGTTATGTCGTCTATGTCCAGTTTCCCCTCTTTGACGTCCCTGGCGATCTTCCTTATGGCCTGGACTATCTCCTCCCTCCCCCCATACGCCACCGCTATGTTGTAGAAATACGAGTCATAGTTTCTGGTCCTCTCCTCTGCGTAGGCGATGGCCTCCTGGACCTCTTTTGGCAACAGCTCCCGCTGTCCTATCACCCTTATCCGTATCCTGTTTTTGTGGATTCTCTTGTCGTCTGCTACCTTCCTGAAGTTCTCCGCAAACATGGCCATGAGGGTGTCAACCTCTTCTTTTGGCCTGTAAAGGTTTTCCGTGGAAAAGGCGTACACGGTGAGAATCTTGACCCCAATTTCAATGCACCAGTCCATGACCTCTTCCAGCTTGTCTTTTCCCATCTCATGGCCCTTCGTCGGGTGCAGTCCGAACATCTCTGCAAAACGCCTGTTCCCATCCATTATGACCGCTATGTGCTTTGGCACAGGGTGCTGGAGGACCTCGTTCAAAAGGCGTTTTTCATAGGCTTTGTAAGCGGTTGAGGATATCGCCTTGGAAATCTCCTCTTTGAGGTGTTTCTCTTTTGCTCTGTCCCCCGTTTTTTCTTTTTTTTTGCCCTTTTCACCCGGCGTCATATCTCCTCCCCTATCTCCGGGCGCCCGTGTCTCTGGACACCCGTCTATGCTGGCGGACACGATGGGCGGCGCACACTGTGTCATCCGATGACCATTTTTTTCTCTGGTAGCCGGCGAGAACGCACAGCGAGAGAGCGACCGTGTCCAGAACAGCGGATCCTATCCTCCATTAACTGCGTGGGTTACGAGATGTCCATGACCACGACGTCCCGAACCGCTTTCATTGAGTTAAAGGGTAGTATGAGGCGCCCCTGTGCGTCTGTCTCAAACAGGCGGGGTTCTATGTCCTCCGCCGGCACCACGAGCACGTGTTTTACCTCGCCGGTCTTTGTTTCTATGACGAAGTTCTCAATCACGCCGAGTATCTGGCCGTCGTTCGTCATCACGGTTTTTCCCCTAAGTTCTGTGGCAAACTTTTTCATACACCACACCTCGTTTCAGGCCTATTCTCATTTCAACTCTTACCTTTAACTACTTTCATGTCCATATACTTTTCCATGTCACCCATACAAACTGGAGAGTGCCTCGTCTTTTTCTCTCCGGTGTCTGTCCGCCCTTTCAAGCTGTTTTTTGATGTTCTCATAGTATTTTATCGTCTCCTCTGTCACTGAGGGGCCAATCGTTTTGAGCGCCTCCAGGAACTCTTCCATGTGGACGGTGTCCGCATCCGGGTTTTTTCTTATGGCTATCAGAGCGGCCTCTCTGCACAGGCTCTCAAGGTCCGCCCCAACGAAGCCCTCCGTTTTTGCCGCCAGATCCACCAGGTCCACGTCTTCTGCTAGGGGCATGTTTCTGGTGTGCACTTTCAAAATCTCCAGCCGGGCCTCTCTGTCAGGTGCAGGCACGAGTATGAGCTTGTCAAACCTCCCGGCTCTCAAAAGGGCGGGGTCAACTATGTCCGGGCGATTTGTGGCTGCTATCACCACGACGTCTTTTAGCTCTTCCAGCCCGTCTATGCTCGTCAGCAGCTGGTTGACTATTCTCTCGGTCACACCTGATTCTCCTCCGAAAAGACCCCTGGCTGGGGCTATGCTGTCTATCTCGTCCAGAAACACTATGGCCGGGGCAGCCTGTTTAGCCTTTCTGAAGATTTCCCTGATCGCCTTCTCGCTCTCCCCGACCCACTTGCTGAGCACCTCTGGCCCCTTTATGCTTATGAAGTTGGCTTCTGTCTCCGTGGCCACCGCTCTGGCCAGGAGTGTCTTCCCCGTTCCCGGGGGCCCGTAGAGGAGGATGCCCTTGACAGGCTTTATTCCCATCCGTTTGAAAACCTCCGGTTTTTTCATGGGCAACTCCACAGCCTCTCTGAGCTCACGTTTGACGTCCTCAAGGCCGCCTATGTCGTCCCAGTGGACGTTGGGAATCTCTATGAGAACCTCCCGCAAACTGCTCGGCTCTATGTTTTTCAGTGCCTCAAAAAAGTCCTCACGGGTCACCTTCATCTTCTCCAGCAACTCTGGCGATATGGGGCGGTCAAGGTCTATGTCCGGGAGAAACCTGCCGAGTGTTTTCATCGCAGCCTCCCTGGCAAGCGCCGCCAGGTCCGCCCCCACAAAACCGTGTGTCACCATGGCCAGCTCGTCAAGGTCCACGTCCTCTGCCAGTGGCATTCCACGGGTGTGCACCTGGAGAATCTCCTTTCTGCCCTCCCTGTCGGGGACGCCTATCTCTATCTCCCTGTCAAACCTGCCTGGACGCCGGAGAGCAGGGTCCAGGCTGTCCACCCGGTTCGTGGCTGCTATGACCACGACGTTTTTCCGGGGGTTCAGACCGTCCATAAGAGTCAGCAGCTGAGCCACGACCCTGCGCTCCACTTCGCCCGTGACCTCGTCACGTTTGGGCGCTATGCTGTCTATCTCGTCTATGAAAATCACAGATGGGGCGCTCTTTTCCGCCTGCTCAAATATATCACGGAGGCGGCTCTCGCTCTCGCCGTAGAACTTGTTCATTATCTCCGGCCCCTGTATTGAGAAAAACGACGCACCGGCCTCGTTTGCCACCGCCCTCGCTATGAGCGTTTTCCCCGTGCCCGGCGGCCCATAGAGCAGCACTCCCTTTGGCGGGTCTATCCCCAGACGCTCAAACAGCTCGGGGTGGCGCAGGGGGAGCTCTATCGTCTCCCTGACCTTGCGTAGTTCCTCTTTGAGGCCGCCTATGTCCTCGTAGGTGACCCCGAGGCGCATCTCCTCCATGGTTTTCAGGGGACGGGTGGTGAGGGATATCTCTGTTTCATGTGTGACCTGCACCACACCATCCGGTATCGTGTTTATGACCTTGAAAATGGCGTGTCCCCTGGCAAACAGGAAACCGGGGACTATGATCCCGTTGCCCCTCATAACGGGCTTCCTGTCAAGGTGGTGGCGTATAAAATTCTCCATTCCAGAGATGTTCTGGAGGTCCCACCACTCCCCGATGGGGGAGAGAACGACTTTCCGGGCGGGGGCGGGTTCCACTTTTTCCACTATGACCCTGTCTCCTATGTTCGCTCCTATGTTTTTTCTGAGCAAACTCTCAATTCGCACGATCTCCTTGCCCTCGTCTTCACGGCGCATCCGCCACACTATGGCCGCCGTGGCCTTTTTCGGATCTCTGGCGTTGGAGATACGAACAATGTCTCCCGCAGTAACACCGAGGCGTTTCCGGGTCTCCTCGTCCAGCCTGGCGAAACCTTTTCCCACGTCTTCGTTGTAGGCGTTTGCCACCTTGAGCTCAACGGACTCAGCCAATCACACCACCTCTTGTGCCGGCAACGACCTGAACGGACATACGTATAAGGCATTTCGTATATGACGGTTGCCATGTTCTCATTTTTTCACAGCGATATATCCCCTACTTCGTGGTATTTTATGGTTTCGCCAGCTTTCTTCGCTGTGATAACGTGCTCTGTCCCAATAGATTTTTATCTTCCCCCGTATTCTGGTGTGGCGGCGGGGGTAAAAGGTGTCTGACATGGTGGAAAAAGGCGATAGAAGCGGAGAAAACAGCGGTCTGTACAACCTGCGCGTGTATGTCGTTCGCACAGCGGGCAAGAGGGAGCGGCGGACGGCAGAGGATTTGATGAAAGCAGCCAGGAGGCTTGGCATTGAGATATCCGAGGTGAGATATCACCCCTCCACAAGGGGCTACGTCTATGTGGTGTGCAGGAACATGGATGACCTCTCCGAGGTTGTTAAGAGGGTCCCGGGGGCCAGGCAGATTGTGGGAGAGATGGGGTGGTCCGAGTTTGAGGCGCTTTTCAACGCCGAGCCGGAGTTCAAAAAGCCCGGCGGAAAGATACACGAATATGACACCGTGGTGATAACACACGGGCCTGAGGAGGGCTCAAGAGGCATGGTGGAGAGCATAAAAAACGGGGTGGCGGTGGTTGTACTCCAGGATGAACTCATACCCCGCCGGGTTGAGGTACCATTGGGCCATCTGAAAAAGGCCGGCTAGATGTGGCAGTCCGTGGCGGTCGCTGTTGCGGCCGCTATTGTCTTTGAGACCATGTGGGCGATTCTTATCGGCTCGGGCGTTTTCCCCAGCAGCGTAGCTTTTCGCACCAGCCCCCTGGCCTCGTCTGTGTCCATGCCCCATGTGGCTATGTAAACGGTGTATTTTCGCCCTGGACCTTCTTCTACTATGACCGGCATCGGATGGCTTTTTTCTATGACCCTGTAGCGGTCTTCCCAGTCCCTGAACCTCTTTTTCAGGGCTTTTTTTATCGCCGCCATGTCGGGCTTCTCTGTTGCGACGGTTATCACGGGGTGGCCTGTCTCCCGCCAGATTTTTTCTCCGTCAATGACGTTGAACCCGCCAAAGGCCACGCCATCGGTCATGACCACCATCTCTCCGCCCGCAAAGGGGGGCCTGGACAGGACCTCTATAAGGCGGTCTGTGGCATCGGTGCCGTCTACCTCTACCAGCGTGTACGTCATGGCCTCTATGTAATTGGGCAGGCGGATGAGGACTCCTGTGACCGGCACCTTTTTCTGTTCAAAAGTGAAAGGGCCGTCGTCAAATCCGAGAACGCGGAGATGTTTTTTCATAGCCAGCGCCCCTTTTTGCTTATTTCGTTCTTTATATGCATGTTTCGTTATGCCATCGCTCTGGGGGGCAGAGGATAGGGGTCAAAGGAGCGGGAGGTGGCCTGTGACCCTGTCCACTATTTTTTCGGGCCCTGGCCCTATGCCGAGGCAAGTTACCGTTCCCGGGGGCACCTCTGTGAGTCCAGCGTCCACCACCAGCATGGCCACCAGTCCCTCTTTTCTGGCCTTTTCCCGGAGTGTGTGAAGTTCGTCTTCGCTCTGTACCTTGACCACCACCTTTCTCTGGCCCTCGTCCATCCACGCTTTGAGCCACCGCGGGTTCCTTTTTTTGGTCTCAAATGCGCACATAACGGCGGCGTGGGCTACCTGTACGGCCATTTTCCCGGGGGACAGGCCCAGGTCTTTTCTGACCACTATGACCAGTTTGTACTCCATTTCAGCCCCTGCCACAGGTTATTCCTCCTTTTTCTCCCCGGGGGGGACGTGGATATCTATGTAGCGGAGGTACACGCTCCCTTCCAGTTCGTCTATCTGGCGGTTGACTATTTCCAGCCGCTCGCGGAGGTAGTTTATCTTTTCCAGGTTTTCGCTCTCTCCCTCTTTCCCCGACATCTTTATCCGTTTCTCCTCCGCTTCTATTTCCCTGAGAATCTGCTCTCTCTCCCTGACGAGGTGGTATAATCTGGTGGCCTTGTCACGGTCTCCCAGGAGGCGCTTCACAGCCGGAGAAACAGGTACACGGTAGAGTGAGGGATGGAATATTCCCATCCACGGGTGCGCCCCCCGCCACCATCCTATGAGAAAAAATACCGCTGAGATAAACAGGAGGGACGCCACTATGTATGGTGTTTTGAAATATCCCTCCCCTGTCTCCGGGTTCGGGCCTATGCTCTGGAAAAGTATACCTAAGAGGATGACCGTTATTATGCTGAGCACCACGCTGAAAGTGAACGTGTAGACGAAGCTGTAGTCGGGGTGGAAGGCGTTTTTCTTGGGAAATATGGCCTTGGTTATCATGTACCCTGGGAGAAAGAACACCAGTATCACTGCCAGCGCTGCTCGTATTATCTCAAACATTGCCCAATCACACCACGCCAGCGGTTATATATTTTTTGCCCAGAGCGGTTATGGCGTATATCCTCCAGTTTGATTCTCTGTTGTCCGCCACCAGGCCCGCCTCTTTGAGCACGGACAGGTGATAGGAGAGCTTTGAATCCTGTGCCCCTGTTATCTCTTTGAGCATACACACACAGAGAGGGGTCATTGACAGGGCGTGGAGGATTTCCATGCGTATCGGGTCAGAAAGAGCGTGGTGTATTTTTGCTACCTGTTTTATCATCTCTTCCCTCTCCGCCAGAATTTTTTTAATCCTTTCAACTCCCCCTGTTTTTTCAATCCCTTTTTCCACCGTCTCGGGCAGTTTCATCTGGACACACCTTCAGGATGAGTAACAGCCCGGATGTTTATATACATTACACACGCATTACACACGTTGGTAGTACAAGATAATTTGAAATACCATGAGGTTATGGGGCCTGCGAAGACAGCATAGAACGGTGGCGATGGAAATGCTCCGCGATGTAGAATGCAAATGTGAAATCGTGAAAAACTTCGCCCCCTCGTGGTTTGCATCTGTGATGGGAACCGGGATAACCGCTGTCACAAGCGAGTTCTATTCAAACCGCATACCGGCGCTCCACTATCTGGCCCTGGGGCTATTTTATTTCAACATAGTCCTGTTCACCACCCTGCTTGTTCCCTGGACGTTGAGATGGATCTTTTACAGGGAGGACGCAAAAAAAGACCTCGTCCACCCCGTCATATCCAACTTCTATCCCACCATAAGCGTGGCGATGCTGGTTCTTTCGGGCAACATTTTCATGTTCTGGGGCTCTGATGGGAAACTGCTGGCGGAACTTCTGTGGTTCATAGGGGCGCTGGCCACGGTGTTTTTCTCCCTCTATATTCCATACATCGTCTTCTCGGGAGAGCATGTCAAAATTGACCACATAAACCCCGGCTGGTTCATACCCCCGGTTGGCCTCATAGTGATTCCCATAGCAGGTGCAAAGGTCTACACAGCACTGCCGGCGGGGGTTCTAAAAGAAAGCGTCCTCCTCCTCAACATCTTCGGGTGGGGCGCTGGCTTTTTCATATACCTGGCCCTTCTTGCGGTGGTTATGTACCGCTTCATCCTCCACCATCCCCTCCCAAACGTTCTCGCCCCCACTGTGTGGATAAACCTCGGACCGATAGGGGCGGGGACCATGTCCCTCCTCGCTCTTCTAAACACTCTGGGCGCTTCTGGAGGCACTGTATCCGGGCCCGTGTACGGGAGCATCACGTTGTTTGCTGTTTTCTTCTGGTCCTTTGGCATCTGGTGGCTTGTTATGGCCATAGCCCTCACCATTCACTACATAAAGAATCTCTCCCTCCCATATTCTCTGGCCTGGTGGGCGTTCACATTCCCCCTGGGAGCATATGTGGGTGCCACACACCTTGTGGCTGGCGTGCTGAAAAGCGATGTCGTAGACCTTTTCGGCCTTTCCATATACTTTCTGCTCCTGTCTCTCTGGACTACAACCGCTGTGAGAACGGCTATGTACACATATCACGGGACTGTTTTCAGGCGGTGAAAGAGATACATAGAAACACATAAATATGTGCATTAACATAAGATTGTTGTGGTGGAGATATGCCAACCATGACCCTTTCCATTCCCGAGGACCTTTACCGCATTATAAAATCCCACAGAGAGATCAGATGGAGTGAGATCGCCAGAAGAGCCATGTGGGAGTACGCCACCAAACTTGAACTCTTAGACCATATACTCTCAAAAAGCGAACTCACAGAAAAAGACGTTGAAGAGATAGATAAGATCATCAAAAAGGAGCTAAGAAAGCATTATGAGAGAGGCAAAGATGGCGATGGGGCGGAGGGGACGGCGGGATAATATTTATGCGTTTAAAAAACTATAAATACTTGTAAACACGGGAAAGAAGTAGTGATTTAAATGACAAAAATCCCAAAAACCCTCGTTGTGGACTCAAATCCCATCTTCTCTGCCCTTATAAAAAACCCGCCTCAAGGAAAATACTTCTAAACCCACATCTTGAATTCATAGCACCTGATTATATCTTATATGAAATCAGAAAACATGGTTCATTGATTCTTCAAAAAAGCGGTCTAGAGGATTACGAACTCAATTTTGTTCTTGGCGAAATATTCTCTCGCATTGAAATTGTTCCAATAAGTAAAATCCTTCCCTGTTTTGATGAGGCAAGAAAAATCATGGACCCCATAGATCCAGATGACACCGTTTTCATCGCCCTCGCCCTCTGCACAAACAACGATGGGGTCTGGACAAACGACAACCATTACTTCCAGATACAGGACAAAATAAAAGATAGAATAAGGATCTGGACAACAGCGGAGTTGATAATATCACTGGAGATTGAACCGGGCGGACACCAGCATCCCATGGATACAGAATAGTTATCGGAACTCTTTTATCTCCCCCCTCTTTTTCGGTGGGCGGAGGTAATGCCTCTGACGACCGTGTCTGTTGAGGATCTTGAGCGTGCCGCTGTTCGCCTGCTGGGTGAGAGGTTGGGGGCAGAGAGGGCCAGAGAGGTCGCCCGGAAGGCGATGGAGTTTTTTGGCTATGACGACTCAATACCTGACAACAAGCTGTCTTCAAAGGAGAGGGACGTGTTCTATCTGCTGGAGGAGGTGGGCCTGGTTTCCACGTTTGAGGACGAGGTCTATGTCGCCCACGGTAAGAAGTGGCGTCTCCACTACTGGGTTTTGAACAAGGATAAGATAAAAGAGGCCGCTGAGGAGGAAAAAAAGCTGGAAGAAGAAAAAAACGGTGGGGCTGACGTTTACGAAAACCTTGATTTCTGGGGAGAGGGTGGTGGCGGGGAAAACGGCGGCGGGGTGTGAAGGGTGTCCGGCCTCTTCATTTTCCTGGTCGTTCTCGCAGTGTATTTCCTCGCCGTTTTTTTGCTGTTCAGCTTCAAAAAAGATGCTATGGAGGAGAGGGGTATCTCGCTCTGGGGACCGGCGCTTATGATCCGCACCAGGAGGGGGCGGCGTTTACTTGACCGGCTGGCGTCAAAGCGGAGGTTCTGGGGGTTCTACGGCGATTTTTCCGTGGCGCTGGTCATGGTCTCCATGGCTTTGATGTTTTTTTTCCTGCTGTGGACTGCGAGCTTTGTCTACACGATGCCCCGCAAAGAGGCGCCTCCGATTTCAATGTACGTGGGGATTCCCGGGGTAAACCCTGTCATACCCCTCTGGGAGGGCATCCTGGGCCTGGCTGTTGCCATAGTGGTCCACGAGTTTTCCCACGGCATCCTAACCCGGCTCGGGCGTCTTTCTGTTAAGTCCATGGGAATACTGTTCCTGATCGTTCCCATAGGGGCCTTTGTTGAGCCGGACGAGGACGAGCTGAAGAAGGCTCCAAGGCGTGTGAGGATGCGGGTTTACTCCGCCGGCCCCTCCGCCAACATAATGTGGGGTCTGGTTTTTGCTCTGATTTTTTCGTGGGTGCTCATGGGCTCTGTCCGTGCCGCTTCCGATGGTGACGCCGTGCTTTTTGTAATCCCCAACTCGCCCGCGGAAGAGGCTGGAATTGTAAACGGGTCTTTCATAACCTCTTTCAACGGCACGCCGATACACGGCTGGGACGACCTCCACGATGCCATAAACAGGACACACACCGGCGATGTGGTGAACATCACCCTTTTCCACCGGGACAGGGGGGCATGGAACACCACAGCCAGGATGGGCTATGCCCCTGACGCCTATTTTAAAAACCAGCCATGGTACAGGTCGGAAAAGCCCTCGCTGGGCCTTGAAGTGGACGATAGCGGTGACACAGGGGGGGCAGGGGACGTGGGTGGCGTGTTGGTCGTGGAAGTGTATAAAAACGGGCCCGGGGAAAAAGCGGGGGTGGCCGTGGGAGATGTCATAGTGTCCCTGAACGGCACTCCCACACCGGACATTGGCTCATACCACTCCGCTCTGGATGGCCTCACGCCGGGGGAAAACACCACTCTGACCCTGTTCCGGGACGGAGAGCAGACGGTGGTTAATGTTACTGTTGGCATAGGCAAGGGGTTTCTGGGGGTCATATCGCTGGCGACCCACCCCGGCCGGCTGGCGGGGTTCCTGGTCAACCCCTACAGAGACGCCGATGGCGTTAAGGGTTTTTTCGCCTCCACCATACTCTACATATCTCTGCCTTTCAACAACATAGGCCCCGGGCTGCGCATGGCCCCGATGGTCCACCCGTTTACCGATTTTTACACTGTAACAGGCCCCCTGTCCGTTCTGCCGGAGTGGTTTTTCTGGGGTCTGGTGAACGCCTTTTATTTCCTCTTCTGGCTGAACATAATGGTCGGTCTCACGAACTCTCTGCCCGCTGTCCCCCTTGACGGAGGGTATATATTCAAAGATTTCATAGCCGCTGTTTACACACGATTCTGCCTGTGGAGAAAAAAACTCGCAGATGCGAAAAAGGTGGAGGCGTTTTCCGGAAAGGTCACAATGGCTGCGAGCGTGGCCGTGCTGTTGTTGATAGTGTGGCAGATTGTGGGGCCGCGGCTGTGACCATGTGGGAATATCTGAAGATCATTCGCTCGTCGCACATCTAACTGATTACATCGTTATAAAAGTGGCAAAGGCATTTGGGCGATAAAGCATCACTGAGAGCCAGAGTCACCTGCCATTATTTTATCTCAATCCGTTCACCTGTCACCATATAATGAACTTTTTCAGCAATCTTACATGCGTGATCTCCGCATCTTTCCAGATAACGAGCAATCATCATATAATGCGCGCAGCGTGTGATATTTTTAGGGTCCTCCATCATATAAGTTAAACATTCCCTAAATATGGAGTATCTTAGTGTGTCCAGAGTGTCATCCCTCTCTGAAAAATCCTGGACTAAGGACAAATCCTCTGTTTCAAATGCCTTCAGCGCATCTTCAATCATCTCACATACAATATCGCACATATAAGGTATACTTACCAATTTAGCTATATGAGGCTGTGTAGATAACTCCCTTGCCAAGTTCGCTATATCTTTCCCATATCGCCCAATTCTTGTTAGATATGTAATCATTTTTAAAATGCATGCTATTGTTCTCATGTCTTTAGCCATGGGTTGATAAAGAGTGAGGAGTGTGAGGGCACGCTGTTCTATATCATCATCCATATCTATAATTGCGCTCTTTTTTGATATAACCTGGCCAGCCATCTCAATATCTCGCTTCTTCAGAGATTCTACCGACTTTTGGAGCATGTCCCTAGCAAGATCTCCCATTTCCAGTACTTCCTTTTTTAGCGCGTTTAGTTCTGCGTGAAATTTTTCAACCATTTTACCACCCTATCATCCAAACCTTCCCGTGATATATTTCTCAGTGAGTTCCTCTTGTGGGTTCTCAAATATCTGTTTTGTAGGTCCAAACTCAATCATTTGTCCAAGGTAAAGGAATCCTGTGTAATCGCTTACTCTCGCTGCCTGTTGCATGCTATGAGTTACGATAACAACAGTATATTTCTTTTTCAGATCATTTATCAGGTCCTCAATTTTTGTAGTTGCTATGGGATCCAGAGATGAGCATGGCTCATCCATCAATAGGACCTCCGGTTCTATAGCTAACGCCCTTGCAATACACAACCTTTGCTGCTGCCCACCAGATAGGCTCATTGCAGAAATATCGAGTCTATCTTTAACCTCATCCCAAAGAGCGGCAGCTTTTAGACTTTTCTCAACTATTCTGTCCAGTGTTTCCCTATCATTTATGCCATGGACTCTTGGTCCATAAGCCACGTTTTCATATATTGATTTAGGGAATGGATTGGGTTTTTGAAATACCATGCCTATTTTTTTTCTTATAGTAACTACATCTGTATTCGGGTTGTAAATATCCTTTCCATTGAAAAACACTTTTCCCTTTATTCTGCAATTACCAATAATGTCGTTCATACGGTTGAAACATCTAATAAGTGTAGATTTTCCACAACCAGATGGACCTATCAACGCAGTCACTCTATTTTTCATAACTTTCATGCATATATCTCTAAGCACATGGTTTTCTCCATACCACAGATTTAGTTCCTCAGTTTCAATGACGTAGTTGTTTTCAGGCATTCAATCACCACTTTACCATCTTTTTATGGTGATAACGAATCATTATTGCGATTATATATAGACATGTAACTAATATCAAAAGAACTAATGCGGTGCCATACGCATTTTGCTCTGCACCGGGGACACTTGTTGTGAGTACAAATAGATGGTATGGTAGTGCCATTACTGGTTCTAATGGTGAGGCTGGCAAAAATCTTTGACTGAAGACAACAGCAGTAAACATAATCGGTGCTGTTTCGCCGGCAGCTCTGCCAATACTGAGTATCGTTCCGGTAATTATCCCGGGCATTGCGGGAGGTAAAACCACTTTTCTCACGGTTTGCCATTTTGTGGCACCTAACGCTAAACTTGCTTCTCTCATCGGCTGTGGAACACTTTTTAAAGATTCCTCTGTGGTTATTATTATCGTAGGGAGTATCATGAGTGCTAACGTTATCTGTCCTGCCAGCAATGATATACCCATCTCCAGGTAGAGTACCAAGAATGCAAATCCAAACAAGCCAAATACAATAGAAGGCGTGCCGTTTAAATTTTCTACACCGGTTCGAATTATCTTTGTCGGCAATCCTTCTCTTGTGTACTCAGTCAGATAGACAGCAGCACCTACACCGATAGGCAAAGCAATAAGAATTGCGCCGCTTACTAAATAAAAAGTGCCTATTATCGCAGGGTATATTCCGCCGGCTCTGCCGGAATCTCTGGGGGGTTGTGATAAAAATTCCCAGCTCATTGCTCCTATCCCGTTTGCTATAATGTAGTACAGGATTGTCCCTAGGGTAAACAGTACAATTATTGTGGATAATGTGACTAATCCAAAGGCTACTCGCTGAGAACTTTTAGCAGAGATTTTTTTGGTAATAATATAGTAACAAAGTATAATCAAAATTATTAAGATGGATATTTCTATACTAAACCACACAACCAATAGCCATATCAAGGTTAAACCAAGTAGGGCATATATGCTGTACCTGACTCCCTGCACTATTTTTTGCGATAACCTCTTTCTTTTTTTCTTCTTTGATGTTGGCATGTGCTTTTCTTTTATCTTTCCTATAATAACGTTTGCAGTCGTATTCACAATGAAGATTATAACAAACAGTACCAGGGCTAAACCAAATAATGCATGATAATGGGTACTCCCATATGCTACTTCTCCCATCTCAATGCCCAGTGTACCAGTAATTGTTCTGATAGGAGAAAAGACATTTGTAATTGGTTTGGGAATAATGGCAGCGTTTCCAGTTACCATCATTACTGCCATGGTCTCTCCAATCGCTCTACCAGTACCTAGGATTATGGCTGCAGCAATACCAGAAATAGCTGAGGGCACACTCACCCTGCTTATGGTCTGCCACTTAGTTGCACCCAAAGATAGAGAAGCCTCCTTATATTCCATGGGAACAGAGCTTAGTGCATCCTCGGATACGCTGATAATAGTTGGTAATGCCATTATTCCAAGGAGAATAGAACCTGCTAACCAGCATTCACCAGATGGCCGATTAAATGTCACCCTCAACCAATCAGTTAACACGGTTAACCCGAAGAATCCATAAACGACTGATGGGATGCCTGAAAGTATTTCAACTCCAGATTTAATGATGGTCTTTATCTTTGGCGGTGCGATCTCCGAAATAAATATGGCGGTCCCGACTCCCAAGGGAACTGAAATTGTCATGGCACCAGACGTCACCAGCAAAGATCCCAAAATGAGCGGAAAAGCCCCATAACGTGGAGGAACTCCAGATGGGTTCCATTCTTTACCAGATAAAAAACTCCATAATCCAATATTTTCAAATATTGGGTGTCCCTCTTTAAATAAGAAAAATACGATGAAAAAAATCACCACTATAGCAAAGATCGCACTTACGAATAATGTTCCCTTTATGATAATTTCCCTGAAAGTTTTTTTATTAATTATCTTTTTATTAATTAAATAAAAAGTTTTTATGAGAAAGTGTATATTTCTGGTCAATGTGCTCACCTAACACTTTTGAGTCTCAATTTCTTCATCAATTTCTTTTCCTATCCTTCTTTTCCGCTCGTTGCAACTTTCTAACACTCTACCCGATGGGAACAAATCCTTCTTTCTCCACAATTCTCTGCCCTTCTTCACTCAGCACGAAATCAATAAAGTCCTTCGCTAATCCTTTTGGCTCGCCGTTCGTGATCATATACAAAGATCGTGAGATTGGATACTCATCATTCAATACGTTTTCTACTGTTGGTTCTATTCCCTTTCCATCCTTTTTTATCTTTACCGCTTTCACTGAGTTGTCTAAATATCCAAGACCAACATATCCTATTGCGTTAGGTGTCTGGCTTACTGTCTGTTTTACAGCGCCGTTTGAATTTTTTTCAAGGGCCGTTGCTACAAAGTCATCCTTCTCCAGTACATGCTCCCAAAAAAATTCTCTTGTTCCACTAGCGCTGTCCCTGTTGATTACGACGATGTCCTCATCAGCACCGCCGACTTCCTTCCAATTCGTGTAGGTCCCGTTATATATCCCCCTTATCTGTTCCAGCGTGAGGCTCGTTACAGGATTATCTGGATGAACAATAATTGCAATGCCGTCCTTCGCTATAACTATAGGTTTTAAATTCGGATACCTGATTTTTTCCTCATCTTTTAGGTCTCTTGACGCCATTCCAATGTCAACGATTCCTTCTCCCACCGATTGGATACCTACACTAGAACCCCCACCACTTACACGGATGTCTACATCGGGATGCTCCTCCATATACGCCTCTGCCGCCCTCTGCGCTATGGGTAGAACCGTTGTAGAACCTCTTATGGTTATGGTTTCAGTTTTGACAGTTTTAAACCATCCCCCAAGCATTGCTGCAATAACAATTACTCCTACAATGCCCACTGTCGCTCCAAACACCATTTTCTTCTTTTTCGCTTCCATTTTTATCACCAGCCTCCGTTAAACCGTGCGTAAATATATACTTTATCGGCATAAACTATATTTCACTATATAACTACAATATATCTATATACCGCTATAGTCTGGTATAGAAACGTTTAAAAACTTATAGCAATACATTCACGTAGGTGATAGCATGGAAATCAGAAAAGTCCAGGTTACGGGAGGTGCGTCTTATATCATCACACTACCCAAGACCTGGATCAAAAAATTAAACATAAAGAAAAACGACCCGCTGGGATTAATCATCCAGCCAGATGGTACCTTGTTGATTACAAAAAAAGTTGACGAAAGACAAGAAGAAAGAATGATAGAGATCAACGCAGACACTATTGATACACCGACTTACTTATTTCGATGTTTGATCGGAGCGTATATTGCCGGGTACACAACCATCAAGATTAAATCTAGAAGCGCAATACCTCCATTTGTAAGAACAGTGAGCAGAAAGTTTACACAGGCAACAATAGGTCAAGAAGTTGTGGAGGAAACAGATAATAGCATTACAATAAAAGATTTGCTAAACCCCGTAGAAATGCCATTTGATAATTCTCTTCGGAGGATGTATCTAATCGTGAAAAACATGCACAAAGATGCTGTTAGAATGTTAAAAAATAAGGATAAAACATTGATTGAGGACATTTTATCCAGAGACAACGACGTAGATAGACTACACTGGCTGATAGCACGTCAACACAACATAGTATCAAGAGATGTAAACCTTGCTAGAAAGATGGGCATTACAACAGAGAAAGTTGTAAACTATTTTCTAATAAGCAGGATTATAGAGCGCATTGGAGATCATGCAGTTAAAATAGCAAAAAATATCCTGAGTTTCATAGATGAAGATGTGGACAAAGAAGTTATTGATACAATTGAATCTGCCAACAATCTTGCACTGGAGATCTTTGATAAAAGTATAGATTCGTTCACTAAAAGAGATATAAAATTAGCCAATAGGAACATTGATTCACTAACAAATCTTGTATCTCTATGCGAAAAAATAAATACCCTGGCATTGCAACAGAAAGGTGCAATGGCAGTCTCAATTGGTTATATTTCAGAGAGTATCAGGAGAACCGGAGAATATGCTAGCGACATATCCGAATGTGTAATTAATCATTTAATCAAAGAGAAAATATAAAACAAAAGCGGTTTGAAATTTAGCGTTTCTTAACTGTTGAATATACTACATACATATTAAATATGCTGTGGGGGCGGGAGTGGCGCTACCTCACAACCACCTCAAAGCCCCTTTTGTCGTATATCAGGGGGAAGTATCCTCTTTTGTGGGCGGTGGCCCTCATCTTCGCTATTCCCAGAAAGAGGTTGACGCTCTCTTTTTCTCTTTTTAGGTCAAGGTGTATTATGCCGTCGCTGAGGAAGTCCTCTCCGTACTGGGCGAAGCGGTTGGTGTCCTGGGGCATCTCGTGTATGACGAAGGTGGTGACCTCAAGGTCTCTGAGCCACTCAAACAGGTGGAAGAGTTCTTCGCGGGGGTTGTCAAATCTGGCCAGGGTTTCAAGCACGGGGAGGCTGTCTATGACCATCATCTCGTAGTCCATAGTGTCTTTGAGGTTTCTGGCGTACATTTTGAAAACCTCAACCCACGTGGTGGTTCCTAGCTGCGTCATCTTTTTTCTTATGAATGCCAGGTCCAGGATGCTTATTTTGTCCCCTATCTCAGGCGTTATATCCATGCCCATGGCTTTCATTGACATGGCGAGGCTTGTCCTGCTCTGCTCAAGAGAGATGTGCACCCCTCTCCGCCCCTCGTGTTTTGCGTTTTTATACAATATGTAGTAGCCAAGGGAGGATTTCATAGTGCCCGGCTGTCCAACCATAAGGACTATGTAGTTTTTTGGGACACCACCCTGGAGCATCTCGTCAAGTCCTTTCACGTATGTTTTTATTCTTTCCATGGTCTCACATCTCCCCATGACCTTTATCTGGATTTTATCTGTTGTCCGTTATCACCCTGGTGGCCTGGAACCTCCCGTTTTCAAAGAGGAGGGTGTAGTAGTTGGGGCTGTGGTCCGTCTCACGCATTTTGACACATCTTATTCTCCTCTGGACGTTGGTGTCGTCCACCTGTTCCATTTTCAGGTGTATTATGCCATCGCTGAGGAAGTCCTCGCCATACCTCCCGTATATCTCTTCGCCGTGGGGGGTCTCCTGTATGAGGAAAGCCGTTATGTCAAGGTCCCTGAGCCACTCAAAGAAGAGGAAGAGCTCTTCGCGGGGGTTTTTCATGTTGGCCAGGGTCTCAAGCACGGGGAGGCTGTCCAGGACGAGGAGGTCGTATCCCAGGTTTTCTTTGAGGTTTCTGGCGTACATTTTGAATATCTGCATCCAGGTCTGCTGGCCGAGTTTTTCAAGGTTTTTGCGTATTATTGCCAGGTCCACCACCGCAAGGAGGTCTTCCACGTTTTCTATTCGCATCCCCAGTCCGGCCATGTGTTTGAGGAGTTTTTCCCTGCCCTGTTCAAGGGTGATATACACCCCCCTGGTCCCCTCTTCAAGGGCGTTGTAGTAGAGTATGTTGAATGCTATGGAGGATTTCATTGTCCCGGACTCGCCTACTATGAGGACGATGTGGCCCTCTGGTATGCCTCCCTCCATTTTTTCGTCAAATCCCTCTATGTACGTCTTTATTCTGTCCGTTGTGTAAATCGCAGGTGCAGGGTTCACGACAACCACCATCTCCTTTTTACCATAATAGGGTGGGTTAATGATGTGCGGATTGTTTCTTCCGCTGGATATGACCTGACAGGGGTATATGGCGCCTTCTTTATAAAAATGTTGATATTCCGGTACAGATGCTGAGTTTCGGAGTTAATTTCACGTCTCCACGTGCTCTTCTTCGTCAAGGCCGCCCTTTTCCATCCCAATGCCTTCCACAGAAATTTCCCCCTGCACCAGGTAGTCGTCCAGCCAGTATGCCTCGGGGTTTCGTCTGAATATCATGACCCTGCCTATGTCCCCGGGGTCGGCGGCCTGGTGGTATCTGAACAGGATGTGGCTGTCTGTTTTCGCTATGACTTCCACTTTGCCCGTGGCGTGGGACAGGATATACCTCGCTCTTTTAGCCAGGCCAGAGACTGGTTTTTTCGCCTCTTCAACTATGTCGTAGGCCTCTTCCACAGGCACAGAGTATGCCCTGTTCCCGGAGGCGGGTCTGCACTGGAAGACGTAATAGGGTGGGTCTCCGATCGCCTGTAGTTTGTTGAAAAGCTCTGCGAGCACCCGTGGGTCGTCGTTTACTCCCCTTATCAGGGGGTTCTGGTTGGCGAGTATGGCCCCGCTTTTGAGGAGCATGTCCACCGCCTTTATCGCCTGGGGAGTTATTTCCCGGGGGTGGCTGAAGTGGGATATGATGTATATCCTTTTCTCGGGGGTGCTGTATTTTTCTATCATCTCAAGCAGCGACGGGTCCTCTGTAATCCTGTAGGGGTTGAAGGCGGGGATTTTCGTCCCTATGCGGATGGTATCAACGTGGTCTATCTGGCGGAGTTTGCTGATAATCTCCTCAAGGCGGCGGGTGGGGAACATGAGCGGGTCCCCGCCTGTGAGAAGAACGTTGTTCACCTCCGGGTGGCTACGCACGTATTCCACCGCTCTGTCCAGGTCCTGTGGGCGTAGTGTGTCGTGGGCGTTTTTCATGAACAGACGCTTTCTGAAACAGTACCTGCAGATGCTACCGCACACGTTGTTAACGAGGAACAACACCGTGCTCCGGTATTTATGCTCCACACCCCGCATGACGGTGTACCGGGCCTCGTTGGACGGGTCAAGGGCGCCCCACTCGTGGAGTTCCTCGGGCGATGGTATCACCAGCCGCCTTATAGGATCGTTGGGGTCGTCCCAGTTTATAAGCGAGAGATAGTACTCGTTAGTTCTGAAGGCGAACTTTTCGGTTACCTTTTTCAGCGTCTCCTTTTCCTCGGGTCGCAGTCTCTCAACGTCCTCTATCCTGTTTATGAAGCGCGGATATCCTGCCATTGTTATCACCTCCCACACCTTTTTTTGACCACTAACGTGCTAAACATTAGCGTGATATTATGCATCACACATATTCAGGAGATGAAAAACACCCATTCAAGGTGTTTTCCATCAACGTCCCGGCCCACCAAACTGTTTCCCAAAGCCACTAAGCCAAATCCATGTCCACAGATATTTTAGAGTCAGTTGTATAAAAAAGTTTTGGTGCATATGTTGGGATGACTGTGCGAAGGTTCAATCAACAAGTGCTTTCAGGTCTTCGGGTGTCAGTATTCTGATGTCTCCGGGTATATTGCCTCTTGGTTTGAATTTTGAGAATATGACTTTTTCACATCCGAACCTGTCAACCTTTTGGATAAAGTTCCTGATGTCCTCTTTTTTAATCCTGCCCCATTTCACCTCTCCCACCAGATACGGTTTGTTGCGCTTCGTTAAAAAAATATCTATTTCTCTATCTGTTTCTTTCAGCTCTTCAACCCTTGCATCGTATATCTCGGCAAACAGGTCAGCTATAAAACGCTCAACAGCGAAAGATTTTAACCTTTTCACGGTGGGCTCGATTTCCCCATATTGCACTTCACGGGAGAGGTCATATCTTGAGGAAAGATAATAGTAAAGGTTTGCTGGCTCGGATTCTATGAGGTATCTATACTTTTTTTTACCATACACCTTTATCTCTTTCAGAACGCCCATATCCCTCAGGTTTTTGATATAGGGTAATACTGAAGCACTGGTTGGTGTTTTCACTATGCCCCTATTGTACAGGATAGATGCCACCTCTTCATATCTGGTATATCCCGCTCCAATCAGAGATACTATTGAGCGGTATGTCTTTGTCATTTCTCTTTCTTCTTCCGTAAAAATCTCGCCTATTAGAGCAGGAACCGCATACTGAACGATGTTTACGAGAGACTGAAAGAAATCCTTACTGGACCTAAACAGAGGGATGGTCCATGGGTCCCGCAGGTACGGTGCGAGTTCAACCGCCTCATCCGGATCTACGTGTCGGAACAATGATTTCATAATGTCGCGGGGACGGATCAGCCCCAGCCGATAGGGATAGAGAAGACCCAGTAATGGTGATTCCCTGGAAACAATCCTGGACACAACGCGCATACTTGAGCCAGACAGTATAAGCCTTCCGGACGGATGAACCGACGCTATTTCTTCCCACACGTCCATCGGCAATCTCTGGAACTCGTCTATAACGACTGTCTTTGAATTTTTCAGGTCTTTTCTGGCCATGTCAACCATTTCTCTGAAATCGTCCAGCCGCTTCTCCTTCCCCCCTCGCTCTATCCTTATACTCCTATCGGCATGCACAAAAAAATATGTGTCATAGTGGAGAAAATTTCGCACCAAATATGTTTTACCCACTTTTCTTCGCCCGAATATGAGAACCCAGCCACCTATCTTTTCAATCTCATCCGCCTCACTTCTGTGAACCACGATTCTTGAACTCATATTCATGAATACAGGTTCATGATATTTAAATTCTTCTCTGAGACATCAAAACACCGCCCACAGGACAAACGCCGCCTCTGCCACGGTCACGGCGAAGAAAACCAGAGAGTATCTGTGAAACAGCACCCAGACGTTCTCGCCGTCTCTGAGGGTCTCTCCCGCCATCAACCTGATGGCTATGAAATTAGCCAAAGAACCAGTGACCAGGCCGTTGCCCCCCACGTTCACTCCGTATGCTATCGGAAGCCACCTGTTGCTCAGCCCTGAGGTGAAGAAAACAGCCGGAACGTTGCTGACCGCCTGGGATAGCAGGACAGAGAGCAGGAATATGTGGAGCTGTGACCCGGTGTCAACGTTTCTGAGGAATAACTCCGACACTGCAGGCACTGTTGATAGTGAGCGAAAATCTACAAACGCCAACAGGAAAAACACCAGGAGAGGCCAGTCAACGTCAACGAGCGTTTTTCTGTAAAAAACAGCGTAAAATACGAGAATCACAGGGAAGAAAAAAGTGGGACAGACCAGCTTCCACAGACACGACAAAAGAAACAAACAGGGCAGCGGAAGAAAAGAACAGGGCCTGATTGTACCCCGCCGCGACCTCCTCTGGTTTTTCCCGTTGTCCGGGGCGGAGATCTCTGGCCGGAAAAACGACATAAATATAGATTAGAAGGGTTACGAACATGGCCAGAAACAACGGGAGCATGTTCCACGAAAAGGCGGCGAACGATATGCCCCACCTGTGCCACAGGTAGATGTTCTGCGGGTTCCCAATGGGCGTGAGAGCGGAGCCGACGTTCACAGATATCGCCTCAAAGACCACGAGCTTTGAGAGGTCGTTTCTTAGAAATCCCTGGGCGCTGAGAGTCAACGGGACAACTATGAAAAGGGCCACGTCGTTGGTGAGAAAGGCTGCCAGCAGAGCGGAAAAGGAGCAGAGGAAGATCGCCAGGGCTCTTTCGTCTCTTATTTTTCGCAGAAGTTTCATGGAAACCAGGGAAAAATAGCCGCTATCTCTAATCCCCGTCGCCGTTATCAACAGCCCTGTGAGGGAGACCATGGTGGCCCCGTCTATAAGAGAAGGCATTTCTGATGGGCGGAGGTGGCCTGTCACCAGGAGAGCCACAAACAGGACCAGCAGTACCAGTATGAACGCCTCTTTTTTAGCCGCCCTGACGCCTTTTTCTCCGAGGTTTTCCAGCATACCGCCACCACACCATGGCTACAGTAGAGAGGTGGCGAAGTGGTGCGTGTATAAATCCTTTTCATACGACAGCGGCCATGAACGCAGGAAAAATCACGGTAAACAGAAAATATTAACTCATTATGGCCATATATCCCCTGAGGCGATTTTATGGAAAAAGAGGTTGTGTCGGCAGAGGCCGGGGAAACGCTGTGAAAATTGTATTTCTATTGTTTCTCATCGCATCCGCCTTTGTAATTACGACATACATCATATACAACTTCATCACACGGATTGACAAAAATGCGCCTAGTCTCGTACTGCCGTTGTTTTTTATCTTCTTTTCAATCTTTGCCCTCTTTACAGACCTGGGCGAAATGGTCGTTTTAAAGCCGGAGGCTGTTTCGCTGCCGATAAAATTCGGCAACAGACCGAAAAGATACATATCGTTTGACGAAATTAAAGGATATAAAGTGTATAAGTCGTCAAACAGGATTTTATCCCTCTGGCTTTTCACGTTTGAGGGAAAAACTGTCGTGTATAGCAATAAAAGAACACCGGGCATCTGTGAGGCGATTTTGGAGATATTGAGGGAGAGGGGCATCGGGGAGGTGTCCGCTGGGAAGAGAAGATAAGAGTAAATCTTTTTCGTGGCTCCGTGGGAAAAGGGTTATATAATCCTCAGTACAATGTTTTATCGGTGATAACAGAATGGAGAGCAGTGAACTATTGATGCGCGTTTATGAAGAAATCAAATTGATAAAAGAAGAGCTGGACGAGATCAAAAAAGCACTTATCCCCGAAGACACACCTTCTGCGGAAGAAATAGAGGAAATTGAACTCGGCATGAAAGAAATGGAGCGGGGGGAACGTCGTCCCTGGAAGGACATAAAAAAGATCGTTAAAATATTCAGAGAAAAGAATGTCAGGATCATAGAGGCCAAAGGAGCGCTGTTCTCATAACACTCCCTCACATCGCCCTCCCCCGCCCCATGTCCGGCTCTATGGTGTGCCTGCCGTTTTTCTTCTCTTTTTCCCGCTTCTCTCCACGGCGGTAGAGGAAGAGTATGAAAAGTATGCATATTGTTCCGGCTGCTGCTATGAGGATGGGTGTCAGGTCGGTTTCTTTGCGGAGTGTGAGGTCCACTTTTTTTTCGTATGGTGTGGCTTCTTCGCCTGTAATTCTGATGTTGAACTCCGCGGCGGCTTTGTACCTGTCCCCGCTGGCGGTTATTTTAACGGTGTCCATCTCCCGGTAGTATGTTATGTTGTACGAGTATCTCCCGTTTTCGTCTGTGGTTGTGTGGTATGTGTGTTTTTTTATCCCATTGTACTCGCTGACCGTTATTGTCACCGGCCACCCCGCCGCAGGTCTTCCATCACTGAACCGGACTGTCCCGTACACCCTGTATGGCGGGTGGAGGATTATGTCCACCTTCGCACCCTCTCCGGGTCCCTCTTCGGGTATTTTAAGCAAAAAATACCGGGCGCCTGTGAGGTTTCCGTATGTTGCCGAGACGTTGACCGTGTCTCCTGAGCGGTAGAATGCGAGGGAGAACGTGTAGTTTCCTCCGCTGCCTGTTATCGTTTTGACACGTTCCTGGTCCACGCCCTGTGGGTCTGTGACTGTTGCTATCACAGTGGCGTTTTCCAGGGGTGTTTTTCCGTCTGTGTCGTAGACATGGCCTGTTATGACGTATGGTGTCGTGGGTGTCCTCTCATCTGTGAGGGGCGTGGCCCCTGTGTGGCTGGTATACGGGGGTGTGCTGAGTGTGAGCGTCAGTGTCATGAGCAGGATTATCGCTGTTGTCTGTGCCCTATTTTTCATCTCTTTTCCCTCCCTTCTCTGCGTCCTCTATTTCTACGTCTCTTCTTTTCTCCTCCCCGCCTCTTTTGCTCTTCCTTCTATCGCGCCGCCGCTATCGTTCTGCAGGTACCTGAAGTCCAAGCCAGTAGGCGAGAATTTAGGCGAAAGGGACAAAGCACCGTAGCCAGATACCCGCTTGTTAGACATGGGCAAGGTAGGGACACGAAGTACCCACAGAGTCGAAAACCCGCCAAATAATAGGAAGCTATGGCGTCCTAGGTTACGACACATCAATACCACCAACAATATCTTTAGGATTGTCAAACCAATATGGCCTGTACCGCCCAGACAATTTATTTTTATCTTCTGTATATAATTTCAGATGCACTTGAATTTTTAAACCATCTTTTGTAAATGTTTTTTTATCTTGTCCATCTTCAAAAATAAATTTATAACCATCCACCTTGTATTCGTAGTCTGTGTATTTGGTTCCTTTAGGATCAACAAAAATTATGAAATATCTGCCCCCTTTTTTCAACCAAAAAATAAAATCTGGCTTGAATTTTTCCATTCTATTGTGATCTCTATTGTAATATGGGATATAAATTTCATCTAAATGCTCATCTAATTTACTGAACATCCACCAATCAAAGTCTTTGAAGAGGCCATTTTCTTGGACCTGTTTTTCCAGTTCTATAATAAATTTCCTTTCACTTTCGACATTTATAATGTGGTTAATATAGTTTATTTTTTCCTTTGTAGAAAGAATTACAGGTAGATAATAATGGTTAACTATATGCTTTATTTTAAGATCTTTAAAATTTTCCTCATTTGAAATTCTGCTTATTTCCTCTATTTTTGATGTAAACTCATCAATGTCTATCTTTCCTGATTTCAGTAATTCTTTGTATTTCTCCTTCTCTATCTTAGTATCTTTATATTTTTTTACTTTCTCTATTAATTCTTTCAACTTTTCTATCTCGTTTGTTTCCAGAGAGACCCTAATCTGTTTAAAGTGTACGATTTCATCTTCCAATGGTTTGAATTTCTTAAGGTCTTGCATTGTAATGTTAACATGACGGAGCAGTTTACTTATTTGGGTATAAATATGGCCTGTATTAGACGTTTTGAATCCACCTTTATCAAGAAAATCCATAATTTTTGCTATTGTTTTTGGTTCTATGTGATTTTCTTCGGCGAAAAGAGGATAAAACAACCTGTCATCTTCTAACCATTTTATGAAATTACTTATTAGCTCTTTATCGCCCTCAAACTTTGGTAAAGTTTCAACAGATAGTATCTCTTCTATATCCTTATACACGGGAATTAAAAGAGTGTATTTTTTACTTAATTCACTTTCTTCTAATTTAATTACCTCACCAGATTTCTTTCTTTCATATTTTATGCTTTCCAGTATTTTCTGCACATTATCTTTATTGGTTCCAAGAACAAACAGTGTTTCAATTAGTGATATGTCTTCGGGTTCTAATTTAGAGTAAATCTCTTTTGCGGTAATGTCATTCTCTCTTTTTAGAGGTGTCACGCGTTTTCTTTTATCCTTAATGGGCTCTATTCTAACGCCCCTACCAATGGATTGAGTGACATATTTTTTAGCATCTCCCATCCCTATATTAATGAAGATCATTACGTTTGGTCTGTTGGAATCCCACCCCTCATAAAAAGCCCTTGAGCCCATAAGAATATTTGCTGGACAGTCCTTCTGATTTATTATTCTGAAATAACTTGTATTCTCATACGACTCATTTATTTCATAATTTGTTAACTTTTCTTTAACCCATTTCCCAGCATCGCCTATTTTTATCAAAGCAAATGGTTTTTCAGTTGTTTTAATCTTGAAAATTAACTCCTCATTGTTCTTTGGTATTTTAATAACTTCTATTCCCCCAAATGAAGATGCATTAAAAACGTTTTCTAAAATATCCTTAGCGTTAAGGCTACTAATCATCTCTTCTTTAAACAACAGTTCATCATGGCCAAATACGTATCTTGGGTGCTCTTTAAGCTCATTAATTAACTCCTTTTTGGCATTTTCAAAAATCTCTGAGTCTATCTTGCCAGATGCAATCAATTCTAATTGTTTAAAAAATATCTCCAAGTCGGCCTTTTCAGTATGCACAGAATTAACCAAGGCGATCATAAGCGGATTATGATAATGATTGTTGTTTCCTAATCTCTTGTCAATATTATTTTTTGCTTTTTTGACCACTGTGAGAAGTATCAGAGACTTCAATACTATTTTCTGTTTGTTTATATCGTAAAAATCTTCTTTATCTTTAAACGCGTTTAACTCCTGTTGAGAAAGATAAACATTTTTACCATAACCTTTCTCTATAAATCTATCCAAATTGAAGTTATAAACTGTGGTTACAATATCCCAGACGTCTGTAAATGTGGCGGAGAAATTAAAGAGAAAACCGTTTCTTGTTAATACAGAATAGTAGAGTTGGCGTTTAGAATCTTCTTTGTCTCCCTTGTGTGCCTCATCTAACAAAACATACCATTTACCGTTATTCTCAATATCCTCAAAACTAAGCAGTTTTTCTTTTGTTTGATCTGAAATCAGGTCGGAGCGATAGATAAAAACATTAATTTCATCCTTAAATGTTAACACATTACCGGTTTTAACATCAGCATATCTCCTTAAATCCCACAGTTTTATTCTCCTGCTTCTCATTTTATTATACTCATCTATATGTTCCTTTATCTGTTCAATAAGGTCGTCTCTATGCGTCAGAATCAAAATATCATTGTCAGGTATCAATTTGAATGTGATGAGTTTATCAAGTATCTCAATTAATTTTATTAAGACAACGGTTTTTCCCGATCCTGTAGCCATCCAGAAACTCATCCGATTAACAAAATTGAGAAAATGGATTTTTTCATAGGAGTTCTCCTTTATTACGGAGTAATATTCCTTTAGCTTATTAAACAATAACTTGTTATTTTTGTTGGTTATACCCAAAGAATCAATCAATTTTTTATGGTACTTACTTATTTCATTGTAAAGTTTTTTCTTTCTTTCAATGTATTCCGCCTGATTTTCTAATGGGCTGTATTTTTGTAGCGATTCAAAGTAATAGTGTAAAAATTTCATAGCAGACTTTAGAGCTTCTTGCTGGTAATCAAATAGTGTTATTTTATCAGAAAAATAAGATAAATTATGATCAATCCAACTTGAAGGGAGAGAATCGTAGGTAATCTCTTCAACCAGATCTTGATAGATTAGTGGGACTTTTTCATTTTTATTCTTAGCCATTATCACCACTTCCATCCTTCTCTTCGGAATAAATCAAAAATATTTATACATTCGATTCCAAAATACTGACAGACAAAAGGTATTGTTATCTTGTTACCTCTCAATTTTTCTTCCGTTACCACAATTTTCTTTTTATTGAAAGAGATTAAGGTCTGCTGTGCTTCTTTTTCCAATGCAATTGCGATTAAGAATGGATCTGCTTCTCCTCCTTGTGCTCTATGATCGACTAGTGCCCGGAAATCGTCAGTCTTAAGGATTTCCTTGACTATCTTAGTTTGCTGAGGGGTTATGTCTATAAATAACATATTTTTATTCTTTTTTGCCCAGCCATAGATATTATCGTTCTTTCTTTTCAATTCATCAAAAACCAATATTGATGACTTCAATCTGCCCTCTCTTACTAAATTTTCCATATTTGACCATAGACTTACAAATATATCATGCGGGTAGTCCTCTGGTTTTATTCGAATAAGAGATGATGCGTCAATAACATAGATATCCTCTACCATAGTATTATCCTCTTATCGTTGATAATATTTTTTCGTAATGTTTTGACTTTATTGCAAGGTAATCCAAAGCATCGTTGAGGGTTATAAACCTATTATTGACATTTGCAGATACGAGAGAGATAAATTTAGAACCTTTTTCACTAATGCATCGTATATCTGGTGGGGGACCGCCTTCACCACTCCTTTCTCTTTTGGGTCGTTCTATAACCTTTTTGTATTCTTCATCTGTAATATAGTTCAATCTTCGCATATTATAAAGAAGCATCCCTTTGCTTACTTTGTATCTTCTTGATAATCTGTTTAAAGTCTCTGTTTGGGTAAGAACGCCCCTATTTTGATTGAATATAGTCTTAGCTACATTCTCTGGCAGTAAAAATTCAGATGCAAATTCATTGCACCACTTTTCAACAATGTCTATATTAGTAGTCGTTCTATATAGGGTGTCTTCAGGGATATCAACCCCCTCTTTTTTCAAGATGATATGAGCAAATTCGTGCATAAGGGTAAATATTCTCCGTTGCATTTGATCCTTTGAATTTACAACGATCACCGGTGGTATATCATCTGCTAATGCAAATCCCCCGACATCTTCTAGAGGCATCGAAATTTGAAAAACGAGAACATTTCGGCTCTCAATAATTTCTCTCAGGGCATTGAACGCTTCATAAAAATCTCTCCACCTTTTTTGAACAAAATCTGTAATCTTAAAGAGGTTTCTATAATTTCTTCCCCACTCTCTAGCGCTATCAGTTAAATTTGCATAGGAAATATCCGGTGTGAGATCTATCTGCAAATTCTCCGCAAGTTCTCTACTGACATTTTGGAGGCGCCGAGCTGTTCTAATCGCCAAAATTGTTTTTGGGTCAAAAATTCCTTCCCTCCCCGGGAGCATTCTATAGTCCTTGGGTAATGGTTTTTCTTTTGGCGGCTCTGGCAGAAAAAATACTGCGATAGGTCGTTTTAAGTGTTTAGAGAGATTCTTAATCTGGACAAATGTTGGCTGTTTTCTCCCCTCAATCCATGCTTTGATAATGCTTTCACTAGTTTTGAGTTTTTTACTCAATTCTTCAATAGTATAGCCTGATGTTCGGATAGCCCATTCCATTACTTCCGGCTCAACATCAACGGTGAAAGATTTTCTTGTCATATTCACCACCATATCAACGGTTTAATCAGGTTAAAGTCAATGTCATCAAACTCTATCCTGCTTCCATCTTCAAAGATGACCGAATTTTTTTCAATCTTTTTTATCCACTTTCCAGTTAGATTTGATAATGTCTCAGCCAAATCTATATTCGGATAGATCTCATCAAAGTTTATTTTTATTTTGTTATTTTCATAATCCAGTTTCATAGCATCTAACAATTTAAGATCTTTCATGAAAACATACTGTTGGTAAATTGATTTATCATCAAAATTAATGAATGGATGAGATGGCTTATATACTGCCCTTCTCAAGGTTTGCTCGTATTGTTCTAGATCGTAGTATTTGAAGAAACCGCCACCTTGCCAATTAACTTCCTTTGAGATACCGCATGGTTCATGATTACCTTTCCCCGCAAGAACTTCTTTCATCCTTACTAAAACTCCTGCTTTGATGCCTTTTCTTTCTTCATAAGGATAAAAATGTTCGCCTACCTCTATACCAATCCATCTTCTACCAAGCTTGTGAGCAACTGCCGTTGTTGTGCCTGAGCCAAGGAAGAAATCTAATATTAGATCACCTTTATAAGAAGAGCTCTCAATAAATATTTTTATTAACCTTTCAGGATTTTGAGTTGGAAAGTCATAATACTCATTTGATACGCCTTGAACAACATGTATATCGTCAATCAAATTATCCAAGGGTCTTCCTTTCATTTCATGGAGATAGTTCTTTAATTTAGGAAATCCATTTTCATCTAATACAATTCTTCCTTCTTTTATATACTCATCAATTTTCTCTTGAGACATTCTCCAGTGATGACCTTTGGGAGGTGGAATCACCTTGCCAAAAAATTTTCTTGGAGGTCCATCACCCGGTGAATAAAAATTTCGAAGCAAGTATTTCCCTTTTTCATCTTCATATTTAAACCATTTCAAATATTTTTCATCATATGGAACATATTGTTGTTCATAAATCCAATCTTCTGATTTTGCAAAGGCATATATTGTATCTGTTACTAAAGCAAAACTTTTAAATTGCGATTTTGTCCCGGTAAATCTTCTCCAAATTATTTCACTTAAAAATCTTTCTTGTCCGAAAATTTCATTCATCAGTAGTCGCACAAACATATTGCCATTATAATCACATTTTACATATATCGTTCCTTTATTGGACAGAATATCCCTTGCTAACTGCAACCTATTTTCCAGTAAAGTAATCCATGTAGCATCTTTATATTTCACAGAATAGAAATAATCTGCATCCTGCTCTTTATTAAACGGCGGATCAATATAAATCGTCTGCACCTTCTCCCTAAATTTAGGTAAAACTGTCTTTAAAGCCTGATAATTCTCAGAATGAATAAGCCAGCCATCCAATTCGTTATCCAAGTCATCAAATAAAGAGAGTAACTCTAGCTTGATATCTTCATCAAAATATTTTGTGTCAATCGGCAGGAATTGATATTCTTTGCTCAGCTCCTTTCCATTTAGTGTATTTATAAACAATTTACTTTCATCAAAATCTTCCAGTATCCCTAATTCTTTCCATTCTCTTTTCTGTTTTTCAAAACCTTTATGTTTTACAATCTTTTCAATAAGCTCAATCCCACCCTCTTTCTTAGCAATTCTATCCAGTGTAATTACATAATTGCTGTTTAAAACAAATTTTGGCTTGTTCCAAATCTTGACCAATTCGTCTTCAAATTGAGCAACAAAATCTATTACCTTATATGCAATTTCCTTTAAAACTTTTAGCTGTCTCAATCTTTTCTCACTGAAATCGCTCTCATCGTCAAACAGATAATTCTTTAGCCATAAGTCAAACTGCTCCTTCAAGAACTGTTCGGCGTTCTTGTTTATAAAATAATCAACCTCATTCTGTTTTTTATAAGTCCTAAAGAGCTTTAAGAGTCTCTCCTCATCCAGATGAATATTTTTCTTTCTGAATGTCCTTAAAATCTCGTCTATTTTTGTTTTTCTGCCTCTTTCAGAATATAAAACATTGAATGTTATCTCCCTATCTTTTATTTCCTTTAATTCATAAATTATCTCTCTTTTCTCATTAGCTTTTTTATGCTGAAGTTTAGAGACGTCAAAATTTATCTTATATCTAACACCATTTTCATCAAAATCAATGGTTAAATTATTCCAGAGCCTGTCTGTCTTTACATAGTAAAGCATGTGTGTTTTCCAGAACAGTATAACATCTTTATTTGGTGAATAGATTCTTTCATAAACTTTTGATTTTAAAGGAGTATAATTAAAATATATGCTTCCTGACTCAGAGAAGTAGGTTTTAAAGAACGTGTATAGTTTATCAAACATTTCCTCCTTGAAATCTGGAAAATCCTTTGTCTTTTCTTCAATTTCTTTATTTAATTCTTTAAAAATGACATCAAAATAAGCAGACTTAATCTTCATTAAATTTATGAAGCCTGATTCTCCTTCTATCTTGGCTCCTATAAATATATCTTTTAGTTTATCAAAAAACAGTTTTTCTTTTTGGTTCATTTTCTCCACCCACTTTTTCCAATTCCTCTTTCATAAATGTTTCCACTTTTCGGGATAATATTAGTGAATTTTCTTCACAATACTTTTTATACGCTTCATAAATCTCTTCATCAATGCTGAGCGAAATCGTTTTTCTTGCCATATCAATCACCATTTGAATCTATATGAGCATATATGAATTCATTTAAATGTCTTTTGGACAACAGAGCCTCATTTACTTCTTTCTCATAGGCAGTTTTCAAATTTCATATAACATCGTCTTCTCCACCTCTCCCATCCTTTTCCATTCCTCCCCCACCCGCCCCTTCTCTCTCCACGTCTCTTCTTCTCTCCTCCACGCCTCTTTTGCTCTTTTCCCCTCCATCGCCACTCCCCTCATCGCCTTTTCCTCCGCTTTTCTTCCAGAACCACAGGAGGAGAAGTGCGAACAGGACTAACAGGACTGTGACTCCTGCAAAGCAGAGTGCTGGTGGGAGGCGGTCTTCTACGGGGGATGTCTCCGGGAGCGTGATGTCGTACCAGTCAACTGTGTTGTTCGTCGTTTTCGTCTCCCCTATCTTCCTGTCGCCCATGTAGATGTATATGGTGTCGCCGGGGAGGGTGGTGTGTTTCGTCACGGTGGTGTCAAATCTGTAAAAACCGTCCTGGACTGTTGTTTTATGTGTGTCCCCCGTGTTCGTGTTGAGCATTGTCAGGGTGATGCTGTCAACGGGCTTTCCGTCGCTGTATGTTATGTTGCCCTGTATGTAGTGGTATATGGCCATGACCACTCCGGTGTATGACGCCGTGGAGTGCCACCCCTTTTTTGAGACCATATCCACACTCACGGTGAAAACGTAGGGTCTGTCTGTTTCAACCAGCGGCACGTATAGGTAGGCAGAGTAATCCGCCCTGGACGTGTTGGCGAAGTGCATGGTGGTGTTTATTGCGGGTATGAAAATGGGGGAGGTGGTGTTCACCCACATCTCCATGGGGGTTATGGTGGTTTTGACAGTGATCTCTATTTCCAGGTCTGTGTCTCCTTTGACCACCCTGCCGTACCCAGTGTCAATGGTCGCTCTCAGCGGTGTGAAAGTGGCCCTCGCCTTTATGGGCAGTGATATGGGTGTGCCGTGGGTGGCGTTTGTGAATGATACTGTGCCTGTTATTTCTACGTACTCCGGCGGCGGGCTGGTGGGGTTCAGGGACAGGTTTATCATGTGCTGGCCCGGCTGCACGTCGCTCATTGTGATCTCTATGTCGGCGGGTTCGCCTGATGGCAACGGGGGGATGTCTGTGGCAATGTCTTCGCTGGACGAGACGGAGATTTCCATTTCCGGTGGCACGGTTATGGTGGTGGCAAGCGAGGCGGCTTTTTCGCTCCCGGTGTTGTTGAGGTAGAGCGTGAGATTCCACGTGCTGTCCCATGTGAGATATGCGGACGCTGGGACCAGGCGGGGGTTTATGCGGGCGGTGGACACGGCCACGATGAGGGCTTCATTTTTTCCTGCTGTGGGGTGGCCGTATATGTCCTTTCCCCCAAATGACACGTTAATGACGTACATGTCCCCGTCCTCTGCCCCCGGCGGTGTGGTGAAAACGATTTCCATGATGGCCTTTTCTCCGGGGCCCAGAGTTGTGGCATAGGAGAGGTACCCTGTGGATGCCACCCCATCCGGGAGTTTGTGGGAAACGAAGACCAGCGGGGTGTCTATGGAAACCGTGTGGTTTCCTGTCGTGTTGCCCGTGTTCTGCACCCATATGCTGAGCGATGTCTCTCCCCCCACTTCCACCGTTGAGTTTGAGAGATAGACCATCTCGTATATGTCTGCGTGGAGGGACAGGTTCGCCCAGATGGCCGTCTGCCGGGGGCGTATTTCTCTTATCACGAACGCCACGCCTTCTCCACCTGATTCTTCCTGTGCCACGGCGGGGACGGAGACGTTGACCGTGTCTCCGGGGTTGTAGTCGTAGATGTGAATCTCGTACACGCCGTTTGGGAGTGTTTTTTCGGACGACGACTCGCCCGTCCCGTTTTCCACCGCCTGGACAGGTACGCCTGCCAGGGGTTTTCCGTCGGATGCAACAACCACTCCCCGCACCGACAGGGGCGTCGGGAGGGTGATGTTCGCCCACGAGCCGGGCCCGTCTCCTATGTTGAACGACGCCGATGATGACAGGTTGTACACCCACGCCTGCACATAGACGAAGTTTCCGGGGAAAAAGTTTGTAAGAGACACCTGATAGTATCCATCGGAGTCTGTTGTGGTGTTTAGCGTCTCGCCTGTGTCCCTGTTGGTCACGTTTACCGGCACGTCCGCCATGGGATCTCCGAGGAGGTCATGCACATAGCCGTAGACAACGTAGATATCTGCGCCGGCAGCAGAGCCTGCTCGTCCGCTCTCAAAGTGGCCGAACTCGCCGGCCATGGACATGAAAAAGGGCGAAAGGACGAGCAGAAGCAGAACCGAGGCGATGTGCGCTGTGTACCTGTGCCCCGGGCGCATTGTGCGGATGTTTATTGGGCGCTGGCGGCGTTTTTTCATCGCATTTGTTATGCGTGTAGATGGTGAAATAGTTTTTTGTGCTCTTCGTCCTGCTGTCCATCTGGTGTGTCATCAATATTTTCTTCTTCCATGAACTCAAACAATGTGGGAGATTTCAGGTCTGCTATGTAGTGTTTGATCCTTTTTTCGGCGAGTTTAACGTATTCCTCGTTTATTTCGTATCCAACATAGTGGCGTCCTGTTCTGATGCACGCTATAGCTGTCTGTCCGCTGCCCATGAACGGGTCCAGGACCACGTCGCCCTCAAACGTGTAAAGTTGTATGCACCGATAGGGTAGCTCCACGGGGAAAGGGGCGGGGTGGCCTATTTTTCTGGCGGAAACCGCCGGAAAGGTCCACACACTCTTTGTGAATTCCAGGAACTCGTCTCTCGTTATTGTGCTCTGGCGTCCCGCCGGGTTTTCTCTTTTGAAAGTGTCTCTGGAAAAGACGAGGATGTACTCATGCACGTCTCTCAGGGATGGGTTTTTGGCGGAGCACCAGCTCCCCCATGCCGTTGATGGACTGGCACTCGTGTCTTTGTTCCAGATTATCTCCCCCCGCATAAGAAAGCCGATATCAAGCATGTCTTCTATTATAAAAGAGTGAATGGGTATGTACGGTTTCCTTCCCAGGTTTGCGACATTGATGCACACCCTGCCGCCCGGAACGAGCACCCGGTACGTCTCCTCCCACACCCGCCTCAGGAAGGCCCTGTACTCTTCCAGGGTTAGATCTTCATCGTACTCTTTTCCCACGTTGTAGGGCGGCGAGGTGACCATGAGGTGGACGCTGTTATCGGGTAACTCCTCCATTTTCTCACTTGATCTGCAGAAGATTCTATCCAACCTGTCCGGCGGGATTTCGTTTTCGGTGTATCTGACACGCTTTTCCTGGGGCAACGAATCGTAAAGGCGGCTGGAATAAAAAGGGGTTGAGTCGTGGCTTATACGCCCGGGAACGCCGAAACTGCTTGTCTTTGTCCCTTTTTTTCTTTTTGATTTGTTGTTTTTACCTTTGCCTCCGGTGTTGTTTTTATTCGCCACCGTTTCCACTTTTTTCCCGCCTCACCCACGTATATCTTTCTGCCGTTTATAATCCCTCCGTTTATAGTCCCTCCCGCTCTATCTCTATCCCCACCCTCTCTCCTTCTTCAAATGTGCCGCCTATGAGCTTTATCTCTTTTTTGTTGCAGTAAACGCCTATTCCCCTGACGGGCTTGTGGTTTGCTGTGAGGGTGAAGTCTGTGTTGAAAACCGTCCTGTGTCCGTTGAGATATTGTGCGGGTCTGATCGTGTGGTTGAAGAGTTTTAGCGTTTCCACTTTTCCGAAGATCACACCGTATCTGTAGTGGGGCATCCCTCCTTCTATGGGGATGCTCTCGTGAACTATTGGTGTCAGCGCTCTGTTTCCTGTGTGTGTCGGTTTGACCCAGTAGTATTCTGGTGTTTTTTCAACGACCTCAAACTCGGCTCCCACAGCCACTGGGACTCTTTTCAGCATGTGGGGTGTGATTGAAAAGGCCCCCCTGGCCCTGTATCTGTCGTTTATGTCTCTTATTTCGTAGTGGGCGTGTCTGTCGGACCACGGCATAAAGAAGCCAGAAGGTATCTGGTCGCCTATCTCGTCACCCAGACATACTTTCTCTCCGATGGCCACCGCCGGTTTAACGTGGAGGACCTTGAGACACGTTCCGTTGCCTGTTTCTATTATTGTCAGAAAATCCGTGTCCACCGGTATGTTTGTGGGTGTTCGTATCTTCCGTATCTCTCTCACCACGCCCTCTTCAAGGGGAAAGAGCGCCCTTTCTGGATAATAGACGTCCATGGCAGTTCCCGTTCTGTGGCCTGTGTAGGGGCTGTTGTGAAAACTGTACCATGCATTCTCTGGAAGGCGGAGGGTGAACCTGTGGACAGTTGCGATCTCCATCATGGCCTATCATCTCTGTCATCCTGGCGGGGTCCACACGCCCTCCTTTGTTGCGAACATTGCGTATCCTCTGGCGTTGGCCCACCACGGGTGGTGTTTGTCGTCCAGGGCGAAGTTGTCTCCCACTCCGATGTGGCATCCGCTCCAGCCGGTTTTTGTCCAGTTTACGAGCCATGTAACCGTCTTTGGGCCGTTTTGCTGGTTTATGCTATTTATGACTGCTGTGGCGTTGTCTATTGTTTTGTTGTGGTGGGGGATGGCGATAAGGTTCCACCCGGCGTGGAAGGTTATGTTCTGTGGCTGGTCTATGAGGGGGTGCTGTGGTGTCCATAGGCCGTCTGTGGAGGACCAGACGAAGTACCCCTCCGCCGGGTCTATGGTGAAGTTGTCTCTGTCTGGCATGGCTGATATCCATGTCTGCCATCTTGTGCCAAGCCATCTGCATATGACTGTGACGTGTATGCCGTTTTTTGCCATGTCCGCTGCTATGTCGCCCGCCCTCATTGGCGTCGTTGTGGGGTTTGTTATAAGGTTCCATCCGCGGCGTATGGTGGGGGTGGTTTTTCCTATGATGTTCGTGTTGTTTTCGGTGTTCCCGCTGGTGTCTGTTGCTCTTATGAGGTAGAAGAGGTTGTTGGATGTGGAGAAAGCCCCCGTGTGTGTCCAGTTTGTCGCTGTGGCGGGGAGGGTGGCGTTGGGGTTTGCAAAGTCAAAATTGTTCGGGTCTGTGGAGATGTATATATCGTACTGGGCGACGTCCGGGGATGGCGAGGGGGTCCATTCCAGCGTGAGGTTTTCTCCCTCTCTTGTGATGTTTTTCCATGTAGCTGGCTGTGGGGGTGTTATGTCAAGGGTTGAGATGGTTATATTGAACTCTTTGTCTGGCTGGCTGGTGTCTGCTGTTGTGTTGTTTTGTCCGCTTTTGCCGTCTTTGGTCGCTGCACCCGTGATGGTGTCTCCGTCTGCTATATTTGAGAGAGTGACTGTGTAATAGCCAGTGTCGTTTGTTGTCGTTGTGAGGGACTCTGTTGTGCCTGTGGTGTCGTTTATGTACACTGTCGCCCCTGGCACGGGTGTCCCGTAGCCATCGTAAACGTGTCCATATACTATGTATGGGGTTGGTGGAGCGCCCCGGGTGTCCTGGACGAAAAGGGTTGGCGCTGTGAGGGGAAGGATTATTGCGAGGAGGAGTCCCCCCACGGTGAGCGCTGTTGTCACAGAGGTTTTTAGTGACGTAAGCGGTGGGGTTTTATTTTTCCCCCACCTTTTTTTGTGTCTCCTCCCCTTTTCTCTTTTTTCTTCCATTGAGTCCTCCCACCACTAACACGAACATTGCCAGGGACGAGAACACGGGCACCATGTCGTAGGAGAACTCCGGTATGACCCAGACGATGGCGTCGTTGCTCTTTATTCCTGTGCTGTTCCCTGTCCACTGGGATGTTGCGTTGTTCACCAGGGCGTGCCAGTAGTTTGACCCCGTGTATGTGACGTTTATCCTGAAGGAATAGTTGCCCGCGGGGACTCCGTGGAAGTGCCACGAGTATGTGTTTCCTGTATTAGACCGGGTCACGCTTGATATTCCTGTCTCGTGCACCAGCTGTGAAGAGTTGTCGCTCAGGTATGTCAGCTCCGAGGGCAGTGTGTCGTTTATCCAGACGTCAAGTGTGTATCCCGTGACGTTGAAGTAGATAGTGTAGTAGAAGACGTCTCCGTTCCATGTGAGTGTCTTGCTGGCTGTCTTGTTGACATAGACCCATGTTGGTCCTCCGCCTGTTGGGAATGTGAAGTTCACCCACGTACCGGGTCCTGCGAAGTTGACGCTCTCTGTGTCGTTGTAGACGGTTATTCCGCTGTAGTTGGCTGTCCCGTTTATGGGAGAGCCGTCGGGGAAAGCGTTTGTGTCAAACTGTACCTGGTAGTAGCCGTCGCTGTCCGTCGTGGCGTTCTGCCAGACCTCGTCACCTGAGAGCGTGCCGTTGGCCAGGGAGTTGTCCGGGTCTATGGTTATGTTGACCTCTGCCCCCTCTATGGGTGCTCCTGAGAGGTCCGTACAGTACCCGTAGACGAGGTAGAGCGGCGGAGGCGGGCTGGCGGGTCCAAGGGTGAAGTTGAGCCAGCTGCCCGGCCCGCTGAAGTCAACGGTTGTCTGGTTGTAGGCGGTGTAGGATGTGGTGTTGGCTGTTCCGTTTATGGGGTCACCGTTGGATATCCCGCCCGTGTCAAACTGTACCTGGTAGTAGCCGTCGCTGTCTGTGGTTGTGGTCTGCCAGATTTCGTCGCCTGTGAGCGTGCCAGAGGTTGCGAGGGAGTTGTCCGGGTCTATGGTTATGTTCACGGTGGCTCCCTCCACCGCTGCTCCCGATTCATCATAGACGTATCCATAGACGAGGTAGAGCGGCGGAGGCGGCGTGACGTTGCCTTTTACTGTGAGGTTGAGCCAGTTGCCGGGCCCGGATGCGACGGTTGTGTTGTCATCTCTGGCCCCGTTGTAGATTGTGAACGCCCATATCTGGTCTCCGCTGTATACCTCGCCGTCCTGCCAGGTGACCTGGTAGTAGCCATCGCTGTCCGTCGTGACGTTGTATGATACGCCCGTGTTGTTGTCTGTGACGTTAACCCACTGGCTGGTGATGGGGTTTCCGCTCTCGTCGTAGACGTATCCATAGGTTGTGTATGGTGAGAGGGGTGCCCCGCTCACAGTAACGTTTGCGTCGTCTTTGCTCTCGGGCATGGCGGCTCCCGTGGTGTTTGTGTAGTTGAGGTATGCCCAGTTCTGTTTGAGGCCGTTGTAGTCCATTTTGACGGTTATGGTGAAGCTGTGATCTCCCGGTTTCACATCTGTGAAGTTGAACCAGAGGTTCTGTCCGCTGACACCGCTTGACACGTATTCTGCGAGTGTGTTCGCCGTGTCGCTGACATAGCTCACGCCGGCTGGGAGTGTGTCGTTTATCCACACGTTTGTGGCTGTTCCGAAACCGGTGTTGTTGAAGTATATGGTGTACAGCACCTGGTCGCCCGCGCTCGCTGTGGAGACGTTGGCCACTTTGACCACGTCTATCCACGGCTCTCCGTTCTGGAGCTGTATCGTTCCAATGGCCTGAGGCGGGCTGCCTGTGAGGGTTATGTTTGTGTTGTTGTAGCCGTCCCATCCACCCTGGACAGTTATGTTTATGAGGTCTCCACCTGCCGGGGAGTAGCCGTAGATGGCTCCGAGGTCTGCTGTGAAGTTGCCGTTCGCATCCGTCATTACGGATATGGTCTGTCCGTTGTGTTCAAGGTAGACGAGGGCATACTGTGCTGGCTGGCCGGTGGTGTTGAGCACTGTGCCGTAGACAACGTAGGATGATGGTGGTCCTCCGCCTGGCTCTGTTGTCACGTTCCATGCCTCTGTGCCGTTGGCTATGGCTCCGCCGTCGTTTCCGCGGTAATAGGTGTATGTGGTGGCGCCCACAGTGACGTTGATTAAGTAGTAGTAGGTGGTGCCGGCTGTCAGCCCTGTTATGTCAAACTTGTGCGCCTCGTTGGGGGAGTCGTAGGATGTCCAGTTCCACCTGCTGAGGTCTGTGTAGTTCTGGTCTGCCCAGCCGACGGCGCAGCTGTAGTTGTAGGTGGTGTAGAAGGTCACCGAGAAGGTGTTGTCTGTGAGGTTTGTCACGGTCACATTGTGCGGTGTGGAGACGTTCGTTGAGTCAACGCTCATGGGCGTTGGTGTGGGTTCTGCTATCGGCTCCATGCCCGGCAGATACAGGTCTCCCACGAGTGGTTCGTTCAGCGAAAACCTGTCCCTCCCCGGTGTGGGCGTGGGCGATGGTGTGGTGCTGAGCGGGTTCGTGTTGCTCTGGGCACCCAGAGTGAAGCTGCCCAGGTCCTGTGGCGATGTGCCGCTGACCGTTGCTGTGGAGGTGTTGTGTCCATATGTGCCTGCCTGGAACTCAAGCGATATGGTGTCGCCGACGGAGGGAGAGGCTGGCCCTATGTCTATCGCGAATTTTCCTCCGCCGTAGGTGAAGTTGCTGAAGGTCTGGCCTTTTACGGTGGCGTATACTATGGTTCCGTTGGGATATGATGGATCGCCTGATATGGTGCCGTAGATGACATATGAGTCGGGCGGCTGCGATTCCGCTGCGGGTGTGTGGACCGTCCACGGCCCGTACCATTTGCCGTTTGAGGAGATGTTGTAGGTGTATGTGGTGTCCGGTGTCAGGCCGGTTACCACCACGTAGTGCGTGGAGCCAGAGTATCCGCTTCCTCTCACGTCGTAGACTGTTGTCGTGGGTGTTCCAGCGCCATACACTATGTATCCTTCGCAGTCTCCATCTGTCGCCCACGAGACGGTGAACGACGTGGGTGTTATGTCCGTCGCTTTCTGTATGAAGGTTGAGCCGGTCACAGCGGAGTCGCTCGTGTCCTCGTCTCCGTTCCACACTGTTATCTTGAAAGAGGCTTTTATCGTCCCGGGGTTGCCCAGGGTGGAAGCATCGGCCGATGTCTCAAGTTTCTGTCCCGCTATAGCCGCTGGTGTGGAGCCGAGGTCTGTCCAGTCGTTGGTGTTTATGTCATATTCGTAGAGGTGGCTCTCCAGCACGGCCCTGTCGTGTGCCTTTATGACTATGGCGTGGTCCGCCCCCACCTCTCCGTTCTGGGTGCTGTACCCTGTGGTGTTGTCGTTGTCGCTGTCTATGTAAACGGTTATGATGTCCTCGTTGCTGGTGGGTATGTTGAGTCCCGGGGCCGGGTTGATGGCCACGGTGTAGTCGCCGTCGTACCACTCTGTGCTGTTCCAGTTGCTGGCCGCGTCAACCGCTTCTATGTGGTAGGTGAGGGTGCCCTCGTGGACCTGGGCGGGTATTGTGTAGGTGTAGAGGCCACCGCCCTGGTCAGTCATCGTGCCGTTGACCGTGTTGCCGTCAACATCCGTGTAAACAACGTATGCCCCGCTCACTCCGTCGGGGTCTGTTATGGTGGCGTTTATCTGTATGGACAGGCCAACCGTGCCCGAGGTTACGGGAGTGTGGTCTATGCGTGGCTTGTTTCTGTCGTATATGAGGAGCGTGCCCGTTGCCACAGACGGGCCGTTGCCCTGGTCGTCGCTGGCGGATATGGTGTAGGAGGCCACGCCGACGCTGTTTTCGGTTATCTGCCAGGTGTAGTTGTCGCCGTTCTGTGATGTGGGCGACAGGCCTGACTGTTTGCTGCCGTTTGGCGATGTGTATGTCAGGGATGGGGTGGTGACGTTGGAGGTGTCCGTTATGGTGGCGTTGATGTATATGGTCGTTATGAACTGGGGGCTCTCTGTTGTGTCAACTATGTCCGGAGGCGTTGTGTCTCCTCCGCCTCCTCCCGACGGAGATATGGTTATTGTGCCTGTCACCTTGTTGCCGTTTCCGCTTGTGTCGTTTGCCCATATCTCGTAGTCTATCGTGCCAGGGCTGCTTGTGTCCGAAAGTGAGGCGTCTCCGAAGCAGTTTCTGTACCTGTCGCCGCCGGTCGGGTCCAGTGTGAGGTTCGTGCCGACGGCTATCCCGTCTATGTTGTTCACAGCCAGTATTTCCGCCCTGTGCTGGTCAAGGGCGACGTTGTCCGTTATGTCCGCTTCTATGTAGATGGAGATGGCCGCGCCTGTCCACGTGAAAGAAGTCTGGGTCTGATCTGTTATGCTCGGCGGATCCGTGTCTCCCGGCGATGGGGTGGTGGCAAGGTTGTCTATGGCCGTGTCCACGGGTATCTTGACCCCGTCGCCCATGGCCCCCTCAACGTCAACGTAGAACGCTGCCGTGGTGGACGTGAGGTTTGTGTCGTAGTTGAGTATGTCGCCCTGGCTGCTTATGGCGTCGTTGGCGTCCGTTCCGGCGGGGGACTGCCACTCCGCGAAGAGCCCGTCCACCACTGGTCCGGAGGGAGCGGATGAGAGGTATGCGCTCGCCAGGTCGGACGTGGTTATTGAGTATTTGCCAGCAGCGGTGCCCACTCCTGAGACTGTGAGAGTTATCGCTGTCCCCGCTGTGCCCGTGGTGTTGACGGCCACATAGAGGGTGGTGGTCGTGTCCACGGCTATGGACTGTGGTGTTATTGGCACGGTCACGGTGGCTGATGCGGGGGATGTCACCTCCCCCAAGAGGTTGGTGAGTGAGGAGTCGGCGTAGACGCCTATTGCTGTTATGTCAGCCAGGGGTGTCGTGGTGTACGGGTGCACTTCCACGGTTATGCTGTTAATGGTCATGTCCACTCCGCGGGCTGTTATGTTCGTGGAGAGCATCAGCTGGGCTGTGCCATCGCTGGCTATGGTGCCCGTTGTCTGGGATGTGGCAACGGTCTCTGCCACGCCCGTGTCATTTGCGTATATAGTGTAGTTGAAGAACTCCTGTGTGGATGTGTTGTCTGCGGCGTTGAACAGGAGGTTCATGTCACCTGTCCCGCCTATGTCTGAGAGGGGTGTTTCCACGAGTATGGTGCTGCCGTTGATGGAAACCTTTGGCACAGAGCCAGTGTCGCTCCACGTGCTCCAGTCGTCCTGTGCGCTCCCGCCATAGGAGTATATGTGGGCGTTGTAGAAGGTGCTGTCGTTCCCGAACAGTTCTATTAGATAATCGGCCCCTATGCCGTGTATGTGGTATCCTCCAGTGCTGTCGGGGTCTATGTAGTACCCGGTTGATGGGTCCATGTCGCTGTCTATGAGTATCCTGTATGTGTCCCCGTCCGGTCCAGGGTTTGCGAAGGGTGTGCCTGAGACGTTGAGATAGACGTAGAGGGTGCCGCTGTCCACCACGACCTTGGCGGAGGTGTAGTCCATGTCAGCCCCATAGCCCTCTGTTGCCTCGTTGTACCACGGATAGGACGTGAAGGCGTTGAACGGGTCAAGGAGCGTTATGTCGTCTATCTTCTGCGGAGACGTTGATGTTCCAACGTTGTATGTCCCGCTCAGCGGGTATATCCCATCGGCGGCTCCCTGGTATCTGAGGTGTATTGTGGCGCTGTCTATCTCTGCACCCGTTAGCGGCTGGCCGGTGGTCTGGTCTCTGACGTTCCCGAGGTCAAGTATGTACTGGCCGTTTGCGTCTGTCGCGGTTGAGATGGTCGTGCTGGTGCCGCCGTAGCCGTCAAGGTATGCGTAGACGAGACAGTTCTGGGCTGGCGTGCCCCCTCCTTTCGCATAGACGGTCCCGTATATCACAAAGGAAGATGGGGGGCTGTCTGGCTGTGGCTCTGTTGTGACCTCCCATGGGGGTCCATCGCTGTCTGCTGTGCCGTCGGCTCCCTCGCCGTATGTGACCCCGTTGGAGACTATCTTGAAATAGTATTTTGTGGAGGCATTCAGGTCGGTTATTTCAACCCTGTGGGTGTCCTCTCCTATGGGGTCGTCGGCTGTCATGTTCAGGTTTCCGCTGCTCAGCCCGTATATCACGCTCCCTGAATAGGAGCCGTCTGTTGTCCACGAGACCACGAAACCGGTGTCTGTTATGTCGGTTATCTCAATGTTGCTCGGATACCCTGCCACAGACTGTGTTGTCACAACGGGCATGGGCGGGAGCGGATCTGTGCGTTTGAGCGTGAATGTGCCAAGGTATTCTCCCGTTGAGAAGGTGGTCGTCCTGGCAGATGGATAGATGGGCTGGATGGCTGTGTGGGTATATGTGAGTGTTCCCGGTTTTGTGGGGGACATGCCTCCGATAGTTGAGAGGGGTTGAGGCGTGGTGCCGGTGAGCGTGTGGGCGTCCCATGACCCATAGGGCGTGGGCGAGAATCCTTCCTGTCCGCCGTCAAACCTGAGATAGACCGTGTCTCCGGCCACTGGCGTGTAATAGTCCCCTCCGGGCAGCGTTGCCGTTCCGAGGTCAAGTGTGAAGTTGCCGTTCGCGTCCGTGTACGTGGATATGGGGAGGGTGGTCTTCGTTCCGTCGGCGCTCTGAATCTTTGCGTAGACGAGGACGCCTGAGACTCCCACCCCTGTGACCTGTCCATATACGAGGTATGATCCGGGTACGGTGTCTGAGACAGGGTGGGTGGTCACGGTCCATGGCTCTCCGTTGTTGTCGTATGTGCGGCTGTCCATGATTATCTTGTAGAGATATGTTGTGGCGGGGCTGAGGTCTGTAACGGTCACGCTGAAGGTGTCGGACGTCCCGCCTATGTTGTTGTCGTATGTCTGCTGGTCTCCTGTTGTGGACCAGTCGCCATCATAGTCCACGACTACACTGCCCGTGGTCGCGGCGGTGCTGTTGACCCACGTAACGGTGAAGGACGTTGCCGTGATATCGGTTACCACGACGTGGAGGGCCATCTTTGTGAGATTGTGGAGAGGCGAGTAGTCCTCGTCTCCGGCCCAGTTTACGACGTGTATGAGTGTGCGCACCTCTGCACCGTTTGAGATCCCGAGGGAGGAGTATGGTATTGATGTCTCCATGCTGGTTTTGTTGAGTGCCACGGGCACGGTGCCTTTGAGGTCCCAGGTGTTTGCGGATATGTTGTAGAGGTAGTATTCGCTGGAGATGACCGCCCTGTCCTGTCCCCTGACAATAATAAGGGCATCGGCTCCTATGTAATAGCCGGGCTCCTGGTATCCTGTGGCTGTGTCCATGTCGGTGTCTATGAGGATGTAAACCACGTCCTCCCCTGTTCCCGCCTCAACGGATGGGAGGGACGCCGCCGGGTTGACTGTGAGGGCATAGTCAGCGTAGTACCACTCTGTGCTGTTCCAGTTGTTGGCCGCGTCAACCGCCTCTATGTGGTAGTATACGGTGCCGTCGTGAGGCTGTGCAGGTATGGTGGCTGTGTAGAGGCCTCCGCCCTGGTCTGTCATGGTCACGTTGTGACTCCCACCGTCAACGTCCGTGTAGACCAGGTAGACGTTTGAGACGCCATCGCTGTCTGTCACGGTGGCGTTTATGGTGGTGTTCACCCCGGCTGTTGTAGAGGATACAGGTGTGTGGACTATGAGCGGTCTGCTGCCATCGTATATGGTGACCGTAGCCTGTCCCTGGCCTGTGTCAGAGGAGTTGTCTGTGGCTGTGACGGTGTATGTGTACGTTCCGGGGGTGTTGAGAGTGAAGTTCCACCAGTAATATGCGTCGGCCGTTCCCTCTCCCGATTTTCCCGTGGGGTTTGCTGGCGGGGTGAAGACGTATCCATCTGCACGCGTCATGTCTCCCAGAGTCGCCCCTGATACCGTTCCGTCGCTGTCTGTGACACGTGCCTCTATGGTTATCTCCCCTGCGAGCTGTGGGTCCTGGGTGACTGAGAGGTCAACCACCGGCGGGGTGTTTGTCCATGCGCCTCCCCCGCCTCCTCCTCCGCCGCCTCCGGACGATGATACGGAGACGGTTCCGCTCACGGAGGCCCACTGGCCGGCGCTGTCCCTGGCGGAGATCGTGTAGTCCACCGTGTCGCCATCGGAGTATGTTTCTGGCGTGGTGTATGCGTAGTCGTCTCCGCCTGTGTTTGTCATGCTCTTGTTTGCTTTTCCTCCGCCAGGGAGGGTGTATTCAACCCAGACGCCGCCGAGAGGCGGGTTGTCGTCTGTGACCGTGGCTGTGAAGGTTATCTGTCCGGGGTCCTGTGTGCCGGCGGTTGTGTCTGTTATGCTGGGCGGGCTGTCCGATGGTGGCGTGGACGGGGACGTCGTGGGCTCTGTTGAGATGGGCAGGTTGTAGGGTATTTTCACCCCCGCGGCCATTCCGCCCACGACGTTGAGGTAGAAGGAGAGGTTTGTGAGGTCTCCGCTGTCCACTGCCATGGAGGCGATGTCTATGCTCTCATCGGATATCTCTCCCGTGGAGTCACCGAGCGGGCTGTTCCAGTCGGCGAACATGCCGTCAACCACTACGGTGTCCGTGGGCCCGCCCAGGTAGGCGTTGGGCATCTCATAGGTGCAGAGAGATGTTATGGCGGACGTGGTGGCCGTGGCGTCTGAGACATACATGCTTATGGCATGGCCGTATACCGCTGTGGAGTTCACGTCAATGGTGAGCGTCAATTGAACGGGCGTGTCCTGTGTCAGAGCTATGTTCAGGCCGGAGAGGGTGACTGTTGTGCCTGTCACCGTCCCTGTCACCCCGTTCAGGTTTACGGCGTCTATGTCTGAGGGTGTGGCCGTGCTCCAGTTGTAGAATGAGAGTTTGAGCGTGTCAACGGTGAGGTCGCTTCCCCTCGCTATGAACGTGAGGTTCATGTACGCCTGGTCCGGCTTGCCGATCTCCATTACTTCCGGCGCCTCGCTACGCTGTATAATCTGGAGTGCGGCATATGGCGAGTCAGAGACAACATAGTCTCCGAGGTCCAGGGTGCCCGTGTCCATTGACGAGAAGAACAAAACGTGCGGCCCCGTTGGGGTGCCTATGTCCGCGGAGGGTACCTCCATTTTGAGTGTTGTGCCGCTTATATTGGCGTTGACCGTTCCAACGCCGTTCCAGTTCCAGTCCCTGCCTGTTCCGCCGTACTGGTAGAGTATGGCGTTTATTATGGTGCTGTTCTGTCCGACGACCTCAACCATGTAGTCCGCTCCTATGGGGTCAACCCGGTATCCTGTCGCCTCGCCGTTCTCCCTGTCCGGGTCAATGACGTAGCCAGTGGCGGAGTCTCTGTCCGTGTCTATGAACACGCCTATGGACGCGTATCCGCTGGTGTTGAAGGGTGTGTCGCCCATGTCCGCCCACGCGTAGTAGTTGTCCACGCTGCCGTCGTAGAACCATCTGAACCGTGATAGGTCCGATGTGGATGGTGCGCCGTCGTTGTCCCCCGCCCTGTCCGGATACCACGGAGCGGTGGTGTTGTCCGGGAACGCTCCCTCAAGCACGAAGGTGCCAAGGTCCTGTGGCGATGTGCCCTGGACTGTGTTTGTTGTGTTCCAGTCTCCCAGGGGCCGTGGGTGTATCCCGTCGCCTCCGCCGTTTATTCTCACCTTTATGGTGTCCCCCGATGTCACAGTGTAGTTGGGTATCGTGGAGAGGTCAACAGAGAACTTGCCAGAGGCGTCGGTGAGCGATGCCAGGGGGCCGAATGTGGCCGTGCCGTTGTCTATCTCAACGTAGACCGCCACGTTGTCCGCAGGTGTTGTGCCGTCGGATTTCACGACTGAGCCGGTGACCACGTAGGACGCCGGCGGAGGGGTGAGGGATATGTCCCCTATGTTCTGGGGCTCAACGGATGTGTCAACGACGAAACTGGTGCTGTTCTCTCCCGGAGAGCCAGCCATGACGAACACGCTTATCTGGTCTCCGTCTGTGATGTTGTAATAGGATGTTGAGTTCCTCATGTTCCCCAGGTTTATCACGAAGTTTCCGTTGCTGTCCGTTATATTGGATATAGGCCCATAGGACCCGTGGCGCATGTAGACCAGGGCTCCATCCACGGGTGTGCCACCGCTGTCAACGACCCTGCCTGTGACCACATGACTCTCTGGCGGGTTGCTGGCGGGCTCGGGCAGTGTCACAGAGCCATAGGCGCCTGTGTATCCCGGAGATGAGGCGTTGTACCACCATGGCCCGCTGGTGGAGAGGGAGTCTATGGAGACCATGTGGGTCTCATAGGCACCGGCTCCGCGCACGTCCTGTACCTCTGTTGAGGGCGGAATCTCCGTGCCATAGTATGCGCTCCCGCTCACGGCCGAGTCGGTCACCCAGCTTAGAACGAAGCCGCTCTCTGTGACATCCGTGATGTTAACAGACGGGAATGGGAGGACAACAGCCCAGGGGGCTCCGCTGTTGTCGTAGTAGTCGCCGCCGGAGTATATGCCGAAATAGATTGTGTCAACGGGTGTGAGCGTCCTTACCTCGCAGAAGTGGACGTCGTCCGACACGCCGCCCCGCACATCTCCAGCGTGGAAGCGAAGGTCTGAGGGGCTGGTGCCCCAGGCAACGTATCCTGTGACATAGGATTCTGTGACCCATGAGACTGTGAAACCGTACGAGGAGACGTTGGCTATTACGACGTCCACGGGCGCGCCTCCCGCTGATCTGGTGTTCCCCATGTCCCCTGGTATGACCACGTCTGCGCTGTCCTCTTTTGCTCCATCAAATTTCTCTGTGTCTTCCCATCTCTGGATGTACAGAAAAACGGATGGGGCGCCGGAGGCGCCGAGCATGGACCACGACACGTGGGCCTCAAATTGGGACGCGGCTGAGACGCCCAGGGCGTTTGTCCCTGTCGCCAGCGGGTCCCAGCGGAAGTCATATCTGTTGCTCCCGTTGAAGCGCCACAGCTCGGTGGTTAACGCGCTGTTGTATCTCCCACTGGAGACGAGCACGTATTCCGCTCCGATGGGGAACTGGCTCATGGGCCTGTAGCCCGTTGAGGGGTCGCTGTCCGTGTCAATGAACACGTAGAGGGTGTCCGCCGCCAGGTGGGGTATGTACATCCCACCGGCTCCAGGGCCTGTTTCTGGCAGGGTTGTGAAAGTGAAGTCCTGGGAGACCGTCTCCATGCCGTCCCTGTCTATGGCTGTTATCCTGTAGTGGTAGACGGTGTTTGGCTGGAGGCCCGTTATGGTCACACGGTGTATCCATGTGAGGTTGTCGTCTGTGTGCCTCTGGCCGTAGGAAGTCGTTGTGCCGTATTCAACCACGGCTGTGGTGCGCTCGTTTGTCATCCATGTTATGGTGACTGCACGTGCCTGTGGGCTGGCTGTGGGCAACCGGACGAACATGGCTGCGGTGTTGGGAGACACCGTTGTGAACGTGAGAGGCGGCTTTGACTGGGGCGGGTACATAACCGTCTCGCCGTTGTTGGTGGTTGAGACACGGTAGCTGTACTGCTGGCCCGGCTGGAGGCCCGTGACGTTGACCACGTGTTCCGTTCCCTCTTCGCCGGTGTAGACCTGGCCGCCTATGGTGACCTGGCTGGTCCCGGGGAGGTTCGTGCTCCATGTTATTATGGCAAAAGTTTCTCCGGTCATAACAACCGGGGCTCTGACTATTTCAAGGTGGAGGGGGGGCCTGCTTGAGGGCCTGAGAGGGACGTCTTCTCCGGCGAAAAACGTTCCGCTCACACGGGCGTAGATATCCAGGTAGTCCTCTGTGGGGTCTGTCATGGCTGAGTACTCAACCAGGTTTATGTTGTCGTCCTCAGCGTCCATCTGGCTGTCTGTCGTCGTGGACGCAGATGCCCAGTCGTCAAACAGACCATCTATTACAACATGGTCTGTGGGGGCGCCTATGTATGCCCTGGGCGTGCTCTCTCTCTCCACCATTGCAACACCGCCTGAGACGTCCGCCGAGACAAGGTTAAGGCCGAGGTGTCTCCCCGATGCCACCCCGCTGTCTATGTTCACCGCGACAAACAGGGGGTGTTGCTGGCCAGGTATAACGTCCACCCCGCTCAGGGAGATCGGCGTCCCTATTCCACCCTCGCCCACCATCTGTGTCATGGCCTCGTCGGCGTAGATTCTTATGTGCACATCCGTCCTGCTCACAGCGTATGCTGGGTCTCCGACCACCTGTTCAAAGGTGAGAGACACGATGTTCACGTTTTCTCTCTGGGATGTGATGTCAAGGCGCATGAACGGGTTGTTGGTGGAACCCGGTGCCAGGGGGACGCTGCCCACTGCAGACCTCTGGATGATTACCATCCCACCTCCGCTGGTGGCGAACGGGGTGTCAGAGAGGTCTTTTCTGAGCCCGTGGTCTGCGGTTTCAACCAGGAAAACGGGCTCGTCATCTTCGGACATGTTCAGCCCGCTAACAAAGGTCTGGATCTCCAGATATGTCCCTCCGGTCCGCGCCATGGCCTTCGCCCTCTGCCCTATGGCGTTCCAGTCCGCCCCGGCATCCGATTTGAGCGTGTATGCAGAAACGGAGATTATTCTCCCATTTGCTCCGGTAACAACTACTGTTGCGTCGGCGCCCAGGCCTCTGACCTGGTAGCCGGTGGACGGGTCTCTGTCTATGTCCATGAACAGGTACACGACGTCCCCATCCTGGTCGGCGAACGGGGCTCCCGCGAAGTTTAGCAGAGCCGATACCTTGCCGTAGGATATGTTAGCACGGTATTCTACCAGGTCAATGTTGGGGTTGTCCACGTCTCCCCGGGTGTCAGCCCACGCCGGAGTAGAAGACCAGTCGTCAATGTTGCCGTCAACCAGAATGCCCTTCGGCCCCTTTTCCTCTGTCGGCAAACTGGTAAACATCAATACGCCGGCCCCGGAAGATACCAGCAGAACCGCCAGCAAGACTATGACTATCAGCTCCCAGGGACGCTGTTTCTCTTCAATCAGACGCACGCCGCTGCCCCGCTGGAAACCGGCGCCGTTGACCAGGCCGTTGCCATTTGTGAGCCCACGCCCACGCCCATTCGTTAGGCCACCGGAGCCGTTTGTGAGACCGTTGCCATTTGTGAGCCCGTTACCGTTGGTCAGCCCGTTACCGTTGGTCAGCCCGGCGGCCCGGGTAACACCGGCCCCGCCGCCGACCATTTCGGGTATTAGATATTCTCCCTCAACACCTCTCTCTGCTTCTTCTATCTCTTCTTCTATCTCCTCCTCTTCGCCCCCGAACTCACCCTCAAACTCAACACCACAGTAGGGACAGACCGTTGTGTCCTCTGTTATCAGCCCCCCGCACTCGGGGCACTCGTAGAGTTCCACACCACATGAGGGGCACACGACATCGTCGGGGCTAAGAGGAGAACCACAGTTGGGACAGAAAAACTCTTCTCCTTCCGGCGCTCCCAGTTCCTCATCTTCCATGGAACCGTATTCGCCGTATTCTTCTTCCGGTTCCATCCCGTATTCTTCCTCAAATTCCTCTTCAAACGAATAACCACAGACCTCACAGTATGTGGCATCGTCTTCCATTTCGGCTCCACAGTTCGGGCACACTTTAGGGCTCATGCTACCTCACACTCCGAATATGTTTAAATCTCTTTCGGAAAAAGAAAGAGAAAGGAAGGGGGTTGGTTGTTGGACTAATACGTCACCTGCGTCTGGCTCTTGAGCCACATCCAGTATCCCTGTTTCGGATACATGGTCTGGTCGTTGTGCGTGGTCTTTGAGCCAGTGCTTGAATCGTACTGCTGGATTGTCGCTGTGCCATAGGCCTGGGCAGCCTCGTCCCAGTCGGTTATGTACCCGCGCATGCCGTTGTAGTACGTGTCGTTCACCAGGTCTATGTAAGCGCTGGCCTGTATGTTGGTAGTGTTGAACCATCCTATGAGGTTCCACGCACCAGCGGTGTACTTGAAGGTCATCGTCCCCATGGCTGTCTTGTTCAATCCATAGATGGTGGCATCAACAGCCGAGCTGGCCGTGTCCAGGTAGACCCAGTAGCCGTAGCCAACGTCCATCTGGAAGTCCGTGGATCCGCTCGCAACGCTGTAAGTTATGTCATATGAACCACTGCCAGCATCCCAGTGGACTATGTACTTCGGCGTGCCGCCCGCAGCCGTTATAGCATCGGCGAGCTGCGAAGCATTAAGATGTCCCTGTGTGCTGTTGTGCACGTCTAGGGATATGAGGTTCCAGCCGGGCTCAAAGTGTATGGTGCTTGCCACCTCCGCACTGGATACTGTATACTGACATAATGTATCATTTGTTGGTGGTGCAGCCTCATAGTTGCCTCCATTGTCATGCGCCCTTGTATAAAACTCATAGTAGCCTGTGCCATTCGGGAAGTCAAAACTCCAGCTCCATGGTGCTGCTGTATCAGTACCAAACAGTGTCCAGGCATCCCATGTGCTGTTGTCTGTGCTATACCTGTACCACAGCTCAACATCTGCCACTCCTGAGCGGTCATCACTCGCAGTAGCATTAATCGTGATTGGAGATGTGCTCTGGACATAGGGACTGATAGGATCTGCAGAACTTGTTGGCGCAGTGATATCATAGCCACAATATGCGTCTGGACTGCTCAAACTGGGCAGACTCTCCTCGTTTGTAGCATTATCTATGGCCTTTGTAGTGAAATTGTACCACCCCTCACCATCAGGGAAAGTGAAACTGAAACTCTGCGTCGTCCACGGATCCAAATCATGATCAAAGTACGTCCACGAACTCCAGGTAATGTTGTCACTGCTATAACTATAATACAAACTCACATTTGCCAACCCGCTTGTACCATCACTGGCTGTGTAGGTAATCGTGATCGGCGAAGTATTCTGCCAATAAGGACTAATCGCATCAACACTGCTCGTCGGAGCAGTTTTATCATAAGCACACGAGGCATCAGCAGTGCTCTTTGACTCAGCATTAGAAGCGTTGTCCGTAGCTATGCTGTAAAACTCATAATAGCCCTCACCGTCAGGGAAAGTGAAACTCCAGCTCCAACCATCACCACTGGTCGTATCCGTCCCAAACAGCGTCCAGCTGCCCCACGTAGAGTTATCACTACTATACCTGTAATAGAGGGACACGTTTCTCACACCGGCCAGGTTGTCACTGGCAGTCGCTGTAATGGTTACAGGCGAAGACGTCTGCCAATAAGGCGATATAGCATCAACACTACTCGTGGGGGCCGTGGCATCATAGCCACAATATGCGTCTGGACTGCTCAAACTGGGCAGACTCTCCTCGTTTGTAGCATTATCTATGGCCTTTGTAGTGAAATTGTACCACCCCTCACCATCAGGGAAAGTGAAACTGAAACTCTGCGTCGTCCACGGATCCAAATCATGATCAAAGTACGTCCACGAACTCCAGGTAATGTTGTCACTGCTATAACTATAATACAAACTCACATTTGCCAACCCGCTTGTACCATCACTGGCTGTGTAGGTAATCGTGATCGGCGAAGTATTCTGCCAATAAGGACTAATCGCATCAACACTGCTCGTGGGTGCTGTCCCATCATAGCCACACAGAGCATCAGCAGTACCAGGCGGTGACTCCCAACCACCCCCGCTGCCGTTCCAGCCCAAACTGTAGAACTCATAATAGCCTGTGCCATTCGGGAAGTTAAAACTCCAGCTCCAGCCATCAGCACCATTCGTGTCATTGCCAAACAGTGTCCAGGCACCCCATGTACTGTTATCACTACTATATCGGTAGTATAGCTCCACAGCATCGGCATCTGAGGTCGCTGTTGCATTAATCGTGATTGGCGATGATGGCTGCCAGTACGGACTGATCGCATCCACAGACGTAGAGGGCGGGAGTCTCCCGGGAGCCTGCGGGAAAGAAAGCCACGAGTCGCTCCCGCTCCCCGCAGAGGCGTCGTAGTAGAGGGTGACGTTGGAGAATGTCTCAACACGCACATAGTCAAAGTCCACCGTCGTGTTCGTACCATCGCCTTCAGCGTCAACCAGGCGGAGGCGCACGTTGCCGCCGTTGTACTCTCCGGCGGTGAGCCACTTCGTGTAAGTGTGCGGGAATGAAAGACTGTCATTTAATGTGTCTATTACATTCCAGGTGGTACCATCCCAGAGCTCAACGTTTATGTTCTCAGAGTCGCCGGCCACGTTTGTCACATTATACTGTAGCTGGTGTCCGCTGCCAGCGGGGACATTGTTCACGTCTATCTCCACATCCATGGAATAGTTCGCCACAGAGGCCTGGGCCTCCACGTATATCCACATGAAGTCCCAGTTCACAGCGTCGTTGGGTGGACCGTCGTTGTTTGTGAAGTTGATAAAAATACCATGTATCTGGGAGATCGTGAGAGATCCACCGTTGGCCGCCAGCAGGTCAAACTCGGCGTAGAAGTTGTTTGGCGAGGTATCGGTGGGTTTTATCCCCGTGCTCCCGGAGGCGCCGCCAGGTATCCAGTAGAGAACCTCGTTATTCCCAGTGTAACCGCTCTCAACACCGTACTCCATCTTCAAAACGCAGGCCGTCACAGTGTCAGAAGCACCGAAGGCATCCGTGCTCCAGTTTGTCAGAGAAAGCACTTTGCCTTTGTCCACAGTGTACCAGCCGTCTCCAGCACTAACACCGCTCGGACCAGCTCCGCTGCTGTCATTGAGATAGATGTCGTTCAGACTGTCGCCCGTGCTGTCTCCCGAGCCCTGAGAGGTGGCGTTTGTGTAATTGGTGACAGATACACTGCTGCCGACGTTTTCTTCCGCTATCGTGTAACTCGCCCCGTCGTCTCCTGCGTTAGCGGGGAACTCGGATGAATCATACCAGCCTGTGGTGACCGTTATTTCGCCGGCCGTGTCGGCATAGGTGTACTGGGTGGGAAGTGCGTCAGCGTGGAGCCAGAACTCAACCACGACCCTCTCGCCGGCGGGTATTGTGCCGTTAACCGTGTCCGTCCACTCATAGGTCTGTTTGCCCGCTGCGTTGAGGGTGACACTGCTCCCGCTCTCAAGGTGAGTTGTGAGGTCGTTGCTGGCGAACACCGATGCGTTCACCGTCCAGCCGCCCGCAGTGGCGTTCTCAATATATAGATGATACGTCCAGGTGCCACTCACGTTCACCGGGTCTGTGTTGTTCAGCACGGGAGACGTCCAGGTGCCTATCTTGTACCAGCCCGGGGCTGTTATCTGGAGAACCTTCGTGTCCTCTGGGTCGGGGCCCGGTGTGAGACTCAGGTCCTCCATGGGCGGGGAGATGGATGTGGACGCAAGCAGGTACCAGTGGGGCTCTGTGAGAGTCACCGTAGACTCATCTGTGAGCGTGGTGTTGGGGGTGTATGTTGCGTTCACAATATCGGTGGCTGGCGCATATGTTCCAGCGGTGTAAACCACCTGGTAGTGTCCGGGGTCGCCGGAAGCATCAACCTCTGTTACAGAGCCGACGCTCCCCCCTCCGTTGCTGCCAGATTTTATTATCACGCTTATGTTCGCCGCCTCTCCTGTGACCCCAGCCCCAAAGGTGTCGTTGAGCCATATGTCAAAGGTGATCGTGGAAGTTCCGTCCGCCGATACAGAAACAGTATCGGGGACCATAACAAGGGAAGCAGGGGGGTTCGGGCCAAGCGTGAAGTCGCCCAGGTTCTCAGGGCTACCGCTCCCTGTTATGGTTATGCTCTGTCCCTCTATGCGCCCGAGCGGGCCGCCCCTGGCGGTCAGAGTGCCGCTTCCAGTTGCGCCATATGTGTCAATTACAAAGTGGCCATTGGAGTCTGTCACGGCGCTGTAATTGTTGCCGCCGATGGATATGATGACAATCACATTATCTGCGGGGGTTGAACCGTCCTGTTCGTATATCGTTCCGTAAACCGAGTATGAGTCCGGTGTGCTCCCGGAAGCAGGGGTTGTCACCTTCCATGAGGGGTCGGTGTACCACACCCCATCGTTCTGGCTCCATATCCTGAAATAGTATGTTGTGCTCGGCGTCAAATCTGTGGCGTCGTGGCTGTGGGTATAAGACGGCCCGTCCAGAGAGGTGTTTCCGTCCGGAGAGCCAAAGGCCGGGTCCGTGTCCCATGAAATGTTACACTGGTCGTTGTCTGGCGTCTCCCATGTGACCGTGAAAGAAGTGGGCGTTATGTTGCTCGTGGTCACGTTCATGGGCTCTCCAGCCTCTGCAAATGGGAAAAGAACAGCAAAACCGCCTGTTATCATTGCCAGTGCGACTAAAATAGATAGCATTTTACCTCTCATCGTATTTCCTCCTCTAACTCGCTGAAACACGCACAAAGTCGGTTATGTGGGTTCTAATATATAACATTTATGGGATAGACGAGCGGCGAAATGAACAGCGGAACAGGTGCAAAAAAAAGATCAAAGGAAGGGTGTGTGGGCCGGGCCGGAGCCGGCAGAGTGTGTGGAGGAGGGTGGAGGAAGTGGATGACGGTCTCACTCCACCTGGAGTTTGCTGTGGCACACCGGACAGTCAACGGTCATGGGCCTCTCCGTCAGCTCCACCTCAAGTGTTGCCCCACAGGTTGGACAGGTTATGGTCACCTTCTCCGCGCCCTGTGCTGTCTCCGCTCCGGGCTCCTCCGGTGGTCTCCCCGCCATCGCCGCGCCCACCAGAACTGCCAGCACGATGATTATTATTATCACCAGCCACGCAGTTCCGTGGATGCCATAGTACTCTGTGTTCAGGAACTCTGAGAACCCGCCGCCTCCCTGCTCTTCTTCAAGCACTGTTATCGTGCCGGTGTCTGTTGTCACCTCCTCCTGGCCGTCGCTGGCGGAGAAATAGTATGTGTGCTTCCCGGCCGGGAGAGTGAGCGATATGGAATAGGTCGCTGGCTGGGTGAAATCGTTTCCGCCGCTTATCAGAGACAGCGGGTGTTCTTCTCCGTCTATAACCACGTAGATGCCCGCCGGCGTGTCGCCGTCAGCGTCTGTGTAAACCACAGTGAAGGTGAAGGTAGTGTCCGTGGTCCCCGAAGACGGAGAGACGGATGGAGAGGAGAGCACAGGCGCCCTGTTGTACTGTGGAACAGTCAGCGAGTATGAAACCGTCGTGTAGGTCTTCCCGCCCTCCCTGCTCTCAACGCCGGGCATGTCCTTGGCAACGAAGCTGTAAGTGTAATCGCCAGGTCCGAGGAAGATGTCAAACTCGTATATCACCCCGTCCACGTAGTCTGTCCCGGCGCCTGCCGAGGCGGAGAGTGTGTACTCGCCCAATCCCGATATGACCAGTTTAACGTACTCGGGCGGGTCTCCATCGGGGTCGGAGTATATCACCGAAAAGGTCACGGGCGTGTTGTCCGAAAGCGCACCTATTATGGGCGTCCCCGCAACGGGTGTCAGAGACGGCGGGTTGTTGGGACGTGTTGGCACACCAGAAACCGGTGGGACAGTGGACTGGTCCATGTTCCCGCTGCGGTCAACCGCTCTCACTTTGTAATAGTATATGACACCGTTCTGGAGACCCGTGTCCGTGTAAGACGTGGCCGTTGTGGTTGCTACCTGGTAGGGCGAGCCTATGTCCGTGCTGAAATAGTACGATGTTGAGCGGAACACGTAATAGGTTATGCCAGCGTTGGGGTCTGTGTCAGAGTCCTGGGCCGCAGACCATCTTATCACCAGCTCACCGCCAACACCGGTGTCATACACCTCGCTGACCCCCTGGAAGGTGGGGGGCGTCTTGTCCGAGGGCGTGGCTGAGACACTTTTGTCGTTTGTCTCCATGTTGCCGTTGCTGTCACGGGCACGCACCCAGTAATAGTATGTCTGGCCGTTCACCAGCCCCGTGTCCGTGTACTCGGTGCCTGTTATGCCACCGGCTATGAGCGTTTCCGATGACGGCCCAACCTGTGGGTCAGTGGACCTGTAGACGTTGTACTCCACTCCATACCTGTCCTGGCCAGCATCCCATGTGACCTTTATGGCGCCGCCCGTCTCAAGGTCCACCGCCGACTTCACTCCACTAAAAACAGGCGGCTGGACGTCCTGTGGTGTCCCGTCCAGCACAACCGTATTGTTGTCCATCTGCTGGGAGCCATCAACGGCCCTCACGAGATAGTAATATGTGCGACCGTTGATCAGGTAGTCTCCCCTGTTGTCGTCCAGATAGGTTGTCTGGGTGGTCGTGGCCAGGAAATAGGGCGAAGAGGTCGGCGACTGTTCGGGGTCAACAACGATGTCGTTGCTTGTGCTCCGGTAGATATAATACGTGATCTGCCCGCTCTCATCATATGCAGGCTGCCATGAGAGAAGAAGTGCGCCGCCCTCCGGGACGGGCGCCACCGACTGCAGACCGGAGAACTCTGGCGGCTGCTGGTCGGTGGGCGTGGCCGATTTGATCACCTTGTTTGTTTCCATGTTGCCCTCGGCGTCTTTCGCCCTGACAGCGAAATAGTATTTGACACCGTTGTTCAGACCGGAAACGGTGTACCACGTGTCCTCTGTTGTGGCTTTTACTGAAGTGAAAAGGTCAGAAGTGGACGTGGAATAATATATAAGGTACGTAACAGGCAGGCTGTTGTCCTCTGCGGGGCTCCAGGTGAGGTTCACTTCGCCGTAGGTCCCCATGTCTGCTGCTGTGCCAAGGCCCGCGAACACAGGCGGCGTGGTGTCCGTCGGAGACGCATACTTTTTGACCGTGTTGGCCTCGGAGTTACCCAGAGAATCCGTGGCTCTGACAACGAAATAATATGTCTGGCCGTTGATGAGACCTGTCACGGTGTAGCTGGTTCCTGTTACGCCGGAGGCGACCATGTTGGTGCTGTTCGGAGTGAAAGCGGGGTCCGTGTCCATGTAAACAGCGTACATCACCGGCGTGGAGATGTCCTCGGCGGGCTCCCATGAGACCTCAATCTCTCCGCCCATGGAGGTGTCGTTCACCCAGCCAACCCCGTTGAACCTCGGAGGCAGGGTGTCCGTGGGCGTGACCTGGTACTCGCCCGATGTCACATAGTTTCCTGAGCCGTCTATGACCCTGAGTTTGTAGGTGTACTGGACGCCTATTGAGAGACCGGTGTCATAGAAGGGCTGCTGTGAAAAGGTTATGTTGCCCACCTCAACACCGTCACGAAGGATGACATATCGGAGGGGGGCTGCGGTGGGATCCGTGTTCGCATCCAGCGCCTCTGTGAACTCAACGCTAACCTTGCCCTCCTCGCCCGTGTCGTTGAACCATATGCTGGCGGGCAGAGAAGGCGGGGTGGTATCGGATGGGGGCGGAGACGTCACCGCATCAGAGGCCTTGTAGTTGCCGCTGGCATCCACCGCACGCACAACATAGGTGTACGTCTGGCCGTTCACCAGCCCGGAGTCGGTATAAGACGTGGCACCTGTCACTGTGGCAATCTTTGTGCCATCACGCCATATCTCATAAGAGATGCTCTTCTCGGGGGAGGTGTCGGAGTCCACGGCGGCAAACCAGGTTATGGTGAGCTCGCCGCCCACTCCCGTGTCTGTGATCATGTCAATGCCCTGGAAGTCCGGCGGCGTCACATCGGTCGGCCTGACCGAAACATAGGCGTCGCTCTGGTTCACATTTCCAACGCTGTCAACCGCCCATACCATGAAATAGTAGTACTGGCCGTCTGGCAGGTTGTGGAGACCGTTTATCTGGATTGAAGTGCTTGTGGTAGTGTAGTTTGGCTGAGACGTGTTCCAGACACCCTCCTGTGTGGAAATATAAACCCAGTATGTTACCGGCGTTGACGGGTCTGAAGCGGAGGACCATGTAAGACGCACACTCCCGCCTGTCCCCAGGTCTGTGCCCGTCTCAACCCCCGCAAAAGAGGGGGGCGTGTAATCCGCTGTCGTGACCGTGAGGGAGTTTATGGTGTTCGCCCTGTTGCCGGAGGCGTCCTCTGCGAGGACAACGAAATCATACTGTTCTCCCGGCTCCAGCCCTGTGACAACGTGGTAGACCAGTTTGTTCGGCTCCTCCACAAGGGCCACCGTCTCGTTTGGCTGTTTAGAGAAATCAAGCACAAACCCGGATTTTGCGTAGTAAATCAGGTAATATATGGTCTGGTCCGGGTCTGTGTTGTTGTCATTCGCCGTGTACCATGAGATGTTCACAGAAGCCCCATCCCCGACGTTTGTGGCGCTGTAAATGCCGCCGAAAGATGGGGGCTCCTGGTCCGTGGGCATGGCAGAAATCTCAACCGTGTTGGTGTCCTCGTTGCCCTCTGCGTCCTCGGCCCTCACAACGAAATAATACGTCTGGCCGTTCACCAGGCCCTCCACGGTGTAAGTCACGGTGTCGCCCGGGATGGGCGTCGGATACGGGGTGTACGTGAAGTCTGGCGTGGAAAAGTCCTGTCCACCATGGACCGTGGAAACGTATATGTTGTATGTTATGGGCCCGGTGGGGTCATCAGCCGCCTTCCAGGAGAGGGAAACAGCGCCGCCATACTGGACGTCGACCGCGCTCATCAGTCCCTCCCACGGGTCTCCTGTCTCGTTTGTCGGCGGGTTAAGGTCGGACTTGTGGAAAGTGACCTTGTAGAAGTCACCCCAGTTGCCCGCTACGTCCCTGCCATGGACCCAGATCGTGTAGTCCTGTCCCTCCATGAGAGAGTTTATGTTTATCGTCGCCGTCATCTCTTCCACAGGAGAGTCTCCCTCCCCATCAACAAAGCTCATGGACGTGCCCGTGCCATTTGCGCCCGGCGAATCGGCAAGGAAGTACTCCGCCTCCGCTATCTGGCTTCCGCCTGTGGTTGTGTCGTTCACCGTGGCGTTCAGATAAACGTACTGGGCTGACCCCGTGGGGTTCGGGTCTACCGTGGCGATGGTCGTGACAGGACCTTTTGTGTCCGGCGGAAGGCGTGTCGTGAAGTTGAGATAATAGTTGTCGCTGGCGCCCTCCCACACCTTGTCGCCGTCTCCGTCAAGGTTCACGCCCGTGTGGTTCCTGGCCGAACCGGTTATTTTCACGGTGTAATCTGTTTTGTACTCCAGAGAAGAGGAGGGGGTGAAAACGAGACGGGTCGCACCATCATACCACGCAAACGACCCATCCACGATCGCACCGGGGGACGCCGAGGGATACATTGAGAAATAGTTCTCAACGCTTGTGGTGTTCATCGGAGTTGAGAACACTATCGTAATGGACGTGCTCGTGGGCACGTCTGTCGCACCGTTAATCGGGTCGGAGTCTGTCACCCTGGGGGGCACCTGTGTGACCTCAAAGCTGTTGGACGTGCCCTGGTTGTTGGAAGAATCATCGTCGCTGGGCTTCACGTCCCAGACCACCGCCACAACAACGTGGGTGCCAACTTTGCCGGTGGGCGTCCACTGGGGGGAGGATATGTTGGCCGACGCTCCCCCGCCCAGAGCCAAGTGCTGTGTCGTACCTATGAGCTCGCCGCTGGTTGAGTCCAGGTAGAAAGAGACGTTGAAAGAGTCCGCCTGGGCGGCTCCGAGGTTTTTGACCTCAGCGTAGAATGTCGCTGGCTCATCCTCTGGCAGAGGAGACGGGGCGTAGACGGACACAACCTTTATGTCAGGGTTGGGCGAGAGGACATCCAGAGTGGCATGTGCCTGCTGGTTGGATGAATCAGCGTCCAGAGGCGAAACATCACTCACCACCACGTATATGTCATACGTGCCCACCGTGCTTATTGACGTGGAATCAGATACCACATTCACTGAACCACCTGCTGGCACAGTCCCCGTTGATTTAACTGTCCCGATCTCGTTGCCCGGGGATATGCTCCCGAGGTAGAAGGTCACGTTTCCGCCCCCATCGGCGTCTCCGTAGTTGTGGACCGTCGCCACCACGGTGAAAGAGTCGCCCGCACCCACAACAGAGGGGTTGAACGATATGTCCGAGTCCGCCACCGCCAGGTCTGGCTGGCGTGGGGTTACAGTTATGGACGCCTCGTTGTCCCCGGTGGCGTTCTCCTGCGGAGACACGTCTGTTATGCTCACAGTTATGGTATACGTCCTCGAGTCGCTCAGCGTGTATGTCTGGTAGAGGTCAACGCTTGCACCGGCACTGATGGACACGCTGGTGTTCTCACCTATGAGCGTCCCGGTGTCAGATGGCCCGTCCCAGAAGGACACGTTGCAGGTACCGTCCACGTTGCCGATGTTGGAAACCGTGGCCTTTATGGTCACGGTGTCCCCTATGACCGGGCTGGACGGGGTGAGGGTTATGTTCCCGCTGTCAATGTACATGTTGGGCTCGTTGGCCTGCTCAATGTTCACATCAACGGATGCCTGGTTGTTCGTGGTGGAAGCCTCTGTCCGGTTCACATTGACTATTTTAACGGTTATGGTGTGCGTGCCGTTTGTGGAGGGAGACCACGTGCATGTGGCCAGAGAAGTCCCGCCCGCGGCTACACTTATCCCGGAGTCTGTGCTTATCAGAGAGGTGTCGTCGTAAAACTCAACGTCACACAGGAGGCCCACGTTTCCCTGGTTGTGAATCGTCGCGTTTATTGTAATGGAATAACCGACCTTCAGAACGCCATCCACCACTATGTCAGAGCTGGATAGATAGAGGTCTCCCTGGAGGAGCGTGAAGGTGCCTATGTTCTCCGGGCTCTCACCTCCACCGGCGCCGGAGACAACCGTTGACAGGTTCCCCCAGTAGCCACCCTCAAACACCATGGAGAGGTCTATGGCGCTCCCGGTGTAAACAGACGAGCCGTTCGCCGCTTTGAGCTCTCCGATGTTCAGGGAGAAGTTGCCGCTGGAATCTGTCAGGACCGCTATCGGCCACACTGCCCCGGTGGTGTTCGCCATTGCCAGCGTCCCTGCTGCGGGGGTGGTGCCGTCGCTTCTGAAAACCTGGCCATAAACGATATAAGAAGAGGGGGGCGTGTCCGGCGGCGGCAGAGTCGTTACCGTTGAGAAGGGCAGCTGGGAGCCGCTGTAGGTTGTCCCCCCGGACACTATCTCAAACGTGTACGTTGTGGACGCTGAAAGGTTGTCCACCATGACGAAATGCACTGTCCCGGAATAGCTCCCGTCGCCGGGGTCCTGGACATCATACGCTGTTGTGTCGGGCGTTCCCTCTCCCCAGTTTATGTACCCCGTGACGTTGTCCGTGGTAACCCAGACTAGACCAAAAGCGGTCTGGCCCAGGTTCACAACTGTCAGATTCATGGGTTCTGTTCCCTGGGCCCTGGTCACAGGGGCCATGTTCACCAATCCACTCAACATCAGAGCCAACACCAGTCCGGCAACTACGCTTTTTCTCACAATATCCCTCCCGGGATTTTTTTGCGATATCGCTTTTGTGCTGTGAGGGTAAAAAGGGGTGGGGTATTTTAAATATTCCCCCCAAGCGACCCCGCGCACTCCTTTCAACCCCGTTCATCTTAAAAACCCGGAAAGGTTTCCCTGTCCCATGGAAATAGGCGTCTTCGGGAAAAACATGGACCCGTGCGCTGTGGCTATAAAGAGGGCCTCTGAAAAAATGGGCGTGGCATGCAGGGTTCTGGATCTGGGTGAGATGAGAAAAAAACCTTTCAAACTCGGAGACGGCCTTTTCACGCTGGGCGGCGAGGACATGTCATGGGTGTTCAGCGTCCCCGCGTGGTACATCCGCCAGATACCTCTCCGGGTCCCGATGATCCGGGCCCCGGCCACCCTGGAAGGGCACAACTGTCTGGTGAGAAACGAGCCGATGTGGGCGAGCGTAGAAGAGAGTTTGATAAAGATGGTCTCCGAGAGATCGCTTGTCGTTAACCCCCTTGAGACCCAGATTCTCCAGTACCAGAAGGTTTACCAGCACTATCTCCTCTCAAAAGCCCGTCTCCCCCTGCCAGAGTGGGGCGTCTGCATGCCAGACGAGATGGAACTGAAGGAGGGGGGCGAAGAAAGAAAGAGTACAGGGGGGTGGACGGGTGGCTGGGTGGTGAAGGGCCACGCCAGCGGCAGGGCGGTGGAAGACCTGTCTGAATATGTGCGTCGGAGGAACAACGGTGGGTCCATGGGCCCCCCTCCCCTGGTGCAGAGAAAGGTGGCGGGCACTCCTCTGAGGGTTGCTGTTGTGGAAGAAGAGGTGATAGGCGGGTACGCCGTCCACACCCCATTCACAGACGTGAGAGAGGGGTTTGTGATGGGACAGGCGAGGGCGGAAAGGGTGAGCATAGACGCTGAGACGGCGGAGACCGCCATAAAAGCCCTCCAGACGCTGGGACTCTTCTTTTCGGAGATAGACTTCATCAAAACCCCGCGGGAGACGTACATACTGGAGGGGAACCCCTCTCCCGGTTTCGCTTTCTCCGAGACACTCGGAATCCCCGTGGCGGAGCGGCTTTTGGCACACATGGTGGAGAGGGCAAAGAAGTGAAAAATGCAAACAATCATGAAACAACCTTTTTATAACAACCGGGTGTTCCGCCCCCACATGATAGGACTCATAGGGAGGGAAAAAGACCCCCAGGTCGCTCTTGTGAAACAGCGCCTTGAAGAGATGGGACGGGAGGCCAGGGTGATAGATTTCAGACCTTTCCCCCGAAACGCCCCCATCACCGTGAGAGAGGATTCTATAAAATACGAGGGAGTTGAGCTCCTGGACTTTTCGGTTTTCTACCTCCGCCAGCTCGGATACCTCTGGCCCATTCCCCAGCACGAGATGACCAGAGAAGAGTGGGACGCCTACTATGGACGATACCTGGAATATCTCACCGCCGAGAGGGAGACCCTGTCCCTTAAACACTCTGTTATCCGCATACTCTCCATGGAGAGGACCGTGATCAACCCATATGACAGTTTCATGTACCACCGCCTGAAGCTCTACGAGGACTATCTGCTGAGAAGAAAGGGGTTCAGGGTGCCGGAGTCCTTTGCCACCAACGACCTCAGCATAGTGGAAAAAAACAAATACGTTTACAAGGGACTGGCAGGGGGGCTGGGCACACACATGGTTGATGACGATTTTTTCAGACAGCACAGCGACATATTTGAGCAGAGGCCCGGTCTGTTCCAGCGCTACATAAAAGGAAGGAACCTCCGGGTCTACGTCGTGGGAGAAGAGGTTGTTGGGGCGGGCTTTCTTCTCCAGAAGGAGGCACACGTGGACTCCCGGGTCGGCCAGACAGGGGTTGAGGTATTTGACCCACCCGATGAGGTGAAAGAGGACGCTGTCAGGGCGGTGGAGACCCTTGGCATGCGGTTTTCGGGGGTGGACTTCATGGTCACCGAAGAAGGGGAATACTACCTCCTGGAAGCGAACCCGTCTCCCATGTTCGCGGGATATGAGATGATGACAGGACACCCCGTGTCCAGAAAGCTCGCAGAGCTGCTTGTTGAATACGACAGAAGATGATGGAAATGACAGCAGGGGCTCAGATGGAAAAAGAGACCAAAGCGGCGGAGGAGGCGGCGGTTGTCGTTGAGAACCTCGTAAAACGCTACAGGGTGCGAAAAAAGGACGGGTGGAAGACGCGCCGGGAGACCATAACAGCGGTAAACGGGCTATCGCTGGCCATAAAAAAGGGGGAGATATACGGCCTCATAGGACCAAACGGCGCCGGCAAAACCACCACCCTCAAAATACTCTCCACGCTTGTTCTCCCTGACGGCGGCACATGCACCGTCCTCGGAAAAGACGTGGTCCGGGAGGCTGCGGCGGTCAGAAAAATCATAGGTGTCTCCGTCGGAGAGTTCACACGGGCCCTCTACTGGCGTCTCACAGGGCTTGAAAACCTCGTCTTTTTCGCAAAGCTCAGAGGCATAAAAAACCCGAAAGAGAGGGCTGAAGAACTCATACACCTCATGGGCCTGGAAGAGTGGAAAAACGAGAGGGTGATGAAATACTCCACCGGCATGAAACACAAGCTCTCCATCGCCGCCGCACTCATCCATGACCCCCCCATCCTCTTCCTTGACGAGCCCCTCACCGGCATAGACCCCGTCACCGCATACCAGATAAAAAGGTTCATAAAAGAACACCTCTCAGACAGGACCATCATCTGGACCAGCCACAACCTCTACGAGATAGAGGAAATGTGCGACAGGATAGGCCTTCTCAGGCGGGGGAGACTGGTGCTGGAAGGCCCGCCGGAAGAGCTGAAAAGAAACCACTGGGACTACGAGAAACTGGTCATAGTCACACCCCACAGAGAGGTCTTCCTGGAAATAGACGGGGCCAGGCCAGTGAAAAACGGTGTCGTGATAGAAACCAGGGACATGAAAAAAACGCTCGTCCACGTCGGAGAAATACTCCAGAGGGGAGTTGACGTGGCAGAGATACACACCGTTCGCCCGACACTGGAAGAGGTCTTCATGAAACACGTGGAGGAAGAAAAAAGAGGGAGAAAAATAGAGGAGGAAAAAGAAGACCTCTCCGGGAGGGAAAAGATATGACCTCTACAAAGGGGATCCTGCATGAGATCAAAAAAACCATCTACTTCGTTGAGAGAGATTTCAGGGTGTTGATGAGCTACAGACTTGCCTTCATAATGATGTTCTCAAGCATATTTTTTAACCTGATCTATCTCGTCTTCTTCGGCTCAATGTTCGGAGACGCCACCCCCACTGTCCTCAAACCATACGGCGGCGACTACATCTCATACATACTGGTGGGGTCTGTGGGATGGGGTTTTATGTGGAGCATAGCCGGCGCCACATCAACGTCTCTCAGAAACGAAATGATGCTGGGCACCCTTGAGTCGCTGGTCCTGACCGGCACCAGCATCACAACCGTAATGATTTCGTACATGCTCTTCGGCGCCCTGTTTGGCCTCATATCAATAGCGCTAATAATCGGTGTCGGCATCGCACTCCTCGGCGTCTCAGCGCTCTCCGGAGCAACCCTCGCAACCGCCGCCCTCTTCGCCCTCTCCGTGGTGATGATGGGCGGCCTGGGGATGGTCTTCGGCGGGCTCACCATGTGGGTAAAAAACGTCGGACGGGCTTTCCCGCTGTTCCAGAACTTCTCAATGATCTTCGCCGGCGTCTACTTCCCCCTGGCCGTTATCCCCGCATCCATCCGCTGGGTCGCAAAGGTCCTCCCGTTTTATTATGTCATAGAGGGCATCCGCCTGTCACTCATACCTGACAAAATGCCGCTGGCGTGGCACTACGCGGTCGTGACAGGTGTGTTCTCTGCCGTTATGATATCCCTCGGGCTCATATCCGTGCGCGTGGGATTTGACAGGGCGCGAAAAGAGGGGACACTGACGTTTTACTGACAACCCAACAGAAAACCAAACGGGAGAGGAAAAGGGAAGGGGGTTGGCGGAAGGGTGTTCAGGTATCAGGCCTGTTTATCTCACGTTCTCCATCGGCTCTGGTCTGTTTTCCATGGCGATCCACAGGCCTATCGCGTTTCCATCGCTGTTTTCCCAGCCCTCAAAGAAACCTGGTGGCCAGATCATCTCTTTCACCTCCTTGCCCTTTTTTGTGAGCCGATGTAAAAGTTCGTGATATAAAAATGTTACGTATTGCTTAGAAAGCACACCAAAAAAAGATAAGAAAAAAAGGGAAGAGGGTTCGGGGCGTTAGAGGGGAGATATCCCTCTCACGCTTCTTCAACAGGGTAGTAGTAGCCCCCGTCCTCTTCGCCCACGGCCAACGTCGTGATCTGGGGCTGGAAGGGGGCTTTTTCGTTCGCGTGCTCGTAGGCGTTTTCGTTGGGAGGGCTAGGCATCGTTATCATACATTCTCACCTCCAGGCAGGCAAACCGGTTGTGATATAAAAACTTTTCTGCGAATTTGTGTAAATCGTATCACCTTGTTATTACAAATGGGCATGTTCGACCATTTCCATATCAGCCGTTGCGCCTCCGGTAGAGCAGATATCCCAGCGTTAGGGCCACAACCACTACAACCACAACACCAGCATACAGCCAGGGGAAGGTGCCTGTTCCTCCGCCTCCGCCGCCCGGCTGCTCTGATGCGGATGAGACCGTCACAGTGCCGTGTCCGCCCGCCATGTTTTCGGTGCTCACGGTCAGGCCGCCCCTCTCAACAACGACGTAAAAGGTGTGGTCTCCGGCGGAGAGCCTGGTTGAGTACGTGTACGTCGCCCCATGTATGAAATCCCCTCCCTCCGGTGTCATGTTGTGGGGTGTGCCGTCAATGTAGAGCACTATGGAATCCGGTCCTATGCTGTCTGAGGCGGTGTAAACAACGGAGAACGTGAAGTTGGTGTTCTCGTTCCCTGACTCGGGGGACACCGAAAGGTTGGAGACAGAGAACGGGAGGGACAGAGTGATATCCGGGCCGTGCATGTAAAGTGAGCCATCAACGAGATCAGAGGAGGAGACCGTGGCCGTTGTGGAATACGTGCCATATGGGCCGCCCTGGACGTCTATGTGTATCACATCTCCCACCTGGGGCCTGTAGAAGTTTCCGTCAAGGACCGCCAGGGACATGTCCAGGCTGTACCGCCCCTTATCGTCCGTCATAGCCGCCACAAGAGAACTGGCGTTGCCGTTTCTTTCCACAGATGCGCGGAGTATGATGCCATCAACGGGTCCAAAGGTGGTGTTGACCGTGCCATAGACCACCCCGGGGGTCGGGGGCTCGGAGTCAAGGACGGGCACCGTGAAGTTCATTGGGCCGTCCGGGGGGTATACGTTGCCATCGCCGTAGACGATCTGATAATAGACAGTTGAGCCCATGTCGTTGTAGGAGACGTCTATTCTACACATGTGCGTGAAGGATTCCACATCTTCTCCACGCACGTCGTATGCCTGGTTGCTCAGGCCACTCTCGCTGAAACCCCATATCACATGGGCGGGCATCTTTTCAGCCGAGACCCATGTGAGCGTGAGACCACAGTAGATGTCTGATATCTCCAGGTCCATGACCACTTCGTCCGATGACTGGGCGTTTGCTGTGGGGACAAAACCGGCCATCGGAAAAGCCGCTGCCAGTATCATCCCCAGGAGAGCGAGCACAAACAACCTGCCGCTGTTTTTCATATCACACGCCTCCGCTTTTTCCTTCTGGTTTTGTTTTGTTTTTTCTGTTCCCACCGCTGGGATATACGCCAGTATATAAAAGATTGATGGGGGCGGGGGGTCGTGTCCCGGGAGCGG
>CAZROC010000006.1:55350-95573 GCA_964601625.1 uncultured Thermoplasmata archaeon | reverse complement strand
TGTAGTATCCTGAATTAATTTTACTAATCCAACGAACCTTCCTATCGTTCAACTTACGCATACCCCTAACAGGAACAACTGTTAAAATATTTCGGGATACTACAGATTCGGATCTCATGGAGGCTACAATAGATGTTATAGATAATAATCAGGACAGGACCTTAGAATATGCTGATGAGAAAAACATGATTAACGAAACATTTGAAAAAACCATAGATGGTAAAAAACTGAAGAAAAAATACGCTCACTACTTCGGAAAGGAGTACAGAGGGCGCTTCGATATAAACGAGATAAAATGGCACAAGATGAAGAGAATAAACATAGGGGGCAGTGGTGGAGGACCGCCAACATGGAGTTCACCATATCTGCGGATCCGGAGATGCTGAGGTTCCTCTGGGACACGGTCTGGGTTCAAGAAATTCCCAGGGTTTCGGGTGTCTTGAGTATAAGGCAGAAAGTGAGGAGGGATAAGGACTCCTTTATCTGGATATCTAATCTTATACTACAGAACAGAATTATACGAAATCGTAGTATTTCGAAAAAACTAAATAGGTGCTTTTATATGCTGATGTATGAAATTCTACGACAGAGAAGAAGAAATGAGAATTCTCGAGAATTCCTCCAGAATAAAGGGTAAAAAGCTGATAGTCATATCAGGGAGAAGGAGAATAGGGAAGACAAGGCTGGTGATGGAATTTTCATCCGGTAAGAAATCAGTTTATTTCTTCGTGGAAAGGAAGTCCGAGGAACTTCTTCTCAGGGATTTTTCACAGGAGCTTTCACGTATGATGCCTGAAAAGAGCATAGGTACACTTTCGTGGGAAGAATTTTTCAGGGTGCTGCTTGAGAACACGGAGATAGTGATATTCGATGAGGTTCAGAACCTTTATCACGTTAATCCCGGGGTGTATACAACGTTTCAGAAGGTGTGGGACCGGTACGAAGGGGATGCCATGGTGCTCTTTCTGGGCTCCTATGTCGGTCTTATGAAAAGGTTGTTTGAGGACTATAAATCACCGCTTTACGGCAGGATTTCCGGAAAGATCGATCTCAAACCCATGGATTTTCGGGCATGTTCAGAGATAATGAGAGATCTGGGTTTCTCAGGTCTTGAAGAGATGCTTCATGTATATTCCATGCTCGGAGGAGTTCCAAAATACTATGAGATCCTTGAGAACTATGGTATAAAACGCTGGGAAACCGCTGTCAGGAAACTGTTTGTATCCGGTCTCAGACCGCTTGTGGATGAACCTGAAATAATCCTTATAGGTGAGTTCGGAAAGGAGCATAAGCCATATATGTCGATACTAGAGGCTGTTGCCCGTGGAAAATCCACAATGACCAAGATCTCAGATTATACGGGTATACGTGCGAAAAGCATGGGAAAATATCTGGAAGAACTCACAGAGTATTACAGGATACTGGAAAGGAAGACTCCTGTGACTGAAGGGGAGAGGAGCAAAAAAGGGAGATATTTCCTGAAAGACAGGCTTATCTCCTTCTGGTTCAGATATGTCCGCCCGAACATTTTCCTGATAGAAAGCGGAAAAGAGAGAGAATTTCTTGAGAGGGTTAAGGAAACATATGAAGATCACACCGCAAGAGTATTCGAAGATCTGATGAGAGAGATTGTAAAAAAGGACATGAACTTCGATAAGGTCGGCTCTTGGTGGAACCGCAGAGGAGATGAGATAGATATCGTAGCTCTAAATGAAAGGAAGAAAGAGATACTGTTCGGAGAGGTCAAATGGAGGAACAGGTCGGTTGGCTGGAATGTTGTCGAGGAACTCATAGAAAAGAAAGACCTCGTAAAATGGTACAACGAGGACAGGAAGGAGAAGTTCCTGATAGTTTCCAAGGCCGGTTTCACAAAGAAATGCTTAGAAAGGATGGAGGATGAAGGCATAATGCACTGGGACTTAAGGGATCTTGAGAGACTGATTCAGTAGTAGTTTATCATGTTCATGTTTATAGACAGAAACGAGGAAATGAAGGCGCTCATGAAGGCCGCTCAATCGAAAAAAGGCTGAGCTGGTGCTTGTTTATGGGAGGCGGAGGGTGGGGAAGAGTCGTCTTCTTACGGAGTTTGCGAAAAAGAGTGGTGCGCTTTATCTTCTGGCTGATGCCTCTGATACTATTCTGGACATATTCAGCAGGCAGGTGGGGGAGAGGTTTGTTTCTTTCAGGACATGAGACGATTTTTTGAGTATTTTTACAGGAGCGACAGGAAGATTCTCATCATAGACGAGTTTCAGTATCTCTACACTGTTGAGCGTTCGTGGCCCACTGTTTTGCAGCGGTGGTGGGAGCGGTTTCGTGAGACGGACAAAAAGATAATCCTCTGTGGCTCCATCGTCACAACGGTTAACCGCATAGCCCGGGGATACGGTTCCGCTCTCTATGGACGTAAGACAATGGAGATGGAGGTATCTCCCCTCAGATTCAGACATCTGCGAGATTTTTTCCCCGGATGCTCTTTTGACACACTGCTCTCTTTTTATGGTGTTCTGGGCGGTGTTCCACGCTATCTTGAGGAGTTCAACCCCTCAAAAGATGTTTTCTGGAATATAGAGAACCGGGTTCTGGACAGAACGTCTTTTCTTTACAACGAGCCCATGAACCTGCTCTTTGAGGAGTTCAGGGACCCGGCACCTTATGTTGCCATACTCGTTTCTCTGGCCCGGGGCGCCAGGCGTTTTAACGAGATCTCCACCCGGAGCCGTCTCTCTCCCAACAAGCTCCCAAAGTATCTTATTGTGCTTGAGAGGACCGGTGTCACAGGTAAAGAGATGCCTGTCACTGAGAAAAAAATGAGGACAAGAAAAACACGCTATGTTCTGAGGGACAACTTTTTCAGTTTCTGGTTCAGGTTCGTTTTTCCAAACAGGTATCTGCTGGAGATGGGAGAAACAGGGGAGGTCATGAGGGAGATAAAAGAGAACTTCCATCTCTACATTTCCCCCATGGTTGAAGGCGTTGTGATAGATGCGGTAAGAGAGCGCTTTTCTCTTCCCAGAACAGGCAGGTGGTGGCGGGGTGAGAACGAGATAGATGTTGTCGGTCTGGACGAGAAAAAGAAAAGGGTGCTTTTTGGGGAGGTGAAATGGACGAAGAGAAAGGTCGGATGGAAGATCGTTGAGAATCTCATAGAGAAATCTGATCTCGTGCCTGTCAAAAATGACGTGGAAAAGATGTTCCTGGTCGTGTCAAAGAGCGGTTTCACAGATGCATGTGTGAGACGGATGGAAGAGGAGGGTGTGATTTACTGGTCCCTTTCTGACCTTGAGAGAGTGGTTTTCGGCGACACCTGATCACCCCCTCATCTCCAGGCAGCCGAAGCCCTGGCTGTTTTTGTTTCCGATGCCTGTCTCCCAGATAAAGAGGAGTATCTCTGGCGGTGCCTGTACGGTGAACTCGGCGTTTGCGCAGTGCCACCAGCTTTCTCTTATTTTTATCCTTTTTCTTCTGAACCAGTACACGTCTCCTATTTTTGTCGGGCCCGGTGGTTTTTTGCCTGTGTATTCTTCGTATTTTCTGGCTGTGTTTTCTTCAAGTCTTTTTTTCCACCTGGGGTCGTCGGGTAGGAGGTCTCTGCGGGGTTTTTCGCCGCTGTCTATGTATACGGGCGAGAGGGTGCGGAAGAGTGCCGTTGTTCCGAACTGTGGTGTTTCAAGTATTTCTATTCTGTCTATTGCGAGCCTCTCTTTTCCTATTGTGATCTCGCCTGTCTGGAGCATGCCGGTTATGGTGGCTTTGAGTATCTCCGAGTTGGGGGATGAGAAGTTGAAGAGAAGGGCGCCGGGGTATATGTGTATTTTTTCTCCTTCCACTTTTTTTCTGTCTATTTTGAGGTTTGAGAAGTTGAAGAATTTGAACCGTCTGCTGTGGTGGAGAGACGATGAGAGGTCCGGGTTGTTTTCTTCTATAAAATAGTATATGGCGGACGACAGGTGGTGCTGGTAGTTTACCGGTATGACTGCGTTTTTTTCTGCTCTGAGGAAAACCTTTGCCCTCATCCAGTGGTCTATTGTTCTGGGCCTTTTCACTTTTTCCCGATAGTTTTTTATATGATTTGTGTGGTGGGTTTTTTATTATGGGCGACGCCAGGACCATTGTGGAGGTCATGGACGAGTTCAGGCGCTGGAAGAACCGGGTGGAGGCCCTTGAAAGGGCCATGAAGGTTGCGAAGATGAGGGGAGACCTTGAGGAGGCGGCCTATTTGAAGGGGGAGATGGGGAGGGCGAGGGAGCAGATGGAATATTATCGTGTGCTTTTGAGGGAAATGAAAACACGTGTGGCTGAGCCAGGGCTCAAAGACCTTTTCAGCGATCTGTAGGCATCTCCGCCCTGAGGAGTTCGTTTATCTGTTTTTCCTGGATGTGGCCTCTGACTGTTATGTCAACGTTTTTCACACCCTCCACTTCTGACAGGGCTTTTTTGATGGCCACGGCCAGCTGTATTCCCAGGGGGCAGAAGGGGCTTGACGGAACGAACGTGAGCGAAACTGTGTCATCTTCCACTTTGAGGTCTCTTATCAGTCCCATGGTGTAGACGTCTATGCCTGTCTCATAGTCTATGACTTTTTTCAGGGTTTCTACCACTTCGCTTTCTGTCACCATGTGCCTCCCTCATGTTTTTTTGAGCACCACCAGTGCTTTCCCCGCCTGGAGCGACTCAACTTCTTCTCCCATGTACGTCCTGGTCGTTATTATCTCAACGTCCTCTGGTTCTATGGTCACTCTCTGTCCCCTGACCTCTATTTCTATGGGCCCGCTCCGGAGTTTCTCCTGGAGGGTGGTGGGGTCTGTGGTTTTTATGTATTTTATGACTTCGCCGGCGAGGTCTCTGAACTTTGGTCCTATTCTGGAGAGAACGGGGCGGGCGGACGATGGTTCTTCTTTCACGTTTTCGCCTTTTACTATTTCCAGGCGTTCTATTTTGAGGGTGTTTTTTATGTCCTCCAGTTCCTCTCCGAGGCGGACGTTTTCGGGGAGGACTATTCCCATCCATCCGAGGGGTGCGTTGAGTGGTATGCCGTGGGAGGATTTCCATGCTCTGGCTGTGGCGATTATCTCTTTCACCGTCTCTCCCGTCTCCGCTTCGTCTTTCCATTCTCCCACTGGCTCCGGCCACTCTGTGAGGTGTATGCTCTTTGGTCCATCTGGCGTCCTGTAGTGGCGGTGGAAGACGTCTTCTGTGACGTGGGGCATTATGGGGGCCATGAGTTTGGCCACTCCAAGACCTATTGTGTACAGAGTGTAGTGGAGCGCAGGGTCGTTTTTGCCCTTTCTGTGTTTGGACATCTCAATGTAGTGGTCTGCGAGTTCGTGCCAGAGGAAGTTTTCCACCTCTTTTATCGCGCTGTCAAAGAGGAAGTTTTCCATGGCGTCGGTCACATTTCTTATAACCATAGAATATTTTGTGAGTATCCACTTGTCAACCGTTCGGAGCTCTTTTTCCACCTCTGAGAGATGGGGCGGGGGAGAGTGTGTGTCTATCGTCTGGGATATGTATTTCTGGACGTTCCAGAACTTCGTGACCAGTTTTTTTCCGCGCTTGAGGTCTTTGTAGCGCACGGGGCTGTCTTCTCCCAGACCACAGGTTGCGGCGTAGTATCGCATCGGGTCTGCTCCGTACTCTTTGAGGAGGTCCAGTGGGTCAACCACGTTGCCTTTTGATGCGTGCATTGGTGTGCCGTCCGGGGCGAGGATGTAGGCGCCTATCATTATCGTGTCCCAGGGGCGCATGTTCACCAGCAGATGGGAGCGGAGTATGGTGTAAAAGGCCCATGTGCGGATTATGTCCTGTGCCTGTGGGCGGAGGGACGTTGGGTAGAGGCGTTTAAATAACTCCTCGTCCCGCTGCCAGAACGCTATGTAGAGTGGGGATATGCTGGAGTCCATCCATGTGTCAAAGACGTCTGTTGAACCCACGAGTTTTCCGCCGCACTCTGGACATTTTTCCACGGGGGGGTCGTCCAGGGTTGGGTCAACATAGCACTGCTCTTCTTCTGCCAGAACTACGTGTCCGCATTTTTCGCATTCCCAGAGGGGGAGGGGGGTGGCGAAGTACCTTTTTCTGCTTATGGGCCAGTCCCATGCGAGGGACTCAACCCAGTTGCGGAGGCGTATTTTCATGTACTCCGGGTACCATTTTATCTCGTCGGCCCTCCGGAGGACGTCTTCTTTGAAGTCCAGGGTTTTCAGAAACCACTGGGGGACCTCAAGGAACTCTATCGGCGTGTGGCACCTCCAGCATGTTCCAACGTTCTGTTTTATCTTTTCCTGTTTGACAAGGAGGCCCGCTTCTTTCATGTCCTCTATTATCTTTTTCCTGGCCTCTTCAATCGCCATGCCGGCGTAGGGGCCTGCGAGCGAGGTCATCCGCCCCTTTTCGTCTATTCCCTTCTCAATCTTCAGGTTGTATTTGTGGACCCACTCAAGGTCGTCTTTGTCTCCTATGGTACATATCATCACAACCCCTGTGCCGAAATCGGGATCCACTTTTTCATCCGCCACCACGGGCACCTCTCTGTTGAATATCGGCGTTAAAAGCGTTTTTCCAACCAGGTACCTGTGCTCTTCGTCCTCCGGATTCACCGCGACGAGCTGGCAGGTGCAGAGGAGTTCGGGGCGTGTCGTGGCTATGAGCACGTCTCTGCCCGTGTCTTTTTCTTTGAAAACGATGTAGTTGAGATATGTTTCTCTCTCCTGGTATTCAACCTCCGCCTCCGCTATGGACGTCCCGCAGCGGGGACACCAGTTCACAGGGAACTCTCCTTTGTATATCAGGCCTTTTTTGTAGAGTTTTATGAAACTTATCTGGGTCACCCGCCTGTAATACTCTGCGTCTGTCTGGTAGTAGAGCGATGGGTCCATGCTCTCGCCCAGCACCTCAAACTGGTGTGTCATCTCCTCTATGTAACTGTTGGCAAACTCTCTGCAGAGGCGGATGAACTCGTGTCTGTCTATCTCATCAAGGGTTATGCCGTGTTTCTTTTCCACTTTGACCTCTATGGGGGTGCCGTTGGTGTCAAAACAGAGAGGGAAATATACGTTGTATCCCCGCATCCTCTTGTATCTGGCAACGAAATCTATCTGGGAGTAGTTGACGGCGTGGCCGGCGTGGAGTGCGCCTGAGGCGTACCGTGGGGGGTTGTCTATCACATATGGTGGGCGGGTCGTGTCTTTGAAATCAAACCTGTATATCGCCTCCTTTTTCCAGTATTCCTGCCATCTTCTCTCGACCTCGTGTATGTTGTATGCCTCGCTGGTGGGATCGGTCTCCTTCGCTGATCCGCTCATTTCCATGTCCTCCTGCTGCTTTTGTCACGGCGATTTTTTTGCGAGATGTTTTTTGAGATGGGGCAGGAGCCCGCCGTCGTTCAGTATCTCCATCATGAAATCAGGTATGGGCGTGAAGTTTATCGTTTCTCCCGTTGTCAGGTTCTTTATGACACCTTTTTTGAGATCTATCTCCACCTCGTCTCCCGGGTTCAGTTTGTCAACCTCCGCCGTGACTATTGCAGGAAGGCCAGCGTTTATTGCGTTGCGGTAGAATATCCTGGCAAAGCTTTTCGCCACCACCGCCTGCACCCCGGCTGCTTTCAGGCACACAGCGGCCTGTTCCCTGCTGCTTCCACAGCCGAAGTTTTTTCCTGCCACGACCACATCGCCCTCTTTCACACTGGAGGCAAAATCTGGGTCAAGGTCTTCAAGTGCGTGTTTCGCCATCTCTGAGGGGTCTGTTATGGTGTAAGTGTATTTTCCCGGAAAAATGACGTCTGTGTTGACGTCGTCTCCGTACTTCCACACTCTGCCCATCTACAACACCTCCCTGGGATCAGTGATCTCACCCTTTATCGCGCTGGCTGCCACTGTGGCAGGGGATGCGAGGTATATCTCCGCATCTTTGCACCCCATCCTTCCTTTGAAATTCCTGTTTGCTGTTGTGAGGGCTTTTTCTCCCGGTGCGAGGACTCCCTCGTGGGCTCCCAGGCACGGCCCACAGCCCGGGTTCATGATGACAGCTCCCGCCTCTGCCAGGGTGGCCAGCGTGCCGTCCTTCAGCGCCTCAATGTAAACTTCCATGCTGGCCGGGAAAATCAGGAGGCGAGAGCCATCCGCCACCTTTTTGCCCTTCAGGATACGGGCTGCTATGTGGAGGTCGTCCAGCCGCCCGTTCGTGCACGTGCCGATGAGGAACTGGTCTATGTGTATCCCCAGGGCGTCTTCTATGGGGTGCACGTTGTCAACAGTGTGCGGGAAAGCGACCACAGGGCCCATGTTTTCCGCATCGTAATGCACTTCTCTGGCTATTTCGGCGTCTTCGTCGCTGTAAACGGGGTTGTATGGGACGTTTATGCGGGGCATGAGCCATTTTTTCGTTTTTTCATCAGGCATGACCACACCGTTTTTTGCCCCCATCTCCGCCGCCATGTTGCAGAGGGTCATCCTCCCGCTTATCCCCATGTCGCTTATCGTGTCTCCGTGGAACTCCACGGACATATACGTGGCCCCATCCGCCCGGAGGTCTCCTATTATTGACAGTATGATGTCCTTTGGAAAAACGCCCTCTGGAGGTTTTCCGCCCACGTATATTCGCATCGTCTCCGGCACTCTCAGCCAGAGCTTTCCGGTGGCCCAGATGGCGGCAACCTCTGTCCGCCCTATCCCGGCGCTGAAGGCGCCAAAAGCCCCATATGTGGTGGTGTGGCTGTCTGATCCGAGAATGAGCGCCCCCGGGAAAACATGTCCCTTTTCTGGCAGCACCTGGTGGCATATGCCCGTGTTGATGTCGTAGAAGTGTTTTATTCCCTGCTGTTTCACGAACTCTCTTATGCTTTTGTGGTTCTGGGCGTGTGTGGACGTCGCCGGCGGCACAACGTGGTCCAGGGGTATGACTATTTTGTCAGGGTTCCACACCTTTTCCAGGCCGAGTTTTTCAAAGTGTTTTCTTATCGCCGCCGCGTTGTCGTGGCTCATAACAAAATCCGGCTCGGCATTGAGTATCTCTCCGGCGTGCGCCTCTTTTTTTCCCCCCGCCCTGGCGAGGACCTTCTCTGCAAACGTGTGTCCCATTTCTTCACCCGTGGGGTGGAATGGGTGGTGGTTTTTTAGTTTTTTCTACGTGGATGGGACACAGAACGGCTGGCCGCGCTTCGCTTCAGTCAAGGAGGCGTTTTTCGCCCTCAATCTTTTTTATGTCCGTTATGTCCTGGGTGACCTCAAGCGTGCCCAGATAGTTGCCGTCTCTGTCTCTCACGGGGAAATATCTTATGTGTATCATCCTCCCCCGCATGTTTATCCAGAACTCCGCCACATCCCTGGTGCCCTCTTTGAACTCCCTGAGTATCTGCTCAACCACGTGGACGCTTTTCTGTGGGTGACAGTTCTGCACCTTCCTGCCCAGCACCGCCCTGGTCCTGGGGAATATCCTGCCGTCCCTGGGTGTGTTGAAATATCTCACCTCGTCGTTTCTGTCCACAAAAGATATGTCCAGGGGCAGAGCGTCAAGCACGGCCCGTATCTCCTCAGGGAGCAGGGCGCCGGTGTCCAGGTCTATTCTTTTTTCCGGCTTATCGTTTTTTTGCGCCCCACCTGCTGGCGCCGCCGCTGACCCCGCCCCCGAGGACGTTCCCATGGGCGTCATGTGCTGTGATACATCCTCCGGCATGGGCACCGGTGTTATGGAGAAATAGCCGAGTTCGTCAAACTCCTTTCTCGCCTCCACCCACTCCCCCGGGTCCAGGACATTCATGGCTGTCGGAAAGAGGATTTTGTTCTCTTTCATGAAATGGTTGGACAGAATATCTGAGAGCATCCTGGTCTGGCCCTCAAGTTTTGTGATGGGTCCCATTTCATTTCTCCCGCCCTCTTTGTCGCCTGATAGAATCTCAGATAGGATCTGTAGCGCCGCTTTTTTCAGCATGCGTATTTTGTCATGCTCCATCCACATAATGGCCGGGGGCTGGGTTATACCGTGCTTTTCCAGGAGAGGGAACAGGACGTTTTCTTCCCGCACATAGTGAGATTCGCCGTTTTCCAGCATCTTTTTGATCTCCGCCAAAAACTCCCTCTCTCCGTCCGTCGCACTGCCCCTGTTCTTTGCCTCTGAGAGTGTCTTCCTGAGATCTGACATTCTGTTCAGGAAAAAGTTGTGCTCTTCCATGAGAACCCAGAGAGGATGCCACTCTGGCACGCTCAAACGTGCCTCTTCAACGCCCTCCCTGAAAAGGTCCAGGTGCACGTCACAGAGTGCGTGTATCTCTCTGGGGTCCATGCCCTCTTTTATAAGTTCCTCCTCGGCTCTGGCTATCTCAAAAGGCGTCGCTTTTCTGAGGACATCTTTGAAATCCTCTTTTACCCTATCAAAATCCTCTCCACTGTGAATCCGCTTTATCGCCTCTTTTATCCTCTCCTTCAGCTCACCGCCGCCTTTACCAGCGGAAGGGACGCCTTTTTCTCCAAGAAGCTCGCTCATCTCTTTACACGCTCCATCTCATTTTATTTTCATCGGAGCAGGAAGCGAGGTGTTTAAAAAACTCTTTTCCTGAGATGTTCAGCACTCTCGTTAAAACCCATACGAGGACAAAAATATGTCAAGTGCGTTGAGCAGGAGCTGGAAGCCGATGGCCAGGATTATCATGCCCATTATACGCACCGATGCCAGCACTCCCACCCTGCCCAGTTTTTTGTAAAGAGACCTTGACTGCAGCAGAACAAACAGGGTTATTATGCACACGATTGCGGTGTCCACTATGACCATCACACCTTCCAATAGTCCAGGCGCTTCCGCCATGTAGAGCATCACGGTTATTATGGCAGCAGGGCCCGAGATAAAGGGTATGGCCAGTGGAAAAACACCCACCATCCTCTTCTCCACGACCTCTTTGGCCTCCTCTGGCGTGGGCTTTGTGCGGGGAATGATGCCCTGGATCATGTCAAACCCTATCTTTATCATCACAAGGGCACCCGTGAGACGCAGGGCGTTGTAGTCCACTCCCAGAGCCCTGAAAAGAAACCTGCCAAACAGGCCAAAGCCGACGAAGATGAGGAAAGACGAGTATATGGCCAGGGCTATCGTTCCCATCTGCTCCTCCCTGCTGTACCCCTCCGTGACTATGGGAAAGATGATTATCTTGCTCAGAGGGTTTACTATGGAGAATATAGCCGCAAACGCCGAGATGACGAAGGCCCAGTCCATGGTGTTCGGAAAAACGGTGGCGGATAAATAGTTTATCGCCGTTTTAGGGGTCCTGGCCAAACATCCTCTCAGGAGGGCCATAAACCCTCTGGGTCTCCCATTCTTCTGAGGAGGGTTTTTCTCCTGTAGCGTTATAAATTAGAGAGACTATGTACTCCATAGACTTCTCCAGAACGGGCTTTTCATACCAGGCGTCGTCTCTTTTTTCAGCCCCAGAGGATACTTGTTCCTGTCCATCAGGTAGATTTCCAGGTCCTGACGCCCATTGGACTCAAGTTCCTCCGGGCCAGAAGCATTTAAGGCGGACTCCGTATCATATTCTCTCATCAACCACCCATGTGTTCTGGCCACAGAACCAGAGTCTCCGCCAAAAACAAAAGATAATGTCTCGTTCTCCCCACTTCATTCCGGTATACTCTCCATGAGATGTTATTCCTGTCAAACATCTCCGTTATGTTTTCCCATGGCAGATCATGCTCATAATACGCCCTGCCCACCAAAAAATAATGTATCTCCTCGTGCAGACAACCAGAAGAACACACGGCCAGAATCAAAATCAAAAGAGAGAACCCGCAAAATCTTTTAACGTTATTCATGCGCATTCCTCCTACTCACACGGTTTTTTATGTTCTATTTTCGTCCGAGCCACCAATGGTTTGGAGCTTTTTCATTCCCAGTATCCACAGGATACCAGCGGAAAAGAAAACCACAAAATAAACCCAGCCCATGTTCTTATACAAGCCACTAACCGCCATTGCCACCAGGCACAGACCCGGAAAATAGGCAAGTAGGCCAAGTTGTCTCACAGGGTTTCTGTCAGTAATTACATGACCACCGCCTCTGGGGCACACTTTGTATAAAAGTATTTTAAACATTTCCCTTCAGGCCACTTAGTGAATTTTGCATAATTTAACACCTCAGCGCAAAATTTCACAGGAAGGAAACACTACACCACGCATACGACCGGTGATAGCAAACATATTTGATATCCTATCGAACCTTACACGTGTATGGCATATTATCCGCTTTACCACATCAAAATGATCACCGATGACTACTAATTTAAAGAGCAATACAATCCCACTTATAAGAAGAAAGATGTACTTTATTCTAATTACTTTGTAATTCTCAGAGATACCGGTCCAACAACACTGCCCAGCCGATCCTGGATGTAATAGTATGCCTCTCCGCCCCTGTACATTATAAGTGGGTTGTCTACGCCGGGGCCGTGGGTGTAGGCGGCTCTATGAGAGCGCCAGAGGTGTTTGATTAGGCACAGAGGGTGGTGATTTTGAGGGGCCGTAGATCTTTAGTAGAATAAAATTGAAAGTAAAAGAAGTGCTCCAACGAGTATGGAGATAAGGAAACTTATGGCAGAAAAGAGTGTTTTTTCCGTAGTTAAGAAGCCCCAGTGCAAGTCCAAGAAATAAAAGCCCAAAACCGTTTAACACATATCCTTCTATGTGACTTTGACCGCCATTTAATGAAAAGAAAAACATGAGCAGAAATAAAAAGCCGGCAACAAAAAATAGGATTAGTGCTACCGTTCTCTTCCACCCTTTGATTGTGCCGGGTTTGACCATTTTTTCCCACCCCACTTCAATGGAGTTGTTCTCTCCTGATTTTCTCGTTGCTTGTGGAGCTCATGTCAATCTTCTTTTTTCTATTTGATCCAGTTTGTTCAATGTTGGTTTGACAAGTTTTTCAAATACAACAAATAGAAAGACATAGGAAAAAAAGAATGCGATGAAAAAACTGGACCAACGTGGTGTCCTATCTTCATCCATAACAACAACCTGCGTGAAACACAAAGAAACTATAAGATAGAGCAAAATAAGTTCAAAATACCTAAAATAATTATGGTGAGGTAGTTTTTGGTTTCTCTCGCTGCGTTTCTTTTTGGCGGCGTATTCGGATTTTGAAAAGCATAATGCTGCGATATGTGTTACTATAAACGCACCAATTAAGGTTAATACGATTTTTACACTTTTATGAAATGCTGTGCTCCAAGAATATCCATATAAAATTGAACGTTCAACTGGAACAATAAATAAAAGAATGATGAGAAAGAAGAAAAATAATATAATACTTTTTAAAGCTTCTTTTTTCAAAGTCGTACAGGCCATACTTACCCTCCAATTAAACAGGTAAATATCTCGTGGTATAGCACCATTTTACACACCAATAAGGCCTATAGTTATACAAGCATAAAATAGCGTTTATCTGATAAAAATTTATTGAAGTAAGCATACAGATTACAAATGACATTGCGGCGCTAGAAACAGTTGTCACTAATTTGACCGCTCTTTCAGTTCCAGTACCAATTAAACATATAACTGCTGCTGCTATTATTTTTTTCTTGTACCAGTCCGGTAGGTCCAGTCCTCCCAAGCATTTTTGTTTCCAGGACTCTATGTTTAGTTTCCACCCGCAGCAGTATTTGTATGTCCGGGTATATCGGTTGTACAAGCCCATAGGGTCAACAATATTCACAGGATCATCTCCCACGTAAAGGTAGAGGTTTTCTCCATTCTCCCACGCCCTAACATCCAAGTCCCGCTGCAAGAACCGCCCTGTCAAGCTGTCGTAGTACCGTGCCCGATAGTAGTAGAGTCCGCTCTCAGGGTCATATTCCCGTCCTGTGTATGTGTAGGGGTTTTTAACATCTCCACTTTGTTCTACGATGTTTCCCCATGCGTCATAGGTGTATTTTTGTACGAACCCGCCAGATTCAATTGTCACAAGGCCAACAACGCTGCCGAGGCGGTCCTGGACATAATAAAAGGCGTGCCCTCCTCTGTACATCACCAGGGGGTTGTCTATGCCCGGGCCATGGGTGTAAGCCGCCATGAGAACGCCGGTGGTGTTGAACTCCAAGGTGATATCCTCGGCGTCGTAGAAATAGTAGGTGGTCTCGCCGTTTATGGTCTTGGAAACACGTTTTCCGCCTATGAGGAGCGGGTTGTTGTGAAAGCCGCTGTAGCCGGTTCCGCAGTGTTGTCTTGGACATCTGCAGTAGTTGTATGTGATGTTGGAGCCGTTGGGGAGTTCTATTCCTATCAGGCGGTTCTCATAGTCATAGCGGTAGAGTGTCTTCTCTCCATCAGAGGTGGTTTTTGAGATGAGGTTTCCGTTGCTGTCATATCTGTATGTGGTTCCGTCGCTGATGGATAACAGCTGGTTGTCAGCGTTATAGGTGTAAGTGGTCTCCTTGTTGTTCACGGTCATTTCCAGGCGGTTTCCCACGCCGTCATAGGTGTAGGTGGTTGTGTCTCCCCACGGGTAGACGACCCGGGAGAGGCGGCTGTCGTTGTCGTAGGTGTATGTGGTTGTTCCGTCCATGTCCTCTTTTTCTATGAGGCGGCCGAGCGTGTCATATGTGTAGTTTATGGAAAGCAGTGGGCCATCTATGCCGGCCTCCTGGCGGACCAGGAAACCCGAAGCGTTGTACGTGTAGGTCTGGGTGAGATGCGGAGAGTCTGGTGTGACGTTGTTCACGTAGTAGTCTATTTTTGTCACCCTGCCCGCTGGGTCATAGGCGTATTCTATGATGTCTGTTTTGGAGGTGTTAAACGGGTTGGGAGAAACTATCCGGGAGACCCTGTCCAGTGGGTCGTACTCGTATGAGACCGTGTAAACCGGGTTTTCCACAGATATCTTGTTGCCGTTTTCGTCGTATGTGTAAACGTTGTACAGGTGGAAGCCAGCCACATAAGCGTCCACCCTGGTCAGATGGCCGGCAAGGTCGTACTGGAAATAGAGGTGGTCTCTGGCTCCTGTGCCAACGCTCTGACTCTCCGTGACATGTCCCATGGCGTCATAGACATATTTTATATAACTCCCATCCGGATACGAGATCTTAACCAGTCTGCCCAGCTTGTCATAGGTGTATGTTGTGGTGTTGTCGTCCGTGGTGTTATTCAAAAACACCCCATGGTCAACCACAGGCAAACAACCCCAACCACCCCCACTCTTAGCAGAGACGTTTCCACTAAAACCAGTCGCCAGCAAAACAAAAACAAGCAGTATGCCAACAATCTTTTTCTCAAACATCAAACCACCTCAAAACCATATACACAACGTCCTATATATATCTCTGGTTGTGCGAAAAACACACAAAAAACCCATATTAATGTTAACAAAATGTTAACATGGGCGTTGTGGGTTGGGGTGAGCGAAAAGCGCAAAGCACCGGAAACCACAACCATAATAAGCCCCAACCCCATGTTCCCTTGGTGCTCCAGATGGTGCTCTGTCCAATAGATTACAGGTATGGTCGGGAGGAGATGAAAAGGATATGGTCCAGAGAGGGCCGCCTGCAGGCGATGCTTGATGTGGAAGCGGCTCTGGCTGAGGCACATGCTGGCGTGGGTAACATACCCCGGGAGGCGGCGGAGGAGATAAAGAGAAAGGCCACCCTGGAGCATGTGTCCCCGGAGGAGGTGGACGCCCTTGAGCGGGAGATAAGGCACGACATCATGGCCATGGTGAAGGTTCTCGCCTCCCGGTGCGAGGGTGACGCCGCCAAATATGTGCATCTTGGGGCTACGAGCAACGATATTATTGACACCGCCAACGCACTCCTGATAAAAAAGTCCCTCAAAATCATAAAGAAAGGGCTGGTGGACCTGGCTGTTGTGCTGGGGAAGAGGGCGGAGGAGCACAGGCACACGGTGATGCTGGGGCGAACACATGGACAGCCCGGCTTGCCCATAACCTTCGGTCTGAAGATGACCGTTTTCGCCGCTGAGATACTGCGCCACATAGAGCGGCTGGAGGAGGCGGAAAAACGGCTCTGCGCCGGCAAGATGATGGGGGCTGTTGGCACGGGGGCGGGATTTGGCGAAAAGGCCTTTGAGATACAGAGCATGGTGATGGAGAAACTCGGCCTCATCCCGGAAGAGGCGCCGACCCAGGTGGTGGGCCGGGACAGATATGCCGAGCTGTACTCGCTGATGGCTCTCATAGCGGCGTCGCTTGAAAAGATGGCGACAGAGGTGCGGAACCTCCAGCGCCCCGAAATAGGCGAGGTTGCCGAGGCGTTTGATGTTGAAAAACAGGTTGGTTCCTCAACCATGGCTCACAAAAAGAACCCGATAACCAGCGAGAACATATGTGGCCTGGCCAGAGTTGTCAGAAGCGCCGTGACACCCGGATACGAGAACATGATTCTATGGCATGAGCGGGATCTCACAAACTCTTCCTCCGAGAGGATTTTGCTACCCCATGTTTTCGTTCTCACCGACGACATAATACACAAAGCGACTTCGGTTTTCAGGGATCTGGTGGTGTTTCCCGAAAAAATGATGGAGAACATTGAAAAGACACGTGGCACCATAATGGGCGAGAGGGTCATGCTGGCCCTCGTTGATAAAGGCATGGGACGCCAGGAAGCGCATGAGATCGTGCGGAGGGCGGCGATGGAAGCCACTGAGAGCGGTAAACACATGATGGACGTGCTACTGACCAGCGAAGAGGTCAGAAAGCTGATGTCAGAACAGGAACTCGCCGGGCTCTTTGACCCCTCCACATATCTCGGAGCAACCCAGGAGATAATAGACAGCGTTCTAGATAAGATAAAAAAACTGCAACCCCAATAACACATCAGGCGAGTATGCCCACCACGAGAGAAATAACCAGCGTTATCAGCAGGAGTATGGCCAGGTGTCTGTGGGGTTCCATGTCTTCGTGGGTGAGAAAATGCTTTCTTTTCTCTTTGTCTGTCAGAACCTCTTTTATAGCGTTCACCGGGAGAATGGAGTTCAGCGCTCCACCAATCTTGTCTGTTTTAGCCACAGAGATCACCATCAGAAAAAAAGAGTGGGGGTTATATAAGCTTTGGCATCCACCCGGGACATCTACCTGTTCGCACCCGGCCCTCCAAACCCCATAGCACGTTTATGCCTCTTCATCCATCCTCCACACTTTTTCCACCTCTCCATTTGCCCGCCCCTCCTCAACTCATCATCTTGCTTCCCATATTGTTTTTATACACCCTCTTTTTATAAGGTGTCTGTCTATACCAGTAACAGATTTCGTTTGGAGCCATGTCGTCTCGCCCTTTGACCCGCCGGCGATGGCCGGGGTGGTGTAGCCTGGTAGCATCAGGGACTGTGGATCCCTTAGCCCGAGTTCAAATCTCGGCCCCGGCCCCACACAGCTCCACAGAGCACAAATCCGGTACGGCAAAATCGGACAGGGAGATGCAAAGGGACGGTGGCACATTCAGTGGTGGTGTAGATGGTCAAACAGCCTGCAAAAAGATATGATCCGAAAAAGCTCACAGAGGATATTGAGCGGTGGTGGAAGGAAAAAAACGCCTACTCTGAGACCAAAAGGTACAGGGAAAAAGGGGAGGACTACTATTTTGTTGACGGACCACCATACACATCTGGCAGCATCCACCTTGGCACCGCCTGGAACAAGATTCTGAAAGACATGGGAATACGCTATCTGCGGATGCACGGTTACAACGTGAGAGACCAGCCCGGCTATGACATGCATGGCCTGCCCATAGAGGTGCTCGTGGAAAAAACGCTGGGCATCAAGAACAAGCGGGAGATAGAGACGCAGGGCGTTGCGAAGTTCGTCAATAAGTGCAAGGAGTTCGCGATAAAGAACAGGGACAACATGACCTCCCAGTTCAAAAAACTGGGCGTTTGGATGGACTGGGAAAACCCGTATATGACCATAGAAAAACATTATATAAACTCCGCCTGGTGGACGCTGAAACAGGCATACGAGAAGGGGCTCATTTTCAGGGACCAGCGTGTCCTTTCGTGGTGTCCGCGGTGTGAGACCGCTCTTGCGGAGGCGGAGATAGAGTACAAAGACGTTGAAGATCCGTCCATATACGTCAAGTTCCCGCTGCTCCGGGACCCGAAGGAGTTTCTCATCATCTGGACCACCACCCCGTGGACCCTCACAGGCAACCTGGCAGCGGCCGTTCACCCCGAATATGAATACGTGCGGGTGCTCGTTGAGAGGGATGGAAAAGAGGAGATATACATACTGCTGGCTGAGACGCACAGAGAGGTTCTCAAGACCGCCGGGATAGAAGATTTTGTGGTTATAGAGACCCTTCCGGGAATCGGGCTCTCGGGTCTCCCGTACCGGACGCCTCTGGCTGACGAAGTCAAGTTTCCCGAAGACGGGGATGCGCAAGAGTGGATGCACAAAGTCGTTCTGTTTGATGGGGTGGAGGCAGACAAGAGCGGTATCGTACACATAGCGCCAGGGTATGGCCCCGAGGACTTTGAGATAGGAAAAGAGTACAACCTGCCACCCTTCTGTCCCGTGAGCGACGATGGCCGGCTGGGAAAAGAGACAGGAAAATACGCCGGCATGTATGTCAAAGATGCCAATCAGAGGGTAATAGACGACGTTGAAAATATGGGTCTGATGCTCCATGCTGGCACGGAGGTACACAGATATGGGCACTGCTGGCGTTGCAAGACACCCATCATTTATCGTGTCACAAACCAGTGGTTTCTCAAGGTAACATCGGTAAAGGACAGGATGCTTGAAGAGGTTGATCGGATAAAATGGACGCCGGAGTGGATGGGAAGTAGCCGCCAGAGGAAATGGGTTGAGAACAGCCGGGACTGGTGCATATCCAGGCAGAGATACTGGGGCATCCCGCTGCCGATATGGGAGTGCGAGTGCGGCAACATAAAAGTTGTGGGCGGAGAAGATGAGCTGGCCGGAGAAGCGGGCTACACAGAGGGCATGGACCTCCACAGGCCCTGGGTTGACGACGTCCACCCGACCTGCCCAGAGTGCGGAAAGATGATGCAGCGCGTCCCGGATGTGCTGGACGTCTGGTTTGACTCAGCGGTGTGTTCGTGGGCGGCTCTTAAATATCCGATGGAAGAGGAAGAGTTCAAAAAGTGGTGGCCCGCCCGATGGATCATAGAGGGACACGACCAGACACGTGGGTGGTTCTATTCCCAGCTCGTTGCGGGCGTGGTGGCCTTCAACCGTGCACCCTACGACAGCGTTCTGACGCACGGTTTCGCCCTGGACAGAGAGGGGCGGCCCATGTCAAAGTCATTGGGCAACGTCGTGGACCCCCTGGATGTGGTAGAAAAATACGGTGTTGACGCACTCCGCCTTTACATACTGCGTTCGTCTGCGCCCTGGGAAGACCTGCTGTTCTCCGAAGATGGTGTCAAAAACGCCCTCAAGACTCTGAACATACTGTGGAACGTCTATTATTTTGCCACCACATACATGGCTCTTGACGGGTTCAACCCCCGGAGGTACAACATAAACAGGATGAGAGAAAAGCTTGAGACAGAGGACTTGTGGATTCTCTCACGTCTTGAAAGTCTGAAAAGGGAGCTGGATACTGCGTGGAGCGGCTATGAGATTCACAAGTTCGCCCGGGCAATAGAACATTTCATCGTGGAAGACCTTTCACGGTGGTATGTGAAAATAGTCAGAGACAGGGTGTGGGTGGAAGGGGAGGTGTCAACAAAACTGGCCGTTTACGCCACGCTGCACCACGTCCTGACAACGCTGTCGAAGATACTCGCCCCCATAGCGCCCTACATAAGCGAGGAGATATACCAGAACCTTGACGGACACCACATAACCGTTCACATGTGTGACTGGCCATCGGAAGAGGGACACTGGTTGAACCCGACACTTGAAAAGCACATGGAGATCGCCCGGCGGGTGGTTGAGGCCACATCCAATGCCCGGCAGAAAGCAGGTGTGAAACTCAGATGGCCTCTTAAAAGGATAGTTGTGAAAGGGGACAAAGACGTCCTGGAAGCGGTTAAATCGCTTGACAGAATAATAAGAGAGCAGACAAATGTCAAAAAAATAGAGACGGTGCCGGCGGAGAAAGAGTGGGACGAGCTCATAGTAGAAGTCAGCCCGAACCTTGACGCCATAGGACCGGTGTTCAGACAGTGGAGCAGCAGGATAGCCACACTTCTAAAAGCCCAGGACCCCAAGCGGATAAAAGAGAAGATAGCACAGGGAGAGTACACACTTGGCATAGAAGGACAGAGGGTGGTTATCACCCCGGAGATGGTGACCTTCACAACACGGCTGCCAGAAAACGTGTACGAGGCGGACTTTGACGGCGGAAAGGTCTATCTTGACGCGGAAATGACAGACGACCTGGTCAGCGAGGCATACGCGAGAGAGGTCATCCGCAGGATACAGCAGATGAGAAAGGAGATGGACCTGCCCGTGGACAGTTTTATACAAACGTCCCTGAAGGTCAGCGACAACCTCTACGACCTGCTGATTGACTGGGGAGAGTATATAGCGGAGGAGACCCGCTCGCACACCCTGGAATTCGTTGACACAGTGCCGGAAGAGGGATACGTGGTTGAGTGGAACATAGAGGGAGAAGATGTCTACATCGGCATAGTGCCCGTTGTGATAGAAGAAGTAAAAGAGGAGCCAGTTGAAGTGACTGAGGCCGGTGGCATCTCCGCCATGGGCGCCGCTGGTGCCGGAACAGGGGCTGGAGGAGCATCTGTTGAGGAAATGACCGGTGCAGCAGTAAGCGGAGCTGGGAGCGAAAGCGCCACAGCGGCTCTGGCTGGAGACGGGGACGAGGGCCCCGCTGGTGGACAGATTTCTTCAGAAAGCACAGAAAAAGGAGCCGTGGCGGATGGGTCTAAGAAAGGAAAACCCAAAAAGATGGTCAGAAAAGAGCTGCCGCCGGAAGAAGAGCGCAAAAAGCTTATGGAAGTTCTCGTCCAGGTAAAAGGCATAAAGGAGAAAAAAGCGAAGGCAATACTGGAAGGCGGCTTTGACTCTTTCAGCGCAATACTCAGTGCAGAGCCAAAAGACCTGGCAAAAGTGAAAGGAGTAAACAAAAAGCTGGCAAAGAAGATAATCAGTCACGTTAAAGAATATCTTGAGGGAATGGAAGAAGAGAAATACCTGTGTCCCGTTTGTGGCGCACAGGTGGAAAAAGACACTGAAAAGTGCCCGAGATGTGGTACGGTATTGCTTGAGCCAGAGCCACCGGAGGAACTGCTCAAAGGAAAGGAAATACATGAAATAGAGCTCAAAAGAGGTTTTACCTATCTGGTAACGGGCGAAGACGGGGGGCGGAAAAAAGCGTATGAGCTACTTAAGAGGTTTACCGGAGAAGGAAGCGGAGAGAGCAGGGAAAAACGTCCCGGGGACAAACAACCACCGTGTCTAATAATAACCCGTGAGTACCCGGAAAAGGCCAGAGATAAATATGGAATATCAGACGTGCCTATCATGTGGCTCTCAGATGCCGGGGGCAAGAACTGTGTGCGCCCAAAAAACCTTGAACACCTGAACTTTGTCATAGAGCAGTTCATGAACAAAAAAGAGGGAGGTGTTGTCGTCCTTGACGGCATTGAATACCTGGTGACAAACAACACGTTCATAGCCGTTTTGCGCCTTATCCAGACAGTCAAAGACCAGGGAGCCATGAAGGGCGCCGTAGTGCTCATACCTGTTGACCCGGCGTCGCTGGAGGAGCACCAGATAAAGCTGCTGAAAAAAGAGGTTGATGAAACCGTCTAGTTTGGTTCAATCTGATGTTTTTACTCTCCGCCGCCGCTATAACGCCTGCCAGCTGTGGCCCGCCTGCCGTAATGTGCATCAGAGGTGGGGTTCAGACCCCAGCACCTCCTCAGAGCCTCCGCGTACTTGTGGCTCTTTGTGAATTTCACATCGGACAGTGGAACCAAGAAGACCTCCGGTTCTTCCACTATGAAATTGTGCTCCCTGTATATGGAGAGGATTTTGTCCTTGTAATGTACGTATTCGTTGTATCCTCTCACCGCCGCCATCAAAAAGTTTTCACTATTGTTGGAAAGCATGAAAAACTGTGGCACCTCCGTGAGAAGGTACTCCATAGCCTTCTTTCTGTCTTTGAGCGGGGAGAGCGGGTTGAATTTTGAGTGGGCAAACGCCAGTATCTCATATCCAAGGTGCTGGAGAGAAGGGATTCTCACCTCTTTGTACAGTCCCATTTTTTTGAAGCGATATTTTATGGAGGCAACACTCTGACGGGATATCCCCACGATCTCCCCCACCTCTCTATCTGTGGTCTCCGGGTGTTCTATCAGCGTCAGTAGAACCGCTTTTTCTCTCAGAGACAGATTATCAGACACGTCTTCGCCATACCATTTTTCGTGGGCGTCTTTGTCCCACTCCTCGTATACGCCATGTGCTTTTCCCACGTCCTCCCACGTGTCCCCCCAGACGTCACCCCGCAGGTTATCCGCGTCAAACTCTAACCCGAGAGCCGAAGAGACGATGTTCCTGTAGTTGAAAAAAGATATAAACGTGGAAATAGGCGTCGGAAACAGAAATTCTTTTGACCTCTGGATGTCCAGCCGTCTCTTTTCCCACTCTCTGTTCAATTTTTCCATCACTATGAAATAATGTGTGTAGTTTCTGGCGAGCACCACGGTGAAACCGTACTCTCTGGAAGCTATCGCCGTCGGGACACAATATTCTGCTTCAACGGGCTCTTTCCACCTTTCCACGTACCGCTCATTGCTACCCACCGGGAAGTGCTGGTGTATGAAGGCGATTATTTCAACTCCCAGCTTTTTCAGATTGGGTATTCTGTGCACCGAAAAAAAGCCCCTGTCCTTCAGACGACGCCTTATGGCAGTGACTGTTGAGAGTTTGATTCCAGTGCTGTCTGAGATCATCCGGTCATTCCAATCCGGGTGCACAATCAGATTGTAGAAAACAATCTTTTCTTTTTCTGTCAACTCCTTCCTAACCATACAATTACCCATAAACAAAAAAGAGTATTAAAAAGTAATGTTCCTCTTTAGTAATGTTCCTCTGGAAAACGCGCCCGGAGATGTCGCAGATCACTCAGATTTCCCTTTATCCCCGGAGCGAGAGCCCTTTGAGCGCCCACCGGGTTTCTTTTTCGTTCCCCCGCTCTTTTTTCCACCGCCGCTTTTCTCACCGCTTTTCTTTTTGCCGCTGTGGGATGATTTCTCTTCGTCAGACGCCTTTTCGCCTGTGCCGGCCCTGCTTTCCTCACCCTTCTCACTCTTTTTTGACTCGGAGGTTTTGGAGGACTTTTTCTTTCCAGACGACGCTTTTTTCTCCTGACCTGCATCCGCTGTTTCTCCTGTCTCTTTTTCTGCCTCGCTGCCCTCCGCTTTTTCACCCTCCTCTCTTTCCCCCTCTTTTTCTTCCTTCTTTTTCACATATTCCTCAATAAACCGTATTGTCTCAAACCCCAGGCTGTCCCTGAGGTCGCCTACGATTCCAAACTTGGCCAGGAACCACCTGTCGTCGTATTTGCAGACGTCTGGCAGGGTTATGTCAACGGTCTTTCCATCCACTTTGACGACGAAATCCGCCTCTTTCCCATATTCAGCCTCTATCACCCACCTGACTATCTCCTCTGGTTCCTCCGCTTTCCCGACAATCTTGTACTTGTAGACTATGGTTTTTCCGGCGAGAGGGTGGTTGAAGTCCACCACAACCCTGCTGCTGGTAACCTTGATAATCCTCCCCTTTTTTCCTCTGACGGTCACTTCCATGCCCGGCTCTGGATAGTTGTCCCTGTCCCTGAACTCGGGCAGGGAGAGTATTCTCTGCGTCGGAAAAAACTCAACGAGATTGGGGTCACGCTCCCCATAAGCCTCAGATGGGGGTATCTCAACAGTGCGCTCCTCTCCAACCTCTGCTTCCAGCATGTCATCTTCAAGCGGTTTGAGGAGTTTTCCCGAGCCGACGATCAATGCCAGGGGCTTGTAGATGTTTTTTGGGTCGTATATGCCTTTTTCCACGGCCAGGTCTTCCTTTGTGGTGTCTATCAGCTCATCTGTCTCTTTGGCCCACATCTCGTACTCAATCCGCACGACGTCTCCACTTTTCATATCCCATACCTCACTGCGGCCTATCGCCCCATACAGAGAGGTTATATTAAATTTTCCCGCCATCATTTGTCCTCCGCTTAACGCTGTCCCCCATGCCGGTTATGTCCAATTAAACATAATGATGATTTTTATACCACACACCTATTTCTCCCCGAGGTGGAAAAAATGAAGGGATACACTGGCAGAATTCTGAGAGTCAACCTCACGGACGGGGAAATAAAAAAAGAGCCGTTGCCTGAGGAGGAGGCAAAGAAATTCCTGGGCGGACTCGCACTCGGAGCGTACTACCTGTATAAAACCGTGCCAAAAGGCGCAGACCCCCTGGGAGAAAACAACGCCGTCATAATATCGCCCGGACTCCTTGTGGGCACTGGACTCCCCACGATTTCAAAAACAACACTCCTGTTTAAATCACCCCTGACAGGAGGGTTTGGCAGGTCTGTTGCAGGCGCAAAAATGGGTGTCGCTCTCAAAAAAGCCGGCTATGACCTGCTTATCATCACAGGCAGGGCATCGTCGCCGAAAACACTGGTGATAAAAGACGACGAAGTGACCCTTGAGGACGCCTCAGACCTCTGGGGTAAAGGTGCCATAGAAACACAGAAAATCCTCAAAGAGAAACACGAAAAATGCAACACCTGTGCCATCGGGCCAGCGGGAGAGAACCTGAGCTATATCGCCGGGGTGGACTTTGAAGAGCGACAGGCGGCCAGGGGCGGTCCGGGCGCAGTCATGGGCTCCAAAAAACTCAAGGCCATTGTGGTCTCGGGCACAAAAGGCTTGGAATACCACGACCCGGAGGGGGTCAAAGAGGAGATAAGAAAGTGGGGGGGCATAATAAAAGACCACCCGGCGACAAAGGTTGACATGGACTATGGGACAGGAGAATTCTATGCGTGGATGAACAAAGAAAGGGGCACTTTCCCGAGCAAAAACTGGCAGTGGGGATACTTCAAAACAGCTTTTGAAGGAAAAGAAAAAAGTGGCATAGACCCCTACAACTGGGCTCCGACGAGGAGAGTGGGAAGGAACCCGTGCCCCAACTGTACAAAGCCATGCTCTCAGGTAATAGAGCTTAAAAAACACTCTCCCGGGACAAGGGTTGACGGGCCAGAATATGAGACCATGTACTCTCTGGGCGGAGAACTTGAAATAGATGACATAGACGACGTTGCATACTTAAACTATCTCTGCGACGAATACGGGCTGGACACGATATCCGCTGGCGTCACAATAGGATGGGCAATGGAAGCATATGAGCAGGGGCTCCTGACAAAAGAAGACACAGATGGGATAGAGCTGCGCTTCGGTAGTGTTGAGGCCGCCGCCGAGGCACTCAGAAAAATGGCTTTCAGAGAGGGGGACCTTGGAAAACTTCTAGCTGACGGCGTCAAACAGGCGTCTGCGAGGCTTGGAAAAGAATCCTGGAAGTTCGCAATACACGTAAAAGGAATGGAACTTCCGGCATACGACGTCAGAGGCATAAAGGGCATGGCGCTGGCTATCGCCGTCTCCTACAGGGGAGCGTGTCACCTCACAGCGGGAGTCTACGGCACCGAGCTTGTGGGCAAATGGTGGAAATTTGACGGAATAGACCGCCTCTCCTACGAGAACAAGGGATTCGAGATAAAACTCCACGAGGACCTGATGCAGCTCTATGACACGCTGGGTGCGTGCAAGTTTTCAAGGCACATGTTCTTCCTGGAGGGCTTCCCGGAGATGATAAAAACCGTCACCGGATTTGAGATGAGCCACGCCGAACTGCTCACGGTGGGAGAACGTGCCTATAACATAGCCAGAGCGTTCAACGCCAGAGAGGGAATGGACAGAAAAGACGACACACTGCCGTGGCGTGTTATGCACGACCCGATACCCGAGGGCGTCTCTGCCGGCAGCCATGTACCGCCGAGGGAACTGGAGCACATGCTTGACGAATACTACCAGGCGAGGGGATGGAGCAGAAAGGGCGTGCCCACAAAAGCAAAGCTCATCTCGCTGGACCTCGGAGACCTGGCAGAAGATGTGGGAGAGGGGATCTGAGCCCCATCCCCCTCACACCCATCTCCCACCCCCACGGCCCTCTTCTTTGGAGAATGAAAAATCTTAAAAAGGAGACCTTACATCAACGTAGAAATGCAATGCGGGTGTAGTGTAGCCTGGTATCACTCAAGCTTGCCAAGCTTGTAACCCGGGTTCAAATCCCGGCACCCGCATATACTACCCAACTGTTTCTATTCACCCGTGCAGGGAGATGAGAAGAGGAACATGAAATGTTCCTCCGAATCAAATCCCGGCACCCGCACTTTTCACGACAGAGAAAAGCCGGAAGAAACCCTGCTTCCTCCAAGTATACTAATATATACTAACACATTTTAACCGACCAGGGGCGGGGGAGATGAGAAGAGGAAAAAGAACCCATTGCACAGTTTTTCCTTTGAATCAAATCCCGGCACCCGCGCCAGTGCCCGCATCTTTTGCCGTTATCCCTATTCTATCCACCGAAAGCGTTTAATAAACGGCAGAGAATAGACGACGGAACACATTTTCACTAAAACAAGAGGTGAAAACATATGGTCAGACGTAACATAGTCGTTGAAAGACTCCGGGCAACACCTATGGAGAAGAAAAAAACAGAACTCGTTGAAAGAAAGGGAATAGGACATCCTGACAGCATAGCAGATGGTATTGCGGAGAGCATGAGCCGTGCCCTCTCAAAGATGTACCTTGAGCGGTATGGGCGAATACTCCACCACAACACTGACGAGACACAGATCGTGGGCGGACAGTCTGCTCCGCAGTTTGGAGGAGGAAGTGTCCTTGAGCCGGTTTATATCCTCTTGGTCGGACGGGCGGTGACACATGTCGGAAACGAGAGATTGCCATACCGTTCAACGGCGATAAAAGCGGCTTTTGATTATCTCAAAAAACACTGTCCAAACCTTGACCTGGAAGAGGACGTGACCATAGACTGCCGTATAGGACAGGGGTCAATAGACCTCAGGAGTGTCTATGACACCAAAAAACGTCTGGCAAACGACACGTCATTTGGGGTGGGATACGCACCCTACAGTGAGACAGAAAAAATAGTGCTTGAGACCGAAAAAATGCTTAACGGGGCCTGGAAAAAAAAGTATCCGGAAGTGGGCGAGGACATAAAAGTGATGGCCTCAAGGAAAAAAGAAGTTATAGACCTGACCGTCGCCATGGCCTTGGTGAGCCGGTACGTGCCTGACAGAGACCATTATATAAGCATCGTGGAAGAAGTCAGGGACCTCATAACAGACCACGCTAGGAAGTTCACGGACAGAGATGTTCGGGTGGCTGTGAACACCGCTGACAACTACAAAAAGGGCATTTTCTACCTCACGGTCACGGGGCTCTCAATGGAAAACGGCGACGACGGGTCTGTTGGACGTGGGAACCGTGTCAACGGGCTGATAACCCCCTACCGGCCCATGAGCATGGAAGCCGCCGCCGGCAAAAACCCGGTCACCCACGTGGGCAAACTCTACAACATCCTCTCTTTCAAGATAGCGGAGGACATAGTCAAAAACGCTGGTGGGGACGTGGCAGAGGCCCATGTTCGCCTCCTGAGCCAGATAGGACATCCGATAGATCGCCCACATCTTGCGAGTGTCCAGATAATACCCTCTGATGGCGTTAGCTTCAGGAGCGTCCAGAAAGAGGCGAAGGCGATAACCGACGAGTGGCTCGGGAACATTGACAGAATAACGGAGATGCTCGTTGAAGGAAAAATAAGCGTTTTCTAGGCCCGGACGTGTGTTTGTTCCAGGTATCCTATACATATGGTCTATAAATCCTCTGGGTGCTGACAGAGAACTCTCTACGCCCGTAGATATGGTTGAGCACCTCCTCCGCCCGTTCCATTTCCAGTATAGCCAGAAAAGGCGAGTGCTCTATGGCATGGTTCAGTATCGCCTCTGCCATGTATTTCTCCCGGGCCTGTTCTACCGCCCTGAACCCGCTATATCTAGTTGACAGCGAGTCCCACCACGCGACGAACTCTTCGGGTGATTCTACTCCAAGAACTTTTTTTATGTCCGGGACGGCTTTTTTTCTGGAGAGAACCCGGCCGAGCTTTCTGAGAGACCTGGTCTTGCGCCACAGGTCAAAAACAGAGACATTTTTCACATAAAGGTCGCTGAAGGTCTTTTCGTCCATGTCTAGGGGGAACAGGTGGAGGTGCCTTTCTTTTGCCAGGGAGATCGCCTCCAGATAAGATGGGGGCGGGAAATGAGCGTCTCCAAAAGTAGCCAGTCCTGCGAGATATACCTCATCTTCGGCTGATAGCGCATCCAAGCATCCATCCATGGTATAGATCATATTTTTGGACGTTTTGGACGAAACGGTTTTTTCTTCGCCGTCGTTTTCTGCCAGTTCAATATAAACAGGCATGTCATCCGGGGACACTGGCAGCCCTATCGCCGCCGGTGAGAACCTCCTGACGGTCTCTGATACCAGCCGCCTGTTCTCTCCCAGACCCCTTACAACGGGAAGAACTATTATCCTCATGGGATCAGACTCAAACACCACGGCGTTTCCGTGCCTTAAAACCCACTCTTTTTCATCCACGACTTCAGATTTCTCTCCGCTGGCCGCTTTTGACTTTTCTCTGCGGAACACGGCTAACACGGCTTATTCCTCTCTCTTTTTCTTTTTCTCCCTGTCCTGTAGGAGTTCCAGCAGCTCCTCGGGGTCCCTGCAGACCACCTCTGATGCCTCCACGACAGGGACCCCCCCTATTTCCATTCTGTGTTTTCTCTCGTCAAGTATCAAAAAAGACCTCTTCTCTATGACCTCAGAGACGTTTCCTATGACACGGGCCTTTTTTATCGTCGTCCGGGTATAGCGGCCCACACCTGTTAGAAGTCTCTCCTGTGTCTCGTCCACAACGCTCTCAAAAGGAGACCTCTCTGTTGAAACAACAAAACAGCCGTGGTCTATTAGGTGTCTGAAAACGTTCTCCCAGAACTCCCCGACCGGCGGGGGGCCCATGTGGCTGTCCAGATCCACGTCGTCCATGGAGAACGAGAAAAGGTCTATAGGACGCAGGAGCGGGACATCAAGGAACTCCTCTATGCGGAGCGCCACCTCTGCCAGAGCGCCACGGCCCGTCTCCTCGTATAGCTGTATCGTACGCCTGGAAACGCCCGCCGCCTCGGCCAGGTCGCCGAGTGAGAGGTTTCTGACACGTCTTATCTCTTTCAACCTCTCTCCATCAAGATTGACATAGAAACCACCGGGAGCGGCAAAAACAAGGGGCGGGACACCCTCAACCAGCAGATCATAAAGCGTGCCAGGGCTTATGACCGGGACGCCAAAGCGGGTATAGACCACCCCATCCTCCAGCGGAGAAGAGCCGGAGTGGAGTCCCACCACCAGGGGGACGCCCTCAAGTATCTTTGACAGAACCCTCATCTCCTCGGCCGTGTCCTCTTTGAGAGTGTCAACGTTGGCCAGCACCTTTATGAACAGCAAAACATCATCTCTTCTGGCAACTATGTCAAAACTTATGCCCTTCATATGGTGCTCCTCTGACACCTTAAAGCCCGCGTCTCTGAACATCTTCTGCACAGAGCGCAGAATCTCCTGTTTCATCCAGAAAAAATATTAGCGTTTGTTCTATATAAAGATTTGCGCTGTGAAACATCATTGTCTCCACGAAATAAAGCCATATAGCCCTCGTCTGACCCATGCACCAGTTTGGGGGTTACTTGCTTAAGCATTAACAGATTCGTCCTCAAAATATTCAAATAATGATTTCACTTCTTTTTTGTTGCTCGTTCGGTATCTTCCTACGAACTCTCCTCTTTCTTTCCTTTCCTTAAATGTTTTCCGGACCACATGCCTAGATAGTTCTTCTTCCACCGCTTTAATTTCATTTTTATAATTTTTTAATCTTTTTAAACTATAATCTACATATTCCTCAGAGATGTCTATTCCTATGTAGTGATGTCCTAAAATTTTTGCAGCAACAAGTGTGGTTCCACTTCCGCAATAGGGATCTATTATTATCCCACCTTTTTTTTCGTCCATAATAGAATAAATCGCTCTAACAGGTAGCGCTATGGGAAATGGTGCCGGGTGTGGATTATTATTTTCTGGTGGGAAACGCCAGATAGACGTCAACAGAGCATGTTTTGATTTTAATTCTTTACCGATAATATTTTTATCTTCTGGCTTGTATAGCCAGTATATCCGTTCCTCAACCTGCCAGAATCTCCATCCTCTTAAGTTTGCAGCGATCATTCTATCCCATATTATTTCCTGTCTGATGACCCACTTTGTTTTTCTGAGCCAGTCCATCGGATGTAGCATAACCCCTCTTTCCCATCTTATTTTGTGATTATAGAAAAAGGACCCCCCGGGTTTAAGAACTCTATAAAGTTCATTTAACACTTCAATTTGAATTTTTTGATATTCCTCTTCAGGTAGATTGTCAGTAGCGCCTTTGTATATCACTTTATCTACCAACCACCCCTTTTTATTTTCTCTTTTGTTGTATGGTGGCGAGGTAACACCCATATCTATACTATTGTCCGGTATTTTTTTTAGAGTATCTAATGCATCACCACAAATCACTTTATCAATAAAATCTTCAATTCTCATCAGGAGCAACCCCCCATTAAGAACTCATAAAATCCTTTAACTATATTATTTCTATATTTTTCAAGTTCTGTTTTTGGGAGACAAAAAACAACCCTCAAATCTTTGCATTTCACGAAATCTCTGTAATCGAAATTCGCACTTCTAAGAAACTGGCCAGTCACATCGCCATCTGGGAACCTTCTATTTAGCTGTCGCTTTAACTTTGAAACAAAGAATTCGCAGTTAAAAGGGAACTCCAAAATATAAATTAACTTCCCATCCACAAAACCACTAACTAGCATATGTAGATTCTCTTTTAAGTCCCTTTTTAAACGTTCATGTGTATAATCAGTGAAATTCCCACCACCATTTAACTTTCTTTTACCATCACTTCTTATATTCTTTGGTTTCGCCTCGCACATCAGTGGTCTCCCATAGACGTTTTGTTTATACCCGTTATAACCTATTTTACCCTCAGTATGATTATACCCTGAGATGGTCACAGTAAGGAATTCCCGTAGTGTTGACGAGTTTTTATCGTTAATGTACATCGTGATCAGATCTGTCAAAACAGCAATTAAGTTACTTTTTGACTTACCTAAAAGATAATCATTTAATTCTCTATCGGATTTTGTAGCATAAATTTTTATTATTTCCGCCAGCTCTTTGTTCACTCATTCACCTCCATATTGGCAAATCTCTATATTTCCTCCACCTCTGCGGTGTTACTTATATTTTTCTTCCTCGAGGACGATATTACACCACACTTTTATGTTTTGTACATATTATACCTTACCGCTATACCAGAATCAGACGTGAGAACCATGCGATACCCCGCCGCAATAAACCTACCAAACAATCAGCCTATGAATGTGGACTTCGCCGGACACATCCTCCACCTGCTGGAAAACGTCACCGGCGACGCAGTGACCACTTTTTCAGACGTGTCCACGGCCCTCGGAGACGCCGGAGTGGTTTTTTCTCTTCCACGGGTTTTCAGAGAACTCGCACAACCCCCACTGTCTCCGCCTCCCAATGTGGAAGAGGGGTGGCCAGAGTGCAAAGAATCATTTTACAGGAGGATAAAAAACGTCGTTTTCCGGGTTGTGCGCTCTACGGGAGCACTTTTTCACCCGGAACAGGCCGTGTTTCTGGAAAAAAACGGCGTCCCACTCATCCCTCTGGATCCCGGACCTGAAAAAGAGAGAGGCAAAGGCGGCGAGGGCGGCGAACTCTTAAACGTGGCCGTGGACATGGCCCGGGCCCGTGTTGTGAGCGTCCCGGAAACGGCGCTTCTGGCACGTCTCGCCGAGGAACAAAAGCAGATGTCAAAAAAGGTGGTGCTGGCTTCTTCAACAGACGCCGGTTCTGTCCGATTTGTGGGTGGTGTGGACGTTTCCTACATGGAACTCGGATGTGGCAGGGCTCTCGGGTTCGGGGCCTTCGTGCTCTACGACCTGAAAAGAGACGAGGTTGTCCAGCGTTGGACAAACATACTGCCCGTTCTTTTTCCGTACATACCGACGTATCTGGCCTACAGGGAAATGCCGGTGGTCCTGGATCTGCTTGGAAAAACCAGGGACCGGTGGGCTGGGGAGATGGACGTTCTGTTTGTGAACGGACACGGCATCATGCACCCGCGTGGGCTGGGGCTGGCATCACATCTGGGAGTTCTGCTGGACGTGCCCACTGTGGGTGTTGCGAAAAAAGCTCTGAGAGGGGCAGAGATGCCGGTGGGGGATCTCGTGCCTGTGCGTTACGGGAAAAAAATCGTCGGTTTCCACGTGTCCATTTCCGGTGGAGAGGGCGAAAAGAGGCGGCGGAGAGGACTTGTAATAACGCCCGGCCACCGTGTGAGCATCGCCGATTCGCTGAGAATCTCCAGACAGGCGCTCAGAGACGGAAAAATAGTCCCGCTGGTCCTCGCTCACCGGCTGGCGAGAAAAGAGTATCTGAGCACAAAGACGGAGACCGGCTATCTGTCCAGGTAGTAGAGATATGGGCCCTTTTTATTTTTAGCCTCCGCCCCCCCTTTCCCGGGACACGAGAATACCTTTTGCATCAACTCTTCCATGTCGGGAGAGAAAAACGTGTCCGGCAGGTCTCTGACTTCTTCAAAACAGGAGACTCCCGCAAAAAGCCGCGTCCATGCCTCTGGACTCACGCGCACAAAACTGGAGCCTTCATATGCGTGTGAGGGAGTGGTTCTGTGGAGAGCCAGGGTCCCATCTTCTCCGATGTCAACCACAACGGCGTCTTCATAGGAATCAAACACGACCCGCGTCGGAGCCGTTTTTTCGCTGACGAACATTCTGTCTGCGAGTTTTCCCATCGCCTTTGCGAAGTTAACGATTCTCAGATAGCCCATCTCTTTCCAGTTCCCCTGTTTTTTCACCTGCGACATAACCGGGTGCCACGGCGGAAGACAAACACCCATCTCTTCCCCGCCCATCTCAGAAAAAAGCAGTTTCAGCGCCGAGATGGTTTTCTTTTTCGTGTGCCGCCCCCTGAAAAAGAGCTCTCCGACGCAGAAAAGGTCTTTGTTTTTGTGCAGTCTGGCATATCCCACGATCCTTTCTTCGCCCCCGTCGCCGTGTCCTTTTATTTTTTTCCCACTTTTCTTGCCTTTTTCTGCCCTGCCCTTTTTCTTGGTGAAGACAAAGGTTTTGCCCCCGCTCAACACGTTAAGTCCCTCCTGGAATATCCAGTATATCCTGTCTCTTTTCAAAAAGAGGGTATTGCCGCAGGAAGCGGGCAGGGCAGATGTGTTTGCGGTGGAGTATATCTCAACCATGTCTTCAACGTCTCCGGGTGTGGCAGGGCGAATTTCCATCGTTATGCTACCGCCCTTTGACGCCTTTTCCATCTCTGTGAGTGCTCTTTTCCTCAGCGTTATCGCGGGGTGGCGGGTGTCGTCGGGAAAAACATAGGTGTAGCCGTGCTTTGTGGGGTGGTAGGGTTCTCCAAAAAAAGAGAGAAAAACCATGCCCTCCCTAGCGGCGACGTCTACCGCCTTTGACAGGAGCAGTTCCCGTATCTTTTTTCGGTCGTATTCCCTGTGTGCCGTTACAAAACGCACCACTCCCCCCCGGAATTCTCCAAACCACGTGGAGAACCACACCGGTTCTATTAGCAGGTGGCCCACGACGATTCCTGACTCAACTGCTATGAGGCGCAGTAGATTCTCCTTCCGGGGGTGTTTTTCAATAAAAAACCTGTAAAAGGGCATTTTATCAGGGAGGTTTTCTTCCATCAGAGCGATAGCCCCCCTCTCTTCTTCGGCTGTTTCCATGAGACCAACAAACATCTTTTTTCCTCCCTTTTGCCAGTTTTATATCATCTCAAAGACGTGGTGAAATAATAATATAACGGTCTCTGGTGGATTTTGTCTGTCCAGCCGTGCAAACGTTTTTATCCGCTCCTGCTCTCCCGGTAAAGCGAGGCCTATGAAACTCAAAATAGGTGCGGTGAGCGTTACGCCCGTTTTAGGCCAGCCGGAAAAAAATCTGGCCATGATGAAAGAGTGGCTGGAAAAGCTGTCCGGCGCCGACCTGGTGGTTTTCCCGGAACTCTTCCTGAGCGGCTACAGCATAAAGGACAGGGCCAGGGCGGTGGCCTCCGAAATAGACAGAAAAAACATTCTGGACATAATCGCCGATATGGCGGAGGAACACGGGGCGTGCATCATTTTCGGCTCGCCGGAGGTGGAGGGGGAAAACGTCTACAACACGAGCATCCTGGTGGCCCCCAACGGCAAAATTGGAAAGTACAGAAAGGCGCATCTGCCTAACTTCGGCCCTTTTGAAGAGGACATACACTTTTTCAAAGGGCGCGAGTTCCCGATATTTGAAACACGGTTCGGTAAACTGGCTATGAGCATCTGCTATGACGTTTTTTTCCCGGAGCTTTACCGCCTCTACGCGCTCAAAGGCGCCACCATCATGACATGCATCTCTGCCAGCCCACACATCAGCAGGAAATATTTTGAGACTCTGTTGCCCGCCCGGGCCATAGAGAACACCGCTTTCGTGATCTACAGTAACCTCGTGGGTATCTATAACTCAATGATGTTCTGGGGCGGCAGCCGGATCATAGGCCCGCGGGGAGACCTCCTCGGAGTGTCCAGAGAGTTCAAAGAGGACGCCACCGTGGTGGAGATTGACACCCGGGAGATAGGTGTGGCCAGGGATTTCAGGACAACGGTTGACGACACCCGCCCGGAACTCTGGGAGGAGCTCAAGAATCTGGGGGGCGGGGAGAATGGAGATGGAGACGATATGCGGGAGGAGGACAGCAGCGAAGAACCGGTAACAGAGGGGAGATAGATGCCCAGGAGAAAATATGGACGGTTGCAGAAGCCCATAAGTCCGCCGCCGCCCGAAAAGTGCCGTGCATGCCGTCTCGGCCTCCCGTGTCCGATCCACGACAAGAACTATGGGGCCAACGCCGTTGTCCAGGATAGAAAGAAGATGCGCCGGGAGGCAAAAAAGAAAAAGAAGAGCCGGCGGCTCTGAGATCAGACGTCTCCGGTTGTTAAACAGGTTTTTCCATCATTATCTCAAGAAAACGCTCCAGGTGCTGTGCCAGAGCGGGGTTGTCCGTGTAGCCACAGGCGTTCAGGTCGGGGGAGGCGAGGAGGGCCCGGGTCCCATCCGATATTATGTCCGTCGCTATCAGTCCCTTCCTTCTGAAAACCTTTACACCGGCGGGTGTCTTCTGCCCCGGCTCTGTGATTACAACCAGGTCCACTCCCCTCCTCAGCGCATTTTCAATCTCTTTTCTCAGGTTCTTTCTTATCTCCGAAAGCAGGGGGGTTGAGATTATGAACCTCTTCTGGCTCTCATCAAGAAGCTCTCTTATTTTTTCAAAAACCCTGTCCTTTCCCACGATGGTATAAACGAGTTGCGGGAGCCCCTTTTCGCTGAGAATCTCGTGGACCATGGAAAGACGGTCAAAGGTCTCATCCAGACGCTTCTGTGCCATCCTCCGGACCACGTTCGGGTCCTCCGCCTTGTAAAGACGCGGGCGGCCTCCCAGCGAATACGCCAGCCCCTTCTCCACCAGCGACTCAAGAGCCTTGTAACAGCTCGTCCGAGGTATTCTGGCCGTCTGCGCCACCGCGTCTGCGGGTGCGTGGCCGTGCGCCACCAGCGCCATGTAGGCCCTCGCCTCGTAGCCGGTCAAACCGAGTATTTCAAGAGCCCGTGAAGCGTTTTCCACCTCCCTCTCAAGGTCCAGGTCAAACGCAACCTGAGACGGGGAGTCCCTCTTCTTTTTCTCGTCCATATTTGATCCCTGCCCATGGATGTGTTCATTGAATTTTATCCTTGTCCCTTTTTTTATCCATTTGTTAGGAAAAAGAGGGGGTGAAATAAAAAAATAATCTGCACGTTGATATATGAAATTTTAGCAACCGTAGCACAGTTTAAATACTCTTTTTTCCTTTACTTACACCGAGCAACCACGCCCAGGACGTCGGACCGGGAGGCGGAAACCATGGAAGTGATGAACTATTTCCCATATGCTATCATTGACTATGTGGCCGCGGCCATAATGTTCGCCCTGGCTTTTTACACCTACAAACTGAAAAAGGAGTCCCCCGCCGTCCGGATGTTCTCCATTCTTTCCATCCTCGTAGGCCTGTGGTCGTTTCTTTCTGCCACATCCATGCTGCTTGTCATGAAATATCCCCAAGAAACATACTCTATTAGAGACATGCCTGTTATAGTGGATGAGAGTTCGTTTTTTGTTGTGTCGTTCATAGGCGTTGTCGCCCTTCATACAGTTCTGGCCAACATGGGGATGTTGAAGAGAGAAATAAAAAAGTACCTCCCAGCACTCTATGTTTTCCCCGTGATATCATCTATTGGCCTCATAGCAGGTTTCATCACAGGGTCTGGTTTCTTCCATGACACGTTCTATATAAATGAGAGCGGAGGCTATGTGGCAGAGAGGACCAGCATTTTCTATTACTATTTAACCCCCTATAACTATGCTTTTATTTTTGCGGCCATAGCAGTGGTGGTGTACCGGTTTTTAAAACCCCGATATGCGGTAGAAAAACAGAGGGCGGCCATCTTTTTGACCGGCATTGTGATAGGGATGATAGCCAACATCATCCAGGTAACCATGCATCCTTTCATGTTTGATATAACCCCTTTATCGTTCTTCGCCGTTGCCATTGTATTCAGCATTGGAGTCAAAAAATACGGTATCTTCATAGTTGAGCCGCAAAGAGAAACACCAGCGAAGATTGAGGGAGAAAAAGAGGAGGCGAAGGAAGAAACCATAGCGCCGGGCTCATTTGTGGAGCTCAAAGAGGAAGAGGGGTTCAACCTTTTCAGACGCCTGGTCAGAGAAGGGTACTATGGCATGCTTTTTTCCACTTATACGCCAGATGAGGTTAAGAAAAAATATGGTTTTGAAAAAACCCTTGTTTTCCAGTTCTCCGACACACCCGGGAGGGACTGTCTGGTCCTGTCAAGGAAAGACCATCTTGAGCTGTTTGATTTCATGGTAAAAGAATTCATGAAAGAAAACTCACAGAGCGTTGTTCTCATAGACGGGGTTGGAGAATTCCTGGATGAAAAAGAAGTGGAAAAAGAGGTGAAATCGCTAAAAGAATTTGTCACAGAAAGAGGCGTGGGGGTTATCATAGCGGTAAAGAGAGAGGCATAGTTTACCGGCAGACATCGTTTACTGGCTACCCACATCTCCCAGAAACTCTTTCCACCGGGCTATCCCGAGAACGGGAGACGGGTTAACCCCCCTCAGGACGCCGTGGTAAACACTGGCCATGTCAAGTACCGCCGACGCCGAGAGCATCTTTTCAAGGGGAGACGCACCCTCTGGCACAAAAACGTGTCCTGGCATGCCCTCTTTTTCAAAAAAAGAGGAGAGAAGATCTGAGTAGCGGTCTTTTTCTCTTTCTCCTGCCTGAGAAAGATAGATGGGGGCGAAGACCTCCCACCATCGCTCCACGGCCATAAGCGCCTCAAGCAGGTTGTGACTCGCCTCCGGAATCTCAAACCAGAGCGATATCGTTTTGGCGTTTTCGTTGAACTGGTTTGCCCCCCTCCTGGCCACCGGCGCCGTGTATCCCTCGCCAAAAAACAGGGGTATCCTGTCGCCGATGTAGTCCACCAGCAAAAAAGAGGGGTTGTCCTGTATGTTTTCCACGCTGATCTTTTTTGTGACGTCCAAAAGCGTTTTTTCAACGCCGCCGGCGTCTATCTCTTTGAGAGACAAAAAGAATTCTCCCATAGCGCCGCTGGAAAGGAAAGACAGGAGGGATCCGACCATCGCAGGGAGACAGGCCCTGGGCGGGATACCGGTTGGGAGACGTAAAACAGGCACTCCGGACTTGGCTGCCATTTCTGAGAGACGACCGCCTGAGGACACAGCGACCGTTTTGAGCCCGCGCCTTTTCGCCTCTATGAAAGATTCAATTGACTCAACCGTGTTACCGGAATAGCTTGTCACCACCACAAGAGAATCCTTTTTTGTCCACGGTGGCAGGCCGGGGCGCCGCCAGACGAACATGGGAACGGAAACGCCGTGTGCAACCGCCGTCTCGGATATGAACTCGCCGGGTATGGCGGACCCTCCCACGCCGCAGAACACAACGTTTCCGGGTTCAAACGGCCAGTCGTCTGGTATTTTTTCTGCAATTTTTTTCCCCTCTGTTAAACCGTCCGAGAAGAGCGTGGGGTACATCAAAACCTTTTCGTACATTCCTTCCCGGTCATGGCGTGATAAAAAGTCACCCATCTTTCTGAGTGTCTCAGCCATTGTTCTCCTCTCTCCACAGGGCGTCATAAGGCTTCATCACACCTATAGCGAGACAGGTTTTTAAGATTTGAGGGCATTTCCACCCACAGCCCAAACATCCGATACCACCTCAACCATCGCCAGTTTTATTTACCGATATGGGGTTGCACCCTGAGACCACAACAGAGGTGTTTACATGGCCAGAAAGCGCGGTGAAGAAGAAGTGGAAACCTGTTCGGTGGTAGGATGCGACAGACCGGCTCACAGGTCTCTGTCCCGCAAAAAGGTGGAAAGCGCCCTGGGGGTGTCCCTCCGGCCGGGAGGGAGGCATGTACATCTCTGCAAAGAGCACTATAAAGAGTACAAAAAGGCCACTAAAAAGGACAGGGAACTGGAACGGCTCGGATGGTGAAAAAAGAGCCATGAGCACTCCAAAAGAGCCACAGCCATATCTCATACAGTTTCTATCACAGTCCGCCCTGGCAGCGGGGATACTATTCGTCCCCCTTGTGGTAAAAGATATGGGCGGGGGAGGGCTGTCAATAGGCATAGTGGTGGCCGGGTACAACACCGCATATTTCCTGGCCAACATGCTCGGAGGGCGGGCGGGAGACATATACCCGAGGCGGTGGATAGTGCGCATCGGACTCCTTTCTGCGTCGGCCGCTTTTCTTCTGCAGGCAGTTGTCATAAAAGAGGACGCCGGGATAGTTCCTTTCGCCCTCTCCCGTTTCATCGGTGGGCTGGCCGCCGGGTTTTTCCCCAACTCCCTGATGGCGTACGTTTATGAAAAAACGGGGAAGGTCGGCACATTCACTTCAATGGGGTCCATGGGCTGGGCTGCGGGGATGGTGCTGGCTGGCTTGGCGGGCTCTTTTTCAACCGTTTTTCTCATTTCAACCCTCCTCCTGGCCACCGGGTTCGGGGTGTCAATGACCCTCCCCCCCATAGGAGAAAAGAGAATGAAAATCCCGCTCTTTCCCACGGAGTTGATAAAAAAGAACGCCGTCCCCTATGCCTCGCTGCTGTTGCGCCACACAGCCGCCTCAATGATATGGGTCACGTTTCCCATCTTCCTCACAGACCTCGGAGCCACCCGTTTCTGGGTGGGGATAATATACGCCACGAACATGACAACCCAGTTCACGCTCATGCCCTTCTTGGACCGGTTCAGATCCCGCACTCTGGCAGTAACCGGCTTCCTCTTCTCAATACTCAGCTTTGTCAGCTTCACAATGGCCAGGACGTGGTGGGAGATACTCCCCACACAGATACTCCTCGGCTCTGCGTGGGCGTCACTGTACGTCGGAATACTGAAATGCGTGCTTGAGAAAAACGACGAAAAGGCCACCGTGTCTGGCCTGGTAGGCTCTGTTTTGAGCCTCAGTGGGATACTGGGACCCATTATCGGAGGACCGCTCTCCTCTGTCATAGGGTACAGGGCGGTGATGGTGCTGGCTGCATGTGTGACGGGCGTGGCACTGGTTATATTCGCCGCTGGGACTAAAAAGAGGGGGCGGTCGGAAGCACAAAGAGGATAAAACCACAGAAAAAGAAAAGAAAGGTAGAAATACAGGTTATACATAGTTTCCACCTGCTCGTGAAAACCCCAACGGGTTTTCACTCGTGGCACAGCCTCCAAAAAGACACAAAAATAACTCGCAAAAACAAAAAGGGCGCGTGGCCTAGCCAGGATACACGGCGGAAACCTTAAACAGGTTTCCACCTGCTCGTGAAAACCCCAACGGGTTTTCACTCGTGGCACAGCCTCCA
>CAZROC010000006.1:47148-55250 GCA_964601625.1 uncultured Thermoplasmata archaeon | reverse complement strand
AAAGACACAAAAATAACTCGCAAAAACAAAAAGGGCGCGTGGCCTAGCCAGGATATGGCGGCAGCCTCCTAAGCTGTAGGTCGGGGGTTCGAATCCCCCCGCGCCCGCCATCTACTTCCATAACATTCCCAACCCAAATCTCCAACCAAAAAAATATGCATGTGAAGAGAACATAAAAAAGCGACAGTTCCTTTAAAAATGCCCCGATAAACTTTTCGGTAGGTTTTTATACCACCGCTGTTTTGCCCTTTTAAAGAGGTGGTTCTAATGGTGATGAAAGACATAGTTGTGGAAAACATTGTGGCATCTACCACGCTGGCCGATCAGCTGGACCTTGACGCAATCGCTCTGGCGCTGGAGGGGGCTGAATATGAGCCGGAGCAGTTCCCCGGGCTCATATACCGTCTGAAGGAGCCAAAAACGGCCATGCTGATTTTCAGAAGCGGAAAGGCGAACTGCACGGGGGCGAAAAACCTTGAAGATGTCAAGACCTGCATATACACCGTAAGAGACATGCTGGAAGAGGCGGGCATAGACGTCTACAAAAATCCGGAGATAAACGTCCAGAACATGGTTGCCGTCTATGATCTCAAGACGGAGCTGAACCTCAACGCCATCGCCATCAGTCTGGGACTGGAAAACGTGGAGTACGAGCCAGAGCAGTTCCCCGGGCTCGTGTACAGGATATACGAGCCGAAGGTCGTTATGCTTCTTTTCGGGAGTGGAAAGGTGGTCTGCACTGGCGCCAGAAAGATGGAGGACATAGAGACCGCCGTCAAGATGCTCAGAAAAGAGCTCTCAAACGCCGGACTGCTTCACTGAGCACTGAGGTATCAGAGGAACAAAATCGGGCTCGGCCAACCCTCTTCCCGTTCTTCCTGTTTTTATCTTTTTCCAGCCTATTCTTTGTTCAACTTCCTCTCTGAGCCACGCGAAGTAGTCGGGTTTGTCGGGGTTCCCGCCCACCGGGGAATGGCACAGACACATGGGACGGTGTACGGGTGGGCGGTTTTTATATATCTCACGCCCTCGCTGTCCTCTTCCATCGCGTTTTCCCACCAGTAAACGCTCTCCACCCGCAAGACGCTGGCACACGCTGCCAGACGATTTTTCAACCACTTTCTGGCAACTCTTTTCCCCTGCCGGAGGCCACTGTCACATAGACGCTTATGAATCGCCACCGGGCCGGTATTCAGATATGAGAAAAACTTTATCAACATTCCCCGCATAGCGGAGACCGAGCATGTTACAATTTCCTGAGGGAAAAACAGCCACCGCCCACCGTGGAGGTCCCGGGCGCCTTGACGAAACTCTTCGCAAGCTTTCCGAGCTTGGGTTCTCAGGATACATAAGAGTAATAGGCCGTGGAGAAGAGACCGAGGGGTTCATAGTTCTGAAGGAGGGAAAAGCGGCCCTGTACGTTCACAGGAAAAAAGGTGGGCTGGCGGAGATAAAGGGCCAGGGGGCTCTGAAAAAGATAATGGAAGACGCCTCTGCTATAGATTCAACTATAGAGGTGCACACTGCTGTGAACGTTGACGCCATACTCTCCTCCGCTACTGGAAAATCTGCCTCTTTTGCGCACAGACGGAGTTCTCGCCGGGCTGTTCTCGCGTGGGGAAAGGCCGCTGAGAGAGAAGAAGAGGAAGAAAGAAAAGCGATACGTCGCCGCCTGGAAGCCATAAAAGAGAAGGGGTATCACATAGACGTGGAAAAGGTCATGGATGGCTCGCTGGCCGAGGTCAGAAAACGTCTGGCCGCCATAGAACGGGCTGTTCAGACCCTTGAAGATGCACGGGTTCGCCTTGAGACCATACGCCCCCACGTGGACAAAAAAGGGGCTGGAGAAGTTGAAAAGATGCTCAAAGACATAGACCGGGCTGGAGAAGTTGAGAAGAAGATGGCGGCGCTGGAAAAAAAGGCGGCAGACATTTTAAAGGCCGAAGAAGAAAAACGCCTGCAACAGCTTGAAGAGGATATGAGAAAAAGAAAGGTTGAGAAAGAGGCAAAGCAGAAGGCAGCCCAGGTGTATGACCTTGTTCTGAAACACGCCGAAAAGATGGACATGTCCACTGAAAAAGCCGCTGTGGGCGGGGAAGAAAAAAAAGACATCTGTCCCACATGTGGCTCTCCTCTCAACGAGGACGGTGTCTGTGAGACGTGCTCAAAAATGGTTTCTCCAGCGGAGACCCCTATTGCCAGGCTCCATTCAAATTACAGGTTTGAAAACTTCGTGGTTGGAGCGAGCAACCATTTTGCCCATGCGGCGGCGATGGCCGTGGCAAAGTCCCCAGCGACCGCCTACAACCCCCTGTTCATATGGAGCGAACCGGGGCTCGGAAAGACACACCTCTTAAACGCCATAGCCAACTATATCCTTGAGCACAACCCTAACATGCGCGTAATATACGTCACAACCGAACAGTTCACAAATGACCTGATAGAGGCCCTAAGAGAGGGAAAACTTGAGGATTTCAGGAAAAGGTACAGAAGCGCGGACGTTTTGATAGTGGATGACGTCCAGTTCCTGGCTGGAAAAGACCAGACACAGGAAGAGTTTTTCCACACCTTCAACGCTCTTTTCACCGTTGACAAACAGATAGTGCTCGCATCTGACAGACCCCCAAAGGAGATTCCAAAGCTCCAGCAGCGCCTTGTGTCCCGTTTTGAGGGCGGCCTGATAGTCCAGATAGAACGGCCGGACTATGAGACCCGGCTGGCAATACTCAAACAGAAAGCGGCGGAAAAAGGCATAAAGGTGTCTGAGGAGGTCCTGGATTTCATCGCCCGCTCCATAACGACCAACATAAGAGAACTGGAGGGCGCCCTCAACAAGGTTGTTGCGTTTTCATCTTTCACCGGCAGAAAAGTTGACGTGGCACTGGCGAGAGAGGTTTTGAAAGACATAATAGAGAGCGCTCCCCCCGAAGCACAAAAACCAGCACAGGTCCAGACGGGCCCCCCGGGTCCGCAGCAATCCACACCTCTGCCAGGTGCAGGTGTGGGCGCCGTGGTGGGCCCGCCTTCTGGAGTTCCCGGGCACGCACCCCCCGTCGGCTCGGGGGTTGGCTACTCGGGCACCGTTCCGCCTGAAAAAGTGGAGATTGAGCCGGGGAGAAGCTATCTCGTGGAAGAGAGCACCCTCGGCCCATCCATGACCATCCTTAAAAGAGCACTGGAGTCTGGCAGAAAGGGGATTGTTATAGTACGAACAAACCCGCGGAGAGTGGAAAGAGAACACGGGATCACAGGGGTGGAAATGTACTGGCTCACAGACAGAGAGAGCAGAAAAACAAAGACCATGGAGCCCTCTCTTGAGAAGATGATGTACGAGATCAGCAACTTCCTTGAGAAAAACCCCTCCACCGTTGTTTTCCTTGACGGAATTGACTATCTCACCAGCATGAACAGCTTTGACCTTGTGATTCACTTCATAAGGCGCCTCGTGGACACCGTGGCCGAGACAGACGCCATTCTCATCGTCTCACTCAGTCCTTACACTCTACAGCAGCAGCAGGTCAAAATACTTGAGCGGGAGATGGAAGTGCTCTCGTATGTGTGAGATGAGGTGGGTGGTTACGTCCCGCTTTTCTTTTTGAACTCCACTAGGTATTCCAGGGCCAGGGGGACGTCTCCCCGTTTGAGGGCGACCTTGGCTTCTTTTATCAGGCCGAGGAGGCCGCCCAGGTCTTTTCCCATTATGACCGCTTCGGTGAGAACCGGTTTTATGTTGACCAGGTAGTTCTGGATCTCGGATGGTATCTCCACGTCAAGGTAGTTTTTTACTTCTCCCTCAATCTTTTTGACCTCCGCCAGGTTGCCCGCTTCCAGAAGGTTTCTCGCCTTTTCCAGTTTAACGTGGAGGTCTCTTGTGTCAAATCCCATCGTCCTGGCGTTTTTTATCGCTTCCTGGAGTATGCGGATGTTCTCTTTTTCAACTTCAATGTCCGCTCTGACAATGGGCGGGGCCTTTGCCGCTGGCGGCGCGGGCGCCTTCCCCGGTGGAGCCGGGGCTTTTGGAGATGGGGGTGGGCGGGGCACCTTTTTCAGGGCGTCTATCTTCTTTAAAACCTGGCGGAGTATATTATAAGAGTTTGTGTAATCTTTGTTTTCAAGCAGGGCTTCCGCTTTTTTTATGTCCTGTTCAATCTGCTCCACGGCGACCCTTTTTTTCTTCAGGAGTTCAACGCCTTCTCTTGCACTGGCTATCTCGTTAGAGATCTTCTGGTATATCGCCCGCTCTGTCAGATCCTTGCTCTCTTTTACTAGAAGGAGCGCACCCTGGAAGTCCTTTTTCTTCCCGGCTGCTATTGCCTGTGAGATCAGATTTTTCATTTTTGTGACGTCAACGCCCATGCGCCTGGCCTCAAACAGGAGAGGCTTCATCTCACCCACAAGTCTGGTCAGTTCGGCTGCCGTGGGTTTTGTCGGGAGTTTTTGTGCTGGGGCAGGGGGCTCTGGCGCTGGTTTTGGAGCGGGCTTTGACTCTGGTTTCGGCGGTTTTGGCGTTTTTGTGATGGGCTTGGGGGGTGGAGCTGGTGCCATTGTTTTTTCAGGTTTTATCTCGGAAGTGGGAGATTCTTTCTGCACCTGTGGCGTGGGCGGCGCCTGTGGAATGGGAGGGAGAGGCGTTTTTTTCTCTTCCCCCGGAGGTGGGGGGGCAGCTTCGCCGCGTAGCATTCTCATCCTTTCTATAAAAGATAAGCCTTTCTCTGGCGGTATCGGAGGCACAGATGGGGGCGTCGGCTGTTTGGCTGGAGGGGCTGGCTCAGGCGGTTTCTTTTCCGCTCCAACACCCACTGCCCCGGGAGAGGGTGTTTCTGGTGCCACGGGTTTGGTCGGTGGCGTGGTTTCAGGTGGTGCCGCCGGTGTCTCTGGCGCGGTTTCTGCCACCCCTGTCTCAGCGGGCTCGGCAGCCGGTTTTTCCCCACCAGCCTCTCCGGCTTCCACTTCAACTATTTCTTCACCCGCTTCCGCCTCTTCCACAAAAAGAGCGCCACAGTTAGGACACTGAGTAGCACTGGCATCAACCAACGTATGACAGATAGGACACTCAAACACTTCCGCCTCTTCCACAAAAAGAGCGCCACAGTTAGGACACTGAGTAGCACTGGCATCAACCAACGTATGACAGATAGGACACTCAAACATCTCCACTGTCCCTTCGCCCTCTGGTTTTTCTGGTGTTTTTTCTTCGGCCTTTTCCGGGATTGGTGTTTCGCTCAGTGTTTCGCCGCCCGGTTTTTCGCCGGGTTCACCCGGGTGCGGCGCTGGGGACACGGGGGGTGCGGGCAGCGGGGTTTTCTCAGCAGCGGGAGGTGGTGTCTCAGGCGTGGGGGCTTTTTCTTCGGCTGCTTCCTCTGCCACGGTTTTCTCTCCCACCCCCTCTTTTGCCTTTTCTTCCGTGGCCTCCTTCTCCTTCGGGAGAGGTATCTCTATTCCGAGGTCCAGGTTTTCTATTTCTTTTAGCAGGTCTTTTGTTTTATCGCTGGACAGTTCTTTCAAAACGTTGTCAAGGTCTATCTTTTCCTCTCCGCCCTCGCCAAAGATCGGTATGTCAACGTCCATGCTGACGTCAAAAAGGGTCAAATCTGTTCCACACTCCGGACAAACCTTTGAATCGGCGGGAATTTCGGAGTCGCATATCGGACATTTTTTGGTCTTTTTTTCCGAATCCACCAAACTTCTCACCACGGCGAGAGTTAACTCCTATATTCATGGACAACGCGGACACACTGTGCACGGGCTTTAAACGCCGGGAACACTTTTTTGCTTTTCGTGGCTTTGCCAGCCCTACAAAACGGGTTAAGTGAAAGGTGATTAAAAAAAGTATCGCAAAAATAGCATCAAAAGCGAATCAAAAACGTCGCTCTGCCCGTGCATCTGCACCGTGCGTCCCGTTTTTTCCAAAAGTATTTATTGGTTTTCGTAATATGGGGCAGTGAGAGGATGCTGGTATGTTCAGGGACTCAATCCCAGGGCTTGACAAAATATTCAAGACAGACATAGAGCCGCCAAAGGTAATACTGGTCACCGGGCCACCGGGGTCAATGAAAACCAGCTTTTGCTACACTCTGATGTCAAACTACCTTGAGAAAAGAGGGGAGTTCGGCCTCTATGTGACCCTGGAAGAGACCGTTGAGAGCCATCTGCGCAACATGGAAAGCCTGGGAGTGAAACTCTCCCTCCACATGCAGGTTCTTGATCTCACAGAAATAAGAGAACTGGACATGGTAATCTCAGAGGGAGAAAGCACGGACTACGTTGAGCTTCTTGAAAAAGCCCTCCGCCATTTCAAAAAGGCAAAGGGAGATAAGTTCACAGTCTTCGCACTTGATTCGCTGGGCGCTCTTTATTCTCTCATGGAAGACCACAAGGGCATGCGGAAAAAGATGTTCGCCTTCTTCAAAATGCTAAGAGACCTCAACCTGATCTCGTTCATCATAATGGAGAGAAGTCTCAATGGAGAAGCACATCTCCTTGGGAACGAGGGTTTTCTGGCCGATGGCATAATAGTCCTCGGACTGGACCGGAGCAGGGGAAAACTCGTTCGTTACATACAGGTGGAAAAAATGCGGGCCTGCGAGCACAGCATGGAAAAGTACGCGATAGAAGTCAGACCGGGAGGCATAGCGGTCCTGGGCCCACTGTTTGAGTAGCCTGAAAAACAGCCAGAAAAAGATTAATATGGATAAGAATATAGGAGAGGAGAAAAAGAAAAGGGGGAAATAGACGTGGCAGACGAAGGAGTACCCGGTGGAGATATATTCGGCACATTACAGGCACTGGCCCAGCAGATGAAACAGAGAGAAGAAGCCGTCAAACAGAGAGAAGAGGCGGTGAAACAGAAAGAAGAAGAACTTGCCAGAAAAGAAGAAGAGATTTCTGCCAGAGAGGAAGAGGTGAGACGAAAAGAACAGATGCTCCAAGAAAAAGAAAACCAGCTGCAGGCCAGAGAGAATGATATTCTGAACAGGGAGAACGTTCTCTCAGAAAAAGAGCGTTTCATAAAAGAGCGTGAGACCGAACTATCTTCTCTCAGCGAACAGCTCATGTCGCTAAAAGAACAGTTAGAAAACGCCCAGAGGGAGATAGAAAACAAGAATTCCATGCTCGCAGAAAAGGAGAGAATGATAGGAGAACTCGTGGAAGAACTCTCAAAGAGAAGGGAGGATCTCGCCCACAGAGAAGAAGAACTCGTCTCCAGAGAGAAACAGATTGAGGAAGAGCTCAACGCCATCGCCTCAAAGAGAGAAGAACTCACAGCCAGAGAAAGGGAGGTGTCGGAGCGGATTGAGGAGATAAAGTCCCTGCTTGAAAAGGTGTCCGAAAGAGAAAGGGCGCTGGCGGAAAAAGAGAGCCAGCTCGCAGAGCTTGAGAGGGAAATCGCCGAGAAAAAGGAACAGCTCGCGAGGATGGGGGAGAGCTTCATTGAGCGGGAAAGAAAACTGTCTGAACAGGAGAGAAAGATTCTTGAAATACTCCAGGAGAAAACCCCGACGGGCGCCGTTGAGATTCCATCGGAGGTGCCCTCTGTTGAACATAAAGAGTTCGTTCCACCGGAGCCCATCCAGGCACCCGGAACGCCCACAGAGACAGCGTCCACCGAAACTGTGGGTGCAGGGGAAGGGGTGGCTTCTGTGGCACCAGAGGAGGGTGAAGAAACTGGCGCTGTGACAGAAACCACTGCTGAGACCCCGGGTGGAGAGCAAGCGGGGGGTGTAGAATCCACGTCAGAGGTTGAGACAGCCACCCCGGAGGAAGGAGCCGGTGGCGAGGCAGCGGCTGGCACAGGGAGCACAGAAACGGGTGAAACAGAGGGCGAAAAAGCGGTAGAACCCACAGAAACAGGGGAGGCGGCGGCTGGCGAAGAAGAAGCAACGAGCGGCGAAGAAACAGAGGAAATACCCTGCCCCAACTGCGGAACAATGATAAGCAAAGACGCAACCATGTGCTACGCATGCGGATACATACTCAAACCAGAAACAGAAGAAACAACCACAGAAACCACCGAACAAACCACAGAAACAACAACCACAGAAACCACCGAAGAAACAGAGGAAATACCCTGCCCCAACTGCGGAACAATGATAAGCAAAGAC
>CAZROC010000006.1:0-47048 GCA_964601625.1 uncultured Thermoplasmata archaeon | reverse complement strand
GCAACCATGTGCTACGCATGCGGATACATACTCAAACCAGAAGACGATTCTGAGGGCAAAGGTGGAGAAAGGGGCGAGGAAGCGGAAGGAGACGAAGGTGGAGAAAAGCCCGTCATAGCTGTCAAAAAGAAGGTTGTTAAGAAGAAGGTTCTCTGAACATCCGTTTTAACCCGTATCCTTTCCCGCCTGAGCGGAGACGTTCCCGCCATCCGAGTGTAAATGGTGTATGGGCTTTGTGACGACATGGGGTGCACGGGTTTTGAATGCACAGGCTGAACTTTATGCACCAACTTATTTATACCCCATCCACAATAACACCATCCCCGACGACACCCCGTTGGACGGCCCAGATGTGGCCCTGTGAAGGATGAGAGGTGATAGGTTTGCAACCGGGACAGATGGCATACGACAGAGGTATAACAGTCTTCTCGCCTGATGGGAGATTGTTCCAGGTTGAATACGCCAGAGAGGCCGTGAAAAGAGGCACAACAACCGTCGGAGTTCGGTTCAAAGACGGTGTGGTACTCATAATAGACAAAAGAGTGACGAGCCGCCTTGTTGAGCCAAGCTCCATTGAGAAAATATTTCAGATTGACGAACACATAGGCTGTGCAACCTCCGGCCTGGTGGCTGATGCCCGTGTGCTTGTTGATTACGCCCGGGTGGTGGCACAGATAAACAAGGTGACATACAACGAGCCCATAACCGTTGAGGCTCTGGTCAAAAAGATATGTGACTACAAACAAACCTACACGCAGTACGGGGGCGTGAGACCCTTCGGAACCGCTCTACTCGTGGCAGGGGTGGATGACACGGGCCCACACCTCTTTGAGACAGACCCCAGCGGCGCCCTGGTGGAGTACAAAGCCGGCAGCATAGGCTCCGGGCGCACTGTTGTGATGGAAATCTTTGAGGAGAAATACAAAGAGGGCATTTCCATGAAAGAGGCGGTACACCTCGGACTTGAAGCCCTGCAAAAAGCCACAGAGGAGGAGATCTCCGACCACGCCATTGAGATCGCCACTGTCACCACAAAAACCTCATTTGAAAAACTCTCGCCGGAAACCACGAAAAAATACCTCAAAGAGGCTGGGATAATAGGGAAGGAAAATAAATCGGAGTAGGGGGGAGATACATGGTCTCCCTTGAAGACGCTGTCATCGCCCGGCTTGAACGCCACGGCGAGAAATTTGAGATATACGTGGACCCGGACCTCATAGAGCTGTACCACGAGGGGAAACTGGAAAACTTTGACGACCTTTTTGCGGTAGACGAAATTTTCAGAGACGCAAGAAAGGGCGAGAGGGCCTCCGAAGAGAGCATGATGAAAGCATTTGGGACCACAGACTTTGAGACGATAGCAAAATGGATTCTTGACCACGGCCACGTCCAGATAACCACGGAAAAGCGCCGGGAGATGGTGGAAGCAAAGCGCAAGGCAATAGTTCACTACATAGCCAGAAACGCCATAAACCCTCAGACGGGCACTCCCCACCCTCCACAGAGGATAGAGATGGCCATGGAAGAGGCGGGGGTTCACATAGACCCATTCAAGTCTGTGGAAAAACAGGTCCCGACCATACTGGAGGCGCTCCGTCCGATCATCCCGATCCGGTTTGAGAAGATAAAAATCGCTGTCAAACTGCCCGGTGACGCCTATGGGAAGCTCTACGGAGACATAATCGCCATGGGCAGAATCGTCAGAGAAGAGTGGCAACCAGATGGCTCGTGGATAGGCGTCGTTGAGCTCCCCGCCGGCCTGCAGGACGAGTTTTATGACGTTCTCAACGAAAAAACACATGGCATGGCCGAGACGAAGATTCTGAAATAGATGATTGATGTTGCCATCATTAAATAAACAATAGTACTGCACTAAATCACCGAATGGCACCGAATACTGAACAATACCAAATTGTAGAATACATTTATATAGTACAACGGAATGGGATGACAGCCGAAGAGAAAGGATAAAAAGCTATCTCCCGGCAAAAGGATAGATACACACAGGGAGAGATGTATTATGGATATGGAAGAAGATGTGGAAAAAGATGCTCATGAAGAAGAAAACGAAAAAACAAAGGGGGCGGCGGAACAGGAACAGTCTGATAAGGCGGTAAGGGGAAGGAAAGTGCGTGAGATCGTTCTCCCCGGAGAACTCGTTGGAGAAGGACTAAAAGCCGGCACTGGCACCTATCGCGAAGGAAAAAAGGTGTACGCAGCCCAGGTAGGGATCAAAAACATACGCGCGGGATATGTGAATGTTATACCTATAAACGGAAAATACATCCCAAGGGTTGGAGACCAGGTCATAGGATACATAACTGACGTTGGCCCGACATACTGGATGGTTGACATAAACTCCCCCTACCCCGCCCCGCTCCACATAAACGATGTCCCGTGGAAAGTGGACTTTGGAGACACCATGCGCTATCTCAAAGTCGGTGACACCGTTCTGGTGACCGTTTCAAGCGTTGACGAGATGAAACACGTCCAGGTCAGCATGATGACCCAGGGACACCGCCGGCTGAACACCGGGTCAATCGTTGAAGTCACACCCACAAAGGTCCCCCGGATTATAGGAAAGGGGGGAAGCATGATTTCAATGATAAAAAGAATGACACGGTGCCGCATAATAGTGGGCCAGAACGGCAGGATATGGATAGATGGTGAAAGAGAATCCATGCTACTTGCGGCGGAGGCCATAGAGATCATAGAAAGAGAGGGACACGCCTACGGTCTCACGGAGCGCATAAAGCTGTTCCTGGAAAAACACGGGCGCAGAGACGAAACTGGAATTGAAGGCAAAGAAACGGAAAGAGAGAAGAAAGAAGAGGCTGGTGGTTGAGCCAGACTTTTGTTGTAAGCGATGGAGTGTTGTAGCAAAGATGTGTGATCAGATGAGGTGTTTAAAATGGGCGGAACGATTGATATAAAACTGATAGATGAGAACGGTATCAGGATAGACGGCAGAAAACGTGACGAACTCAGGCCCATAAAGATAGAGGCGGGGGTTCTGAAAAGAGCGGACGGCTCTGCATACCTTGAGTGGGGTGATAACAAGATAATAGCCGCTGTTTATGGACCCCGGGAGGTGCACCCCAAGCATCTCCAGAACCCGAACCGTGCCATAGTCCAGTACTATTACGCCATGGCACCATTTTCTGTTGGAGAGAGAAAGCGGCCCGGCCCCGACCGCAGATCAACCGAGATATCAAAGATAAGCGCCGAAGCGCTTGAAAACGTTATCTTTCTTGAACAGTTTCCACGCACAACGATAGACGTCTTTGTGACCGTCCTCCAGGCCAGTGCCGGGACACGGTGTGCGTGTCTCACAGCGGCTTCAGTCGCTCTGGCGGATGCCGGCATACCCATGAAAGACCTGGTTGTCGCATGCGCCGCCGGAAAAGTGGATGACACCATCGTCTTGGACCTGGTCAAAGAAGAGGACAACTACGGCCAGGCAGACCTGCCCCTTGCCATCGTTCCGCGGACTGGCGAGATAGTCCTGCTCCAGATGGATGGGGACATGACGCCCGAAGAAGTGGAAGAGGCCATGGACATGGCTATAAAAGCCTGCTATGAAATCTATGAACTCCAGAAATATGCTCTCCGGCGGAAGTACTACAGAGAACTGGAAGACGCACTGGGTGAAGAAGGGGAGCAGCCTGAAGGAGAAGACGACGGCCCGGAGAGTGGATATCGGCCGGAGACGGCGGGAAACGACCAGGAGGTGGCATAGATGCACAGCGAACTCATATCCCATCTGAGAAAAAACTACATCTTACAGGTTCTTGAGCGGGGCGAAAGAATAGACGGGCGGGGGCTCCACGAGCACAGGCCCATAAAGATATCTTTCAACGTCTCAGGAAGCGCAGAGGGGTCGGCGAGGGTCCAGATAGGAAAAACAGATGTTATCGTGGGCATAAAAATGGCCCTCGGAGAACCGTTCCCGGACACGCCCAACTCGGGTGTGCTCACCACAAACGCCGAGCTGTCCCCCATAGCGTCTCCAACATTTGAGACGGGGCCCCCAAACAAAGACTCAATAGAGCTGGCGAGGGTCACCGACAGAGCCATAAGAGAGAGCGGTGCCATAAACCTGGAAAAACTGTGTATAACCCCAGGGGAACAGGTGTGGATTGTGTTCATAGATATACAGCCCGTGGACTACGATGGAAACCTGTTTGATGCCTCAGAGCTGGGGGCGCTGGCAGCGCTCATGGCCACAAATGTGCCTGCCTCTCAGTACGACCTTGGAGACGATTTCCCTCTTCCCATGGAGAGGTATCCCATCTCATGTACGAGTGCAAAAATAGGAAACACCATAGTTATGGACCCAAACCTTGACGAAGAAAACATCGCCGACGCACGGCTCACAGTTTCAACAGATGAAAACGGTGTTGTGAGGGCCATGCAAAAAGGTCTATCAGGCGGTTTCACATACGAAGAAGTAAAAGAAATCATACGCCGCTCAATAGAAGAGGGAAACAGGATTCGCGAGCAACTCTTCGCGGCCGCAGAGGAAGCGGGAGTCCGCTGAACAGCAAAGGTTTTATAAAAGTGGTGGATAAACCACCATAACCACCCACAAAACCATCCAAAACCATCGGGGGAAAAGAACATGGCACGGCGAACGAAAAAAGCAGGTTCCGCTGCTCGCCTTGGACCCAGATACGGTGTCAGGGTACGCTATAGGATAAAATCCATAGACGCAAACCTCAGACGCAGGTACACCTGTCCAAGGTGCCAGCACAAAAGTGTCAAAAGATACAAGACGGGGCTATGGCGGTGTTCCCACTGCGAATATGTTTTCGCGGCCGGCGCTTACACCCCCAACATACGGGTGGACATAAAAAACATAAGAGGCGAGTGAGGGGATGGGAATGGACTACAGGTGCGCGAGGTGCAAGGAGCCCATAAAAACGGACATAGGCGTTGTGGGCATACAATGTGACAACTGCGGGTTCAAAATATTCATAAAAGAGAGACCAAACATGAGAAAAATAATAAAGGCCCGCTGAGAAACCTTTTTCTCTTCCATCCCCGTGCAACCATAATGCAACGTGGCATTTTTTATTCAACATGTTGCTCTGTTGCTCTATTAGGCGCCATACGTCAAAGCATGTGGGGGCATGGAACATGGAAAACACAAACACAGATAGTGACACGGCAGAGGCGGGAATTGATTTCACACACCGGACACACCGCGCTTATCTGGAGATCACACTGCCAGAACACGAGGCACAGATACTCACAGACACCCTTAAGCCGGAGTCGGACGACCAGATACCCAGGACAGAGATACGTGTCACCCGGGAGGCGGGGGCCAGTGGAAAAACTGGCTTTGAAACGGTCAGAATAGACATAAGTGCCATGGACACCAGCGCCCTCAGGGCCGCCCTCAACTCCATCTTGCGCCTGGTTCACACGGCGATGTCCGTTGTGGACGCACTGCCCGGAAAAGACCAGAAGATGGCAGCACGGACTAGAACACGGGCCAGAAAGGAACCAGAAGACAGAAAAAGTAAATAAGGGCAAAGAACATCATCGCCACGGGAGGAAAGAGCGATGGCCATAAAGGTTACAGCAAACCTTGAAAACAAAATAGCCCAGCTGAAACAGATAGAGCAACAGCTACAGACAGTTGTGACACAGCGATACCAGATAGAGATCAAACTGTCGGAGATAAAGACCACCCTTGAAGAGCTGGAAAAAGTGGGAAAAGACACACCTGTTTACAAACAGGCGGGGAGCATTCTTCTGAGGGTAAAAGACGTTGAAGATCTGAAAAAGGAGATGGAGGACAGCAAAGAGACGCTTGAGATAAAGAAGAAAACCCTTGAAAAACAGGAAAAAGCCCTGAAGTCCTCCTACGAAGCCCTCCAGCAGGAAATAGCCAGTGCCCTCCAGATGCAACAACCCCAGTGAAACGCCAAAAGCCGCCCACGACCAGCATTGATGGTGGCTATCCATGAAAAAAGGACATAATCTGACGCCACAGGACGTGGCGGAACTGATAAAACGCTCAAAGAAGGGCGTGGTGATACCGCACACCAACGCTGACCCCGATGCCATTGCCTCCGCATACGCCATATCCGTTGCGTTTCCCCAAGTGGAGATCGTTTTGCCAGAGGGAGCGAACAAACAGGCGAAGGTCATAATGGAAAAGCTGGGAATAAAGCCCGCTGATGCCGGTGCAGGAACAATAAGCTTGGAGGACGCCGTTGAGGACAGCGACATCATAATATCTGTGGACTCGTCTTCTCCAGAGATGCTGGGTGCTCTGGGTTTTGTCTCACATCTTGAGGATATCATAGAGGGAAAAAAGACTCTCCTGGTCATAGACCACCACGTCCTTACAGAGGAGTGGGCCAACAGTGGAGAGGGCGTTGTGTTGTTCGTGGATGAAAAAAAGGCCTCGTGCTCGGAGATGGTGTACGAGATAATAAAACACGGCGCAGAGGAGGCCTACAGGGACAAAAAAGTGGGCCTGGCACTCCTGGCCGGGATAATATCAGACACTGTGTCTCTAAGATATGCGTCTGCTGACACACTCAGAACCGCCGCAGAGATAATAGAACAAACCGGTGCCGCCATGGAAGACGCACACCGCCTGGGGTTCTCCTCCGAGAGGGACTTCTCAGAAAAAATAGCTAACATAAAGGCTGCGCAGAGATGCCGCATTTTGACTGTCAACAACTACGTTATACTTGGAACCCATGTCAGCGCCTTTGAGTCTTCCGCAGCCAGGTTCCTCATGACACTGGGCGGAGACGTGGTTTTCGTCGGTAGCCAGAAAAAATATGAGGTGCGGGTGAGCGGACGGGCCAAGCGACGGGCGATAGAGGCGGGGGTCAACCTTGGAAAAATAATGGAGAACGTCGCCAGAGAGACAGGGGGGTCCGGAGGCGGACACGACGGAGCAGCGGGGCTGAAAACAACAGGAGATGTTGAGGCCGTGGTCCACATCTGCATGGAAAAAACCAGGGAGATCCTTGAAGCGTCCAAAAAAGAGAATAAAAAACAAAAAGATAAACGAAAAGATAGACATGGAGTGATATAGAGGTGATGTGAAATGGCTCTGGAAAATCTGGACAGAATCGCCGAGGACATAGAGCGGGAGATGGACGAAAAAGACACCCTCCGTGAGATCGCTCTCAAATCATGCAGAGCCATAATACGCCTCTCGGGGGCTGCCATAAGAAGCATGCACAAGAAAGAAGACCCGACCGCCCTCCTGGGAGAAGCCCGCGACGAAGCATCAAAACTAAAAGGACTGCTCTCCGACCATCCCGACCTCTACCACTCAGGTTTTGTAAACGACTCGCTGCAGGAACTCGCGGAAGCTTTCCTCCTGCAGTCTATAATGGACGAAAAACCTCTCCCCACCCCGAAGAGCATAGACGTCCCATCAGGACCATACCTTCTGGGCCTTGGAGATGTGATTGGCGAGCTAAGGCGCTCTGCCCTTGATGCTCTGCGAGAGGGAGACGTGGACACAGCCGAAAAACGCCTCAACCAGATGGAAGAGATATACGATGTACTGTTGATGTTTGACTATCCGTCTGCCCTTTTGAGCATAAGAAGAAAACAGGATGTGGCCAGAGCACTCATAGAAAAGACACGGGGCGAGGTTTCGGTGGCCCAGCGCACACTCTCGTTGGAAAAGAAACTTGACGAAAAAATGGGAAAAAGATAGCGGAACAGGCGGCAGATCAAAAGAAGCGCAAAGAGGGGGCCCTATTAACCCACACTTACGGGCTACCCGAACGCTCCCGGAGCCTGCTGAAAACCTCTTCGTCCCCATACATGATTCTTTTTATCCGGTGGTAGGGTATCCACGTACCGTCCCTCAGTTCAACAAAAGACCTGGACAGGTGCTCCACGTCCGCCCCCCGTATAACCCCAACGTCTCCTGGCGCGCCCCGGTTGACATACACTATCTCCACCCTACCAAAATCCATGTCCTCTCTCCACCAGATAGAGAGCAACACATCCCTGGCTGTCCTCTTCTCTCTTTTACCGTCCCCACGCTCAGCATCCGCCCCCAACACTTCCTCCACTACCACTTTCATCTTCCTCCCACGCCTTTTCATCCGCACTGCCGCCAGCAGACCCAGCGCGTTCACCGTTCTCCGCGGCGTCTCCACCCTCCGCACCGCTAACGTAATAAGATAGCCTCTCCAGAACCCGGTCACGGCCCAGCGACTCAAAGAAAAAACCCACCCGGGGCCCTCTGTCCTGATCCAGAAAAATCCTGTACAGCGTTCGGAAAACCTTTTTAGGGCTGACGCCCCGCGCTCTGGACACCTCATATATCTTGTTGTGTATCCCCTCGGCCTTCCACTCTGGCATCTCCACAAACGCCTCGTATATTCCTATGAGAGCCTTTTTCTCTTCTCCAGAGAGGGACACAGGGGGCGGGTGTTCTGCCACAGAGAAACGGGCATTCGGGGGGGCATATCTTTCAACCCATATTCTGACGCGCTCAGCCCGGTCCATGAAAACCTCCAGAAACTCCTCTGAAAGATCCACATCCGGGTACGTCCTTTTCACCCTGTCCAGGAGCTCGTCCCATTGCCCATATATCTGTACAAGTGTCGCCAGGTGGCGATAAGGAACTGGACATGGGACTTTTGGAGGTATGCCCCGGGGCTGTGAGAGGACGTACGTTCTTTTCATATCCTCAACCCTGTCCTCCTCGCTGGGAAGAGGCTGGTCCACGCCAAAAAACACCCGCTCATAGTGCTCATATTCGTCCATCAAGGAGATTATGCCAAAACCGGGATCAAACTCTATGTGCCTGGACGGCTGGTTTCTGGCTATGAGAAAACGCATCGCCTCCGGTGGAGTTATAGAAAGCATGTCAACCGCAGTAAAAACCACTCCCCTGGAAGAGGACATCGCCCCCTGGCCCTTCAGGTGAATCCACTCGTAGACGACATAGTCGGGTGGCTCCGCCCCATACACCTCACGGATGATCCTGCTCCCGGTGTCATAACTCCCGCCGGCCGCTGCGTGGTCTTTTCCGAACGGCTCAAAGGTCACACCGAGCAACTTCCATCTGGCAGGCCACTCCACCCGCCATGGGAGCTTTCCCCCATCGTACCTCAGGTCAACCTCTCCCTCATATCCACACTCGCACACATAACTCGCATTGGGCCACGAATAACCGGTTATCCTAGCTCCACCCATGCGGCCACAGGACTCGCATTTAACCGTGTACGGCCACCAGTCCTCCGGGAGATCTCTCCCCGACACGGACGAGAGTATGTCCCGTATCAGATCCCTGCTGTCCATCGCCCTGCGAACCACATCTGCGTATTTTCCATCCCTGTACATCTCATGTACGTAGAGAACCCTGTGCTCAATCCCGAGATCGTCCATGGCCGACAGAAACGGCTCAAGAAAATGCTCGGCGTAGTTTTCGTGCTCTCCGCAGGGACAGGGTATCTCGCTAAGCGGGCGTCCCACGTGTTCAGAATAAACCTCCCGGTCTAGGAAGGGATAAACCTTTCTCAGCGGGTCAAAAGTGTCGCTTATGTAAACCAGGCTGGCGTCTCCACCAGCGTCTCTGACAGCTCTCGCCACCATGTCCCCCGTGAGAATCTCTCGCATGTTCCCAACATGTATGTGCCCCGAAGGAGTTATGCCCGTGGCTATCAGGTGTTCCTCTCCACGTCTCAGAAGACGCTCTGCTGCGACATCAGCCCAGTGCATGCCAGGTTCCCCTGCTCGTTCAGAGTCAACAGGCTATGGGTGGCTATGGGTGGCCAGCCACGGCCCTCGCCCGTATGAGAGCCCTCAGCGGCACGCCCTCTATCTCGTTGTAGGGTGTCTTGTTGACGATGACCATCACCAGCCCCGGTCTCCCACCGGCCTCGCGCAAAGATTTTATGGCGGATGTCATGGTGCGTCCGGTACCTATCACGTCGTCTACGAGCAACGCCGTTTTTCCCTCAACAGAGGCATAGTTTGACATGAAGTTCCCGCTCTGGCCGTTGCCCTTTTTGATGGGCCTGTAAATCGTCAGCTCTTTTTCCATCATGGCCGAGATCATCGTCGCCAGGGGTATCCCGTTCATGGCAAGTCCTACGACGATTTCAACGTCTATATTCCGCTTTTTCATCTCCTCCTCAACCACGTCCACCATGAGAGCGGAGAGGAGTTCTATCCTGCCACCCATGACGCCTACTGACCGCCACCCTATTTTCACGTCGGCAGGTGGTTTCTCCTCTGTTTCCCTCTTTGTTAAAAGCCACTCAATCGTCTCGGGCGAAAGATGGAGTTCCTCTGCTATCTCCATGTCTGTGAGTCCCTTCGCTTTGAGCGCCTGCGCCTTTTTTGCCCACTCCTCAATTGTTGTCATGGTATCACCACGGCAGGTAAAAGGTGTAGATGTTTATTTTATTTGCGATAGCGATGGACTGTACGATGTGAAAAGAGGACAAAAAGAGAAAAAGAAATGGGAAGAAAAGAAATGGAAGGGGGTTCTGGTCTCGTCCGACCGGAGGTGGACAGACGGAGAGGCAGGGGCTCATATCCAGCCCCTTATTTTCATCGCCTCTACCACACGCTCAACAGCCACCATCATGGCAGCGGTTCTCATGTCCACCTTTTCCTTTTTGTGGCGGTCGTACACCGTGTGGAACGCCTCTGTCATCAGGCGGTCAAGTTTTTCATAGGCCTCCTCGGCCGTCCAGTAGAAGTTGTAGGCGTTCTGGACCTGTTCAAAGTAGGAGACCGTCACGCCGCCCGCGTTGCACAGGAAGTCCGGTATCACCAGGACGCCCTGTTTGTAGAGTATCTCGTCCGCCTCCGGTGTCGTGGGCCCGTTGGCGAGCTCGGCCACTATCTTGGCTTTTATCTTTTTGGCGTTGGCCTTGGTGATCTGGTTCTCCAGAGCGGATGGGCAGAGGATGTCAACGTCCAGTTCCAGAAGCTCTTCGTTCGTTATCTTCTTCTGAGCCTTGTAGGTGGCAACCGTGCCCTTCTTCATTTTGTGAGCCATGACCTTTTCATAGTCCAGGCCCTTGGGGTCGTAGATCCCGCCTTTGCTGTCAGACACCGCCACAACTTTGACACCGGCTTCCTGGAGGAGTTTGTGCATGAAACTGCCGGCGTTCCCGTATCCCTGGATGGCAGCGGTGCTCCCTTTGAGCTTGAGATTGAGCACCTTGGCGGCCTCTCTTACGGTGTAAAACGCTCCACGGGCAGTCGCATCTCCTCTGCCTGCGGCGCCGCCGACCTCCAGGGGTTTGCCGGTTATGACTCCGGGGAGGTGCTCTCCGCCGTGTGTCTTTTCGTACTCGTCCATCATCCAGGCCATTATCTGGGGGTTGGTGTAAACGTCCGGAGCCGGGACGTCCCTGTTGGGTCCGATGAAATTGGCAACCTGGTCAATGTATGCCCTGGCCAGACGCTCTTTCTCGGCGTCGCTGAGCTTTTTGGGGTCACAGATTATCCCGCCTTTGCCGCCTCCAAGGGGGAGGTTCATGACCGCCGTCTTCCATGTCATCCCCATGGAAAGAGCTTTCACTGTGTCAACGGTCTCTTCCGGGTGCCACCGGATGCCGCCCTTGCAGGGGCCCCTGGCGTCGTTGTGCTGGGACCGGAACCCTGTGAAGGTTTTTATGCTGCCGTCGTCCATTTTTATGGTCAGCCGGAATGTCAGCAGCCTTTTTGGCTCACAGAGGGCTTCGTAGATGCTCTCGTCGTAGCCCAGTTTTTCACAGGCCTTTTTCAGGTTTTCCTGCATCAGTTTGAAATAGTTCAGTTCCTCTTTCGCCATACTCTTTTCCTCCTTCCTTTTTTCTTCCTTCGCCCTCGTGGGGCGGTGGGAAAAAGGGATTTAGTATAAAAAAGTATCACCACGGCAAATGACGATATAAACCGGGTTGGAGAGCGCCGGGCGATTCCGGGTGATTAGAGCGCTCCTGGCAGAGAACCAGAACGAACAACCAAAAACAACTTTTTTATATCTGGCGTCAGATAGGCATGTAGAAAAAAGAGGCGATGGGCGACCATGGACCCCGTGGCTGTTGTGAAAGAAAAAAAGAAGGGCAAAGAAAAGCCCGATAAAAAAGACGATAAAAAGCAGAAAAAAGAGAACGTTTTAGCCGAGTTTATGAAAATACGGGGTATGACAAAGGAGAGGGCGGAGACACTCTATGGCGTTGGAATAACCAGCAAAGACCTGTTAAAAAAGGCCATAGTTGACGACCTGACCAAGCTTAAGGGGTTTGACGAAAAATCCGCCGTACAGATACTCTCTGAAGTAAAAGGAAAGAGCGAAGAGGAGGTCCTGGCGGAGAGCAAAAAACACCGCGCAGAACCGGAAGAAGAAAAAGAAGAAAAAACAGATTCTCCAAAAAAAGATGAAAAAGACAAAAGAGACAAAAAAGGAGATAAAAAAAGAGGAAAAAAAACAGAAGAAAAGAGCGAGGAGGGAGGTGGTGGGGTCAGCGCACTTGAAAAATGGTTAATGGGAGACGAGGAAGAGAGCATCGCTGACTGGTTGAAAGGCGACGAGGCTGTGGAGAAAGAGAAAAAAAGAAAACTCCCCGGGCCGTCCGCAAAAACATCCGAGAAAACCAAGGACGCTGGCAAAGAAGAGATAAAAACCTACACAAACAACGGGTCTGAGGACGAAGGAGTTGAGAGCCTCCGCAGATGGCTTATGGGAGACGAAGACACGAGCCTTGAAGAATGGCTCATGGAAGAACCAGAGGAGGAGAAAGTGGAAGAGCAAGAAGGCGGCGTTCCCCTGTTGATCCAGAGCGCAGACCTGGAGTCGCTCAAAAAGGAGATTGAAAAACTCATAGGCGATATAAAAGAGGGGAAGGTCAAAGTCGCTGACATAGTGGCAGAAAATGCCACCCTAAAAGCCACTCTCGCCGAGGAGATACGCAAACGGGAGCAGATGGAAAGAGACCTTGAAAACGTCAAAAAGAGCAGCGTGGCCGTTATCAAATACATAAAAGCCCAGCAGGCCAAGATGGCTGGAAAAGACGCCATGAAACTTCAGAAAATGCTTGAGCAACAGATGAAGCTCAAAGAGAATCTTGAGATGAAACTCCACGAAACAGAAAAAGAGCTCAAACGGCTGAGAGAGGAGCTGGAGAAAAAAATAGAGGAACTACCGCCGGACGTTCAGGAGCTGAAGAAAAAAGAGATGGAACTCCTGGAAAAAGAGAGAGAACTGTCAATAAAAGAAAAAACTCTCCTGCAAAAAGAGGAAGCGCTGGCGAGTGGAGAAGAGCTGCTTTTGAAAGAGGCGGGTGAAAGCTTCAACGGCTCCGGTGCGGCCGGAGGCATATCGCCCGATGTGCTTGCGGAAAAAGAAGAAGAGTGGCTGCGGGAAAGAGAGCGGCTTCTTGCAGAAAAAGCAGAGGTGGAGAAAAAGCTCCAGGAAGTGCTCGTGGAGAAAAAACATCTTGAGGAAAAACTTAAGCACATGGGAATGGACGAGAGTGCAATAAGCAAAGAACTGGCACTCAAAGAAAAAGAGCTGGCCAACAAAGAGAAAGAGCTGGCACTCAAAGAGGCCGAGTTTGAGGAACTCAAAAGGTCCCTGGCACTCAAAGAAGAAGAGATAAGGAAACTGAGAGAGACAATAGCGTTCAAGGAGGAAGAGCTGCTCCGCAGAGAAGAAGACATCATGCACAGAGAAAAACTCCTGGAGGCCGAGAGACGCAAAATTGAGGAGGCAAAACGTGGACTCGGCAGCCTTGAACTCCAGGAGGCGCAGAAACGGCTTGAAGAGCTCAAAGCGAAAATAGCTGAAAAAGAGAGAGAGATAAAGGCAAAAGAGAAATACCTGCGCGCCAAAGAAGAAGAACTGCGCCTGAGGGAACAGGGTATTATAGAAGAGGAAATAGAGGCCAGAGAAGAGGATCGGTTGATGGAGTGGAAGATAGAAAAGGTGAAAACAGGCGTGCCCAGGCTGGACGACCTGCTCATGGGCGGGATACCCTTTGGCTCCAACGTGGCCCTCTATGGACCTCCCTTTGTGGGAAAAGAAACCCTAATGAACCTTTTCATAGCGGAAGGGCTGAAAAAGGGAGTGCCGGCGATATGGGTTATAACCGACAAAACCCCATCCGAGATAAGAGAAGAGATGAGCTTTGTGCTCTCTGGATACGAAGAGTATGAAAAGATGGACCTCGTACGCTACGTTGATACCTACTCAATAGGCGTGGGAGAGGAGCCTAACGACCCGTACACCGCCTACATAGAGGACATATCCGACTACAAAAAGATACTTGAGGCTGTTGACAAGTTCGCTGCCGAGTTCAAAAAGAAGCACAAATACTACCGCCTGGTCTTCAGATCAGTCTCCACCGTCGTAGCATATCTGGGGGCGACCACCACTTTCAAGTTCCTCCAGCCCTTCACCGGGCGCAGAAAGAGAGACAAAGCCGTGGCACTCTACGCCATAGAAAAGGGGATGCACAGTGAGACAGAGATACAGTCAATAAGCCACGTCATGGACGGGACCATAGATTTCAAAGTGGAACAGATGAAAACCTATCTGGCCGTCCAGGGTATATGCGAAGTCCAGTCCCGTGCATACATCCAGTACACCCACAGCAAACAGAGCATCAACATCGGCTCGTTCACACTGGACCATATCAGGTAAACACGCCAGAAGTTCTATTGCTCTCCCAGAACCCCGTCCAGAAAAGAGAAAAACAGCGCTACCTCTTTTTCTTCCACCAGACCCTTTTCTGCGATAGACGAGACCTCTTTTTTTATCTCCCCCGCCAGGCGCCTTGCGTCATCAGCCCGTCCATAAGAAAACAGCGCCCTGGCCCGTGTTGCTCTCACAGCAAGCGAAACCACAGGATCCCCTCCCACTGTCAGCGGCATAAAAGTGTCTCCCGGCGGTTTTTCCGGTTTCTTCAAAACCCACACCGGCTCTGCCCTGCACAAAAGGACACGTGTCTCACCGATAGAATCCCGGTGGTTTACCACCCTTTTTTCAACCGGCGCCACCCCCAGGGCGAAATCGGATTCTGCTATGAAATACACCTCGCCGCCCACGCACGGCGCCCTGTCATATGTCTCCAGGGGGAACTCTTCCACGTCGTCTCCCCATCCAACCAGCCCGGCCCGTATGATAAAAAACCTCTTTGCGGGGGAGAAAAAACAGAGCGAAAAAACGCCCCCCGGTGAAATGTCATTGGAAATATCATCCACGGCTGCAAAGGTGTTGCTGCCCTCAAACAGGCGGAGACGAAAAAAACTCCCATCCCACGAGACGCCCACAGCCCCCGCGTTCAGCCCGCCCTTTTTTCTCTTCGTCACGGCGACACACTCGTAGTCCCCGGGCGGAAAAGGTATCCACGTCTCAAACTCTCTCAACCTGCCAGCCAGGTCTACCACGCCCCACACACAACTGCTATGAAAAGCGAGGAAGCGACTAGGTCTGAGGTGGTCCCCGGGTTAAGGTCTCTTTCAGCGCAGAAAAACCACAGCTCACGTGAATGATCACGGAGAGTGTCAAGCCTCCTGGTGTCCATTTCCATGTCCTCTCTGTACCAAGTCTCCCATATCCTCCTGGCCTTTTCATGCAGAGCCCGGGCGTTTTCAACCCCGCTTTTGCCGGCCACAAAGGTGTCCACGTTCAACGACAGCAGACGCACATATAGAGGAAAGACAAGGTCTCTCAGGCGCATCCCCGCCCTGTTCCACCTGACAAGCCATTTTGCACCGTCAAAAGAGACTCTGTAACCGGAAACCACTTCTCTGGCCAGGAGGTCCAGCTCCGCCCCCCTCTTCATCCACTCAAGGTATGACATGTCCCCCTCCCTTATCTCTGCAACCAGCTTTTCAACAGAGGCGCTGGCGAAATATGGGTCCCGCAGACCCCCGGGGTTCATCTCTTTTATGGCTCTACAGAACCTCTCCGCCTCCCCGGAATCCATGTCTTCCAGAACAGCCATAAGCGAGCCATGGAGGCGTTCCATGCAAACCGGGATGTCGGCATCGTCCATCTCAGCCCCATTCCCCATATGTGAAACGGCCCTGGCCAGCGGCATCAAGAGAATGGACGCCCCAAGATGCGGGTTGCCCACTGTCCAGTGCTTTATCTCCCGGACGTAGCGCAACACCCCTGTTCCCGGGCTGATCTCCCCGGATGCGACCTGTTCCCCCAGCCTCCCCAGGAGAAGAGAAGACAGAAGATAGTCCTGGTAGTCCGTGTCTCTGTGCTTCTGGTCCGGTCCCACGTTCCCTGGCTTGTCAACACTGCACTCCAGCAACAGTGCCATGGACACGATTTCTCCGGGTCGGAGAGACAACCCTCACATCACCTCTGGCCCCGGTACCGGTTTCCCGGGTTTTTTCTGTATGTTCACCTTCGGCAGGGGGATAGGCGGGGGCAGGCGGACCTCTCTGGCCATGATTATCGCCTCTGTTATACAGTTTCCCATTATGGCGGAGTGTATCTCCTGCGCTGCTTCGTCTGGCATCCGACGTTTTTCCTCCCACTCCTTCACGAGAGCAGCGGCATCCCCCCTGTATATGAGGCTGCCCTCTATGTTTATTATTCCCACTGCGCCGTAGCTGGCCGTGAACCTGAAATCCACTTTCGCCTCTTCCGGCGATTTAAGCGAAATCGTGGTGACCGTGCTGTTGTGGTCTATGCGTATGTTTTTCTGGCTCCCAACCGGGACGAGACGCCTTGCCTCTATCACTCTTATCTCAAACCCTGCGATCATCTTCACATCCTCCTCTTCACTCACATTCCGTCACACGCCGCTGTTCTGATGATATACCACAATAGCATACCATGTATTTCCCATTTGTGTCCCAGCCCCTGTCTACCTTGGCTGTTTGACGAGCGTGAGGTTTATTCTTTTCTCCGCTCCTTCTTCCCCGCCTCCGCCCTTTTTTCTTATTGACAGTTCCGGGAGCTTTTTCCACACAAGGGGGGCCGCCGAGCGGTGCACCTGAAAAACCGTGTGGTTGTCTGACACCTCTATGTCCCCCACAAGGGACTCTTCAACACCTGCACGCCGGAGGAGAGAAAGCAACTCAATGTGACCAAAACCGTCCAGACGTCCCACGTCTATCTGAAAAGACACCATCCCGAACGGATCAGAGTATTCCTCAAAGTCCATCCTCCGCCTTATTCTGTCCCTCCCGCCTTTTTTCTCGGGGACGGAGGCGTGTCTTATCTTTTTCCCTATGAAGAACTCTATTTTGCTCAGGAGCTGTTTTTCCCTGGGAGACACGAAGGTTATTGCAACCCCCGTGCTACCTGCTCTGCCAGTCCTGCCTATCCTGTGGACATATGTTATCGGGTCTTCTGGCAGGTCATAGTTTATGACGTGGGTCACATCGGGTATATCCAGTCCCCTGGCTGCCACGTCTGTGGCCACGAGAAATCTTATCTTTCCCTCCCTGAACTCGGAGAGCACCTTTTCCCTCTTTTTCTGCGGCATGTCCCCCCTTATCTCCCCAACGCTGTACCCGTATTTTTTTAGAACAGACGCAACTCTCTGGACCATGGCCCTTGTGGAGCAGAATATAATTGCCTTCTGTGGTTTTTCCACGTCTATGACCCTGCCCAGCGCCCAGAGCTTGTTTATTCTCCCCACCCTGTAGTACACCTGTTCTATGCCCTCAACTGTCAGCTCGTCTCTGCTGACGTATATTTTGATGGGGTTGTTCATATACTCCGTGGCCAGGTTGGCCACTTTTTCGGGTATCGTGGCGGAGAACAGAGCGTTCTGCCTTTTCTCAGGCAACCTGGATATCACCCATTCTATGTCCTCTATGAACCCCATGTCAAGCATCCGGTCCGCCTCGTCAAGGACAAAAAACCCAACCGAGGACAGGTCAAGTGTTCCCCGGCGTATGTGGTCCATGACTCTGCCGGGGGTTCCAACGACCACGTTTGCTCCCTGGCTCAGGTCTCTTATCTGCTTTTCTATGTTCTGTCCCCCATACAGAACTGCACACCGGAGCGGTGTCCTGTGTCCTATTTTTTTCATTTCGCCGGCAACCTGGAGAGACAGTTCCCGTGTGGGTGTCAGAACCAGGGCGTACACTCCTTTTTCGCCGCCCAAAGAAAGAAGATGCTCAACGATCGGGATTCCAAACGCTGCCGTTTTTCCCGTGCCAGTCTTGGCCTGGACCACAACGTCCCTGCCGGACATCAGTATCGGTATAGTCCGGTACTGGACCGGTGTCGGCTCTTCAAAGCCCATTTTTTTGAGGTTCGCCAGCACAACATCGGACAGGCCCAGTTCCTCAAAAGAGGGGGTGGCCTTTTCGTCTCTTTTTGCGCCTCTGTCTTTTTCTTCTTTCTTTTTTGCCGTGTTTTTCTTTGCTGTGTTTTTCTGTCTCAAATTCCTAACCTCCCAAAACCGGGATCTCGTGGACGGGATAACACCCGGCAACCCACAAAAACTCATGGTATATAAACAGTGGGCCATAACGAGAACGGGGTGAGGATGTGACCCTGAAAAGCTCAAAACCTTTATACCAAATGAACAATGAAAGGCGTCTGGCTGGTGGGCCAGTTACCGGCTTAAGCTGCCATATGAACGCCAAACAAAGGAGGAGAGAAGATGGCGCACACTGCTTCTAATGTCAACAACAGTAGAGAAGACAAAACGAAGCTCATCCACGACACCGTCCACGGGGGAATTGAAATAGGCGGTTTCATACTGGAGTTGATGTCAACCCCGGAGCTCATGCGGCTCGCCAACATAAAACAGTTGGGGACGACATACCTGGTTTTTCCCGGGGCACATCACAGCCGCCTTGAGCACAGCCTCGGAGCTTATTACCTGGCTAACAAGCTGGCAAAAAAACTCGGCCTGGACGAGCACGAAAACGCTCTGGTGTCCTCGGCCGCCCTGCTTCACGACGTGGGCCATGGACCGTTTTCACACGTGCTGGAGACGACCATAAACGAAAAAACGGGCATGGACCACATGGACCTGACAAAGGAAATAATATCTGGCTCGGTGGACATGGGATATTACGGCAAAGGCAAAAATGTGGTAGAGTGGGGGAAGATACCGGGAATACTTGAAAGAGCGGGACTGGACCCAAAAGAGGTGGCGGACCTGGTTAAAGAACACTCGTCCCCGGAGACGTCTCTACACGAGTGGCTCTTTGGACCCGTGGGGCCCCCAAAAGAGGGAGCGAAGAGATATCTCTATCAGATGATAAACGGGGTGGTTGATGTTGACCAGCTGGACTACCTCGTCAGGGACGCACATTACACAGGGGTGGCGCACGGCATAATAGACCTTGAGAGGATTCTTCACACCCTTGAAATTTTCAACGGAGAACTGGTAGTGCACCGGAAAGGGATAACCGCTGTTGAGGGGATGCTCGTGGCGCGGAGCCTCATGTACACGACCGTATACTTCCACAAAACGAGCAGAATTTCACAGCAGATGCTGGGGAGAGCATTTGAGCGCGTGCCCGCTGGCGCTGATGGTGTGGATCTGGTGCCTTTCATGATTGATGGGGAATTCCTTGAGTGGCTCGCAAAACAGGGAGATTTCCAGCGGGAAATCGTTGAGAGGATAAAATACCGCAGCCTGTACAAATCCGCCTATGCCAGAAACCCCGGAGAGATGACGGAAACGGAAAAAGAATTTTTCTCCACAGCGACCACACCCTCAAAGAGACGCATCCTGGAAGCGGAGATAGCCGAAATGGCGGGTGTGCGGGAGGATTCCATAATAGTTGACGTCCCCCTCCCGGAGCTGCTGTTCTCAGAGCCCAGGATAGCAAAAACGGATGTGAAGGTCACCGACGGAAGGGGCCTCCATGCCCTATCGGAGTACAGCACCATATCAGATGCGATACAGAAACGAACCGTCCCCATGTGGGGCGCCGTGGTGGCCACACGCCCCGAAGACCGGGAAAAAGTCAGGAACGCTCTGATGAGATATTTTAATCCGTAGCCGAACAACCCGTTTACATTTGTTGACTATATGAAATGTGAGCGGAGCAGCGCACGCATTATTCTATTGTCTTAACGCCTATGGTGATGATACCATGCAGCTGCAATTATACGTCTACGTATTTCTTCTGCCCTTCTTCTTGCCATCGTGTGCTCTGCTATGTGTTCTGCTTCTCTTTGCTGTATTTTTCTACGCCGTCTTTGGATATCAAGAGAGTGGTCAGTAACCGGATCAAATCTCATTCTTCTACACCTTACTATATTACTTCTCACAATAACCAAATGGTTTTCTTAAACCCCCAACGTCAATACCTTTAGTAGTCTTTGTAATTATATCTATATCAAGTGGTCCAAACTTCCTGAGGCAGTGTGTACATACATAAATATTCTCTCCGGACGAATTAAAGAAGGGCAGTAATGTTCCCTTTCCACATTTTGGACATGGGGGATACATACTTTCGGCCATTTTTCATTCCTCCGTTTACATTTCCTCCATTTATTTTCTAATTTATAGAGGATATTGATTTTTTGTCTTTATATACTTTATCCGTCGCCTGAGATGTCGCCTGTTAGAATATACCAAATGCGAATCACGATAATGGCGAAGAGTTTCGCTTAAGAATACATATTTCTCCTCAACGTAGCCAATTCTCAGTTCTAATGTCATGTATTCTATTAAAATGAGAGTCGTCCGTGACGAGGACTAGATTATGTTCTATTGCGCTTGAGGCGATAAGAATATCAGCATCGTTTATAAGTTTCCCTCTTTGCTTTAAATCAGCATATATTTCAGCTGCTCTATTAAACATGGATTTGGTGTCTAACATCAAGACGCCGAATGATTTACAGAATTGTTCAAATTTAGATAACTTTTTGATCGCATTAGCGGCCAATAAACCTCTTTTTATCTCATAATAGCAAATCCCGCTGATAAAAACGTCTTCTCCTCTCAGAACAATACTCTGTAATCTATCTCTTACTCTTTCATCGCCTCTTAAAAGAGCGGTTATAATATTTGTATCAAGCAGATACGTCATTTAAAGAGCGGCCTCCTTTTAATAGCTTTTTCAAAAGTCTCTAGTTGATCTGCAGTTAAGTCATTTAGTAGTCCAAAAACACTTTCTATAGCGTGAATTTTCTCTACTTTTTTCTCAAAGTCCTGCAATTCTGTAATTTGTATCGGTAATGTGCTTGACATATAAATCTTTCCGTTGAAAAGTTCTATAAACAACTGGATAGGTAGGTCTATGTTAACAGCCGTTGGATATATTGGAATACTTTCTATGCTTCTCTTTCTCTCTAATTGACCTCTATAATATTCTCCCCCATAATATTCTCTCTGAAGATGAGCACTCTCTACTAAATATACCATCATTTCACCTCCTCTAGCAGATCTCTACACTTATCAGTAATGCATGCTTCAAATGTATTTTTAATCGTTGAATGTGCTGTTTCAATCCATTCGTTAAGTGAATCCATAGATATTGCCTCGGGCTCAACCATAACGTAGCCAAGGTCTAAAATTATTGAGGTAATATTAGGTTTTTCCGGTTTAGCGGTGGCTAGTGTGATAAGCAATCGGTCTCTATCATTAAAGTAAGATATTTCTACTCTTGAAATAAATCCTCTATATTCTTGAGGCAATTCGGGAGGCGTAGCTGGGTAAAAAGTAAAATAATCTTTGAGTCTAACAAATTTACCCTTAATATCTATTCTGTTAATATATCTAAGTGCGATCCGTCTAAATCCTTGTGGTTTAGCCACACTCATATATATTTTTAAATTATCTAATATCATAGGTTTAAATTTAGCCCATGAAGAATAAGGTTTTAGGTGGTTAATTACAAACAAATCAGGTGCAACCTGAATCAACGCTTTTTTGTCCTTTCTGTAAAATTGAGATAGGGGTGGGGTTTGTTCAACTTTATGTTCAAAACCTTTTTCCGTTGGCCGAAATTGCATTTCTATTCCAATCTGTTGTTTCTTTATTGGAAATTTGTTTTTCACTTTTTCATAAATTAAGCCGGGTATAGTAAAATCCCACTCATTTTCTGAAGTAAACTGGAATTCGCAAAGCGCTTCAATTATCGGACATTTCTTATATTTCTTTGTCATTTTGAAATCTCTCCTTGGTTAATCCAATTGCGGACAAGTAGGTAATCTATATATCGTATTAATAAACTTATTCCCCATTCCGCCGGGTTATATCAGCAAACGATCACTCCAAAAACTCGTCCAGTCGTTTTATCCCCGCCGTTTTTTCCACCCACAGGTCCGGGAAGTTCTCAAGGTAATAGTCGGGCATGAGACAGTGGAACAGAGATGAACGAGTTGGCGTGTTTATCTGAGAAACGTAGTACGTCTCCCACACAGCGGTCTCATCTCCCGTGTTTTCCACCTCCCACCCACCCATTTCGCCCCCGCTCCCACCACCACACACTCCAAAGTGCCCCATGATCTCCTCAAAAACCTTTACTACCTCCCCGGGTAGACGACCAGCATTCTCAAAACCGCCACTCCCATCAACCTCAGCGATACAGCGACCAGAGGACCTGGTGTCAACCGCTCTGACTGAATCGTAAACCACTCTGCTCAGACAGATCGCCTGAACTGCGCCAACGTCTGTATCATCTCTATCCATATGCCGTGCCGCGAACGTGCCGCGGGGACTGAAAAGAACAAGCGTTGTCCCCCTGGAAAACCTGTTTATAAGGTACAACAGCGCCAGGTCCTCAACCCTGTGTCTGGGAGCACACCTCGCCCACAAAAGGCTCCGCCTGTGAGTGTGGAAGCGCAGGAATCCGGCCGTTCTTTGCGCGTCGCCAACGACTGCCCTGGCCATGTTGTATGCTTTTCTAACAACCGAATCACGCATGTATGCATATTCCCGGGAAGGTATCCGGCGGGCCTTTTCCATGAAAAACGGCGTTATCCCGCTGTGGCGGGGCAGATATTTCAGCACCCACCTCTTTTTCCTTTCACCCCCTCTGATTTCAGCGTTGTCCGGCCCGTGAGCGCGCTGTCCGCCGCCATGCCAGCCGTTTTCTCCTATCATGTTGCCCACCTATCCAGCGCGGCCTGGTAGTTTCTGCCCGGGAGAAGAACGAATGGCCGGGCTCTTTTTACCACACATCCCATGTTTTGCAGTTCTCTCATAGACCTCACACGGCCACCGTTTTCCCGGAGGGCAAGTATCCTCCTGGCGGTGCGGGGGCCAATCCCGGGCACCCTGATCAGCGTTGAGTAGTCAGCCTCGTTTATGTCCACCGGCCCGTCAAACGTTTTCATGGCCAGCAAGACCTTCGGGTCCACGTCAGGGAGCATGTCTCCGCCTTCAAAGAGAGGCAGCAGTTCCCTCTTCTCATATCCGTAAAGGCGTATAAGGTGTTCCACCTGGTACAAACGCCTGGCCCTCCACCTAGGAGCCGGCGGGTGTTTTTCAAGCCCCGTTCCGGGTATAGGTGTGAAAGGGGAAAAATAGACCCTTCTCATCCGCCTGTATCTCACGGCATAGTACACCTGGCTGAGGATTTCCCTGTCCGTCTCATCCGATGCGCCAACGACCAGCTGGGTGGTCTGGCCCCCGCTTACCACACCCCCACCACCCACCCGTCCCACCTCCCTATGGCCGTTTCTCTTTTTAACACCTATAACCTCGTATATCCACCTCTGTCTGAGCAGTATGTCGTTTTTGAAATCCTTCTGCGGCGCTATCTCAGATAGATGTGTGCCCGAGGGCGCTTCCATGTTGACGCTGAGCCTGTCAGCCATCTCCGCCCCCCTCCTTATCTGGTCCAGAGTCGCACCGGGAAGTATTTTCAGATGGATGTATCCCCGGAAGCCGTGTTTTTTTCTGAGAAGTCCAACCGTCTCAAGAGTATTTTCCATGGCGTCCTCCGGGTCCCCGGGTATCCCGCTGCTGAGAAAAAGCCCATCAACAACGTTCTGTCTGTACAGCGAGAAAAAGACCCTGGCCATCTCCTCCGGCGAAAAAGACGCTTTTCTCCGAGCCACCGGGTTCACACAGTACATGCACTCCATGTTGCAAACGTTTGTCTGGAGTATTTTGAAAAGGCTCACACACCGCCCGTCTGGTGTATAGCTGTGGCACACATTGCCCCATGGCGTTTTTCGGGTTCCCGCCGTTGAGCATATGTCGTATTTGCTCGCCCCTGCCAGGATGGAGAGTTTTTCCTGGAGGCCCATGTTTTTACCATACGCCCCGGTGTTTATAACCCCGGGCGGGAGGGGGCGGGGAAAAAGCGAAAGTGCCGGAGACGTCTGTCTGAACACAGCGTCTACTTATTCACCCACCCTTCACCCCCGTGTTCTCCTCAGACCTCTTTCCCCATCTGCCTCTCCATCTCCTTCTCAACTATGTCCAGGAACTCCATCTCTTTTCCGGATGGGATGGTGGCTCCCGCGGCTATCTTGTGTCCCCCACCTTCGCCACCCACTTTTTTGCTGGCCTGTTTCATCACCTCGGACAGGTCAAGGCCCCTATCAACCATCTCCTGTGTGGCCCTTATTGAGACCTTTACCGTCCCATTGTCGGATTCGGCGAAGGCCATTATCGGCTTGTCACGGCGGAGACGCTTTTTGTACACCATGCCCGCAACCGTTCCCAGAACCGTGTCGCGGACCATGCCGCCGGCGTGGAACCAGTAGAGGCCCGGGGTCTCAGAGATTCCTATCTCTTCCACAACGGCCATGCTCTCAACCAGGTTTTTGCGGTGTCCCCTGCGCAGGTTTCTGGCCTCGTCCAAAACCTCTCCCCGCTCTCCCCTGGCTATTCTTATTCCGAGGTCTCCCCGTCCGTAGCGTCCACAGCTGTTCAGCAGGGTGGCATACTCTTTTGCGTCGTGGAGACCAGACCCCGGCTCTTCTACGGGGAGAACATAGACCTCTCCCATGTATATTGATGGGTCTATCCCACTGTCACGCATGAGCGAAAACACCTTTTCAGCCACACGTTTTTTTTCCCCCGGGGACAGGTCGTACCACGTCCGCCATTCTCCGGTGTCCCGTCTGAGTTTTATGTCCAGGTCAACCAGCAGGTTGATGGCGTCCTCTTCGGTTTTTAGCCCCTCAACCGTTCTGTCAATACCGTAGACGAGGAACTTGTGAAGTGGACGGGTTTCTCTTCCGAAAAATCGCACGTCTTCGTCCACCGCCAGGACGCCAGCCTGCGTTCCGACGGAGAGTATCTCCCTGTTCACTCCAACGAGTTTTCCTGTCTCCATGTCCTGCATGTCTCCGAGGGCACCCACAATGGCCAGGTGAGCCAGAGAGGAAAAAGACCTGTCCACGGCGAGTGCCAGAGCAAAAGTCACCCCCGCCCCCGATATCTCTCTGGTGCCGTCTATGCCCACCAGATGCGGGTTTATGTGGTGTGGAAAAGAGAACTCATTGTAGGAGAGTATTCCTCCGTCCGCCGCATCCTTTACATCTCTTTTATCTCTCTCGACCACATCGGCCCGTGGCTCTGGCTGGGGAGTGTGGTGGTCTGTCACCACGCCATCTATTCCACGGAGAAGGTGAAAGCTTCCCGTGCCCAGGTCTGTGAACCAGGTGAAAACGTCTTTTTCCCTTATTTTTTCAATGGCACCCTGGTCCAGCTGTTTAAAAAATATGACCTCGTGTTCTATTCCCAGCGTCTCAAGCACCCTGGACGCAAGCCCGCCGGCTGCCATGCCGTCTGCGTCTATGTGGGTGACCACGAGCACTTTTTTCTGGCGGACCATTTCCCTGGCTGCTCTGGCGGATAGTTCTATGAGACTTTCCAGGCTGCCTTTTTTCACGGACACCTCTTTTTCTGTCCCACCCTGTTTGCTGTCTCTCAAATCTTTTCCCTCTGGCACCCCATGATTTCCGGGTGGAAAAAGGTTTTGTCTGTGTGGTCCAATGCTGGTCCAGCGAGCGCTGGGGTGGTTGTAAAACAAAAAACAAAGAAGGGAAGAGGGTTGGAAGGGTTGGAGCTCGGGGTTTGGGATCGCTGGCGGAGGTTGGCGTTTTCTCTGATCACTTCACTTTCTCAAAGGTTCCCCGGCCCACTTTTTTGAACTTGGGGGACTGTGTCAGGGCTATGTACACCGCGCTGTAGGGGGTCGCGACGCCGAAATAGGTTCCCTTTTTGAGGAGGATATCCCTTATCTCCGTGACCTTCATCCTCTTTTTGCCAGTCTCCTCAAAGACCTCTTCTATCTCCTCTATGAGGCTCTTTCCTCCGGCCAGTTTTTTGGTTCTGCGCCGCTTCTTTTTGGGGTTTTCCAGTATCTCGGCTATGGTAGACGCTATGACCCTGTGGTTGTCCATCAGGGCCCGGAGGTCTTCCATGCTCTCCGCCGTAACGGTCACGGTTATCGGCTTGTCTTTCACGGTCAGTTTCATTGTGGTTGAGTACGCCTGCTCCATTTCTCATCACCTCTCGTTTTTTCTCCTATAACCTTACTATACCTTTTAATATTTAAATTTCACGGTTGAATGTTTAGGAACATGCCATGCGTGCGAATGTTTTTCAAACTATAAATCTCCGTGTTCTATTTTTTGTTTGCTCCTTTCCAACGCAAAAGGGAGAGAAGACAAAACCCGGACGTGATTTATCTTTTTATCCCCTAAAACTAAAAAACTTCCCTGTGTGTTCCATGAACTCAAGGGCATTTTCTCGCATGTGTATATTGTTGAACATAACAAACACCTCTCCCTCCGGCGAGACCCCGCTATCCAGTATCGCACGGATTTTTTCTGCTAACACGGCCAGGTCTCTTTCTGTGTACCTGTACCGGTACATCTTTTCGCCCGGCGGCGAGCCGTGGAGACGAAAATATCCCATCCTGGCCCCCATTTCTAGGTACGTGCCGAAGTTTTCGGAGAACGGGTCAACACATATCACAAACCCGTGTTTTTCAGACAGCCGCTTTACGGTCCCGGGGTCCCACCCCTTTCTGAATTCAATGGCCACATGGAAAGAAGCGCCATCTGGCTTGGCGTTTTCAAAGTTTTCAAAGAACGCCTCAATGTTTTGGATGTTCTCTTCTGTTTCAACAAAGGACGGAGGCGTCTGAATGACCACGTATCTGGCTCCGAGAACCTCTGCTGCCCTAACAGTGTATTCCCACCCCCTCCTTACGTCCTCTGTGGGTCTGAAAAAGCCGCTGCTGGATGGCCTGATGTTTGATTTCCTGTATGTTGGCGAAGATGGGGGATGGGTTATCAGCTGGGATGCCTTTATGTTGAAAACAAACTCCTTTCCAGACCGCTCTCCACCACGACCACGCCCTCTCTCTCGCTCCATTCCCATCTCACGCCACCTGCGAAGCGTGTCCTCTCTGACGATGCGATAAAAGGTCTGCTGGATTTCAACCGTGTCAAACGTCTCAAAATATGCTCTCATCCCCCCCGGAAAACCGCAGCAGCCCACCCGGACTCTTTCTTCAGCGCTCTCCTTGGCGGTCCCGACCATTGTTATCCCTTTGTTTTAAAACGCTGTGGGTTATTTAAAATATCTCCAGCCCCTTCTGGCCAGCATGGGCGTGAAAGTAGCGAGGTATTTAGTTTAGTGAGGACGTTTACATTTCAACTATCTCGCCCACGAAGAGGTTGTCTGTCTCAACGATGTCAGGTTTTCCCTCCCTCTCTGTGACCGACATGTAGCCCATGTTTATGGATATACGCCACGTTCCGAGGTCTTTTTTAGCCAGAGTCGCCAGCGCGGGAAGGTTTGCGTCAACGCTGAGCTCCATCTCCCGCCCCATCTCGTCGCTGCCCATGTGGAGTGAGAGTGCTATGGACATGTTTTCCATCGTTTCCCGGGATATGGCGTGTCCAGTGTGTCTTACTCCAGAAGATGCGGAGGACGGCATTGCGCCAGAAGAGGCCGACGAGGGTTTTTCCATCGTGGAAGAAAAGGAGGCGGTGATCCTGTCTGCCAGCCACATGCCCACATCGCCCAGGGTGTAAAAGGGGTCGTTTATTACAAAGCTCAGAGTGAAACCGGCGCCCGTGCCCCCGGCTCCCAGGACCACGTCTATGAAAAACTGCAACGACACGGCCCTGGAGATGTCTTTTATGGTGTTTTTTATGTTTTCCAGTATTTCACTGGACAGGATCTGTTCTATGGTGGTTTTTATATCCCCGACGAGGTCTTGCAGGGTGCGGTTGCTCTCTCCTCCCAGCAGCGAGCCGGGCCCGTCTATGAGCAGCGTTCCCAGCAGGCCGAGGTTTTCTTCTATGCTGTTGTTTATGGCTTCCCGGTCCATGTCTATTGTTACTCCGAAGTTCACAGTCGCCGTGCCAGCGGGGGTTGGAACCGTTATGCCATGGCCCGCTATGTCCTCAAAGGAGAGGGTTACCTGCTCTGTTTTTGTCTTGAGCGGCCCCTGGAATGTGAATGTCCAGCCCTCGTTTTCTCCCTGTGCCCCGCCGGGTTCTTCTCCCGCTCCGCCCCCCGCCCCGTTCTCTGTTTTTGTGTAGCTTATTTCTCCGCTGTAACTCAGGTCAGCCACGCTCTGTATGTCTAGGTTCCCGTCAATATTCCATATGGAAAAGGTTGTGTGGAAGGCGCTGTCTTCCTCTGTCATGTCGGCCCAAGTGTCAAAGTTTCCTTTTTCCCGGCGCAATGAGATGTTGAGGTGCTCTTTTTCTCCCAGTGCAATCTCCACTCCGCCCGCCGTGGCTGTTTCCTGTTTTTTGTAAAAGTGGACTGTGAGGTTGTATCCCAGAATGCACAGCGAGAGCGTCTCCGTTTCTCCTCTCATGGCGTCCATTATCTTTTTGACGAAGCGATAAACCGCGCTGTTGAGGAGTTTGTATAGGAGGGCGGAGGCCTTTTTGAAGAGGGACTGGAGGAGGTCCAGTACTTTTGATGCCTGGCATAGGAGCTGCTGGAACAGGTGCGATATGAATGAGAGTGCCTTTTTTACGTAGTGGATCATGATCTCAAAAACCGCTGTTATCTTTTTCCACACCTTTTTGAAGAGATCTTTGAGGTCCGACCAGAGGGTGTTGCTGGCCGAGTAGTCCACGCCCCTCAGCGCCCATCCTGAGAACACCGTTACCGGCACCGATATGTTTATCGGCACCGCTCCCTGGAAGTCCCTAGTCCCGTTCGGGAAAACCCCTCTGCCGCCGCTCTCAATTGATATGTTAACCGTCCCGCGTACTTCAACGTTCCAGGATGTCTCATATGGGTGGTCGCTTATGGAGGTGAGCGCCGTGTAGTGGACACCGTGTGGTGAAGATATCTGGATGTAAAAGTCGCCGATCTCCGGTGAGAGATAGCGTGGGCTCTGGCACACCCTGAGCTCCTGTTTTTCTGTTGGGTCTCCTCCGCCCTCTTTTTTGAACACAAAAACGCCCCTGGCCATGACCTTTTCCGGCTCAGCACCTCCGGGCGCGTCTTTCATGGCCCGGAACCTGTGTTCCACTGCCCCCACGTCCATCCCGTGTGCCATGTGTGAGAGAAGAGAGTGGAGCGTCCACCTGGCTGATTCAATGAAACGGGACACCAGCCCCCTGAACTCTCCCATGATTGTTGAGAACATTCTGTCAACCACTTCGTACGTTCTGTTGAACAGGTTGTGGAAAATCGTGTTGGCCTGCCCGTAGAGTTTTCCGACAGCCCCATATATGTGGTTCTTAAATGTGTCCCAGTAGTCCGGGACAGAGTCTATTATTCTCCGTGCCAGGTCTTCTGCGCTGTCCCAGTGTAAGAATTTTCCCACGGCTGAGGCTATGACTTCCACCCCTTTTTTAAGCAAGTCTTCAATTTTGTCTTTCAGTTTGTCGGTGAAGCCGTTTTTTATCCCGGAAAAAATGTCTCCTATCTTTCCATATATGGCCGCGAAGGTGTCCAGCAGTTTACCGGACAGACGCCCTATGATTCCGGCCACGAACTGTGCCACGGCGTCGGAGAGGAAGTCTTCGCTTTCAACCTGCTGTCTGAGACGGTAGAAGCCGCTGTCCACCCACCGGGTTATCGTGGATGTCGTATCTCTTACCAGAGAGAGGTCGTCTCCGGGGTCGGGTGAGACGTGTGGCCTACTGTTTCCGAAGAGCACACCGGTGATCATGGATGAGACGTAGTCGGTTATCTTTTTGAAGAGGGAATGGAGGACCTCTTTTATCGCCTCCTGGAGTGCGCCGAGGGTCTCGGGGCTGTCTTTGAGGGTTTTTTTGAAATCCGAGGCGGGCTTTTCTCTGTAGGTGTCCGGTTTTGGCCCGGGGTTCACGTGGGTTATCTCTGTCCCGTTGAGGTGGGAAGTTATTATCGCCTCGCCTGTCAGAGAAAACCACCCGTCGTTTGATTCCTGCAGGACGTTATATGTCCCGTTAGATGTCCCGTTGGGATTGGTGACTGTTATTGTGGTCTCCGTGTATTCCACGGAAAACCTGAGATAAAACCCTGTTAGATTCCACCTTTCTCCGCCCGGAGGCTGTATGTGGACGAAGTCCGCCTGGAAGGTGCTGTTCTGGGATGCGTCGGTCTCGTTGTCGCCGGTGGGCGCTTCCACGCCAAGGTGGTCTGAAAAGACCTCCTGTTCTCCTTCCGGCGTGCCATAGTAGACGGTCACGTTTATCGGTGACGTGTGGTTTATCCACACCCCTATGTCGGTGTAAACCTCTGTGCTGTCGTTGACGAAATAACGCCACTCGCCTACCGGTACAAGGTTTTCGTCCGGTGTGCCGGGGATATAAAACGGGCCGATGGATGTTGAGAGTTCCTCCTCCCATTCCGCCGTGGAGGATGTGTTTTCATAGCACACCTCCGCGTTGTCTGTGCCTGTGGTGTTGGTGCTGGTGTTGGCACTGGTGTTAGTGCTGGTGTTGGTACTGGCGTTGGTGCTGGTGTTATCTGTTGTGTTCGTGCTCTGGTTGACAACTTTTATCGTTGAGATGTTCACCGCTGTAAACACCTGGTGGCGTGTGGAGATTTCCGGGTGGCTGCTGTACCCGTATATGTCTGTCGCCGGAAATGCGTCGGGGCTGACGCTCACCTTTTCGGATGTGCCTGTCCAGTGGAAAAACCTGTGCACGAAGTCCCAGAGGTTCCAGTCGTTCCACGGCCCGTCTGGTATGGAGAAGTAGCCCATGTATTTCAGAACCATCTGGTCCAGGACTGTGTACAGTGCCTGTGAGATCACCGCCTCAATGTTGACCGGCTCTGCGTCCAGACACGTGTAGAGGGCGAATATGTCCGCCGGGTCAACCGTCCCGTGGTCAACATATCTGTGGAGCATGCTCATGAGTGTGCGCTCGCCGACGTCTGTGATATATCCTTCTCTCAGGAGTTTCTGTCTCTTTTCCTCAAAAAGGGGCGCGTTTTTCTCTTCAAACGCTTCAACCGCCTCAACGTCCACACACCGGAAAGCTCTGACCTCTTCCAATAAGAGCGCCAGGTTTGTGGCTATTTCCACGTCTTTTTCCGTCAAAAGGTGGTCGGCGGAGCGGTGATCTGTGGGAGATGCTATTCCCCGGAGGACCCTGTACTGTGCCACCGTTGCCAGCATGTACTGTATGTTACGTCCCATGTCCCCCGCCTCTCCCCATGTGGAAGATGCCAGGAGCCCGTGGCGGTCTATCAGAAAGGGCCTGCTGGAGTCCAGGCTTTCATCAATCTCACAAGGTGACACCATAGCGCCTTTGCCTTGCCGCCCTCCGCTCCCATTGACATCAGTGAGACGCTTTGAGCCGACGAGAACGAAGGACAGGGACATCCCGCTGTTGAGGGGGACCGGTGTATCGGCTGGCACGTCTTCGGTTTCAGCGGATGGCATTGAGGTGTAACCGGCCCCGGGAATGGTCTCCCTCTCAGACACGAGGGCGGGCTGGACGTCCTCAACCACGCCCATCTCCGTGTAAATTTCGGCGGACAGGTTCTCAACACCGACAAAGACCCTCCCGTACTGGGTGGGGAATGTCTCGTTCACATAATCTGCCATGTCGCTGGAAAAAAGGGCCTGTGCGTCTACACCGAGCGAAGCAGACATGGAAATGGAGGTCAGGGCGGATATCCTGGCACGGGCTTCCAGCGCTTTTCTGGCGGAGAAAAACGCCTGGCGGATTTCTCTCTCCTCGCGAAGGATGAGACGCTGGCTGTCGTGGACCCTCTCAATGTGTGCTATCTGGACCGCCGCCACTGTGGCACCCAGGAAAAGGACCACTGCTATAGCTGCGAAAGACACGTTTGCGGTTTTTCTTTCCACTTTCACCCAAAGCACCCGGACCGGGCAGGCGGGGGGAGAGATAAAAAGTTATCTGTGTAAAAGAGATCTATGTCTGCGAGATCATCCAAAGGTGTAGGTTTTTCCAGTCTCCGGTTTCTCTGTCCCCGGCAGGGTGCCCTCCGTGTGGATCAAAAATGTTTTTTCGGCGCCTATTTCTTCTATCATCTGCTTTATCTCATCCCCTGAGGCATGGCCGCTGGCGTGGGTCTTTTCGTCCACTATTTTGATGTCGTATTTTTTCAGCCAGTTTTTTATGCGCTCCCAGTCAATCTCCATCTCTATGTCAAAAGGCTCTGTGCTGCTCTTTATGTACACGCCCCCCGGCACTGGCTGTACGTCTGCGAGTTGCTGTATGTTCCAGCTGTCAAGTATCATGACATACTGTTCCGGGTTGTCCCGTATGTCAAACGCCGTGATGTAGTCGTTTTCGTGCTCTTCTATGACCTCTCTCTCCCAGGGATCGTAGTCCCGCATGTCCGGTTCCGGCGTCACTATGGTCCCCCAGCTCTTTTTTGGGACATATAAAATCACGTCTCCGGGGGACGGTAGGATGGAGGACAGTTCCGCGCCGGAGGACGGAAATGGGTCCGGGCCTGTTGAGCCCAGTGTTTCACACGTCTCCCAGACCTTCTGGATGATGTAGAACTGTTTCAGCGGGACTGCGAGTTCTTTTCCGTTGGACCTGGCGGCGTCAAGGATGCTTTTTAGGCGATAAAGGTCTCTCATGGGGTAGTTCACGAAGAGGTGGCCTCTGACACCGCCCATCTGTTCGGCGAGTTTTTCGCTCACCTCTTTTTCTGATATGCGCTGTTTTTCCTTTCTGTTTTTGCCCTTTTCTTTTTCTGGCGCCAGGTTTGTCCCCTCTGTTATGAGCAGGTCTGCCCCCCTGCTTTTTTCCACAAAGGCCCGTGTTTCTGCTCCGAGTTTTCCGTGGAAGCGGAGGTCGCCCGTGTACACTATTTTTTTGCCCTCAACGTTGAGGATGTATCCCACCGCCCCGGGTATGCTGTGGTCCACCGGCCAGACCTCAACTTCCAGGTCGCCCCCATCGCCCAACACCTCCGGGAGGGATATTTTCCCCGGATGTGCAGTCAGAGTGGTGCGAGGGTATGTCTCCTGTTTTGATGTCTTGCGGGACAGGCCCCCTTTTTTGTTGGTGTAGTATTCGTACCTGGGTTTCAGGGTGAGATACTCTCTGGATGAGACCACGTCCATCGCATCCATTAAAGCCAGGGACAGGGGAGAGGCTACGACGGCCGTGGACTCGTGGAGAACGGGTATGAGGTCTATGTGGTCTGCGTGGGCGTGGCTTACCAGGACGGCAAGGGGCGGTGTGCCATTTCGCACGTCCCACTTTCCTCCGGTTATGGTGTACGTGTGCTCTGCCATTCGGTGGCGGTATATCCCCGGTATGGGTGGGAGGAGACCTGTTTCAAAGTAGTCTCCCAGGCCGTTGGCGCCTCTGGGCTGGATGAATTCGCTGAAGAACATCTTGTGCGTTGAAAAACTTAGCCCGAAGTCCAGGAAGATATTTCCCCCGGGTGTTTTTATCAGTATTTTGTTTCCCCCTATCTCTCCGACGCCGCCGTGGAATTCTATCTCAACCATCTTCATCTCCTCGTGTATCTCTTTGTGTGATGCCTATAAAAGGGAAAATAAAAGGGAAAAAATAAAAGGGGAGGAGAGAGCGTGATACATGAATTTTTTCTGCTGGCTGTTGACCTGTTAGGTGTATGTGTCTCAGGAGAGCGTTACCCGGTGCCTGTCTTTGAGCTCGCCTATTTTTCCTTTGTTCCAGCTCTTTGTTTTGCTGAAGAAACCTGTGACCCGGGTTATTCCCTCAACGTTGATGCTTGAGCACCTGGGGCACGCGTCCAGAAGTCCCCTGAACGTTTTTCCACAGTCCAGGCAGGTGGTGAACTCAGGGCTGAATGCGATCTGGGCGTTCTGGGTGTTTTTGAAGGTTTTGACGACGAAGTTCGCTATGCTCTCCGGGCTGGGGTGGCTCTCTCCCAGCCATATGTGGGTCAGGGCGCCGGCTTCTATCATCGGGTGGAACTTGCCCTCCTCTTTCACACGTGTTATGGGGTCTATGTCCAGTCCGACGTTGAGGTAGGTGCTGTTGGTGTAGTATATCTCGTTGGTGGCCCTGTTTCCTTTGACCACCGTGGGCGCCTGGAGTGGGAAGTGTTTCATGTCCAGTTTTGCGAGGCGGTAGGCGGTTGATTCGGCAGGAGTCTGTTCCAGGGGCATGTGGATGCCGTATTTTTCTTCCATTTCGTCTGCGACGAGTTTCATGTACGCTATGACTCTGAGCCCAAACCTCATAGCGTCTTTGCTCTGGTGGAGCTCTTCGCCCGTGTGGTACTGGACCATCTCGTTGAGACCCAGCATTCCGAGCAGGAAAGACGCCCTGTGTAGGCGGTAGTATGGTTCTCCGTCTGCTGTCATGGCCAGAAGTGCCAGGGGACCGTTCGTTCCCATCTGGAGCAGTTTTGTTATGAACGCTTTTTTCTGGAGGTGCGCCTTCGCTGCCAGTTCTATGCGCTCGCGGAGGATTTCAAAGAGGCGGTCGTCGTTTCCCCCGGCCTCGTATGCTATCCTGGGTAGGTTTATCGTGACGTTCTGCATTGCGCTGTACCGCATCTTCCACGGCTGCTTCGCGTCCTCAAGGTCCGATTCCCTCAGGTTGAAGGAAAGACGGCAGCACTCGCTTATTTTGGCCGTCTCACCGCGGTCAAATATGAAATAGGTGTTCCCCTTGTCCGCCGCCAGGGCCGCCGCTTTGAGCAGGAACTCCTCGTGTCCCTCTGTCTGGAAAAAGCGCTCTGTCATGTGGAGGTCCGGTTTGGGGAAGAAGAAAGGTCTTCCCAGGGCATCTCCTTCCATGTACACGTCAAAGAGGGCGTTGAGGAACGCCTGCGACTCTTCTATGTAGTCCTCATATGTGTTCCCAGTCTTTTTACCGCCTGGCCCTATGGCCTCAACGTCTGCGAAGTGCTTTGGAACCTCCCAGTAGAGGTTGAGGTCACTGAAAATGCTCTGGCCTCCCCTGGCCACGGCCTGCTGGGCGAACTCGTAGACGAGGATCTGTGCGATCTGCTTCATGCGTGTGTATTCTATTCCCACGAGGAATGGAGCAAGGAATATGTTGAAGGCGTCCCATCCGATGGCGCCGGCAAAACTTCCCTGAAGCGCAGCAGAGAACTTTATTATCTGCTCAACCAGGACCTCCGGGTGTTTTGCTGGCCTGGCTATGCTTATGGCGTTTGGAAGGTTGAGGCCGAAGAGTTTCACATATTCTATGTTCTGTCCGCTGCAGTAGGGCCTGTCAACCATGCCCAGGTCGTGGAGGTGTATGTCCCCGCGCATGTGGGCATCCGCTATGTCCTGGCTGAAAACCTCAAGGAGCGCGTACTCTTTTTTTATCCTCTCGGCGAGTGTGAGGTTGGTGGCCTCCGGGCTGTGGGGCACATTCGCGTTCTCTTTGCTGGGATATACCATTATCTGTCTAACATCATAAAGGGGGACGCCGAGGCGTGTGTGCTGTTTTCTTATCTCCGTGAGGCCATATTCAACCAGTTTTGCGTTTGTGAGCTCTCTTACCAGCGGAGCTGATACTATGGGAATGTTGAGGGAGCGGACCAGCTTTTCCACCTCTCTCGCCACTATTCTCGCAGCGTCAGGGCTTATGTCCGTCTCCCTTATCAGCGCCTCGTATATTTTTGTGGAATCCCATTCTTTTATGTCCTCATCTGATGTTCGGACAAAGAGTGTCAGGTCCGTGGACTCGCCCATGTTGTGCAGTCCTGTTTTTTCAATCTTTTTTTCAAGATTTTCCATGTTTTTCGCCGCCGTGTTCATTTTCCCATACCACCTGTTCTTCTTTTTTTGTTATTTATTAGTTTTTGTTGAAGTTGTTGTAAGTGTGTACGCGCAGGAGTGTAAGCGCAGGAGATTGACAGGAAGCAGGGAATGGGAGGGAAGGGAGGAGAGAGCGTACTGGTGGAGATGTGAGCCATTGGAGATAACGGGTGGATCTCTGAGGAAACAGGTGAGGAAGCAGGAAGCGGGAGTGCACCCCTTCGGAAAAGGGTAGTCATGGGGGATAAATATGCTTTTTTGAACTCGGTCTGGTAAAAAAGAGTTAAGGAAAAGGATTTATACCAAAGAGATATTTTACCAGATGTGGTAAAATATGTTTGTGCCAGAGGGAGAGCTTAGAGAGGTCATTGTGGAAATATTGAGGGGAGAGGAGAAGTCCATAAGCGCCATACACAGGGAGCTTGAGAACAGGGGGTTGAAGGTACACCGCCTCCTTCTCACAGGATACCTCCGTGCGATGGTTGAGATGGGCGTCCTCCGGGAGAGGGTTATTCCACCGTCAAAGGTGTACACCGTGGTCTCCTCAAAGAAAAAGGACATCTATGACGCTGTGGGGGAAAAGGTGAGGGAGGTGTGCGGCGCTGGAGAGGAAAACGAGGGTGGTGCGCAGAAAAAGAAGAGAGACCTTCTCACCCTATATGTTCTTCAGCGCCTGTTCCTTAGACCGGTGTTCCTCTACGAGCTGAAAAAGGCTGGGGCAGATGTCCCGGACGGGGCATCGGAGGTGAAAAAAGGTGCCAGGCGGGAGCTCAGAAAGTTTCTGGCCATGGGTGGCTCTGCTCCTCCCCCGAGAAACCCAGCATATCAGCTTGACCCTGAAAAGGTCCCGGAGGACGTGGATGAGAAATACGTGGCCGTGCTTGAAAAGGTTCTTCTTGACGTGACATATTCAAACCGGCTGAGGAAAGAGACAAAGCAGACCCATCTCACAGACATAGGGCGATATGAATGACAGGGAGTATTCTGAAGTGCTGGGAAAAGATCAGGGATTCCATGCCTGAGTGGGCAGAGGAGATGGGGCTGGGAGAATACTTTTCACGTGTTTTGACGCTGTTTGAAAAAAACGCTGGCTATGAAAAACGCTATGAAAAAGACCTGGTGGGCCTTCGCACACTTCTGGTTCTCTGCGAAGACCTTAAAGTGAGTAAAGAGGGAGATGGAGCCCTGGGAGATGGAGATGGACAAAAAAGCGGCTGGTGGGACCTGGCGATGGCCGTTGGCCACGCTCTCTTCGTACTCGGGGATTATAGAAGTGCCATGGATGTCTATGAAAAACTCCTGCGACATGGAGATGTGCGATCGCAAGAGGGAGACGGTAGCCTGGCTCCGCTGTACAACAACATCGGGATCTGCCTGGTGCGCATGGGAGACGTTGACGGAGGGATAGAGTTTTACAGAAAAGCCATAGAGACATCGCCCACCGGAACTTACTGGTTCAACCTTGGAAAAGCCCTGGTGAAAAAGGGCGACTATGAAAAGGCGGTAGAGGCTTTCAAAAAATGCGTGTCTCTTGAGCCAGACAACAAAAGCGGGTGGAACAACCTGGGCGTGTGCTACAGAAACCTGGGCGAGTACAGGGAAGCGGAGAGATGTTACAGACGTTCCTTGGCGATAGACCCGGAATACGTGTGGGGCTGGCACAATCTCGGCGTCCTCTATTTTTTTCTCGGAGACAGAAAAAAGGCCAGAGGTTTTTTTGGGAGAGCTCTCGCCACAAACCCCTCTTTTGGGCCTTCCAGGGCGTGGATGGAGGCTGTTGCCGGGAAAAGATGGGAAACGGAAAAATATGGACAGCGGAAAAAAGGCAGAGGAGTGGGTGGAGGACGGGTGGGAGGGAAAGATTTATTTCCAGGGCGGGGAAAGTGGAAAGGAGAGAGGAGATAAGAGATGCAAAAGATGTGCTGCGTGGCAGGAGGAGATGAGATGGAAACTGCCAGTGACGAAAAAAGAGGCACGGTAGCGGATGACACAGTGTTTTTGCCAGAGACAATACACGCTCTGGCCACTGGACACGCTGGTGGAAAAGAAAGGGGTGTCCTTGTCGTTGGAGGCGTGGACCCCACAGGCGGGGCGGGTGTGTTCCAGGACATAAAAACCCTCTCTCTCCTTGGTGTCAGGGGAGTGGCGGCGGTCTCAACGGTCACTGTCCAGAACACGAGGCGCGTGGAGGCCTTTGAGCCGCTTCTCACAGAACACGTGAGAGAGCAGATGTATGCTGTGGCCGAGGAAAACGACGTGACCATAGTGAAAACGGGTTTACTGCCCTCCGGCGACCTGGTCAGGGCGGTGGCTGAGTTCGTGGAAAACACGGAGGCCGTGGCCATTGTTGACCCGGTGCTGTCTTTCACAGCGGGTGGCACGGTGGGCCTGGAGGTTGCAGAGGCGTATGTTGAGCACCTTCTGCCCAAAACATATCTCCTGACTCCCAACTTCGCGGAGGGGAAAATGCTTGCAGATGTGTTTTTGAAGAAAAAAGAATTGAAAAAGAACATAGGCGGCATAGATGATCTGGCATCGGTCCTTATGGAGGCCGGGGCGAACAATGTTCTCATCAAAGGCGGGCACGGCGAACACCGGGGGGTGGGATATGGAGAGGTTGCCAGGGATGTTCTGTTCATGTCCGCCGGGGAGCGGAGGAAATGCGGTGTTGTCGGAGAGAGCGGCCTGGAATTTTTGGCTCCGATGCTCCCTGTGGAGTTCCACGGCACCGGCTGCGCTCTGGCATCGCTCATAGCCGGCTTTCTGGCTCTGGGAGAAAAACTGTGCAACAGCGTTATGAGGGCAAAGAGGTTTCACCACAACCTTTTGCTCTGGGGTGAGAGAAAGTGGTCCGGGATGGGAGACGTGGGGAAAAGACCTGTCCGCCCGTCGCCTGCCACCTCCATGCCACTGGTGGACCCGAGGTTTGGTGTTGAGAAGGCTGCCAGGAGGTTCTGTGAACACGTGCCAGTGGAATACGTGCCGGAGGTGGGAACCAACATCGCCTTCGCGCTCCCATGGGCCATCAGACGGGAGGAAGTCGCCGGGCTTGACGGACGCATAACAAAAGGAGCAAAAGGGCCAAAACAGTGTGGCAGAGCGACGTGGGGCGGCGCACGGCACACAGCGAGAATAGTGCTCACCGCGATGAGATATGATCCGTCTATCAGGTGTGCCCTAAACATAGCGTACAGCGAAGAGGTTGTGGAGAGGGCTATTTCCATGGGGTTTACCGTGGGGTCTTTCAGCCGAAGAGACGAGCCGGATGGGGGTGGGAGCAGGACGATGGAGTGGGGGACCGCATACGCCATAGAAAAGATGGGGTCTGTGCCGGACATCATCTATGACACCGGTGGACATGGAAAGGAGCCGATGATACGGGTTCTGGCCAGGGATCCAACCAGGGCGATGGACATTGTGGAAAAGCTCGTGTTAACGTAGCTCGTACCGACATGAAACAGATAGGGGGCCGGCAGAGTGGCGGACAGGAACACCGACATGGATGAGGTTGTGCGGGATAATGTTGGTGAAGATTATTTTTTACACCTTCTCAGAGATGCCAGGGACATTTTCATGGAGCAACCGGTTTTCATAGACCTGGACGAAATTGAAAAAGAAAATAATACGGGAGGGAAAACAGAAGGAGGGACGTGGGATAGAGAAAGAGGTGAGCGGTGTTTTGTTATAGGCGACATACACGGAGACTTAAATGCTCTGAGAAAAGCTCTGAGCACGGTGGACGCTCTGGAAAAACGGGGGCGGAGAGGTTTTGTTGTCTTTCTGGGCGACGTGGTTGACCGTGGCCCTCACCAGGTGGAATGCCTGGTTGAGGTGCTTCAGAGGGCAATATCCCAACCGGGCAGGGTTTTCTTTCTGAGAGGAAACCACGAAACAAGGGATGTCAACTCTTACTATGGGTTCCTGAGCCAACTGAAACACAGGTTTGGACACGGAAATGGCACGTTGTTGTGGGAGGAGGCGAACAAGACCTTTGAGTGTCTGCCCGTCGCCGCAAAGTACTGCGGATACTTTCTGGTCCACGGCGGAATAACCCCGGAGATACCTGATCTGGACACGCTCAGACGTTTCCCAAAAGAGGCTGCGAGAGAGCCAGATGAAAAGCTGCTCGGACTTCTGTGGAACGACCCCGGCCCCGCCCCACATAACAAGAACAAAAACACACACAGCGCCTACGAAACCCGCCTCTACGAGACCCTTTTCTCCTTTAACACGTACAGGGGGTGCTACCGGTTTTATTCTCCCGAAGCCGTTGAAATCTTCTGCCGGAAAAACTCGCTCCATGGCATCATAAGAGCCCACCAGTGCGTGAACGGAGCGTCGTGGACAGGAAGGGTCCTGACCGTGTTTTCAGTCCCGAACTACTGCGGCAACAGATACGGTGGCGTGGCTTTTTTGAAAAAAAGACGTGAAAAAAGAACAGGCACGGACAGTACAGAAAGGAGTATGGACGGGACAGACGGCGGCAGGACAGACGGTGGAAGCAGCGTCAACGCAGGCGAATACGGCGGATGGGGAGTGGAGGTTTCCACCCTGTTTTTTGAGTAGCCTGATACGACCAGTACATCGCCCTGCCCTGCTGGCACCACCTTACTTTTCTCTCACTCCCCGTCTCTCTTGTTGTTTCTTTCCTGTCATTCTGTCATTTCTTCTGTTTCTTCACTCTTCGTTTCTTCACTCCTTCTTCTCTATTTCAACTTTCCAGATGGGGAATATCTCCCTGCCGTATGTTTCCTCGCCCACCTCCGCCATAGCCAGGTATATGGCGCTGAAGCCACAGACGATTCCCTCAAAACCGGCTATTTTTGTTATCGTGGCAGAGCCGGAGAGCTCGCCCGCAGAGAGCAGGAAGAAGAGTATCGCCAGAGAGAGAAACACGAACTGCAGCACGCGGTTTGTGGGCAGCGTGTAGAGGAACATCCAGAGAGTGAAAAGGCCCCACATAAAGAGATATGCGCCCATCGCGCCCGCCGTTGGAGGGTTCACCCCGCTGTATTTAATAGGCAGAAGGATAAGAGCGACGAGCGTCAGCCAGAAAAGACCGTAGCTGGAGAACGCCGTGGTGCCAAAGGTGTTTCCTTTTCTGAACTCCATTATGCCGGCGAACACCTGGGCCATGCCCCCATAAAAGATGCCCATGGCGAGAATCATGCTGCCCAGCGGTATCAGGCCAGCGTTGTGGATGTTCAACAGCACGGTTGTCATTCCAAAACCCATCAATCCAAGCGGTGCGGGGTTTGCCAGTTTCTGAGCCACATCTCCCATACACTTTTCCTCCTGTTATTTATTCTTAATCTTATTTTCCGTTTATTTCCTGTCTCCGAAGGCGGGAGAAAAGAGGACATATATAAAATTATCTTTTTTTCATCCTTATTATTCATCCACCATCTTATTCATTCTCCCATCTCAACCCCGTAGAGGCGCTCCGGGTTTTTTCTGTGAACCACATCCATATCGGACTCCGTGGCGATGCCGCTTTCAAGCAACCACATGGTCCTCTTTGGAACAGTGGCGGGAGAGAGGACAGCTCCGGGACGTTTCGGGTCGTCTATGTAATCAGTTTCCATCAAAAACCGGGTTCTGAACTCGCCACCGCTCCGAAAAATCTTCTTAAGGGATTCCCTGCTGGCTATCACGCTGGGGAACAGGCCCATGTTTTTGGATGGGTCAACCACAGGCCCGGAAAAATGTTTGACAACCTTTTCACGGGGGAGACCGGCCCTGTCAGCCATCTCAGCCAGTTCCGCCCATGTCCTCTCAGTTGCGCTCTCGCAATGAACAACAACCGGACAGCCCACCTCTGCCGCCAGGGACATACCATACTCCAGCACCCTGTTAGATGCCTCCCACGCCCACTCATCAACGGGAAAATGGGGGCGGCCGACTTCTCCGATAGCAACTGCCTCTCCCCGTCTCACATACTCGGCCGCCAGGTCCATCCCCCATCTCATCTTTTCCTCCGCTTTCTCCCTTCCCACCAGTTCAGCGAGACGCAACAGGTCCACGGGATAGGGTCCAAGGGAGACAAAGACAACAACACCCGTGTTCTCCCGGACATCCCTGGCCAGGGAGAGAGTGGTCTCAAACTCCCTCTCAAAATCGCCCACTTCCATAAGGCCGAGTTCGTGGTATGGCATGTTGGAAAGAACAATGTGGGTGCCCCCTCTTTTTTCAAACTCTTTTATGGCCCGCCACCCCATGCCAGCAGGCGAAAGATGGAGATGGTTGTCAAAGATTATCAAAGACCCCACCCTGAACTCTCAGACCACCGCCAGCCCGCTCTCCACGAGCGTGTCTATGACTTTCTTAACCGCCACCTTCGTTTCCTCAAGGTCCTTTGGGCCCGTTATGACCACCTTTCCGTTGGAAAAAATGAGGGCACTTGAGGGCGGCTCGGGCAGATGGTAAACGACCGCCGGAACCACATCCGAGTCATACTCGGCATCGTTTTCAAGCAGGTGCACCAGCGCCTCAAGGTCTATCTCCTGGTTCAAATCAAAGCTGGACACAACCCCCCGGAGTTCTATGTCAAACACCTCTTTGACCTCAATGCCCTCCCGGGACAGCATGGAAGCCAGTTGCCCGTACGCCTCTTTTATGTCCTCTATTTTTGTGAGGCCAGTGCACATGACCTTGCCGTTCTTCAATATGAGAAACGCCGCCCTGGGCGAAAGCAGCTTGTAAAGCACCGCCTCAAACTGCTCCGGGTTATAAACAGAGCCTATGAGCTTTGACGAAACCTCTTCAAGGTCAAACCGGTTGGCCAACCTGGCCCTCGCAACAATATTCTCAATTTTCACACTGACCATGATACCAGCCCACCGGGTATATCACAAAGAGAGGTTTAAAAAGGTTGTCCATCTCTTTAATGCCCCACCACCGGCGATTCACAAAAATGCGCCGCCATACATCTGCTGCTCATCTAGTTGGGGTGTGGGTGGGATGACAGAAATCGGCGGTATAGGTGAAAGAGTAAAATACACACAGCCGTATATCCACGTACATGGAAGAATGGGAGCAGGGTCCGTGGCAGACACACCCGCATGGAGGGGGGGCAGCGCCTGGTGGAACTTTTTACAGGGAAAAATGGGGGTGGAGGAAGAGGAGCGGCCGCTGGGAGACACATATAGGGCTTTTTGTCCTTCTGACTCTGATTCTCGCATCTTACACCGGTGTCTATGGGTGGCTCACAAACGACGGTTTCGGGGAGGAGAGGGTTCCGCCTGTGCCTTTGAGGGCCCCTCCGGCGTCTGGCGGTGTGAACGGCACCCTGACGTCCACGCCCATATCCTATCATTACAGGACCAGATTCGTCGTGTCAGATGTGTACGAGAAATATGGCGGGACGATCCTCGTGAGGGTTGAAAACCTGGACAGCACATATCTCTTTGTGAAAAGCATCCATTTCGCCGGAGAATGGGGTGTCAACGTCGTCCAGCCGGTCTATAAACTCGTCGGGCCAGGAGACGAAAAAAAGCTGGGGGTGGTGGCCTTCCCTCCCCCCACATCGGGCATCGGCCAGTACCACCGCTACCAGATAGGGCTGGAGATTTTTTCAGGCCATAAAAAAGGCAGGACCATGGAATGGTACCCTGTTGGAGTGCAGTACCAGAACGTCTTTTCCTTCGTCCTCCACCCCCTGGCCAGAGACATACCTGTCTTCATTTCAACCCAGAAAAACGACCTGTGGCCAAAGGTTGAAAAACTCGTTGACCCAGACAACCCCACAGTCCAGAGCATAAAAACAGAGATACAGAGCAAGTGGGGAGACAACTACACGACTGCGCACGTTGCCGCCGCCTTTGACTACGTCTATGACCACATAAAATACTCGCCGGAGCCAGAGGGGGCTGACCACTGGCAGAGCGTGGCCGAAACCCTGAAAAAAGGAGAGGGGGACTGCGAAGACCACGCAATACTGCTGGCCTCTATAATAGACGCACTCGGAGGCACCACCAGAATGTGCGTTATCTCAAACCACGCCTTTGCCACGGTCTATTTCGGCGGCACAGAAGAAGAGGCCATGAAAAACTGGGACGCAGTAAAAACATACTATGGTTTCAACGACACCGTCGCACCCGTCCACCCCGCTTTCATAGTGGCAGACGGCTACTGGCTATCCGTGGACACCCTGGGAGGTTTCTATGCCGGGTGTCTGCCTGTGAACGCAGCACCCACCGGAAGCACAGCGTGGGAGTGGGACTTCACCTCCACCACCGCCCTGTACATGGTGCCGTCGTAGGGTGTGATGTCTAAATTCCCCTTTACCCACATTTATTTACATTCATTTATTGTATGATTATTGTATGTGTCGTAAGCTTAAAACTCGCACGTATAAAATTAGTAAAATAACGATGACCAGAAAAATCAACAGGATTTCTCCGAACAAAACCATAGACCCATTCTCATATTTTTCTTTATTGTGTCCCCAGTATCGGAACAAAAAAGAAAAATCTATTACCAGTAAAGCAGAAAAGAACAGGAAAAGCATCTGACACAAATCCAGATCGCCCATCCAATCACCTCATCACATTCTCTCTCCTCTCTAAAGCTCAATCGGAGCGTTTGAGGGCGGAAGGAGCCTATAGCTCACCACAAAATCCTCCTGCCAGCTACCGTCTAGTCGCACTTCAATACCCGTGTTGTTGTAACACGGCGGGAAATAGAAATAATCTCTCCAGTTAAGAAAGCCATTCGGTTCTGTGTCACAACAGCCACTCACATCAACAAACTGTATCTTATAGGGATTGCTTTTCACAAAAGTAGACACAGGAATGTCGAAACAACCAAAACCTACAGTAGAGTTCTCCAGAACTATGCTCTCCCCAGAACAGTTCAAAACCATGGGAGAATAAGGCAGATAAAACGTCAGAGTGGCAACGTCCAATCTCACAGCCTCCTGGGGATAATCGTTCGTGTCCACCCACTCTATAAAAAGAATCACCCCACCATCATCAGCATATTTCTTTGACCAATAAACATCAGGAGACTTACGAAAAACAGCAACCTCGGGCCTGTAATAAAACTCAACATAAAACGACGCAACAAGAAAAACAACCAGCACCACCACCGCAACAATCTGTCCAACAGTCACGCATACCACTTTTTTGGCCATACAACACCACCTCAAATTATTTTATCCTCTTAGCCTTATATATAAATCTTATCCAAAGCATCACCTTCTATAGACGGATTATCAATCAAATCCTTTCCTGTATGGCCCACACCATCATGGTTGCCATCAACAAGAGGGTGGGATTTCGATAGTGTATACTCAGGTGGTGGATTTGTTGCCCCTGCCCAGCCAGACTCAAAAGCCAATGAAAGAGATGCCGGCTGATAATAGTCCTCATAGTTGTGATAGAATGTGCCCCCGTAATACCATACAAATCCCTGACCGTTACCATAATTATTATACAAAAAGAAGGTGTGTTCCTTATTATTGTAGGTGTCTTCGTCTGCTTTGCTGCTTGTTACTATGATGGTATTATCAGAAACATGACATTTTAATTTTGAAATGGCACTACCTGAATCACAGGCAGATATAACAATGATGGGGAGACCGGCTTTTTTAGCAACTTTATCCCACTCTCCATCGTCATATGGAATGTCATCTATTGCAGCAGTATTGCCGTGCGTGTTCGCCAGGAAGAAAAAGAGGTCGTTGTCATCTATTATTTTTGATATATAATCCATAACGTTATTAAATGAAGAACGTCCTGCAGGACCGCTTAAGATAATCCCATCTTTTTCATCTCCTTTCTGTGCATTATTCCAGAGGACGTATATATTATCTGGGTCCCAGTTGTAGTTTTTCACCAACACATAGTACATCTCCTTTATATCATTCCAAAACGCGTCATAATACTTATTTCCACTTATTGTCCCCCCATATAATATAGCATATCTGTCATTTTTTACGGTTGGCTGTTGCCAGTATCCATAATTTATTTCATAATAGTCATCCATGCCATCACTATCTGTGTCTTTTTTAGTTGGGTCTGTACCCTTAGTATACTCTACATAGTTGGAAACTCCATCATGCTCTTTGTCTGTATTTTTATCTGTATTGGAAGTAGGATCAAGCCCATATTTTACCTCCCAACCATCAGGCATGCCATCATCATCAGTGTCAAAATCTGTGGGGTCTGTTCCATATTTGAGTATTTCGTCTGAGTTTGTCAATCCATCGTTGTCATAGTCCCTGTCCGGAGGAGCAATCCCGATTTCACCTATTTTTTCTCTTATCGGGTGTTCTATTTGTTGGTATGTGTCGTATACGCCTGTTGCGAGTTGGCCGGGCTGGTAGTCCACATCAGGAGATATTGTGGTCTGGCCAGGATCAATGTTTATGTCCAGTGTCACCTCTTTCAAAACATCAATAACAGCTATTATAAGCTGGTAATCAGGGTCTATCTCCAGCAAATCCAAATCCGGCAGGTCCACTGTGACAGTGCCAAGAACAGACACTACACCCAAAGAAAGCTGATAGTTACAGGTATTGTATAGTGTCACACGAACAACATGCTCATATCCGCTCAAAAACATTCCATTGCTCGGATATATTTCTCCATTACTATCCAGGACATAGGTTTCAACACTCACAATCTTGACGCTGTAAACGGTTGTGGTCTGTGTCTTCTCGTTGTTACTCTCATCTCCCTCAGAAACATCGTTGTCTGGGTCAACCACCCCAGTGAGATTATAAGTCGCCCAGAGATCAGAACACGTCCAGCTGAAAACAAGTGTTTTCTGTTCTCCACCAACCAGCCCAACCAGCGTCTTTTCTCCCACTATCACATCGCTGTCACTCTCTTTTAACAAAACAGAGATCTCGCCGACAACATCAGCATCTCCACGGTTAGAAACAACAACACTAACAGGAAAAACATCCCCATTTTTGGGCAAACGGTCTAACACGCCAACAGAAACACTTTCCACAACCAGATCAGGTGCCCGTGGCGGCGGCACGGGTGTTCCGCCGGGCTTGCAGATGGGTTTGATGA
>CAZROC010000005.1:0-100464 GCA_964601625.1 uncultured Thermoplasmata archaeon | reverse complement strand
CAGACAAAAACAAACCATACCCATCAATAACATCACTAAAAACAGACTTCACAGTATTAACCAACAAATTAACAAAACCCCTAACCCGCTCCACCACCCACTCAACCATCGCGTCCAGTACCGCCAGCGCCTTTTCTTTAACCGTGCTGAAGAACTCCACAATCGCATTCCACACGTCTTTCAACAACCCAAACCATGCCGAAGAGACGGTCTGGGTGACAGACATGATGTTGTTGTTGACGTCTCCTGTCTTTATCTCCACCGTAAAGTCCAACTGGTAATCAGACCAGTAATCAATATCAAGATGGGCAGAGAGAAACACCGAAGTGGTTCCCCCGGAAAAAGTCCACGTCCTATAACTACCACTATCCAACACCTTAAACCTGACATAGCTGATACCGGCGGGATCAGAAACGGTGGCAGAGACAACAGCATAACACGCGGAGACATAAGGAACAGGAACAAAACCCACCCAGTAAGTATCCCAGACAGCAACAGCATCAACACGGATACCCTCCGCCCTTGGAGGAAGGTTCTCCCTTATAAACGGGTTGTACTGGGCACGAGTAGCATTATCCTCCTCAGACAACTCAGACGGATCCTTATCAGACAAAGGAGCCAACATAGAACGCTCCAAACTATCATTTATGTGGTCCAGGTCCAGATCATCACCCGGACGAGCACCACTACCACCCTTCACAATCGTAACAGTATCATCCGACAAGGGCGTGAGAGGATCACTGGTAAACGTGTACTCATGCAAAACAGTACCACCATCACTGCCAACACGCCCAATGGAAACGGTCCAACCACACACCTCAGGACCATCCGGCACCGTGTCACCGTCCGTGTCAGGATCGTTCGGATCGGTATCGTATGTGACAGCCTCATCGTGATCGGTCAGCCCGTCGCCATCCGAATCGTTCACGTTAGGATCGGTCTGATACGAGTCCACCTCCACATAATCACCGAGACCATCATCGTCGCTGTCGCTGTCCAGGGGGCTGGTCTCATCCGTGTCAAAGATACCATCATCGTCTCTGCCCTCCATGCCCCCCAAGGGGCAGTCAAAGCCGGTATCAATCCAACCGCCACCAAAAGGCAACTGAGGACTACCACAGAGACAAGTCAAAGACGACATACAACTACACCACAACAACCAAGAGAAGAAAAATGTTACCTCCTCTTTCTCGCCCGTGAAAAATTCTTTCTGGTCCGATTTACACCAACATCAGTCTCCCTGAGAACCCCAGGGTGTAGATACCCGAGCTCTATGCCTTTTTTGATAAGTTTATATACCTTAGGGGGGTTTCTGAGCGTTCCCCAGAACATCCGGTATTCTTTTCCGTCTTTCGTAACAATTACGATGGGGCGGCTGACTCGCCCTCCCTTCGTAGGCCGAATTTCAATAGACGCCATCTCTCTAAAAGATAAAAAAATACGTTTTTTTCTCAACCAATCTCTAAGGGTTTTTTCAGGAAAAACCATGCCTTTTTCATATATGATGAGATCATCATATAAAAAGGACTTGAAAAATCCTAAAAAACTTCCTATAGAAAGAAGCCCGGACAATATAACTAATAAAAATGTCTCAAGCCATGAGATATCTAACTTTTTCGGTAGTTCCTTCCAAAAATTGTATGATAGAAATAAAGCCAAAAAGGCAACTAAAAGAAAAAGAATGCCCCATAGGATAAAATATACTCTAGTTCTTTCTCCATATATTGGCTTTCCTATATCCACCGTGTCACCACCCATAGAAATACTTATTGAAATATGCGAGCGAGATTCCTGTATCTATCCCCCCTGTTACCTCCTCTACCCACCATAATGTAGTTTTGCCATCAGTAGGGCTTACATTGATTATAGCGAGAACCCAACCGAACAGCGCCAAAAATAATCCCAGAGTAACACCACACGCAGAATCGCTATAGTGCAAAGAAATCAAAGCACCTATGATAGCGATAATGAATGAAAATATTTCTATATATTCTCTAGATTTTCGTTCTATAAAAGTTTTAAAAATCTCATATATTGTTGTTAGAACTCCAAGTATTTCCGCGGATATTTTGGTTATGTCTATTAGTTGGCTTAGTAGTCCCGTGGCTGTGTCTGATTGGGTGGGTTCCTGTGGCGTGTCTCCTTCCATTTTTCCTATAAGAGTGGTTATGATGTATGGGACTATGAATGAAAGGACTATCCCTATCTCTGCTCCCAGGCCCATGCTGCTGACGGTTATGAAAGCACTTATCACCGTGAGAGTCACACCTAAAACCGTTATAGCCTGGAACAAACCGGAGTGAAACAAGAATTCCACAAACTCTTCAACAACAGCGTCAACATCCTCGTCCTCACCATCATTTTGACACACCGTTACCCTATCGGTCCGCCCAAACCGATAAAACCCCTTCAAAGACGAAGAAGAAGTCGAGCCCTCCAACAAGGTTAAAAACATATCAACACCAGAAATAAAATCACCAATAGCACTCTTCACAGGCCCTAACACCACATCCAGCATCCCCTTAACCTTCTCCACCACCCAGTCCACCAGCGCATCCAGTACCTCCAGCGCCTTCTCCTTAACCGTTTTAAAGAACTCCACGATAGCGTTCCAAACATCCTTCAACAGGCCAAACCAGGCCGAGGAGATTGTTTGTTTGGCGGTCATCACGTTTCCGTTTGTGTCCATTGTCTTGATCTCAACCTTGAAGTCCAACTGGTAGTCGCTCAAATAATCAATGTCAAGGTTAGCAGAGAGAACAGCAGAGGTGGTCCCCCCGGAAAAAGTCCACGTCCTATAACTACCACTATCAAGCACTTTAAACCGGACAAAACTAATACCAGCAGGGTCGGAAACGGTGGCAGAGACAACAGCATAACACGCGGAAACATAAGGAACAGGAACAAAACCCACCCAGTAAGTATCCCAAACAGCAACAGCATCAACACGGATACCCTCCGCTTTCGGAGGAATATTCTCTCTAATGAATGGATTATACTGTGCTCGGGTTTCGTTATCCTCCTCAGTAAAATCCTCCGGGTCTTTATCAGACAAAGGAGCAAGCATCTCACGCTCCAAACTATCACTAATATGATCCAAGTCCAGATCATCACCAGGGCGAGTACCGCTGCCACCTTTAACAATCGTAACAGTATCATCCGACAGAGGTGTGAGAGGATCACTGGTAAACGTGTACTCATGCAAAACAGTACTGCCATCACTGCCAACACGCCCAATAGAAACAGTCCAACCATGGACCTCCGGACCATCAGGAACCGTGTCATTGTCCGTGTCAGGAACATTCGGATCAGTCCCAAGCGAAACCTCCTCGGGATCAGACAACCCATCATCGTCGCTGTCACAGTCCAGGGGGCTGGCCTCATCCATGTCAAAGATACCATCATCGTCTCCGTCCTCCATGCCCCCCAAGGGGCAGTCAAAGTCGGTATCAACCCAACCTCCACCAAAAGACAACCGAGTACTACCACAGAGACAAGTCAAAGACGACATACAACCACACCACAACAACCAAGAGAAGAAAAATGTTACCTCCTCTTTCTAGCCCGTGAAAGATTCTTCCTGGTCCATATAAACAAAAATGTTATCTGACGCAACGTTCAACACGCTAGGCAGAACAAGGATAACCACCAACACCATACTGATGGGTGCCAGGAATGCAGACATAACTTTTTCCCAGTTAAGCGGTCTCAAATAGCTTATTGCTCTCTCAAACCACTCTGCTGCTTTCATCCTCGCACCCGCAGCCCATATCAAAACTCCCCCCATTAATAACTTTTTGACCCGCCAGCCCGCCCTCCCCCACGCCAGAGTTAATTTTTTATACTCTCCAGACCTGCCGTGATATGCCCATATGAGCATAACGGTTGTGGTGGTGGAAGAATGGCTGGAGAAAATTGTGCTGGCGGCGCGGGATGCAGTAGTAGAGCGAAGGGTGGTCTCTCCATCGCTCTGGCCGTCGTCGTGGTGTTCGGTGTTTTATCGTCGGCGGGGTGCACTGAAAAGGAGACGCTGATAGTTTTCCATGCGGGGAGTCTCAGCGGTGCTTTCGCATCTCTGGCTGAATCTTTTGAAAAGAACCACACGGGCGTTGAGGTGCACTGTGAGGCCAGCGGGAGTGTTGACGCGATAAGAAAGGTGACGGACCTCGGAAAAGCAGCGGATATCGTGGCCAGCGCTGACTACCGGCTCATAAACACCATGATGATAGAGCCAGAACCACACTTTGCCGGGTGGAATGTTCTCTTTGCCTCCAACAGCATGGTCCTCCTATACACCCAGCAGTCTGCTTACAGCGACGAGATAAACAGCACCAACTGGTATGAGATCCTGGCACGCCCGGACGTGGTCGTCGGCTTTTCGGACCCGAACGCAGACCCGTGTGGCTACAGAGCGCTCATGGTAACACAGCTGGCGGAGAAATACTACGGGGACCCCTGGATTTTTGAGAACGTGATAGGCAACAACACCGCCATATGGACGGAGGGCAATGAGAGCGAGAATAACATAACAATCCATGTCCCACCCAGCACAGACCTCAACCCGGCGGAGGGAAAGATTCTCATCAAACCAAAGGCTGTTGACCTCATGTCGTCTCTGGAGCTGGGAGAAGTGGACTACGTGTTTGAGTATCTGAACGTAGCAGTTTCCATGGGCAGCAGCGGGATAAAACATCTCGCTTTTCCAGAAGACATAGACCTGTCTTCTATGGAAAAAAAGGAAGCGTATTCCGGGGTGACGGTGAGCATCAGCTCAACGGGCAAAAACATCACCGCATACCCGATAGTCTACGGGTTTACGATACCCACAGGGGCGCCGCACCATGAACTGGCCGTTGAGTTCGCCGGCTTTTTGCTGGGTGACACCGGGCGGGAGATCATAAAAAACGCCGGTTTCAGGGTGACAAACCCGCCCACGGGCATCAACGTGGAAAACATGCCCCCGGAAATAGCGAGCGGCGTTGAGGCGCTTTCGTCGGAGTAGGTTGACATGCCACTGGAAAAAAGGAAACCATGGGAAGATGAAACGTTCCTCGTGCTCGTCCCGGGACTTTTTGCCCTCCTGGCGGCGGCTCTGGGATATCCCATACCCGGGTTTCTCATCGGAGCGGGTGCCGTGCTGGGCGTCTGGTTTTTCTGCTTGAAAAAAGGGTATGACAGGAAACATGCCATTAGAGGCGTTGGTCTGGCCGCCGGGTCTCTGGTGGTTCTTTTTTTCATAGCGCTCCCCATAGTCAACATCTTTGTCTACACCTCCAAGTATGGGACGCCATCGGGTCTCAGGGAGGGAGGGATTTTGACGGCAATATGGCTGAGCGCCGCCGCCTCCTTTGTCGCCTCGGTTCTGTCCATAGCCGTGGGGATGCCCCTGGCCTATCTCCTGGCTCGCAGGGATTTTTTCGGCAAAAGCATCGTGGAAAGCATCGTGGATGTCCCTGTTGTTGTGCCGCACACCGTAGCCGGGATAGCGCTTTTGACTGTTTTTGGAAGAAACGGGCTCCTGGGCCGGCCTCTGAGCGAGGTCGGGGTGCGGTTCGTGGACGCTTTTCCGGGCATAGTTGTGGCCATGCTCTTTGTCGGCGTACCGTTTGCGATAAACTACATGCGGGAGGGGTTCCAGATGGTTGATCCGAGGATGGAAAAAGTTGCCCGGACCCTGGGAGCCAGCAGCACTGAGGCGTTTTTCACCGTCACCCTCCCCATGTCTCTGAGAAACGTGGTCGTCGGCGGGATAATGACGTGGGCACGGGGGCTGAGCGAGTTCGGAGCTGTGGTGGTGCTGGCCTATTATCCCATGACCGCCCCAGTTTATATCTACAACCTTTACACCACCGGAGGGCTGTCTCCCGCCCTGTCCTCTTCCGCCGTGCTCCTGCTGTTCTGTCTGGGGGTTTTCGTCGCGGCCAGATATCTTTCAAGGAGGATAAAGGTATATGATGGTGGTTGAGGGCCTCCGGGTTGAAAAGGGCGATTTCGTTATGGAAGACGTGAGCTTTTCTGTCGGAAGAGAGTACTGTGTCATCTTCGGTCCGAGCGGTGTCGGAAAGACTGTCTTGCTTGAGACGCTCGCCGGTTTGCACACCCCCACGGAGGGGCGGATAATCGTTGACGGAGAGGACATAACATATCTTCCCCCAGAAAAACGCCGTTTTGGGTTCGTCTACCAGGACTACCAGCTTTTCCCCCACATGACCGTAAAAGAGAACGTGCTCTATCCCACCAGGTTTTCCAGTAGAAAAAAGGGCAGAAAAAGACTGTTTGACGAGATCGTGGAATTTCTGGGCATAAAAAATCTGCTGGACAGAAAACCCCTGACGTTGAGCGGCGGAGAACAGCAGCGGGTCGCCCTCGCCAGGGCGCTGATGGTTGAGCCGAGGCTGATGTTGCTTGACGAGCCTCTGAGCGCCCTTGACCCGCTCCTCCACGAGGAAGTGCTCCGCATGCTCTCCCGTGTGCAGAGGGAAATGGACATACCCTTTGTGCATGTGACACACAACCAGGAAGAGGCGCTTTTTGTCGCTGACCGGGTGGTGTTCATGGAAGGGGGGCGGGTGGTTTTTGAGGGTAGCCCTGAAAGGCTTTTCAAAAGCCCGACAACAGAGTTCCTTGCAAACTTCGTCGGCGTGAGAAACGTCTTTTCCGGTGTAATAAAGGAGAAAGAGGGGAAAACAGCGGTCATAAAAGTCGGAGAAGAGGAGATACGTGCCACGGTAGGGGAAAAGACGCTGCTGGAAAGAAAAGGAGAGGTAAAGGTCTCAGTGCACCCCTCTTATATCTTTGTCTCAAAAGAACCTGTTAAGACCAGTGCCAGGAACAGTTTTTATGGCACGATAAGGTTTGTCCGCCAGAAAAGAGACCTTGTTGAAGTGGGCGTTGAGACCCCCGGAAAACTCCTGCTGGTCGCCAACATAACCCACGGCTCCATGGAAGAGATGGGTCTGAGAGAGGGAGACGGGGTGTACGTCCATTTCAAAGCGACCAGTGTCAACGTTTTTTAACCACAACACCTTTTTCTCCATGGGTGAAAACTATGCCGGGAAAGGTGCTGGTCACATCCAACATCCCACGTGTGGGGATTGAAATCCTTGAGAAAGAGTGCGAGGTATTACAGTGGACCGAGGACAGGCCGATTCCACGCGAGGTTTTGCTGGAGAAAATAAGAAACGTGGACGGCATCCTGTGCCTCCTTGGGGACAGGATTGACAGAGAGGTTTTTGAACACGCCCCCCGTTTGAGGGTTGTCTCAAACTATGCTGCTGGATATGACAACATAGATGTTGAGGAAGCAACCAGGCGGGGTGTGATTGTCACCAACACACCGGACGTTTTGACCGAGACCACTGCTGACATCACATGGGCTCTCATCCTGAGCGTGGCGAGGCGTGTCGTTGAGGGGGACCGTTTTGTGCGGGAGGGACGCTTCAGGGCCTGGCTCCCCTCGCTGTTGCTGGGCACGGACGTGCATGGCAAAACCCTCGGAATAATAGGCGCCGGGAGAATTGGACAGGCCGTTGGCCGGCGGGCGGTGGGCTTCGGCATGAAGATACTCTACCACTCACGGACGAGAAAAGAGGACTTTGAGAAAGAAACCGGAGCCAGATTCGTGTCCCTGGAAGAACTGTTGCGCGAGTCAGATTTCGTGTCCCTCCACACCCCTTTGACCCCTGAGACATACCACATGATAGGTGAAAAGGAGTTCAGGACCATGAAGAAAAACGCCTTTTTCATCAACACCGCCAGAGGAAAGTGCCATGACGAAGAAGCACTTGTGAAAGCACTCAGGGAGGGGCGGATAAAGGGGGCGGGACTTGACGTGTATGAGAACGAGCCGGAAGTCCACCCCGAGCTCCTGGAGATGGACAACGTTGTCCTGCTGCCCCACATCGGGAGTGCTTCCGTTGAGACCCGTGAAAAGATGGCCACGATGTCCGCTGAGAACCTCGTCGCCGCGCTGAGAGGCGAGCGCCCCCGCTACGTGGTCAACCCGGAGGTGTTTGGAGACGAGTGAAAACAGGGACGGCAGAGAGGGCGGGGCGGGGGTCCAGGTGTGGTCTGACCTCGTGGGGGCGTTTCATCAGGCCGTAGAGAGCGTGGATGGAAGAACCCTTGTCAGGCGGTGGGTGGAAAAACACGCTGAAAAGGTCGCAGAGTTTCTGAGAGACAGGGACAGTATCTATCTGGTGGCGCTCGGAAAGGCTGCCGTGTCCATGGCAGCCGGGTTTCTGGACACGGTGGAGAATTCCTGTTCAGGGGGTCATAAAATACGGGGAATACAGGGTGGAATTGTGGCAGCCCCCCATTATGCGCTCGGGGGCAGGTCGAAGCGTGACTGTGGAGAAAGAGGTGCTGAAAACGTGCTTGAGAGATATGGAATAGAGATAACCGGCTGCGGTCACCCAATGCCGGACGAGGAGAGTTTTAAGTGCGGGAAAAAGGTCCTGGACCTGGCGAAAAGGGCTGGAGAGGGGGATGGCGCTGTTGTTCTGCTCAGCGGCGGCGGCAGCGCTGTCTGTGCCCTGCCTGTGCCTCCCATATCTCCATCCAAAAAAAGAGGACTGGTTGAAAAACTCTGGACTTCCGGGGCTACGATAGGTGAAATTAATACTGTCAGGAGACATGTTTCGCTCATCAAAGGCGGAAAACTGGCCAGAGCGTTTTTTCCCGCCGAGTCGCTGTGCCTTGTTCTGTCTGATGTGCCGGACAACAACCCCCCGGACATAGCATCCGGTCCTATGTCCCCCGACCCAACGACGTGCAGAGATGCCGTTGAGGTCCTGGAGAGGTATGGTCTGGCCGAAAAAGTGGGAGAGAACGTCCTGGGTGTTCTAAGACGTGGGAGAGGTGAGACCGTCAAACCCGATTCACCCATCTGGAAAAACGTTGAGTGGCACCTTGTGGGGGACAACTCAACCGCCGTCAGGGCCGCAGGGGATTTTCTGAGAAAAAGGAGATACCATGTGGAAGAAACGAGCGGTGTCGTGGGAGACGCCGGGGGAGTAACACAGCGACTGATTGAACAAATCAGAAAAAGGGGCGGGGGGACACAAAAAAGTTCTGAAAAAGTGGCGGCGGGCAGTGTGGCCGTTGTCTGGGGCGGAGAGACCACAGTAAGAGTCCCGAAAAACAGCGGTCTGGGAGGGAGAAACCAGCACATGGCACTCGTGGCCCTGAGGGAGCTTCTTTTCGGATCCCACGCCAGCGGCACTCATACCACCGGTGTACACGACACAGGCCGCCCTAATAAGAATGCTGGCTTCCTTTTCGCTTCCACGGACGGCGTTGACGGAAACACGGACGTGGCTGGGGTGGTTCTTTCATCGGACTTCATCTGGTTCTGCAAACACGAGGTGGCAGATGGACGCCTGTCGGCAGAAAAGATAGACCAATACCTGGCGGGTTTTGATTCTCACCGGTTTTTTGAGACCATGGAAAAAGAGTGGGCCCAGCAGGAGAGCGCCCGGAGGAGTGTCCTTATAAGAACCGGCCCAACGATGACAAACGTGTGCGACTTATACATCGCCGCCTTCCGCTGAAAAACACCGCCCGCTCAAACGCCCGGCCGAAAGCGCTCTCTCGCTCAGCGCATCAATCCCAGCTCCGACAGCTTTTCGGGGAGATATGTGTCCGTCACATAGTCCAGGCCATATTTCGCAAGAGCCTGCTGTTCCGCCTTTTTCTTTATTGAGAGCATCAGTTCTATCTCGTTTTTCCAGAACTGTCCCCTGAACCTCGGGTCTGTGAGCTCCGCTTTGAGCGCCTGGATGTCCTGGTCTGTGAGTTTGTCCGTCGGGAGGTCGTAGTTCACTATGTCGCTGGCTGTTATCCCTATGAACTCCGCTGTCGGTGTGGCCAGGTACTCGCTGATGTGAGCGGTCTTTATCGCCCCATAGGCAACGCTTGCGAATATGCGGAAGCTCCATGGGTCTCCATCTGTGAAGACCACCACCGGCAGGTTCAGTTCCTCGTTGAGGCGTTTGAGAAAACGCCTCGTGCTCCTGGCCGGCTGGCCCTTCAGATGCACGAGTATGGCCCTGGCCTTCTCATCAAACCCATTTTCTGCGAGACGGTCAAACATACCACCCGTTTCTATCGCTATGACGAAGTCGGCGTCAACGTCTACGAACCTTATCTTTTCCTTTTCCACGTTGTATGGTATCCCATAGCCGCTGTCTCCCACGTCATCCCGGCAGTTGAAACGCTTGATCTGGCCTTTGCGGTTGACCTCCTCTATGGTGAGGTTTCCTATTACTCTGGCGCCGTCCTCTTCCGGGCGGAGGTGGAAGTCCTCTCTGAGCATCCCCGTCACTATTTCCAGGTCCTCTGCCAGTCGGTTGCTCTCATCCTGGCTGTTGAACTTGGCGTGCTTCCAGCCCTCGGATATGTAGTACATCTCTCTGAGGGTAGACGACTTGTTCTGTGAGAGCATCTCTTTTATGAAATCAACCATGTAGAGTGTGCGGAGGATCATAACTGCGCCATCAAGTTTTTTGGCGGAGCGCTTTGACACCGCCCGGCCGTATTTCCACACCCCTGTACGGCGGTCAAATCTTATGTTGTTCTTGGTTCTGGAAGGGACTCCGAGGCGGGGTATCTGTCCCTTTTCTATCTGTTTGTAGATCTCCTCCGCTATCTCTTCAAGGCGTTTTATGGTCTCATCTTTCAGCATTTCGCCCGTTTTATCTCCGCGGTAGTAGTCCATGTTTTTCTGGAATAGTTCTCTGTCAGCCATCTCTATCTCCCCATCATCTCAACCTGTTTTTTCTTTCTGCTGGCTCTGTATGTATGCGTCTATTGTCATCATTTTTCCCTCATAAAGGTCCCAGTCGCCAGGCAACGGGTCCACGCCCAGCACATGTGTCGGGTCTATCCCCTCAACGTACATCTCTGTTTCATCATAGTCCCCCTTGTCCATCCCTCTGAACCGGAATGTTATGGTCGCCTCCGTGTTTGGTTTTATGGAACGAATCTCCCACATGAAACGCCCCCCGCGCCCCCTCTCTTTTGGTTTTGGAGAGACGCTGCGCTCGTCCAGATATTCCACAGGCAGCACGGCGTAGAGGCGGAGGGACTGGTTTTTTGGCCTGTAGTTTTTGATGTGTATCGTCACTCTGGTGGTGGCGGTATTTTTGTCGTACTCTATGTCCTCTGTGACATGGACTATGTCCATAACCTTTGTTATTATGGGCGTTATGTCTGGCACGGGCCTCTCCAGAATCTCAGCGGATTTTCTGGCTATCTCTGGAAGGATTTCCTGGACGATGTCAAACTTTTCCTTGACCTTTGTTTTTTTCTTTGACTTTGAAAGGTGGAGGCGAAGGCGGCGGGCGCACTCCTTGAGGGCGAGTTTTATCTCCTCGCGCACCTCGTCAACATTCGCTATTGCCTCCTTTGCCTCGCTGGTGAAGGGGATCTTTGTGGAAGCCACATGGACCATTATTATCGCGGGCCCATATGGTATCCCCTTCCCCCCTTTCTGCTCAAGCCCGTACTGCCTCCAGTCAATTTCCTCTATCGCCCTGGTTATAACACACGCGCCCTGCTGGTAGAGCAGCGGTACCCTGTTCGCAAACCTGAGAATGGTGACCTGCTGGTCCCGGGGCAGCTGCCCGCCGTAGACGATGCCGGCCTCAACCTGGAACGGGTGCCCCCGGTACACCTTGGGAGCTCTTGTAACCGGGGGAGCGTAAAACTCGGGCCGCAGTTCGCCGAGAACGTTTTTCAAACTCTTTTTTATCAACCTGGCACCTATCGGGCTCAGACAGTTCGTGTCCGGAGCCCGCAGTTTAACCGTGTTGAACGCTTTTAAAAGGGCCTTCGCTTCATCAAGAGAAACCTGAGATGGGCGAGTATCCGGCGGCACGCCGGCGGTGTTGCATATCTCTCTGGCTTTGGAATGACTCACACTAGAAAATTCCGTGCTGAGAAAACCGGAGAGAGTCCTGGCTCTGGTGCTCTTGAGCATCTTGAGCAGTATGCCGAGTTCTATTCCCCGGGGGTGGGGTTTTATCTCAACGGTTTTTTTAGGCGGCTCGGTGGAACTTCTCTCAAAAACATGGGTCTCACCAAAGGGGTCTTTGTAAACTATTCTGGCATGTGGATTGACTATCGCCGTTCCCCTGAGGTATTCCAGCACGGACTGTTTTCCTCTCACGACCCGTCCCAGGAGATGAACTTCCACACGGGTGCCGTGTTCTTTGACCGGCCAGATGACCGGCTCTTCCCTTATTTTTTCCGGCATGTTGCGCTTTGTGTCAACCATTATCTCAAACTCGTGTGCCACATCCTCCCCCGCCACCTTGGAGCGCACCAGGGCGGGCTTGCCCGTTGTGAGCTGGCCGTACATCACCACAGCCGAGATTCCTATACCCTGCTGGCCCCTGCTCTGCCGTATGCTATGGAAACGTGAGCCATAAAGCAAACGGCCGAAAACGTGGGGGACCTGTTTTCTCACTATGCCAGGGCCGTTGTCCTCAACCACAAGGCGGTACTCGTTCCCGCCCAGTGGGTAGAGTTCAACATAGACGTCGGGCAGGATACCCGCCTCCTCGCAGGCGTCAAGGGCGTTGTCCACCGCCTCTTTAACGCTCGTTATAACCGCCTTTGTCAGGCTGTCAAAGCCCAGGATGTGCTTGTTTCGCTCAAAAAACTCTGCCACGGATATTTCACGCTGCTTTTTCCCGAGCTCAACAGCGATGTCCGCAACGGACATGTGTCCACCGGCACGTGTGTTATTGGCCATGTTTTATCCCTCAATCTGGCATAACTAACGCCGCCGTCTTATGAGCGGCTCCGGGTCACCATATCTTTAATGCTGTCACCATCTCTAATGCCGATTGTGTTTATAAAAATACTTTTCGGATGCCTGGGGAAAAGTGCGAATGTAAAAGGTGGGCAGCGTAAACGGGACAAATGCGGTGTACAAAGGCCTACTGGACGGTTTGTTGGTCCAGTATGTGGCCTGTGTTTACTTCTTCAACATAGACGTTGTAAAGCACGTCTTCCAGAGATACTTCCGGTATGTCTAGGTCAAAGATGAGCGTGACCTTGTCCCCCGGCTGGAGGGACCTGTTCATCTCAAGCGTTTCTGAGTCGTATATGCCGCCCCATTTTGTGATGCTATTGACCACGACTTTTATGGAGCCGGCGGGATAAATGTTTCTGTCCACATAGAATGTCACCGTAACGTTGGCCCTCTTGTCCACGCCTGAGAGCGACTCAGCAACATACTCAGCACTCTTGACATCAGTCAGGTATATGGGTTTTTCGCTCCATATCGTGTTTTCAACGAGGGTCCGCTCCTCGGTTACACTTGTGCGGATGAGATAGTAGTGGAAATCTGTGTCACGCTCCGTGTGACATCGCACAGAGATGTTTATCCGCCATTCATCGCCGCCCACCAGGTAGCGGTCCAGTATGGCCGTGTTCTCATCCAGCAGCACACCGGCATACCACGACTGTACTCTCAGGGCTAGTGAGTTCTTTTCAACCGGATTTCCGGATGTCACCACAAAAGTAAGCGATGCTATGGTCGCGTTGTCCTCTGTGAAATAAAAGACGCCGTTTGCAGATACGGAAAACGTCTCGGAGAAAGTGTGCGGGAGGTGTTCAGACGGCGGCATCAGGATGCTCACCAGGAGGAAAGCAACGCCGAGAGAAGCCACGGTCCCCCACACGCCGCTGGCCTGCCATATGGGATATCGCATTCTTTTTTTGAAAAGGTACATGACCCTCCTGTCCGGGTCTTTTTCAGGAACAAAAATGCGGAGGTCCTGTATTCCCCGGATGGCCACGCCATATCCAGCGAACATGGGAATTGATATAAGAAGCGGGACAATAAACCTGAGAGGGAGAGCGTAGCCCAGAACCATCACGGCGCCGGTGCCGACTCCGCCCGTGCCAACTCCAACGGAGAACGAAACGAGCATTGAGACGCTCACTATCACTATCGGGATTCCCACGAACATCAAAGCCAGCGCCAGAAAGAGGGTGCGCCTGAGCCCCCACCTAACACCCGGTGTGAGCATGCCAGCGGCCCTGTCCTCCAGGTAATCCCCGCACTGGTTTGTAAGGGCCATCCCGTAGTGCACGAGGGTCAGACCCCCTATCGCTACGAGGACCCACACGTTTAAAGAGCCGGCGGCCACATAGTAGAGGAATGTCACAGGAACAAAGAAAGCCGAGGTGCTGAGCGCTATGGCATGCCACACGCCTCTGACTTTGAAATGAAACGGAGGTATCGAATAGCCCAGACCAAAGAATACCCCAGCCGCAGTGAAGGGGATCAACCACAGGGCGTCCATCGCGAGTGATATGTGAAGTATGAGGAAAAAAGCCAGACCTGTCTGAAGTGCAACAAGCGCTTTCAGCCCTGTGGGACCAATTCGCTTCCCCGCTTCGGCCACATATGTTTTGTACTTCACGTCCACATCATAATCGGTCAGAGCGTTTATGACGAAGCCCGCAAAGTAGAGTAGGGCAAACACAGCCACTGCCTCTGTGAAAAGCAGGAAGTTAACACCGCCAGATGAGAGCAGGGCCAGGATCACCGGTGCAAGAAGAGCCGGGCCCTCCGCGGGGAGATACTCAAACCTGGCCACACGGGCGTAATCTGAGAGCCATGAGCGGTCCTTTTCTTCCATCAACACCACCTCAAAGATAGGGGGTAAATAAACTTTCACCCGGTCTTTGCAAAAAAGTAATATGGCCGACATGGTTTTTTAACTTTTGCAATGGGATTACACATGGTATGGGATTACATATGGGATTCCCCATCCATTTAACCACCCCAGATCAGAACACCGCTACTCAACACCGTTGCCCAGAACATTTATCTATAGAAAAGGCTGTCATGTGGCATCAGGCCCAGAACCAAAAAAGTGGCGGGACAAGACGTTGCATGAGGTGATGTAAATGAGGATGGTACTACTAGGACCTCCAGGAGCGGGGAAGGGTACGCAAGCAAAAAAGCTGGCTGAACACTATGGGATACCGCACATCTCAACGGGGGACATACTCAGAGACGCCGTCAGAAAGGGCACAGATCTCGGAAAAAAGGCCAGAGAGTACATGGACGCCGGGGCACTGGTGCCAGACGAAATCGTAATCGGCATAGTGAGAGAGCGTTTGAAAGAAGAGGACTGTGCCATGGGGTTCATACTTGACGGATTCCCCCGGACAGTCCATCAGGCGGTGGAGCTGGACAGGATAACTGCCTTGGACGCTGTTGTGAACATTGACGTACCGTTTGAAAAACTCGTTGAACGGCTGACAGGACGCAGAAGCTGCCCAAAATGCGGGGCTGTCTACCACATAAAAACAAACCCTCCCAAAAAAGAGGGAATATGCGACATATGTGGCACACCGCTTGTACAGAGAGACGATGACAGGGAAGAGACCGTGAAAAACCGACTGGAGACATATCTCAAACAGACCGCCCCTCTCATAGGACACTACAAAGAAAAAGGGATACTCATAAACGTTGATGGAGACGGAACAATAGAAGAGGTGTTTGAGAGGATAATAAACGCCCTGTCCACAAGGTGACCGGGCACATGTGGCATGAACAATGGCAAAAGAGGTGGATGTGGTGGTCGCCTGGATAGAACTAAATGGCTGGGATACGGGCATAAAATTCGCCGCCAGCCATTTCATACCCGGGCACACCAAGTGCGGTAGGTTACACGGACACGTGTACGGGGTACGGGTCAGGATATACGGCGACCTGGGCGAGAACCACATGGTCATGGATTTCATAGAACTCAAAAAATTCCTCAAAAGGATAGCCGAGGAGATGGACCACCACGTATTGATTCCCACCCTGTCAAGCGAGATGGAAATCACAAAAAAAGAAAAAGAAGGGTGTGTTGAGGTGCTTGTAAAAACGCCGGAGCCAAAGAGGTATGTTTTTCCCCTGGAAGACGTCTGCTTCGTTGAGATACCCCAGGTGTCCGCCGAGAAGCTGGCAGAGTATCTCCTCCGACGAATAACAGCGGAAACTTCCTTTCCGCCGGGGGTGAAAAAGATAGAGGTTGGCGTTGACGAGGGACGGGGCCAGGGGGGATGGGTCTCAATGGAGATTAAGACAGTAAGGGGAGGATGAACGGTTGGCCCAGAAAGCTGTTGTGCTGCTCTCTGGAGGGCTTGATTCTTCAACGGCGTGCGGAATAGCGAAAAAAAATGGCCACGAAATAATCGCCCTCACATTTCGCTATGGACAGAGACATGAAAAAGAGATAGAGAGCGCAAAAAAGATATCTGAACACTACGGCGCAGTAGAGCATCTGATAGTCGAGATAGACCTGTCGGTGATAGGCGGGTCAGCACTGACCGACAAAAGCATAGACGTCCCATCTCACAGCGAGAAAGAAATCGGCCAGGGTGAGATACCGGTCACGTATGTTCCGGGCAGGAACACCATATTCCTCTCCTATGCACTGGCGCTGGCAGAAGCGAGGGGGGCGGATTACATCTACATCGGCGCAAACGCTGTGGACTACAGTGGATATCCGGACTGCAGGCCTGAGTACATAGAAGCGTTCCAGAGGGTGGCGGATCTGGGAACAAAGCGGGGCGTAGAAGGCAGGCCGATAAAAATAGTGGCCCCCCTGATAAACCTGACCAAGGCGGAGATAATAAAGCTCGGCACAGAGATCGGGGTGCCATACGAAAAAACATGGTCATGTTACCTCGGAGGAGAGAAACCCTGTGGGAAATGCGATTCCTGTCTTCTAAGAGCAAAAGGGTTCAGAGAAGCGGGGATACCTGACCCGCTGTTAGTAAAAGGATGGGGATAAAAAGCAGATGGACGGCATCAAATGTGGCATCAGAGGTGGCTATAGAATCATAGGAGAGTTGAATATATGAGAATAAGCGAGATATTCGTCTCAATCCAGGGAGAAGGGGTCTGGATGGGACAGCCCATGGTCTTTGTCCGCACAGCAGGGTGCAATCTCCGATGTAAATGGTGTGACACGCCATACGCCCTTGATCCCGAAAGCGGTGAAGAGATGAGCGTTGAGGAGGTGCTGGAGAGGATATGGGCGCTTGATGGGGCAGTGCTGGGACACGTATGCGTGACCGGCGGAGAGCCTCTCATCCAGAAAGACATATACAAACTCCTCTACGCCCTCCTGGACAGGAACATGCACGTCGTACTGGAAACCAACGGCAGCATCCCGGTACGAGAACTCCCATGCGAAGAGCTACTCACGACCAGCATGGACATAAAAACCCCTTCCTCTGGAATGGCACACATGAGCCATCCAGAGTACATAGAAGACCTGGGCCCAAAAGACCAGGTGAAGTTCATTATAGCGGACGAAGAGGACTATGAGTACGCAATAAACGTCCTGGACGAACACCCGCCCCCGTGCCCAGTAATATTCACGCCCGTAGGCGGCGTTGACCTCAGATGGCTCGCGGAAAAGGCCGTGGAAGACCGTCTGGGCGGCGTCCGGGTGCTCCCACAGCTACACAAAATCATATGGGGAGAAGAAAGGGGACGGTAACTAATTCTATCCTAGAGGTCTATACAAACTCAAAAACAGAGCCAAGGCGCTTCATAGCCGCCACACCAGAGAGAGCGGCGAGATAACTGGTCCGCGGGTTGTCCGGCGACGGCACATTCCTGCACTCTATGTGGATTTCTCCTGCCTTGCCGACGACATCAATTCTGTGAACGTTCTCCCTCAGCCGTGGGTCCGCGATGAAAACAACCTCGGTATTGTCAAACCCGATGCCGGCCAGACTGACCGCCGCCGCAACATTGATGCTTCTCGGGAAAAGCCGGACTGCCTCCCGGGCGCTCCCCCTGAAAACAACCGTCTCCCTGTCCTCCGCCAGACGTATCCCATTCTCCTGGACGTACCTGGTCCTGGCCATCGTTGACACGGGTTTCCGGCTGGTAAGACGCACAGATTCCAGGCCCGCCTCTCGGGCGGCCAGTATACCGTCAAGTCCCGCTATCGCCCCCGATGGAATCAAAACTTTTCCCCCCGTAACGCGCCCCTTCTCAACCAGCGTCTCACGGAAGTCGTCATCAACCAGAGCCCCCACGCTCATGACAAGAACGGGCAGTCCCAGGTCAACACTTTTCATGGCGAGTTCCCTGGCGGCCTGCTGGGATGCTGCTTCAACCACAAAGTCAACGTGAAAAAACACCTCGTCCAGAGTGTCAACGGCCACCGCCTTCTCATACCTTCCAGCGAGCGACCGGACCCTCTCCCTGTCAATGTCAAACAAAAAAACGGTCTCTATCTTCTCAATGGACTCGCTAGCCTCCGCGATCAAATTTCCGATGACGCCACAGCCCACGAGTAATACGTTCATGGTAAGCCGTCCTGTCCATGTTTCTACGAAAGCGCCACACAACCATCCAGATGTTAACCAGGGTGGTGGGCCCGCGGAGATTTGAACTCCGGACCTCCCGGTTATCAGCCGGGCGCTCCAACCAGGCTAAGCTACGGGCCCTTTTCGTGGGATAGGCAGGCGCTCCGAGGCGATAGCCGAGGCAAAGAGGAAACACAGCTTCCTCTGGGCCGGGCGATAGCCGAGGCAAAGAGGAAACACAGCTTCCTCTGGGCCACCAGGCTAAGCCACGGGCCCACCCGGTAGTCGGCACACTAAAACCGTTTTTCTTTAATAGTTTTTTCCCACCATCATCGCTCGCCTCTCTGTGTTTTCATTCGGCTTTAGTGGTTAACATTAAATAGGAGATGGGTCTAACCGTGTATCGCCAACATGACTCTAACGTGATGTGGATTTGACAGAAATCCGGGTGGTGAAAACATGGTGGATGAAAAAAAGGAGGACACATATCAGCTGGAAATACCAATGGACCTCTACAACAAGCTCAAAAAAAGAGTTGAAGACGTCGGGTTTGGCAGCGTGGAAGAATACGTGCTCTTTGTTTTGAACGAAGTTGTGGAAGACGCTGGCGAGGAAGAACCTGAACTGTCTGAAGAAGACGAAAAAAAGATAAAGGAGAGGCTGAGAAGCCTGGGATACCTCGATTGAAAAACGTGAGAAAAGAGAGGTGAGATAATTGGACCACCTTGACGAGCTGGAAAGCAGGAGCATATACATTATAAGAGAGGCGTACAGGCAGTTCAAAGACATAGCCGCCCTCTGGAGTATAGGGAAGGACTCAACCACACTCGTCTGGCTTATAAGGAAAGCCTTCTACGGAAAAGTTCCTTTTCCCGTCGTCCACATAGACACGTCCTATAAATTCAAAGAGATATACGAATTCAGGGACAAATGGGCGAAAGAGTGGAACCTCAATCTCATCGTGGGGCGAAACGAAGAGGCCATAGCGGCTGGTATGGGGCCGGATAAGGGAAAACTAGCCTGCTGTACGGCTCTCAAAACGGAGGCTCTGAAGATGACTATTAAAAAATACGGGTTCAAAGCCCTCCTCCTGGGAATACGCAGGGATGAGCATGGCATACGAGCAAAAGAGAGATACTTTTCTCCGAGAGACCAGGCGTTCCAGTGGAACTACAAAGACCAGCCGCCCGAGCTCTGGGACCAGTACAAAACAAAACAGGAGGGAGAACAGCACATAAGGGTACACCCGCTCCTCCACTGGACAGAGCTTGACATATGGAACTACATAAAACGTGAGGGGATACCAGTCGTGGAACTCTACTTTGCCAAAAACGGGAAGAGATACCGGAGCATAGGATGCGAACCGTGCTGCAGCCCTGTGCCATCGGACGCAGACACTATAGACAAGATAATAGAAGAGTTGAAGACCACCACAACAGCCGAGAGAGCGGGGAGAGCACAGGACAAAGAGCGGGCGTATATGATGCAAAAACTGAGAGCGCTTGGATACATGTAAGGTGCTCTTTGAAGGAAGCGACTGAAGTGACTGAAGTAAGTGATATGTGTGATATGTACATTTACGTGGACAGGTGATTTATGACCATGGAGGCGAGCCGCATGAGTGATGTGGATAAAAAAACAGTTGAGGAGAAGGAGGATCTGAAACTGGTCATAGTCGGACATGTTGACCACGGAAAATCTACCCTGATAGGGCGCTTGTTTTTTGACACAGACAGCCTTCCCAGAGAGAAAATAGAAGAGGTGAAAAAGATTTGCGAGGCATTGGGCAAAGACCTGGAATTTGCCTATGTCATGGACCACCTGGAAGAAGAGCGTAGCCAGGGCATAACCATAGACACCGCCCAGACATTTTTCAAAACAGAAAAAAGAAACTATGTCATTATTGACGCGCCCGGGCACAGAGAGTTCACAAAGAACATGATAACGGGGGCGTCTCAGGCGGAGGCGGCGATCCTTATTGTGGACGCACAGGAGGGGGTGCAGGAGCAGACGCGCCGCCATGCGTACATCCTCGGAATGCTGGCGCTCAAACAGGTGATAGTGGCCATAAACAAAATGGACCTGGTCGGTTACGCCAGGGATGTTTTTGAGAATGTCAGCAAGGACATAAAAGAGTTCCTGGCAAAGATAGACATAGAGCCGTCTTACATAATCCCAATCTCCGCCAAAGAGGGAGACAACGTGGCAAAAAAATCCGACAGAATGCCATGGTATGATGGGCCGACGATACTGGAGGCACTGGACACATTCAAAAAAATGGAAAACAGGGAGAAAAACCCGCTCCGGTTCTCCGTTCAGGACGTTTACAACATCGACAACAAGCGCATAATCGTGGGACGAGTGGAAGCGGGCACAATACACGTGGGAGACAGAGTGCTGGTGCTTCCATCTGGAGAGAAAACCACCATTGCCACGATAGAGGAGTTCATGAAAAAAAACGTTGAAAAAGCGGAGGCGGGAAAAAGCACGGGAATAACAGTCACGGATAAGATATTCATAGACAGAGGCGACGTTTTGTGTGAAGAGGAAAAACAGCCCTCCGTGACCAAAAAGATACGTGGGAACCTGTTCTGGATGAGCAAAGAGCCCCTCAAAAAGGGAGAAACGGTGACCTTCAAAGTTGCCACCCAGGAAGTGCCATGCATAGTTGAGGAAATCACACGCCGGATAGACTCCTCCACGCTGGAGACCCTGGAAGAAAACGCCGAGGCGCTTCAGAACAGGGAAGTAGGAGAGGTCGTGCTCTCTTTCACAAAAGAGGTCGTGGTTGACGACTTCAACCGCACACCCGAACTAGGGCGCTTCGTAATAGAAAAAGGATACGACATATCCGGCGGAGGAATAATAACCCACCTCGGATAGGCCAAAATAGAGACGCCAGACACAGGGAGGAAGAAAAGATGATAACCATAATAGCCGTTGACGCGCTGGAGTACAGCCTGGTGGAGGAATTTAACCTCAGAGGAATCAAACAGAAGTTTTACGGAAAAACAGACATAACAGAGTTCTCCCAGCCAAGGACGATGGTGCTGTGGAGCTCATTCATGACCGGGCAGAACAAAGAGGCAGAGATACTCGCAAAAGGAGACAGAGAGATGTGGAACACCCGCATTCCCCTGGAAGAAACCTTTTTTTCCCGTTTTGACAACCCAAAAATAATAGATCTCCCCGGATACAACTACGACCTCAACCAGCACAGCAGAGAAAGAGAACTTCTCAAAGCCTATTTCTCGGCGGAGGACGAGGAAAAGAAAAAAGAGATAAAAAAAGAGTACAACGACCTCTCTTTCGCCCACCACAGAAAAATAAAAGAGGAGTTTTTCAAAGCACTTGGAGAAGACCACGACCTCGTCCTCGGCTATTTCTCCGTGGCAGACGTGATAGGCCACCTCAACTTTGGAAACAGACTGCTCATGAAAATGATATACCGGGACATAGAAGACATAGTGAAAACAGCGGAAGCAAAAGCACCGGGCAAAAAAATAGTCCTGTCCGACCACGGAATGAAACCCGTAGGAGCATATGGAGACCACTCCGACTACGGATTCTGGAGCACCAACTTCACAGACCTTGGCACACCAAAAATAACAGATTTCGCAAGGGTGATACTGGAGGCGGCGGGGAACTGAGAAGTTATACGTTCTTTAACTGTTTCATCTGGCGGAGTTTTTCTTTTATGCGCATCTTTTCGAGGTCTCTCGCTGAAACACTTTTTATATTTCTAACCCTGCCTCGGGGTAATATTTCCTCTATTACTTTGCCGTCCATATCAGATGGGGGGGGTATACCGAAAAACGATAGAACAGTAGGTGCAATATCATATATGGACAGATCTCCCATGTTTCCTTTCGCCGCCAGATCAGGTCCATATGCTAAAAAAATTCCCTCAAAGCGGTGACTTCCATTTATCCGTTTTTCCAGTGGGACATTTTCAAACAGAACTGGATGATCAATCCTCTGTTGCATAATTGCACATCTTCCATCGTTCACAGAGAACCACATATCCGGAGCCAGATGAGCTTTTTTCCCATGGTAGATGTCCTCTTTTGAATAAAATTTAACATTCTCCACGCCAAAACGTTTTAGTGTTTCTATTAAACCGTTTTTTATATCGTTTTTTATTTTTTCAACATCTTTTTTATTTGAAATAAGCGTCTTATTTACATATATGCTTCCCATAGACGTATGATGTCCTAAACAGAATGCTTTTGTCCTTTCTAAATCAAGAACTTCTGAGATATCAATTTTGAGGGTTGCCCATGCTTTTTTTGATATAGAACGGGGAATTATCTTTACTATTGGAATTCGCCTGTTTATCTTACTCATGAACTGTAATATAGAATTTTTAAATTTTGAATATCCAGATATTTTTCTTTTAAATACCATATAACCATTATCAATCAACCATTTAACTAAATTGAAATATTGATCTAAGGAACCAAAACCATGGTCAGAAACTATAATAAAGTTGCTATCTGGAAACATTCCAATAATATCTCCTATTTGTTCATCTATATATTCATAAAATTTAAATATTTTTTCTCTATAAACAGTAGCGATTTTTTCATCATAAAGCGCGTGTGTTGGATCAAGAAATTTCCAGAAAAAATGCTGAATCCAATCCGTACCAGAAATGACAAACGTTATTACATCCAAGTCATTATTTTCAATGATGTATTTTCCTATCTCAAAATGCTGTTTCGTTATTGAAACAATCTCTTTAAAGGCCTTTTCATCGCTTAGACCTGCTGGGCTACCTTTCATAAATTTAATTTCTCCAAATCGTTTCTTTATTTCATCCGAAAGGGTGGATGGATACATCTTTTCTTCAGACGGTGCGCCATATCCCGGAACCATAATTCCATTGATTCTGTATGGAGGGTACAGAAAAGGATAAAAAATGAGTCCTACTCTGTAACCCATGTTAGACAAAAAATCCCAATAAAAACTTCCTTTAAACATATAGAAATAAACAGGCTTCAAAGTTAATTCTTCTTCGTTTTCTCTATACAACAGATCAAAGACTCCCAGCTGCCCCGGATTTTTCCCAGTAGCCATGGATACCCATGCGGGAGAAGTTATTGGGGGGATTGTAGAAATTAAATTTCCATAACTACCATTTTCAACCATACGTTTTAAGTTTTTAAGCCTGCCTTCGTTTAATAGAGGCATTAATATATCCCATGTAGCGCCGTCAAGACCTAGGATTATAAGTTTTGGCATCGCATTCCCTCAAGAATCTCTTATATACTCTCTTATATAAAAAGCATACCATAAAGCCGGAAGAGGATGTCAAGATAAGTGTTAAGTTTGGTGTGAGCATATCCCTGTTTTGGTCCGGTTTGTTGGGCCAGAAGGGATGGGATATGCTCACGAGGATAGTAGAATTGTTAAGGGCTAAAAAGGTTTTCGTGAGAGAAAGAACCCCCATGGAAATAAGAGCGCTGGAAATACTATTAGTCTACCTGGGACTATCCTATAGGAAAACAGAGGAAGTCCTGAGACTGTTCGGGGGGAGGCAGCTATGAGGCAGCCAGACAATGGTACCACAGAGCAAAACACCTACTATCAACACCCGAGAAAAAACATAGACCAACAATAGCAATAGACGAGACAAAGATAAAAATCCAGGGAAAATGGCACTACATGTGGACAGCCATAGACACACAAACATGGGAAATACTAGCAATACAAATAACAACAACCCGCTCAGGACTAGACACATACATCTTTCTAAGAAAGATCCTAAAAACCTGTACAAACAAACCACACATCTACGTAGACGGGGGCCCATGGTATCTACGGAATTTTAACTCTGTTAAAATTCCGCACGATTTGGGGAATTGCCCTAAGCAATTCCCAACAAACCCATGGGCCCTACAACGAATGGGACTAACATGGGAACACAAAACCTTCGGACCAAGAAACCCAATAGAGCAATGGTACCACATATTCAAACACAGAATCAAACAATTCTACAAAAGATGGCCACACAACGCCAAACCAGAAACAGCACTATCATGGTGCCTATCATTCATCACAATATACAACCTAAGGAGGCAATAACTTGACATCCTCGCCGGAAGTACGAAAAGGACAAAAGGCATACTTTTAACGCACTAAAGAGCGTACGGTAGAAGTTTTTATAAAATTCATGACGTGTTTCTTCACTTCATATATGAGAGCTTTTTCGTCAATTATCTTATCACTAAAAGAAGAAATGCTTTCTATTTTCCAGTCAGAAACATTAAATATCACTTTGGAATTTTTATAATATATTGCGATCCTGTACTTTTCTAAATGTGTGATTTTTTTGATTATCTCCATTTCTTCTGTTTTTCCGTTGGATGCCAGAGATTTAGAATCGTTTAGCCAGCTTACACGACGATGTATCCCGTAACTTTCACTGAATACAATATCCGATAGAATTTTCTTCTTTGAGACAGTGGAGGAATCGGACAGGATAACTTTTTCAATGATGTCTTTTACTTTTATCAAACTAAGCCATGATTCGGTGTCTGTTGTTTCCCATCTTTCAAGAGAATTTTTATTTTTCCAAGAATCCGGATACCTAATTAAAAATGGAACCCGTAAAAGTTCATCATAGAGATATGTTCCATGACCCACTTTATTTCCATGCTCTCCTAAAAGCTGTCCATGGTCGCTGGTAATTATGATTAGCATGTTATCAAGTTTATCTTCAAGGTTTTTTATTAATGTTATTATATTTTTATTTAGATATTCAGAAAATTCCTTATATTTCTTTTTCCAGACGTAGAGATTCCTCTCAGACGCCCCATTCTCTTTTAGATTATCCAAAAAACTAACTGGTTCATTGATGGTGTATGGCTCATGAACTTCCATAAAATTTACAAAAATAAAACGAGGATATCTATCAGATGAAGAACTATTTTCTTTTAAAAGAACATCTTTTACTTTATTTGTTAATAAGCGATTACCTTTATTTTTTGGCCAATTAAAAAATAATTTTGCGTTAAATCTAATTAACATATTTGCCGTCGTTTCGGAGATATATTTAAGAGCTGTGATTTTAACATCAGAATTATGTAATAAATTTATCATTTGGAATGGATTGTCGATATTAAATTTCATTTTAGAGATTATTTTTCTCTCCTGATCTGATAAAAAGTTCCAGGAGGGAGGGAACGCGTGAACATAGAAAAAATGGTCAAATGGTTTAAACCCATAGATTGGAGTTACAAAGTTATTACTACTGAACAGACATGTTTTATATTTATGATTTTTTAATGAAATAATAAGATTATTTAACCCTTTTTTAAAAAACACATCTGTCAGCTTTCTTCTTTTGGACTCATGAACCCCATGGAAAGCAGGATACATCCCAGAAAAAATAGATGCGTGAGATGGTGTGGTCCAAGGAGCCGGAGAAATGGCCCTATCGTAAGATATAAAATTGTATTTTGATAATTCTTTTTCAAGCATTAAAGTATAATCTTTTCGCATAGTGTCCAAGACTATAAAGAGGATGTCTGGCTTTCCGTTTTCTAACATCAACGGTAAATAGTCCCTACAGTATAAAAATCCATCCGCCAGTTTTTTATATCTCTTAATATTATTTTTTATTTTATATTATTTTGTTCTTTTATTTTGTTATATATTCATAAACAGATATTGTTTTTTTAGCAATTTCTCTCCAATTAAATTGAGGTTGAGATGCTATTCTATAACTTTCTTCTCCCATTTTTCTAGCTGTTTCCCGATCTATACTAAGTATTTTTTCTATCATTTCTTCTTCATTTTCACATAAAAAGCCATTAATACCGTTTTTCACAAGTTGATATAAGTTACCCTTTGGCGTAGAAATGACCGGTTTTTTGAACCCTAATGCATACATCACACTACCGGAAGTAGTTATGTATGTGTATGGCATAAAAAATATGTCTGAGGCGCTAAAATAATATCCAGCTTCCTCATCAGTTAGATACCCAAGGTTGACTATAAATTTATCTCTATTTTTTTGTGTCTCTCGTTTAATATAATTTTTTATTTCTGTATTTTTGCATTTTCCAGCAAGGATTCCCATATATTCTTCCGGAAGCTTCTTTACTACATCAATAAACATTTTTATACCCTTGTTCCAACGATTAGCAGGAAACAGCAAAAGAACTATTTTATCAGGCGGTATATTCAATTTTTTTCGTGATTCCTCTGGATCTTTGATAAAAGGAGTGGTATATTTATTAAAATTACCATGAGGTATTACAAAAATAGGCATATCTTTTCTATATATTTGATGAAACTCTTCTTTCGTTTTTTCGCAATGTGCTATACCCGCAACCGCCCAATTAGCCATATATTTCATTGCCTCTATATCTTTTTCAGTGCTTCCATATCTGGGTTCATGTGGTATTAGGTTGTGAATGGTCCATACCATTTCTGCCTTAATAAAACCAGATATCTTTCTCACCATTCTCATCATGTAAAACCAGTTAAAAGGCATCCAATGCAAATGTAATATGTTCGCCCCACCTATTTTTCCTTTAAAAAGCTGAGATAGCGAATACACCGTCTGTTTGCCAAACCAAGAAACCGGGACCACCCTAATTCCTTCTTCCTCCAACGCTTGTTTCAACAGATCTAAATATGGAGTTCCAGTTGGCGGACACATCATTACTTTCATACTCTCTCCTCACTCATAAAAAAAGCAGAGGATATAAACCAATCGCTCGTTTTAAGAAAGTGTAGTATCCTGAATTGATTTTACGCTTCAAGTAACCACCCCGCGTATTCAAGGATTTTTTCTGGTGGGAGTTTTCTCCAGAATGCTTCTTCTGGTGTTTCTGCGTTCTCAAAATCCAAACTCATGTGTGGTTTGTCATAGTTGTACCGGTGTATGAGTTCGTGTATGTTGTTGTTGAACAGTGGGAGTTTTTGTTCGAGGGTGCCGAAGAAGCGTTCTATTTTGCCATTTGTTTGTGGGTGTTGGACCCTTGCTAGAATATGTTTTATGCCGTGTTGTCTCAGGAACTCTGGGAAAGGATGTTTACCGCGTCCTTTCTTGTCTCTTTTTTTGTTGGCTGTGAATTGTGGTCCGTGGTCTATGAGAATCTCCCTAGGACACCCGTGTCTGCGGAAACCCTCTCTTAGTGTCCGTATGGTGTTTTCTGTGGTCGCATGATCGTAGATTCCATAGCACATTATTCGTCTGCTGGCATCATCCATAAAGGCAATGAGACATTTCTTTTCGCCGTCTATTTGGACTTGTTTCCAGTCGCCTTGCCACATGCTCATCGAGTGTGTTCTTTCAAATCTCACATATCTGCGTTGTCTTTTCTTTCTTGGGTTTTCCACAATCAGCCCTCCTTCCAACATGATCCGGTATATCTTGTTGTGTGGGATATGCTGTCCGGTCTCCCGCCTGATCTTTCTTTCCAAAGCCAGGGGGCCGAGTTTGTATCTCTCATACATCTCAAAAACCAGCTCTCTCTCATGCCGAGGTATAGGGACAGGCTTCCTACCAGGCTTCCGTAACCGTGGAACCTCTCCAGTGGCCACGTATTCCCGCCACAACTGCCAAACACGCACACGGGAAACCCCCTGAATACGAACTACCCTGGACATACTGGAACCCTTCTCAATCTCCCTGATAATCCAACGAACCTTCCTATCATTCAACTTCCGCATACCCCTAACAGGAACAACTGTTAAAATATTTCGGGATACTGCACTCGTTTTAAGAAAGCAAAACCTTTTAAACCACTTCTCCATGAGGGACCACGTTGGCGGTTGCTTATGGGGAAAGACGGTGTTGTGAATCCCGTTTCGGGCTCAGATGAAGAGAGAGTTTGTGCCCGTGGCGAGCGAGAGGATGTTGATCTCTCAAGTTCCATCTGCCGCTATGAGGTGAAAAAGGATGGGGGCAAAAACACAGTTTTTCTACAGTGCCGTTCGTGCCCTGGTGCAGGGACACTTTTGAACCTCCGGTGCAGGGCTGGCGCCATAAGGGTTGTATCGCAGGAAACTGTTGTGGACAGGATTGTCCTGGAAGACTATAATGAGGAGATGTATCCTGGCCCCGGGGTCGATCTGTTAAAAAAGATTGGCGCGATCGTGGCTGAGCTTGACAGTTTTGTCCGGTCCCAGGGACCGAAGAGTGGGTTGCTTGGCCTCCGGTGTGAAAGGTGCTCCGTTAACCCCAAAAACGTTTTCACTGAGGCAAGGAAACGGCTTTTTCTGGACCCCGGAGATTTTTATATGTACCTCAGAGATCTGCTGTTGAGCGGTTCTTTCAGCCAGGTGAGGGAAAACAGGGGGTGTTTTTCGTGTTCTTCTTTGACCAGGGATCGTGTGGTTATGCTGCTCTCCATGGCGGAGTCCATGAGGGAGCACGTGGTAAAACACCTGGATGGGGGGGCGGGAATCTCCGAGGGCACCGGGATCAATATGCACATAAAAAGGGTGGGTGACGGGGGAGGAGATGACAACGGAAAAAAGAGAGGGCCTATACGAGTAAAAAACCATCCGCTGCTGGGAGATGTTATACGCAAAATAAGGGGGGTGGACGTGAGCGGCTTTTATGAAGACATAGACACCTTTCTTGAAAGCACCAGACAGATTCGCCCGTGTTTTTCAACGACGTGGATAGAGAAGAAGACGCCAGATGGTACGTTGCTGGGTGGAAAGAGGGAGGGGGGTGTCTGGACACGGATGTACCGGTTGCCAGGTTCCACAGAAGGCTTTCTCCATATGATACCGGACGAGTATTCTATGAAAAAATCAGATGTCGTGCTGGTTTACGAGACCATTGAGGAGATTCTTTCCAGGGACCTCTCTGAGATAAATATGGGAGAACCGGATGTTGCGAGGGCCTTTGTTGAGAGACTGGCTGAGAGGATCATCCTGAGAAAACTGCAGCGCAGGAGAAAAAGGACGAGGCGGGGCGCGATAATGGAAGATGCCGAGAAGGCGCGGAAACTGGCTCTAATTCTCGGAAGGTACACGACAGGCGTTGGTGTGCTGGAGTTCCTCCTACAACACCCTTATGTCCAGGACATCTATGTTAACGCTCCGTGCGAGGAAAACCCTGTACACGTGGTCGTTGGCTCCGCCGGCGTGGACATACCCTCCAAAATGGTCACGAACATAACGTTGAGCGAGAGGGACCTTCAGAGCATGGTCTCACGTCTCAGGCACGTGAGCGGCAGGGGTTTTTCCGAAGCGAACCCAGTTCTGGAGACGGATATGCCGGAGTTCAACGCCCGTGCGACGTTGATAGGGCCCCCTCTGAGTCCCGGCGGTGTGGCACTTGCTCTGAGGCGACATTCGCTTGATCCGTGGACACTCCCCCGCCTTTTGATGGCCGGGTCTCTTTCCCCGATGGCCTGTGGTCTCCTGTGGTTTCTGGTTGATGGGCGGGCGACCATAATAATTGCGGGTAGCAGGGGTGCTGGCAAGTCGTCTCTTCTTGGCGGGATGCTTTTTGCTTTCCCGAAGAGCCAGCGTGTTCTGACAATAGAGGACACCCCCGAGCTGCCTGTCCGTGAGATGCAGAAACTGGGATATAAGGTCCAGAGCATGCTCGTGGGAAACGGTTCTGATAGCAGAGACGCGCTCCGGGTTTCGCTGCGTCTGGGTGAGAGCGCCCTTGTTCTCGGAGAGGTACGGAGCGAAGAAGCAAAGGTGCTGTATGAGGCCATGAGGACCGGGACTGCTGGTTCCTCTGTCATGGGAACTTTTCACGCCGACAGCCCCAGGGCGGTTTATGAGAGAGTGGTCCATGACATCGGCATCCCGTTCCCGTCTTTTTCTGCCACAGATGTTGTGGTTGTCGCCGGTCTGGTGCGCCCCGGAGGCGGCCACCGGGTTCGGAGGCGGGTTCTCTCTGTGGCTGAGGTAGACAAAGACGTTGAGGGAGAGTTCAGGGCTCTGATGGAATACTCGGATGTAAAAGACTCTCTTGTCCCAACAGACGATTTTTATTACAGGTCCGAGGTAGTCGCCCGCATAGCAAGGGACTGGGGCATGCGTGTTGAAGAAGCGATTTACAACATTGATGTCCGGGGAAAAATACACGGGTATCTGGTGGAGGTGGCGGGGAACAGCGGTTTTACGGGCGCTGTCAGGCCGGAGAGTGTCAGCAGGGCGTATTCGCTTTTCTGGTCCATGGTTGACGAGGGGTGGAAAACGGGCGGGGAAGATGACGCCGCGGAGTTTTTTGAGGAGTGGAAGAAGGGGTTTGAACAGGGTGGGGGTGGGGTGGTCAAATGAGGGACAAGCACGGCGATGACCGGCGGCGGTCATATTTTCCCCGGTACGGCAGGTGGTATTATATCGGCTGCAAAGCCGTTGGTGGCGGAGGCGGAGTGGACAGAAAAAAACTGTACAGTGCTGAAAAACGCCTCCTGGCAGCTAAGAGAAACCTTCTGGGTGTTGAGATGAACTTCCCGCCAGGTTCGCCAGAGGTGCGGGACGCCCGGGATCTATATGAACGGGAAAAAAAGAAGTGGGATAAGACCCGCAGACAGGTTCTTCAGCCATCTTTTACAGAGGCGACATATTTTCTTGGCATGGACGTTTACCCGCAGGAGGCCGTCCGTTTCTCTGCTGTTGTATCTGTCTGTTTTTTCACCGCTCTTCTGATGGGTTTTTACGCTCTGGTCTCCCTCTTTCCCGCCCATTACGATTTTTACAGATCATATCTGCTTCCTGTTGTTCTTTTCGGGCCGGCGATTGTTTTCTTGCTCCTCTCATCGTATCCTGAGATTCTCGCAAAAAGGGTCCAGGCGCTTTCAATCGGTCGGACACCGGAGCCAATAAATTACATGACCATGAGCCTGAGGACTTCGCCTTCTCTTGAGAGAGCGGTTGAGTTCGCTGCCGAGAACAGCGAGGAGCCCCTGGCGTCACATTTCAGGAGGGTTTTGCGCGAGGTAGCTCTGCGCAGGCATCAAACGGTTGATGAGGCGTTGAGTGTTTTTGCCCAGAGATGGGGTGCGTGGAGTGAGGAGTTCAAGCGCGCCCTTTACACCATAAAAAGCGCTGTTTCCGAGGCGTCCCCTGAGATGCGTGAACGGGCACTTGAAAAGGCACACATGATAGTCATAAACGGCTCAAAGGAAAAGGTGGAAGAGTTCGCCTCTTCTCTGAGCGGCCCAACAACCGTGCTTTTCGCCCTGGGGGTGGTCCTCCCCATGCTGATGGGCGCAGTTATACCCCTCCAGGGAATGGACATATCTGTCACCGCTGGTGGAGCGGGCGCTTCTAACAGTGTCACGGGCGTGGACGAGCTGGAGGACGTCTCCGGCTCCGTGGGCGAAAGCGTGGAGAAAGGCAGCGGGGATTTCGGCCTGGCTGTTGTGGCTCTCATGGACGTCGTTTTTCCTTTCTCGACCTTTGCCTATGCATATTACATACTCGGAAAGAGACCGGGCACTTCCGCTCCGCCACAGGTGGAAAAAGTTGGGTGGAGTCGGGAGAAAAAGAAGGGCGTGCTGGCTGGTGCCGTGGCCGGGTTTTTTCCCGTTCTCATGTTGACGCTCAGAGATGTCGGCATGGATGTCCCTGTTTTCTCCGCTCTGCCGGGCGTGGTTGTTTTTTTGCTCTCCGTGAGCTATGGTCTGGGAGTGTTTTTTGTGGTTTCCACGGAGAAAAGCGAGAGGGAACGAAAACGCCTCCTGAAAATGGAAAAAGAGCTCCCAGACGCCCTGTTTCACATCGGGAGCAGGTTGCTGGAGGGGGACCCTCTTGAGACCGCAGTGCACAAGTCTGGCCGGGCCCTGGGCGACACACCCCTGGGCAACCTCATGGTGGACATTTCAAACCGCCTGAGAATAAGCAGAAAACCGCTTGACCACATCCTTTTTGGCCGTGGAGGGTTGATGGAGAACATGGACAGCAGAGGCGTACGTGCTGCTATGAAAACGCTGGTTGAATGTGTTAAAAAAGACCCTGTTTCTGCTGGCGAGACGATAATATCCGTTTCCAGTTATCTGCGTGAGATGCAAAAGGTTGACCATGACATAAAAACAAAGTTGAAGAGTGTAGTTGATATGATGAAGAGCACGAGCATCATTTTCGCCCCGCTTGTGATGGGGGTCACTGTATCTCTCTACTCTCTTCTCACAAGAGAGTTCTCAACGCTCGGAGCAAGGCCATCTCTTTCAACAGACGCCTTCATGGGGGTGCTCGCTGTTTTTCTTTTTTTCTCTGTTGTGACAACATCCTATTTCACCACGGGCATACTCGGCGGCGACGACCGTGTCGCCTTTAAAAGATCTCTTGGGCACTCTCTACCGGCTGCCATGACGCTTTTCGTCTTTGCGGCGGCCAGTGGTATGAACATACTGGCGTGACATGTGGAGGGAGATGTGTGAGAACTGAAATACTGGGCAGAAGAGAGAGCGATGTTAAAAAGTACGGCTCGGAAGGGTGCGGTTATATGGGAAAAGTGGTGTCTTACCCAGGCGGGGTCTATGAAGAGGGGGGCGCACTCTACGTTGACCTCGCCACGCCCCACTGTATCCTTGTCTTGGGCAAACGTGGAACGGGAAAGTCTTACACCCTCGGTGTCTTCCTTGAAAATTTCTCTCTTCTGCCGGCGGAGATGAGAAACAAGATAGCGGTTCTCGTCGTGGACACCATGAGCGTTTTTCACAGCCTGAAGTCCCCGAACACAAATGCGGCTGAAGTGGAGCGGATGAAGGATTTCAGAGAGCTGGCTCCAAGGGGGCTGGACAACGTTTTGATAGCCATGCCCAGAAAGACCGTGGAAAAGCTTGAATCCACCGGGCAGAAACCGTACATGGACCGGCTCCTGGAGTTCCGGGCCGACGAGGTCAGCCAGCACATGTGGCTCTCGCTTTTCCACCTCTCCCCAACAGACCCTGTGGGCACTCTCCTGCTGGACGTTCTGGAAAGCCTCAGAGACAGAAAAAGGGCAGAGATGGATGGATACCCGGACGGCGCGGAACACGGATATGCAAGACACGGACACGCCGGGTACACCCTGAGTGATATGATACAAACAGCGGAAAAGATGGGCTCGGACGAGCAGACCAGAAAAGCACTTGTTGCCCTTCTCAGAATGGCGAAAAACACCGGGCTTTTTTCAGAGGACAAAGACGGGAGCGGACAATCTCTGGTGGAGGGAGGCAGGATAACCATACTTGACATAAGCGGGCTTAGGAGAATGGGCACCCTTGACATGCGGTCTTTTGTGGTCGCGCTTATTGCTGAGAGGTTGTTGCATGAAAAAACCGTTGAAATGACCGTGGAGATGCAGAAACTGGCGGGACTGCTGGGAAACAGCGGGGAGAGCAAAGAAGAATGGGACCTGGAAGGGGGCGGCGGAAAAAAGAAACGCATCCCGCTGGTATATCTCGTCATAGACGAGGCGCATCTTTTTCTCCCATCAGATGGGACCACGATTTCTTCGCAACCGCTTATTGACTGGATAAAACTGGGGAGACACCCGGGGCTCAGCATCGTGCTGGCCACACAGGAGCCCTCTGCCATCCACGACACGGCCATACGCCAAGCGGATATGGTGATTTCTCACCAGATAACCGCAGAGCCGGACATAACGAGTCTGTCAAAGGCCAGGCAGAGTTTTATGGGAAAAGGAAGAGACCTTGCCTCTCTCGTCAGCACAATGGATTCCAGGAGGGGACTTGCTATAATCTTTGACGACCGAACCCGAAAACTGGAGTACTGTATGATAAGACCACGCTTGTCTCTTCACACAGGCATGGACGCCACCGCGCTCTGACAGTCAACATCTGACAAGTTGTGTGCAAAAGTGTATGCGAAAATGTCAGAGACACGGCGAATAAATTAGACTGTTTCATAAATTAGCCCCTGGTTTTGTTGAAAAATTTAAGTAAGCACCAGGACATATATATCATACGCTGATAAAACGCCAATAGAATAAGAGGTGCTTAAATGATGAAAAAAGATGTGAATGCCGTAGAAAAAGTGCGTGGCTCCGTCATAAACGGTTTTTTCAAATACGTCAAAAAGAAATGGGGCAAAGATGGGGTGGCAGAACTTGAAAAAGACGTCGGGTTCAACCACTCCCAGATAAAAGACGGGGAGTTCTATGACAGGGAGTTGCTCAGCAGCGTTCTGCGCTGGATATCTGAGAAGAAAGGCATGGACGCCGTTAAAGAAGGAGGGCGGTACACCGTAAAAGACCTGGGCCTCTTCAAATACCTCCTTATGTGGTCGTCCCTGGAGCGCATAATCGCAAGAGCTATGACAATATACAAAGAGCTTTACAAATACGGATCCGTGCGCGCACAGTATGAAGAAGACCAGATAATCATAGAGATGAGAGACACGCCCAACAGAATAAAAGAGGACTGTGCTGCCTGGCTCGGAGCGTACATAGGTCTGACAGAGCTAACGCACACGAAAGCGGATGTCGTTGAAGAAAAATGTGTTTTCAAAGGAGACGACGCATGTGTGTATAAGATATATCTGAAATAATGTTCTTAAAGGTCAGACATATATGATATACATCCATGACATAGGAAGAGTGTGACCGGCCGGCAGAAACAACTGGACAGAACACAGGGTGAAACTCCGGGGGTGAAAAGGTGATAATCGCAGAGGTCAGCATAACTCCGCTGGGCAAGGGGGAAAGCGTGAGCGAATACGTGGCGGAAGCAGTAAAAGCGTTCAGAGAAATGGGTGTAAAGCACACCCTTACTCCCATGGCCACAGTGTTGGAAGTAGAAAACCTTGGAACCCTCTGGAAGGCGGTGGAAGAAGCAGAAAAGCGGGTGTTCCAGAAGGGCGCAAAGAGGGTGGTGGTCTCAATAAAAATAGACCACCGGATAGACCGGGAAGCCACCATGGAAAAAAAGGTCAGGTCCGTTGAAGAAAAACTTTGAAAACATGGCACACGCTCAGCGGTACGGTTCCATTGAAACCAGCGCGTCTCCGTCCCACACAAAGCGCAGCCGGGTCCTGTTCTCTCCGACTCTTCTGCCAAAAAGATAGCCAGCTATGAGGGGCAGCCCTATGCTGGCCTCAACGAATGCCATGGCCTTTTTTGCCTCCCTGTAAATCTTTCCCCAGCTCTGCGCCTCCCCCAGGGTAGAACCGCTCAGCCCGCCGTCCAGGGGGGTGGCAGTGGTTATCTGTATCGCATATTCGTGTCCCTCAACCTCTCTCTCAAGGCCGTAGTTTGCCATCACAACAGCGTCGTTTATGTAGTTCTTCGGAGTCCCGCCCCCTATATAAACAGCCCCCGTGGAGCGCGAATTAATTATTATCTGTGTCAGCTCATAGTTGTCCCTTATCGGGTCTATGTAAAACTTTTCTCCACCGCTTCCACCGCCGCCAGAGATATTTTTCTCAGATCTGTTTTTCTTTTGTCTGGCATACGCATACGTGAGACCTATCCCTATGCTTGAATCGTTCAGAGCAGGCGAAAACACGGGTATCCCGTGGCGGTGGGCCGTTGCGAGTATGCTGTCCGGATCATCTACCTGAGAACCCAGGAAATCAAGGAACTCCCTGCTTGAATATCCCCTCGGCTCAAGAGACAGAGCCAGTTCTCCTATGTATCTATCCGTCTCACCAAACTTCTCTTCGTCCACAAGCGTGTCGTAGATTCTGTCAATGTAAAGGTCCCTCAACAGCACATCATCCATGTCCGGCGAGCCAGTGTAATGGTCCCCCCCCAGGGCCTGGTAGAAGTCCTGGTACAGGATGGCCCCCGTTGAGACCACCACGTCCACGAGATTTTTCTCTATCATATCCCGTATAACCCTCCTGAGGCCGGCGGCTATGAGAGGCCCGCTCAGACCGAGGAATACCGTTGGGCGCTTTTCATCCGTCAGCATCTTTTCATAAATGAGAGCGCAGAGGCCGAGGTTTCTAGCCTGTATGGACATGCCCGCCATCTGTTCAACGAGGTCGTCAACACGCATGTCTTCTTCTATGGCGATCTGGTTAACTGGGGTGGAAAGAAGCTCTTTCTTCTTTCTTTTCCTGCTATCTGCGCTTTCCATTTTATCAACTCCCACTCGATACATCGCTATGTGAGAGCAGGTCTCCGGCTGTTACAAGCGAAAATAGGGGAACTCCCTCTTTTTGAAGCGCCTCCGGTCCCCCCTCTTCTCTGTCCACCACACAGATGACCACGAGCACATCCAGCCCGCTCTCACGTAAAACTCTCACAGCGTCCAGAGACGAGCCGCCTGTGGTAACGACGTCTTCCACCACGACCACATTTTCGCCCCCCCTAAAAGACCCGATGACCCTCTCTCCCACACCATACTCTTTTTTTCTTTTTCTTATTATGAGCATATGGATGCCGGTTTCGAGGGATACAGCAGTTGCCAGCGGCACTGCACCGAGTTCCATTCCGGCTATGTGCTCAACGCTTTTTCTCGCCTCTCCGAATTGTTTGCGGATAAAACGGGCCATGTAAAACGCAATCTTTTTCAAAACAGCCGGGTCGGTGCTTGCCTGTTTTATGTCCACGTAATAAGTGCTCCGTTTCCCAGACGTCAGGACGAAATCCCCGAACTTCACCGCCCCACACCTCAGGAGGTCCGATATGAGGGCCTCTTTTTCTTTTTCAGACAACAGAGGGCCTGACCCTGACATCGCTTTCTTGTCCACATCCCGGATGGCCGTCAAATCCGTCACCGGGAACGGAAAGGTGGGCGGGATAAAAAAGTTAACCCACCGGACCTCTGTCCATCGGTGTAAAAGATGGACAAAAACGGTAGAGAGGGTGGGTCTGGGACGCCCTCAGAAAAACACCCTGGCCACCGGTTGGGGGAGACAAGGATTGAAGAGAACGCACACGAAATAAAGGTCGTAAGCGACACCGGGTTTCCCATAGGACAACAGTTCAAACTCCAGGGAGCGCAGGCGAAAACCCCCGTTGACCAGTACTTCCTCGGATACTTTGAGGGTGTGCTGTCCGCTGTTCATTTAACCCGCTTCCACTACGGGTAATCTCCAGACCAGAACGGCCGCGTGCCAATACCTAGAGGTAAAAATTCTCCGAGAAAATAAAGAAAGCCATCAGCCCATCTGGGAATAAACAAAACTCAAAATCGGAAACAGAGCAGCACACACGGCACACTTTATCTTATCAATCACAATCACCCAGTCCACCATCTTCTCCAGAGCGTTTGCTATGGCTTCTCCCACGTGTTTTATGGTGTTCCAGACGGTTTGGAGTGCTGATATTATGTAGTCTATGGCTGCTTCATCCCCCTGGCGTGTCCTTTTACCTCCACAGTGTTTCCGGATATGTCGCTGGCGTTTATGTAGACGTCTTTGCTGTCCCATCCTTTTTTGATTACGTCCCAGAGACCGGTTGCGAGCGTAAAAGACCTGCCCACCGCTGTCTTGTCGCCGCCGCCCAAGTATATGGGACACTCAGTGCCTTCGTACCAACACCTAAAAAACCGCCTGTCCAGAGGACACCTCGGAGAACCCCAGAGACCACAGGACACACACATACACCGAAAGACAACAAGACTGGATAGAAAAAGGTTGTCTTCTTAAACACCCGGGAGATGGCAGTCTGCAATGGCAAAAAAGGAAAAGGTGGAGAAACATTTATATGAGAGTGTCAGTTAAAGGGTGTCTCCCAGAACAGTTTAAGGGTGAAGTGCCTTGGCAGAAGAAGAGAGTGCCACGTTTAAGTACATCGTCCGGCTTGCGAACACCGACCTGGACGGACACAGACCGCTAGCCTATGCTCTGACAGACATCAAAGGTGTGGGACGGAGGACTGCTCTGTCCATTGTGCGGATGGTCGGTTTTGACCCTAAAAGGAGGATAGGTGACCTGAGCGACGAGGAGGTGGAAAAGCTCGCAGAGGTGCTCTCAGAGCTCTCAAACCGCCTCCCCGGGTGGCACATGAACAGGCAGAGGGACTATGAGACGGGAAAAAACATCCACCTGATCTCTGCCGATGTGGATGTTTATAGAAACGATGACATAAACAGGCTGAAAAAGATACGCTGTTACCGCGGTATAAGACACGAGACGGGGCAGAAGGTGAGAGGACAGAGAACCAGGTCCAACGGCCGTACGGGTCTGACCCTGGGTGTGAGCAGGAAGAGGAAGTGATGGTGGTAGTATGGGTGATCCAAAGTTCAGCAGAAAAAAGTATTACACACCTTCGCACCCGTGGGAAAAGGACAGAATTGAGCGAGAAAAAGATCTTGTCAAAAAATATGGGCTCAAAAACAAACGGGAGATATGGAAGGCCCAGTCGGTTTTGAGGAATTTCAGGAAACAGGCCAGAGATCTCATGGCACGTATCAGAGTCCACGACGAACAGGCCCTCAAAGAGGTGGACCAGTTAAAGAAAAAGCTTTTCCGGCTGGGTCTGCTTCCGGCGGAGGGCGACCTTGACGACATCCTCGCTCTGAGCATTGAGGACATACTGAACAGACGGCTCCAGACCGTGGTTTATATGAAAGGGATGGCACGGACCCCACGCCAGGCCAGACAGTTCATCGTCCACGGACACATAGCGATTGGGGATCGGGTTGTGAACACTCCTGGGCGTCTCATAACCAAAAAGGAGGAAGAGGAAATAAAATACAGCGAGTTTTCTCCCCTGAGCGACGAGCTCCACCCTGCCAGACCAAAAGAGGAGGATTTTGCTCCGACATCACCCAGTGAATCTGAAAAGGGTGGCGAACAGGAGAAGAAGGAGAAAATAAAGATATCTCAGAAAGCGAAGAAGGTCATTGAAGAGGCAAAAAAGATGAGTGAAGAGGGAGACGAGAGCGAAGAGGGTATAATAGAAGAAGAAAAAACTGAGACTCCAGAGAAAGCCCCCGCAAAAAGCGGCGAAGAGAGGGGTGAGAGCTGATGGGAAGAACGGGCATAGTCCACATATATGCGTCATACAACAACATACTCATCCTGGTTACGGACATAACCGGCGCAGAGACGATAGCAAAATGCACCGGTGGTATGGTGGTGAAGGCCGCCAAAGATGAGAGTTCCCCATACGCCGCCATGCGCGCTGCTGAGCGTGTGGCTGAGATAGCCAAGGAGAAGGGTTTTGACACACTTCATGTGCGAATCAGGGCTCCCGGTGGAAACAAATCAAAAACCCCAGGTCCAGGGGCACAGGCAGCTCTGAGAGCGCTGACCAGAGCGGGGATTCGCCTGGGGCGCATAGAAGACGTGACGCCGATACCGCACGACGGCACGAAACCCAAGGGCGGCAGAAGAGGAAGGAGAGTGTAAGATGGGCGTTGAAGTTCGTGAGCTCTCTGAAAAAACCGCCAGACTGGTCCTGACGGACATAACACCGCCTGTGGCTAACGCCATAAGGAGAGCGCTGATGGTGGACATACCAAAAATGGCTATTGAGGACGTGGAGTTTCACATGGGCACAATTCTGGACGAGAGCGGGAAAGAGTATGAATCCGCTGCCCCTCTTTTTGATGAGATAATAGCCCACCGCCTGGGTATGATTCCTCTACCAACAGACCTCAAGCGGTTCAACTTCAGAAAAGAGTGCACCTGTGGCGGAGAGGGCTGCCCTAACTGTACGATCATTTACAGTTTGAACAAAAAAGGACCATGCACCGTCTACAGCGGAGACCTGGAGCCGCTAGGCGACAAGAGTCTGCAGGTCAAAGACCCCCTGATACCCATTGTGAAGCTCCGGGAAGACCAGGCGCTTCTTATCTATGCCACAGCCGAACTCGGAACGGGGAGGCAGCATGCAAAGTGGCAGGTGTGCCAGGCTGTGGGATACAAATACTATCCGGTCATAACTGTAAAAGAGACATGCGACGGCTGCGGCGATTGCGTTGACATGTGCCCGGTCAAAATACTCTCTGTCAAAGGCAAAAAAGTGGAGGTGAGCGAACCAGAGGCCTGCACTCTGTGCAACACCTGTGTTGAGATCTGCCCCAGAGATGGGATATCTGTTGAGGGTGACGAGAGCAGGGTTGTTTTGAGGTTTGAGACGGACGGATCGCTCTCCGCAAAAGAGGCTTTCATAAAAGCTCTTGAAGTGCTGGAGGACCTCTACGAGGACTTCAGGGCGTCTCTCGGAGACATAGTGTAAGCACATGTCCCAACAACCACCGATGCGCAAGATTTATAAACACACACTTCAAATATTGAAATGGCACCTCTGTGCGGGGGTAGCCAAGCCAGGTCAAAGGCGCCAGATTGAGGGTCTGGTCTCGTAGGAGTTCTCGAGTTCAAATCTCGACCCCCGCACCACAAAACAGACTTCTCATATATCCAAGTGGACCATATTTCATGTACCGGGTCATGTTTTTTCTAATTCAGGCGCTTTTTCCGTCTCCTCTTCTATCAGTGCAAGTGTCTTTTCGTCGTATGCGCGCATGTTGAACCGCCCAAATAAGTAAATGCCCCCCAACGCTGCTATCTCTTTCAAACGGCCTACGACATCAACAAATTTTTCTTCTGGAAGACGTGTAGATATCGCATCCATACCGTCCAGTACAACGATGCCGCCGGGGTTTTCTTTCGCGAAACGGTTCACGAGGAAGAGCAGGCGGTTGATGTCCCCCGGGGAGACCGTGTTTTTACCCGGCGTGTTTGTGAGCCAGTACAATTCTTCTCTGCGTTTTTTCTCCTTTTTTTCGGCCCCTTCCTCTGCCTTCCCTGTTTCTCTGGTAGGCGACTCTCTGGCAGATGACCCTCCAAGGAGTGCAGGCGAAAGATTGTATTTTTCCACAAGAACGTCGGGGGGAGTGCGTGATATTATCAGCCCGGGCATGTTTCCCGCCACCGCCTGTTTATAGATCCCATATAGCGCTTCTGGGCTTTCTGTTCTGTAAAAAACTCCTTTCTTAAAGGGAAAAACGCCCATTTCTTTTTTATGTCTGCTTTTGAATGCTGTCAAAAATATTAATGTGGAGATCAGGAAAAGAGAAAACAGGATCCATAGCGGGATGGGGAAGGGACCAAATCCCCTCACATACCATGGCACCTGTACGGGCTTTTTTTCCATGGTCCCGGTTTCCACCTCTGCGTTTACTATCCTCACTATCCTGTTGTTTCCTGTGTCAGCGACATATACTGTCCCATCATCAGCCACAAAAATCCCGTCTGGCATTGAGAAATGGCTGTTATCAACACCAGACTCTCCCGAAACGCCGAGTGTGAAAAGATATTCTCCCTCAGTGGTAAAGACCTGTATTCTGGAATTCCCTGTGTCCGATACGAAAACCATGTTGTTCCAGACAGCTATCCCTTCTGGGGAAGAGAAGTGTGTGATATCTGTGCCTTTAACCCCTGTCTCCCCCCAGACTTCGTCTCCTACCCTGTCCTCCACCCCTCTGTATATCACCACCCGGTGGTTGCCGGTGTCAGCGACGTATACGTTCCCATCTGAGTCGGCGTCAACTGCGAGAGGAAAATTGAGGTGCTCCATGTCCGTCCCGCTCTCCCCGGGGGTTCCAAAAAGCTGGATCGTCTCACCTTCCTCTGATGTTATGAGTATTGCGTGGAACGGGGCCTCAGCGTAGTAAATTCTACCAGAGTCCACCTCAACGGAATAACAATCAACGTCTATCGTTTTCAGATATTCTCCAGTGGTGTTGAAAACCTGCACTCTGGCGTTCCCGGTGTCGGCGATGTAAACGATGTCTCCGCTGACACTCACACCCCCCGGTACAAAAAGGTGGTTGTTATCGCTACCAGCCTCTCTCTTTTCACGTGAGCCAAAAGTCATAACATGCTCTCCCATCGGAGAGAACACCTGAACCCGGTGGTTGTTCTTGTCCGCCACGTATATATTCCCTTCTCTGTCAACACTCACGTCTGTGGGTGAAGCCAGGGAGAAATCGTCATAAACGGGTTGCATCTCTGCCCCTATAGTTGAGAGGTGCTCGCCGTTTTCACTGTAAACCTGTATCCTGTTGTTGTCCGCGTCCGCCACGTATATTTTTCCATCGGGTCCTATGTCAACTTTCCTGGGACGCATGAAATGCTGGTTGTCCACCCCAACCGTTCCGTTTGTCCCAATAGTGAAAAGATATGTCACGTTGAGAGGCGCCGTTATAATATATACCTGTACACGCTGGTTGTACGTGTCTGCTATCGCCATTTTCCCATCTCTTATGTCAAAGCCGCAGGGCCATCTCACATCGTATGGGCCCAGTCCCGGAGAGCCGGACAGCAACGTCCCCGCATACGTCAGGTTTTGTTTGTAAAACACCTCAACTCTGAAGTTGTCCGTGTCCAGTATATATATCATGTTTCCGTATATCTCAATGTCATAGGGGTGTCTGAACTCGCCTGGACCAGTCCCCTGCCCGTTTCCAATCTCTGACACGAACTCCCCCGCAGAGTTGAAAAGAAGAACCCTGTTGTTATATGTGTCAGCGACGTAAATTCTGCCCTCTTCGTCAACCGCGAGACCGCACGGCTGGTTAAACCCGCCATAGCTCTCCGTGCCACCGTCCACGCCGCCGAGTGTTTGTTCAAACATTCCATTTGTGGCATTGAAAACCTGGACTCTGTTGTTATACCTGTCCGCCACAAAAAGATCACCATCATGGAACACCACATCGTTTGGATTTGCCAGATGGAACACATCAGAGCCTATCTCGCCGGGCACGCCTATCGTAAACAGGTGTCCTCCTGTTGAAGAATAAGCAACCACACGGTGGTTTCCCCAGTCCGCCACATAGACGGTTCCATTGGGAGAGACGTCCACGGCACGTGGGTTTTTAAGAGAGAAGGGGCTCAGGGGCGATGCACCAAAACCAAAAGAGGATATGAGGGCACCAGAGCTTGAAAAAGAGAGCACACGGTTTGTCCCCTGATCGGCCACCAGCACAGTGCCGTCGCTAACAAAAATCCCGCGGGGGGTCTCCATGAAGGTCTCTTCTCCTGTGGAAGAGGATTCCACACTGTATAGATAGGAAAGGGAGTTCTTATCAAACACCTCTATGCGCTTGTTGCCTGTGTCTGAGACAAATACTCGCCTGCCATGGACCACCACGTTGGAGGGAAAAGAAAACTCCCCGTGACCTGTGCCAAGTGTACCCTTTCCTATCATATCTATGGGCTGGAAGGTGGCATTGAAAAGCACCACACGGTGGTTCCCCGTGTCCACAACAAACAGAACACCGGAGTCAAACCATAGACCGCCCGGGTACCTGAGCGGGACCCCATACGCGTCTTTTATCTCTCCAGCAACGCTGCCGTTTTGAGCAAAAACGACGACACGGTTGTTATCGGTGTCGGAGACAAAAACCCTGCCGTTTTCGTCCACAGCCACATCATACGGAGATGAGAGATTCGCCGAAAAAGTGTCCACGTAGGCGCCCGAGGAAGAAAAGACCTGCACACGGTTATTTCCCTCGTCAGCAACATAAATGTACCCCGTGGTCTCAGAGACCCATACGCCCGATGGATGGTTCAGGTGTGCGGTGTCGCTGCCTGCCCGCTCAAACACGCCCAGAGACATAACATATCTCCCATCTGAGTCATATATCTGGACCCTCTGATTGCCTCTATCAGCCACGTACATTTTCCCGGTTTCATCAACAAAAACATCCGTCGGCCCGGACAGGCGGTAATTGTTGTTTTCCGGCGTGGGATTGTAGAGCGTGTTCTTTATCGTCTCCGGGTGGAAATCTCTCTGCAGTGTGGAAGGCTGGACCCCGGGGTTCCCGAAGTAAATGTAAAATGCTATGGTCTCGCCAGCACGCAGGTTTTCCACGGGGAATACCACCCTCGCTTCATAAGAGCGGCCGTTTATGTTCCTGTCGTTCACCACCTGAAAGGGTATTTCCTTCTCGCCCGAGGGAAACAGTTCCGTTATTCTGCACTCAGCCGTGAAATTGGCCACATCGTACTTTGACAGATCAAGCCAGAGGTCCACCAGAAAAGGCGTGTGGTCGTGGTCCGCTGCATCCCTGACGGTTACAGGTATCCGGTATTCCCAGTCCCTGTTCCACCATCCACCCTCTCTTTCACCAGAGGCGTGTGCATCGCCCACAAAAAACGCCTCGCCGGCTAAAAGCGCTGGAAGAAGGAGCGATGAAGACAAAAGTAAAAACAGAAAAAATACTGAGAGGCCGGAGAAAAAGGGGCCTTTTTTTCCTTTTTGGCGAAAAAACACGGGGTTTCTATCCGAAAAAGCCAGCATTCTCTCTCCTCACTATTGTATCTATGTATCTCGGGATTAAAAGTTTTTTCGGTCTTCGGTCTTCGCATCTCGGTTTCACATCTGGCACCTCGCATCTGGCAGATTAGAGAAAATGTTTTTTAACACCAACACCTCCTTTATCTGTAAAACAAAGTATCTGAACACAGAGGTGATGCCGTGAAAATCCTGGTCACAGGAAGCGCCGGACAGGTGGGTTCATATCTGGTAGAACATCTTAGAGACTTTCACGACGTCGTGGGCATCGACCTGCGTCATTCGCCAATAAGAGACGTGGACGAGGTCACAGCGATAGGAGACATAAGAAAAAGAGAGGACGTTAAAAAGGTCATAGCAGACGTGGACGCCGTTGTCCACTGTGCGGCACAGGTGAGCGTTGTCGCTTCTATAAAAGACCCCTTGGAAGACGAGAGCCACAACATAACAGGGACGTTAGTGCTTCTTGAAGAAGCCGCCGCGGTGGACGTTGAGAGATTCGTTTATTTCTCAAGCGCCGCCGTATACGGGAACCCCACCGCACTCCCCATCTCCGAAAGCCACAGCCTCGCCCCCCTGTCGCCATATGGCGTCAGCAAACTGGCAGGCGAAAAATACACCATGGCATTTTATGCCACTCACGGGCTGAAAGCAACAGCACTCCGCCCGTTCAACATATACAGCCCCCGCCAGGACCCGAACAACCCGTATTCCGGTGTCATAACGCGTTTCAGACAGAGAATCAGGGAAAAAAAGCCGCCGTTGATATATGGCACAGGGGAACAGACCAGGGACTTCATCCATGTGAAAGATGTTGTGGAGATGGTGGATCTGCTCCTGAAAAACCCCGCCGCTGTCGGGACCGTTTTCAACTGCGCCACCGGCGAGTCAACATCAATAAAAGAGCTCGCAGAGATCATGCTTGAGATAACAGGCGCGGACGCCCTGGGAATTGAATACGCTGACCCGATACCCGGAGAGATCATGCACAGCAGGGGTGACATAACCCTGGCCAGGGAGGTCCTCGGGTTTTATCCCCGGGTCTCTCTGAGAAAAGGGCTTGAAGAGCTCCTTCTGGACGGAGAGGAAAAATGAGAGAAAAAGAACTGCCCGTGGTGCGGGATGGTGGGAGAGAAAAAATCTCAGTCGTCCCCCCCTCCCGACTCATATCCCCGGAAAAAACCGTTAAAATGCGTGTGTGGTTTTCGAACAACAGGATGATTCTCTTTTATTCCGCGCTTTTTATAAGCCCACTCCTCAGTGTAATATCAACACAGGGGTTTTTCAACCTCTTCTTTTACTCTCTCCTCGTCTTTGTGATAGTCTACCAGGACGAAGACAGGTATAGGAAAATTCCTATCCCGGAAATTGATGAGATGGCCGTAGGCCTGCTGGTCTGTGCGGGCAGCTTTGTTTTTGACCTGGCCACGCGGGGGATCTTCGGCGGCGGATATGGCCAGACGGACTATGTCATATTCGTCCTCGGGGTGATACTTTTCTTCTTTGGCTACAGACATATCAGAGAGGTGGCGGTTCCAATCGTCCTGGTGGTGGGACTGGCCGGGGCCCTTAAAGGTCTGCAGCTGGTCTACGAGCATTTTTTTGAGACCGTCGCGGACTGGTTCGTTGATGTTGTGGTCTGGATAACGGGGCCGGGGGGGATGGGATATCCCGTTTACAAGGGAGCCCTGCCCTATGGGATTCCCCCCCAATACGTTTCACCTTCTGGTCTGGTGGAAGAGGCGGGCGCGCTCACGGTTTTCGGCCTGAACGAAAACAGCACGCTGGTCATCGCATGGGGGTGCACCGGTCTGAGAAGTCTGCTCATGTTCGCTTTCATACTCTCTGCCCTGATCATCCCGCTCCCCATTCCCGGAAGGCGCAAAGCCCTCTGGATGGCAATAGGGGTGTCCGGCGCTTTTCTCATAAACCTGTTGCGCATGGTCATGCTTGTCCTCATAATGTACTACCGGGACAGTGCTACGATGATGTGGGTGCACACACACCTTGGAGATTTTCTGTTCGTCGTATGGGTGGCTGTTTTCTGGTCTCTATTCGTCCATTTTGAAAAATTGAAAGACTGAGTCAAAAAGGCTGAGAAATAGAAAAACCATAAATATGGGTAATTTGATACATGCACTGGCGCCGTGGTTAAAAGGGACGGCTCAAACATTGACCCGGTGAAAGGAGATGGAAGGGGAAGGTGCTTACAAAAAGGGTTTTAACGGGCGGTGGCAGAGGCGCGGAGTTGGCTTCAGCGTCTCAATGGTCGCCTCTTTTTTTCTCGCTTACCACGCGCTGATAACAAACGACATATCTGGCGGTGTAACTTTTTTTTATCCGGCCATAGCGTTCATGATCTCTTTTGCCCTCTGGTTCAGGATGTGGGGCGCTCTCGGAGTGTGGGCCGGGTCTTCCATGGCCGCATACGTCTATGGTTTTCCGCCCGTTTATAGCGCCCTGGTCATGTCCTCAGATTTTGTCCAGGTGCTTATCCCACTGGCAGCGTACATACACACCCCGACGCCCAGGAGTCTCAGGGACATTTTCACAAAGCGAAATGCTCTCTGGGTTTTCACCGTCCCGCACATCGTGGGGGCAACATGGGGCGTTTTTCTTTCGCATCTATGGGGGTACACCCCGCTCTCTGAAATTCCCCATGTCTGGCTTGTGTGGGTTGCCGGCAACATTGTGGCCTGTCTGGTTCTGATCCCGCTCATCCTTCCATCGTTCACCGAGAGCCTTGAAAACAGCGGTTTTAAACCGGTGGGGTGGTGGTGCGGTTGAACACCATCTCTCTATATCTATCCCTGTCACTGTATTCAATAACCGGTCTCATACTCTTCTTAATGGGCCTGGCCGTGTTGTCCATGAAAAAAGAAGAGGGAAGCGCCCTCTGGTTCTCTTCTGCCCTGATATTACAGGGAACCCTTCTCCTGCTGGGACCGTTTATGGTCGTGGGAGCGGGAGGAATAAACACGTTCCTGGTCTCAAGGGTCTTCCTGACGTTCACACCGTTTTTCTTCTCCGGGTTCGCTCTAAAGCTCCTGTATGGGGATTTCCGGGGGTGGCGGAGGGTTTTCATAGGCGTCAACCTTTTTCTGGCCATATTCGTCTGCGGGCTCGTATTTTACATGCATCCTCCCAGGAGCGACATAAACGAAACCTTCCACCAGGACCTTGAACCACTCATGGTTTTTCTGGGAACGACGTACGCCGCTTTTTTCACACTCGTACCTGCCGTTTTCCTTCAGAACGCTGCCAGAAGAATAAAGAAAATTGAAAAAACACGTCTTTATATGACCGTATACGGATTTATAATAACCGTCTCTCTCTACGCAGTGGGCTTTGGGCTCAACGCTGCCTCGAGGTGTGACAACCCCTTCACACACCCTTTCCACCCGGTAATTCTCGTGGGCATGCTCCTGTCCTCCTACATCTCCTATTATGGTTTTGTTTTCTATGGGCGGGAAGAAAAAATAGGCACAAGACCTGCGAAAAAAGAACATATTGCAGAAGAAAAATGAGTGCGACGGACAAAAACTAATATATCACGATAATGTTAAGCCCGTTTGTGTCAGAAGGTGATAATTTAATAAAACAGGTTTTTCATCTCGCCTGGCCATCCATACTCAACAATCTTTTCCAGACACTGGCTGTCACAGCGGACATAATAATGGTGGGCACCCTCGGACGAAAAGCGGTCGGCGGCGTAACCATAGGCGGCCAGGTCTTTTTCATCCTTATGACCGTTCTGGCCGCTGTGACCGCGGGGACCGTGGCTCTCGTCTCCCGCTTCACAGGTTCCGGTGAGACAAAGAATAGAGACATGGCCGTGGGACAATCCTACCTGCTCGCTGCCGTGATAAGCATCCCTTTTTTCTTCCTCGGAACACTCCGACCGGACATCGTCGTGGGAATATACGGGGCGAGCCTAGACGTATCAGCTCTGGCAGCGGAATATACCCGTTTTGTTTTTGCTGGCTCTCCCCTCTTCGCTGTCATGGCCGTGTCAGCAGCCTCTTTTATAGCCACCGGAGACGCAAAAACGCCCATGTGTATAAACGGAACAACGAACGCCTTCAACGTGTTTTTCAACTACATCTTCATCTTCGGAAAACTCGGCATGCCGGCCATGGGAGTGAAAGGTGCTGGCCTGGGGACTCTCCTCTCTTTTTTAGTGGGAGCGATGATATATGCTTCCATACTCATTTCCAAGAAAAGAGATGTGCAAATAGTGCCAGGCGCCCTGGTCCCCGATGGAGAGATGATGACGAGGATAGTCCGCATAGGGCTCCCTGCCGCAACGGAGCAAGTGGCCATCCAGATAGGTTTTCTGATATACATGATAATGGTGGTCAGGTTCGGAGACGCCGCTGTCGCGGCGCACAGCATAGGTATGCGGGTCCAGAGCCTTTCATTCATGCCTGGTCTGGGGTTCGCCACCGCCGCGACCGCCCTGTCCGGCCGCTACCTCGGGGAGAGAGCCCCCGAGACGGCAGAAAAGAGCGGCTGGCTCTCTCTCAAACTCGCCATTCTGACCATGGGCTCCCTGGGTCTCCTGCTCTTCGTTTTTGCCAGGCCGGTAGCAGAGGTTTTCATACGGGACGAAACCGTTGTGACTCTATCCGTGGTTTTCATACGGATACTCGCAATAGGGGAAATCGCCATAGCGACCCATTTCACCCTCGCCGGCGCCCTCAGAGGGGCAGGAGACACAAAATATCCCCTCTACGCTTCGCTTTTCGGCTTATACGGGTTCAGGATCCCACTGGCAATGGTTTTGGGCTTCCACACATCCCTCGGCCTATATGGAGTCTGGCTGGCCATGGTCATAGAGTACTACGCCCGGAGCACTGTTATATTCATCCGCTACCGCTCAGGGCGGTGGAAGGCTATACGCGTGTGAAGAAGATTAGATAGGTTTACGACCAACTCCTCTCTCTAAGCCTCTCAATTTCTTTTTTTATTTCTTCAATAATCTCCGGGTTGTAAATTTCCTTTTTGTTGTCTTTTTTAATTGAAAACACAATAAACACTCTTCCACCAAAATTTTCTTCAAACTTCTTATGGGTTTTACCAAGCCACTCTTTCCATCTGTAAATTTCTGGTGTTTGTTCATAAGTTATCGGTTTTATTTGCAAACCAATATAATTTTTACCAATTTGTATATAAAAATCCACATTGTAAAGTCTATCCCACTCATCCGGTGCAGGTTTTATATCAACACCCAAATCCCTTTGCAACTTGCCATATATTGTTTTTATCTCCGTTAAATAGCCATCGTAGGTCCTGTTAATTACAAGGTTGTAAATGTACCGAATACAATCTTCTTCTGTCACTTCCTCTATTTCTGCCTGTATAACTTCTGTAATTTTCACATACAATTTTCTTCCCAAATCTTCAATATACTCCTTAGGAGATAAAGAAACACCCTTTACTTTGAGAAAATCAGCAAGCTTTTTATAATAAAATTGTTCCCAATCTTTAATAGTTCTTGGACTACACTCCCTTATCCATTGAGATACTGGCCCAACACTATTTTTCTTATTAAGTCCCCATCTGTTTGTCGCCATGTTCAATATCCATTCTTTTGCCATTTTATCACTTCCTTACCTTAAAAGAGTAAACCGGTAGCGTTTGTTGAATTAAAACTCTTCATACTATATATAACAACCAGGCCATTACCCATTACTATTCCTCCATAGTTGGATGAACTTGTTCTTTAATTTAAAATCTTTTGAAAAGTCCGGAACCGCTATTCCAGATTTTATGAGATACGCATTCAAGAAGATTCTATTTTTTAAATAAACATAAGCACTAACAATATTTCCGTTCAACTCAACGCCATTGTCAAATTTAAGATAGACCTCTTTTTTCAAAACACGATTTTGAAGATATTCCAATGCTTCTTCCTTTTTATCTATTTTTACACCAAGGAACCTAACGAATAGACCTGTATTTAATTTAATAGTTTGTTCATCTATGATGTCAACAACTTTATAAAGTCTGTCGTTTTTAAAATTGAATTTTTTGGGATCTATTTTTGGTCTGGCATCTTTGATTCTCGGGACATAATTAATCTCATCAACCTCTATCGCAGTACGTCGTTTTATTATTTGTATATCCCCACTAAATTGAAGTAAACTTTGTTTCAATCCCAGTTTTTCTTTTATCACATCTAAAAACATTTCATTTATTTCATAACCTATTGAATTTCTATTCAGATTCAAAGCTGCTTTTACAGTAGTTCCGCTTCCAAGGAAAGGGTCAAGAACAGTATCGCCTACGAACGTATACATCTTTATCAACCTTTTTGGTAGTTCTTCTGGAAACATGGCCTCATGTTCTATCTGCCTTGCACCACCAAAATACCAGTGCCCGTAGAAGTATTCTTTCCACTCTTCCTTGCTTAGCTTAGACATTTCCTTAATTTCCTTTGGAATCTTTCCACTTTTTCCGGGTTTTTTAAAAATAAGTATAAACTCATAGTCAATCTCAATCATTCCGTTAGGAGGATAGGGATAAGAACCCATCACATTTGCTCCACCGGTCGTATTCATTGTGGTTTTCTTCTGCCAGATTATTGCTCCCATATAATCAAAGCCTATATCCTCGCACTGAGCTATGAACTCAGCATGCAATGGTATGACTTTATATCTACCATAAATTACAGAACGAGCGAATTGATCGCCTATATTTATAGCCATTCTCCGTCCCGGTTTAAGAATTCTGTAGCATTCTTTCCACACTCTGTATAAATCTTTCAAATATTCATGGAGACTCTGCCCATATCCGATTTGTCCTTCAACTTCGTAATCTTTAATATGCCAATAAGGGGGAGACGTAACAACCAGATCTACACTATTATCTCCAACTTCTATCATTTTTCGGCTATCACCGATTATTATCTTAGCCCAGTTATTCATCAACCCACCGTTATGATGCTTACGATATTAACATTTTCTAAGATTTTCTGATGTTCGGAAAGAGGTTTAGGTAAAGGATATAAAATATTCACTGACCAAATACACATCACATCTCATGTATGGCCGGCACTTTTTCTATTATCATGCCCTCCACTTTTATGGGGTCTGTTTTCCTGGCTATGTCCACAGCGTCCTGCAGTTTTTTCCTGTTGTCGGCGTGGATGGTGAAAAGCACGTCTCCGGGGTCTATGGCATCTCCCTCTTTCACCCGCAGGATTACAGCCGCTCCTTTGTCCTTGGGAGCACCGGCGGCTCTGGTTATTTTCACCATGGCTCTGTTGCTTATACCCTTTACATAGCCATCTCTTTTCGCCGTGTATTCATAGGTGTATTTTCCTATGGGCACATCGTCGGATGTTACATCAGGGTTCCCGCCCTGCGCTTCTATGATCTCTTTCATCTTCGCCAGGGCCTTTCCAGATTTTAGAATCTCCATGGCCAGCCCCCTGGAGTTGCTTCTCCCATCCATGGACAGGAGTATTGACGCCATACCCACTGCTTTTTCAATTAGACTGTTTGGGGATGGTTTGCCTTCAAGGGCCGCGAGGGCCTCCCGCGCCTCCGCAGCCGGACCTATCGCCCGTCCAACAGGCTGGCCGCCGTAGGTTATTGCACATTCAACCTTCATACCCAGGTGCTCTCCCAGCGTGATGAAGTCCCTCGCAAAAGTCCTGGCGGTGGCATAATCCGGGACCTTGGTCCCCGGTCCCATGGGGATGTCTATGGCCAGACGCTCGGAGCCAACAGCCTTTTTCTTAGCCATAACTGAGGCCAGGAGCTGCGCGTGCGGGTCTATGCCAAGCGGGTATTCCACGCGGATTATCAGGTCATCGGCCGGTGCCATGTTGACCGCACCGCCCCATGCTATCACGCCTCCCACTGTCTCCGTTATCTGCTTTATCTGGTGTATGGTGAGCGAGACAGGGGCTAGAACCTCAAAAATGTCCGCCGTGCCACAGGCACTGCTTATGGCTCTGCTGCATGTCTTGGGTATCATCAGACCAGCCGCGGCCACTATCGGAACAACCAGAAGGGTTATCTTGTTACCCGGAACTCCACCTATGCTGTGAAAATCATATATCGGACCCCGGTCAAAAGAAATCGTCTCGCCGGTCTCAACCATCGCCCTGGTCAGCGCAACTGTCTCGTCCATGTTCATACCGTTTATGTAAACCCCGGAAACATAGGCGGTCAGCTCTATATCGCTCAGGTTTCTCTTAACAATGTCATTCACGATTGCAAATATCTCCTCAGAAGACAGGGGCTGACCATCAAGCTTCTTTTTGATATAATCAACAGACGTGGGTTTCTCGGCCGGTACTACAACAACCTCTTCCTCGGGGTCCGCCAGTTCCATCTTCTCGTAGGCGTTCTGAACAAGGCCAACCTCCCCGGGGGGCACAAGGGAAGATGTGGTCTCAACCAGTGCAACGATCTCCCCTCTTTTTCCCATTATGCGGACACGATCCTGCTGGCGAACGCCCAGCTCGCTGGCGTCTTTTACGTTCAAAATGGCAACACATCTCTCTGACACGATGTCCAGCATTTTCACTTTCAACCTGTTGAACCCGTTTTCCATAGTATTCACCTCCTGTCGCACCTTTCCTGTTGCACTTTTCCTGTCGCACCTTTCCTTTTATAATATTCTCATCCTATCTTTTTAAGCCTTTCAAACCAGATGTTATCTTCCAGGATTTTTCCGAAAAACCTGTCAAAGATGACCATCGGAGCTGTGTGCGGGGACAGGACTCCCATGTCGGTTATATAACCGTCTATCAGGTCGGGGGCCACTGTCTCAAAAGCGGGGTTGCGGAATTCCAGTCCCTCGGGTGGAGAGAGACCCTCCTTCCCACCGCTTTTTTCATCTGGCCATATCTCGGAGGGGGACCTCTCTTCTATCACCACACGCCCGCCTCCCAGGGTGAAAGGAGAGAACTTGAAACACTCGGCGCAGGAATAAAACGGGACGCGGCTCTCTTCCGCCGCCAGAGCCAGCAACCCCGTGCCTATCTTGTTCACCAGCACCCCCGTGGAGGTCACCGTGTCAGCGCCCACTATGACGATGTCAGCGTCTCTGACAAAATATCTCATCCCACTATCAACTACCATCGTGGCGGGGACACCTGCCTCCCGGAGCTGTCTGGCCGTTATGCGCCCCTGGAAACGGGGACGGGTCTCTGTCAAAAACACTCTCTTCACACAGCCTTTTTTATATCCCTCTATTATTGTCTTCACAGCGGCGGTGCTGTTGCAGTGAGTCATCACAGTGGCGTCTTCAGGTATCAGAGAGGAACCGTACTCTGCTATTTTCTTCCTCGCCGTGTCAAAAACCCCCCTGAACCATCTGTGGCGGGATTCTATAAACCCTGCCATTTCCTCCGCCGATCCCATTTCTTCAACGCCTGAGACTGTGAACAGCAGAGCGTTTTTGAGCGACACAGCGGTGGGCCTGGAAGATGCGAGAATCTCAACAGCCCGGCCGAGGTCACTGACGAAGCGCTCTTTGTTCTCGCTGCCCGGTCCACACTCACCTCTACGGGCTTCCAGCCATTTTTTTGAAAACGCCACCAGAGCCTCCGAGGCTGAGAGACCTATCTTACCAGCGCCCCTTATCTCCATGTCCCTTATTTTTCTGGCAACATCTGTTACCACAGAAAACTCTCCGCTCACACCCCCCCCATACTCAGGGAAATCACCACTGCTCCCGCCTCTGCTCCCCTGTTCTTCTCCCGAGCCGGTCATAAGACTCACCCATATGCAACACTAACCATCCATCTCCCGCAGATTCTTTTTCAGTCCCAACCGTCCCAAATCTACTTTCTCATATAAGGACTTAACCGTTTTTCCACACATTTTTCACCTACAACATTTCCACCCGTATCTCCCACACCTCTTACTATCCCTGGTCCATTGTTTCAGGCCCAAAGTACGCTACCACGATCGCCGTTATAAAGAACGGGAAAAAAAACCAGAAGAATATCGTCATAATAGTGAAAACCGCTATGTCATAAAAAACACTTGACGGCGAATTGAAGAAAAACAGCACAAAAAACTGGACGAGGAACATGGCGAGAAACACAGCTGTGAAAAATACTATGGCCAGAGGAAAACCGCCCTTCTGCATGGAAATAGAACGGCTCATAGCAAACGATTCCCTTATACCCCTCTCTTCAAGCACTAGTATGATCACTGCAAAAAGCCACCAGTAACAGAAAAGTATGCCCGGGAGATAGCAGAGGTACCTGCCTCCAAGGACCACAAGGGACGCCAGCAATGCGGATGCGAGCAGCATGACCAGCGGGCGACTTCCCAGAGCGGAAAAAGCTCTGTCAAACGAGACCTCTCTGCCAGAAAGCTCGTCCGAGACCATGACAATGATAGGAGCGCTGAAAAAAGTGTATATGGTGGCAGATGCCACCAGGGTCAGGGAGAAAAAGAAGTACGCGCTGGAAGAAACCTGTCCACCAGAATCTGAGATTTCCCCGGCACTGAGTACGAACGTTGTGAGAAGAATAAAAGACAGAACGGATGGTATAGCCCAGAGCAGGAGGAAAATATGAGCGTTCTTGCTGTAAATCCTGGCAGCAACAGAAAAAACGTCCTTGACCCGTGGAGGGCGGGAAACTCCCCCTCTGTCCGCCTCTGCCTCCGATTCCCTGTCCTCTGAATCTTCATCCATCTTAAATGTGCTCTCTTTTTCGCCCGCTTCCTTTCCGCCTTCTTCTCCGCCCTCTCTTTCATCAACAGAATTTTTCATCATTGACGGGTGGAGGGAATGAACAGTTAAAACACTTGCTGTTCCGCCGAAACCTCTTCTCTCAACCCTTTCCGCTACTCAGACACAACCATCTTGAGACGCCTGTAGTGCCTGTACAAGCCTTCCACGTCCTTCGTCTCCCTGCGACACAGGCCCGCTATCCTGGCACGGTACTCCATGTTGCACTCAACTCCCACAGACCGGAACCCATCCACAAGCAGATGTGCCAGATGTCTCCCGGTCCTGTCCCAGTCGGTTAAAATCACCACCCGCCTGTACTCTGCAGCGACTCTCTCACAGAAAACAGTCACACTTTCGCCCCTGTTGAAGACCAGTATCTCCACCTCCACCCCCAGCGCACGGAGGGCCTCAGCGTCCTTTTTCCCCTCCACAACCACAGGGTTTCCGTCTTCGGAAATGGAGGCGAATATGCGGTTCAGTTCTTCAATCTCCTCTCTCACTTCCCGTGTGTTCATACCGCATCATGGGGTATTGGCGGAAAAACCGCCCGCGCCCCCGTCAGCATTGAGGTCACAGGAGGCCAACCTCTATCGTCTCAGCGCTGCTCACACCCTCTATTGAGCGCAAAGACTCTTCCACCTGTCCTGACACGTCGCCCTGGTCCGGCATAACAACGCTCACTTTGAGAGCCACCAGGCCAAACCCTATAGGCTCTTCTTCTGTGGAAACTCGCTTTGCCACAGGGCCCAGCACTTTTTCTATGTCTCCCCTGAGACGCTCAAGCGGGACCTCAGGCGACTCCGGCATCACCCTGTAAACGACCAGAACGTCTCCCATTTCACGGCCCCCTGAAACCGCATTCCGGACACTCATATGGCACTGCTTGGTCCCGGCAGTGGACACATCTGCCTATTTCTACCTTTCCGCAGTTAGGGCACAGGAACACAGTTCCTCCCTTTTCCGTCACCGGCGCTCCACATGATATGCAGTTCACCATTTCCATTACCTCAGCGGAGAGATACACGTGGTATTTTTAAACGTTGCTGTGGTTTATTTCCGGAAAGCAGCATGGGATAATCCCATTCGTCCAAAGAAAATTATAAGAATAAGTTACACATCTACGTCTAGATGGTAACAGCTGAACCATGTGGTCTAAAAAAGGGGTGTTGAATGGAACAAAATAGACAATCTGGCGAAAGGTATAAATACTACATCCGCTTATATGGGTTAATGTTAACAAAATGTTAACATCAATATGGGTCCTTCAGAGAATGGCGCTGACCACTTTCCCCAAAGCAACCCCAACAGGGAGGGACGTTCTCCGGAATGCCCCTCCCACATACCTGTGACGCTGAACCCTCCTAAACCCCTCCAAAGACCCCCCAAACCACCAGTGCGTGGGGGATTTTCCCCCCACGCACTTTTTTTTTTCAAAGGAAGAGTGATACATGATAACAATAAACACTATTTTTTGACCGTCATCTTTATCTATGCATAAAACGGGTTCCGTTAACATGGACATAAACCCGATCCACGGGACGCCACTCCTGATGATAGAGGGAGAAAACGGCGAAAAAGCTCTCGTGGGATCTGACCCGCACATAGGAATTGAAGAGGAATACCGGAAAAAGGGCGTGTACATCCCTCCTCGATGGAAAAAGATCTGCTCCATGATTCTCAACGCAGCAGAGAAAAACAGGCCGGACCGTCTTATTTTTCTGGGGGATGTGAAACACAGGATCGCACCAGACAGTGAAAGAGAAGCGAAATGGGTGAAAAACTTCTTCGCCTGTCTCACAGAAAAAGTGTCCTCCGTTGAAATAATCCCCGGAAACCACGACGGCATGATATACCACATGCTGCCAGAAAACGTTGCCCTGCACCCTGTCAGGGGCATAAGCATAGAAAATGTGGGCCTCGTACATGGCCACGCCTGGCCCTCACCTTCAATAGCAGCCAGAAAACTCCTGATAATGGGACACGTCCACCCGCACGTTGAGTTCAGAGAAGAGATAGGAACACGGAGGAGAGTCCCGTGCTGGGTGAGAGCGGTTGTGTCTGAAAAAATGGCGGAGAGATACGAGACATACCCGCGAGAAGTGATAATCGTACCCCCAATATCAGACCTCCACACCGGGTGCGCAGTCAACATGGGTGAAGGCGTTGGCCCCCTGTTCAAAAACAGGCTGGTTGTCCCGGAAAAAATGGACATATACCTGCTGAACGGCGTGTATCTGGGAAAAGCCGCCGATATCGTGTGAGGTGGCATAGGATGAACAAAGAAAATGGCCGTGGAAATCACGGTGAACGGAAAAAAGAAAGGCGAGACGATTTCACAGCCCTGGGCCTCCACCCCCGCATAACCTCTTTTCTGCGTGAAAAAGGTTGGAGAGAAGCCACCGGACCACAGGCAGAAGCGATACCGCACATCCTATCCGGCAGACACGTGCTCGTGATAGCTCCAACGGGTCTCGGCAAGACAGAGGCGGCGATACTCCCCCTGTTTCATAGAATACTTGAGCAAAAGGCTCCCCCCACTTCAATAATATACATAACACCCCTGCGCGCCCTCAACAGAGACCTTTTACAGCGCCTCAGGTCCCTTGGAGAATATCTCGGGATAACCATAGCAGTCAGACATGGGGACACCACCCCCTCTGAGAGAAAGAAACAGAAGAAAAAACCGCCTGACATGCTCATAACAACACCTGAGACGTTGCAGGTTCTTTTCACCGGAAAGCACCTCCGGAGACACATATCAAATGTGAAATGGGTCGTGGTGGATGAAATCCACGAACTCGCATCCAGCGACAGAGGAGGGCAGATGAGCGTTGCCCTCGAGCGGCTCGTTGAACTGGCGGGGGAATTCCAGCGGATAGGGCTCTCCGCCACAGTGGGGAACATAGAGGGGGTGGCGGCTTATCTCGGAGGCAAAAACAGCGAAGGAAAAAAAAGAGACGTGAAAGTGATCAAAACCTTCGGGACCAAGCAAATGAGGATAGACATAGAATGTCCCCCCATCGGCGAGCGAGAGAAAAAAGCGGCTGAGATCATAAGGGGCGATGAAAAACTGGCCAGCGTGATCCTTAGAGCTGTGGAACTGATAAAAAAGCACCGTTCAACGCTTTTTTTTGTCAACACACGGGACACGGCAGAAGCTCTGGGCGGGCGGTTTGCCCTCCTGGGATACGGGGACATGATCCGGGTGCACCACGGCTCTCTCTCGCGGGACATGAGGATAGAGGCGGAGGAGATGTTCAAGAGGGGAGAGGTGAAGTGTCTCATCTGTACCAGCTCGCTGGAGCTTGGAATAGACGTAGGCACAGCAGACCTGGTCATACACTACAATTCCCCTCGCTCCCAGTCCAGGATGATACAGCGGGTGGGCCGTTCTGGCCATGGCGTGGGCCGGGTGTCCCTGGGGAAAGTGCTGGCCACACACCCTGACGAGCTTGCGGAGGCGACGGCGATAGCGATAAAAAGTGTCGGCGGCGATGTGGAAGAGCTGCGGATAAGAAAAAAACCGCTGGAGGTGCTGGCCAACCAGTTGATATCATATTTTGGTGCCGAGGGGAAGGGAAAGAGTCCCCTAGAGTTCTTTTTCATAATAAAGAGAGCGTATCCCTTCTGGGACCTGACGGAAAAGGAATACAGGGAGGTTCTGGAGTTCCTTGAAAACAACTATCTCATACGCCCAAAGTGGAAAGAACATGGGAGATGGGACGAGGTGGGCATAGAGGTTGGCGAGGGACAGGAGAACAACACGGGCGGTAGTCTTGTCAACATAGTCCCGCATTCTGTGTCGCGGCGTGGGCTGAAGTATTTCTATGAAAACATATCCATGATACCCGACGAGAGGGTTTTCAAACTCGTTGATGCCGCCACCAGAAGAGTGATAGGTCATCTGGACGAGCATTTTTTCGCCTCATACGTGGAAGAGGGGGCGCTTTTAATCGTCGCCGGAAAAACATGGGAGGTCGTTGGTACCGGAGAAGACGAGGTGCTGGTTGAAGAGGCGGGGGACATAGGGGAGGTTCCACACTGGGTTGGAGAAGACCTGCCAGTCCCATACGAGATAGCACAGGAGGTGGGATGGTACAGGAAAAAAGGCACTCTCCCGGAGACGCCTGCTGACAAACAGAGCAGTGGGGGGTGGATCGTTTCCGAGCACGCCATAGAAGTTTTCAGAGACCACGTGGTAGAACACAAAAAAGGGGGTTTCCCTGTCCCTGACAACGAAACAGTACTGGTGGAGGGAAAGAACGGTGATGTTATAGTCAACGCCTGTTTTGGCAGCCGGGTTAACGAGACCCTGGCGAAACTTCTTGGCCCCCTCCTGGCTGCGAGGTTTGGTCAGAGTGTAAACGTCAAAAGCGACCCATACAGGGTGTTGTTCCACGGGCCTTTCTCGTTGACACCTGAAAAGGTGCGCGAAACTCTCCTGAGCATAAAACCGGACGTCGTTGAAGACCTGTTGAGGATGTCTCTAAGAAACACCGGCTATATGAGATGGCAGTTCATCCACGTGGCCAGAAAGTTCGGGGTTCTACGGCGGGATTTTGACTACACACGGGTGAACATGGACAGGGTGATGGAAGAGTACACGGACACGCCTGTTTTCAGGGCGGCGATGGAAAAGGTCGTCTTTGAAAAGCTTGATGTGTCCAGGACGAAAAATGTGCTTGAAAAAATTCTCTCTGGAGAAATAAAAGTGGTCGTGGCCAGCGGCTTTTCCCCCATTGGCATGGCGGGTTTTGAGAGAGCCAGCGAGGTTGTCATAAGCAGAGAACCGACAGCCGGGGTTCTGGCAACGCTCAAGAAACGGCTTGAAGAAGAAAAGGTGTCCCTGGTGTGCATGAGCTGCGGGTCCACGAGGACAATGCGTGTGCGGGATGTCCCTGACCATGGCAGATGTCTCGTCTGTGGCAGCTCTCTCCTCGCCCCCGTACATCCCGCCAGAGCGAAAGACGTTGTAGATGTGGTCCGGGCGATGAAAAAAGGTGGGAAAAAGGGCGGGAAAAAAGACGAAAAACTCTCAAAACAGCAACTCGCAGAATACAGGCGTGCCAGGACGGCGGCAGACCTGTACGTGACCCATGGGAAAACCGCGGCCATGGTGCTGAGGGCCAGGGGTGTCGGGCCAGACAGGGCGGCGAGAATTTTGGCCTTTTACAGAAACGAAGACGAGCTGTTGAAAGATATTTTAAGGGCGGAGGTGGAATACGCCCGGACCAGACGTTTCTGGGACTGAGCCAGAACGGGGAAAGTCATAGGTAGGATAAAGATATTAAAATGAGCATGGAGGCGCTAAAATGAAGGATGACGCAGAAAGCGGCGATGGAAAACGGCCAGGGGACAAAAACTTGAGACGTCTGATCGGCCGTGTGGTGGGCTTCTTTTTCTCCGTGGACCGACGTGTGTACATCGTCGCCGCCGTGGCATATGCCGTGCTCATTTTTTACATCATCGCCACGCCCTCGCCCCCGTCTCCTCCGGGAGAACAGGCCATACCCAACCTGGACAAGATCATCCACGGGGGCATGTTCTTCGTACTCGGAGCGCTGGCAGCTATGAGCCGGTGGAAAAAACCTGTTCTACCTATCTCTCTGGCTGCCATTTACGGCGTCTTCTGTGAGGCGTATCAGCTGTCTGTGCCGGCGAGGTCTTTTTCTTTTCCGGACATGGGCGCAAACATCGCCGGCGTCCTACTCGGAGGGGTCCTGGTAGTCTCTTTCAAAAAGCTGTTTGTTGAACTCCTCCAACAGAGATAGAAAAGGGTTTGTCCAGATGTTCAGCCCAGTTGCCACACGGCCCTTTCTGAGAACCAGCACGGTGAGATCCCCCCTCTTAACAACCTCAACATCAATTCCGCCCGCCCTGAGCCGTGAGATGAGATTTTCAACGTGTTTCCGCCCGACAGTGTGCTGGTTTTCCATTCTCTCCCTATAAAGTTCGGTGGGATAAACCCGCGTCCTATGGCCGTCTTTTACCCTGGCCACCAGGCCCAGGTTTTCAAGCTCCGACACAAGCGCTGACGTGCGGGAATATGAAAAGCCCACCTGTTTATGGATTTCTCCGAGCGTCAGACCGGGGTTTTTGACCACGTAGAAAAAGATTGTGCCGGCAGAAGAGCCCAGAGCCCTTAACAGGGGGAGGTCCCTGGCGTCCACAAGACCGGATGGGTATGGGAGCGACTCATAAAAGGACACAAAACCGTGGCCCCACAGTTTTTCAACATGCCAGCGGATCGTTGTCACGTTGACACCCAGGTGTCTCGCGGCGCTGGAAAAAGAAGACAGGGGCCGGAACGTGAGAAAAGAATATATCCTGCTCCTCTGCCTGTTCAGGAGGGGGTTTTCCACCGGCAAACGCTCCTCTCTCATATCCCCCCCCTTTATAGCTTTTTCAAGGGCCTTTCCCATCCTTTTTTTCATAGTAATCCCGGTTCCCGGAATCCGCTTTACACACACTTTTTTACAGCCACTCATCTCAATCGGAGTACTCTCTTATTATCTTCTCCATCACCTCTTCGGGCGGGATCTTTTCAAAATCCGCATCTGTCAGATCATTTATGGCCCGTATGAGACGCTGGACTACCCTCGGCGGTAGTTTTCTGGCGTTATCACGCAGGAGTTCCCTGAGCCGTTCAGGGGCCTTCCGGGTTTTCACGTCCCGGAACCTGCCCGTCTCAACGATTATGCCAAAACCCCGTATAATGTGATAGGGGTGGTAGAACTCGCTGTGCCTGCTGCTTCTGCACTTCGCCACCTTAAGCATCCGGTTAACGCCCTCATCCGTCAAACGATAGCGGAGGTGTATGACCGTGTCAGCGAGGTACATCGGAATGACCACTTCGTTCCCCGAAAGGTCTCCCGCGGACCCGTGCTCTTCAAGGGTGCACACAACGGTTCCCACCCGGCGCAGCTGCTTAAACATGAAAGACAGAAGGTCTCTCTGGGTGTACCTGTCCTGGACCGCCCAGATAACAGGTGTCAGGGGGTCAACGACTATTCTGGCGTCAGCACCCCGCCACTCCTCAACGAAGCCCGGCAGCTCCTCTTTGATAAACCTGGAAAACTCTTTCCCGGAGGCGTCAATGAAAACCAGCAGGCCGTCGTCAATGTAATCCAGTATGTCCCTCCAACCCATCTCAACGGCCTCTTTCACAATCTGTTCCTTGTTCTCGTCCAGGCTGACAAATATCCCCTCCTGGCCATCCTCCAGACCCCGCCTTATGAACTGGGTGGCAAAGGTGGTCTTGCCAGCACCGGCACACCCTATCACAACCGTGGTAGAGCCCTGATTTATCCCCCCGTCCATCAGAGCGTTGAGGCCGTAAACACCGCTTTTTATCTTTTTCATCAAAAAGAGGAAAGGAAAAGAGAAATAAATAAGTTGTGTGATTTTCACGCACATTTTTTATATCTCTCTTTTTTGTGGGGGTTGCAGGTGGAGAAAATGGCCGGCAGCGAGGAGGAAAAAAAGCCCCGGGTCACTGTGATAATCCCGACGATGAACGAGGAGGAGTCCATAGGGGAGGTGCTGGACAGGATTCCCAGGGATTTTGCGGACGTTGAGGTTATGATCGTTGACACGAACAGCAAGGACCGCACCAGGGAAATAGCCCGGTCCAAGGGGGCCATTGTTGTTGATGAGCCACGGCGTGGATACGGGAGGGCCTACAAGACCGGTTTTGCCCATGCCAGGGGGGATGTGATCGTCACACTGGACGGAGACACCACATATCCACCGGAGGTTATACCGGACCTTGTGAAGACGCTCTACGACGAGGACCTGGATTTCATAACCACGGACAGGTTGAGCATGATGGAACCCGGTGCCATGAGCTTTGGCCACCGGTTCGGCAACTGGGTACTCGCCGCCACCACCCGCCTCCTTTTCCGCATACCTCTAAAAGACAGCCAGAGCGGTATGTGGGTTTTCAGGCGGAGCATCCTGGAAGACCTGGAACTGACCAGCGATGAGATGGCTTTCAGCGAAGAGATAAAAATTGAAGCCTGGAAAAAAGGGTTCAGGTGCAAAGAGGTGCCGATAAGGTACAGTTCCAGGAAGGGAGAGGTCAAGTTGAACACGTGGCGGGACGGACTGAACAACCTTTTTTTCCTCTTCAAAAAGCGGTTCGGGAAAACCGGAAAGCCGGAGAAGTTCAACGTGTAAAGTGTGGCCGAAAAAACATGGGTGGTGTGGATGAGACTGGCTCCTGAGTGTGTTCCCTGTCTTCTCAACCGTGTTTTGTATGAGAGCCGGCTTGTTTTTGGGCGTGACGTGAGAGAAGTGGACTCCACCGTTGGTGACGTTGTGCGTGCGTGTGCGAAGCGTTTGTATGACCTTTACAACCCGGAAGAGCCGGCTGTTTCCACAGATGTGGCCACAGAGGTGCACCGTCTCGCTTACAGAATGCTCAAAACAGACGACCCCTATGCCGGGTTGAAAGAAAAGAGTAACCGCTCAGCAATAGACATGCTTGGGCAGGCAAAGAGATATGTGTTCGGCGAGGGAAAAAAGGGTGGTGTAGATGTGTTTGAGCGAGCCGCCCTTGCCAGCGTGGCCGGGAACGTTCTGGACTTCGGCATAAGGGGGGCGCTGGGAGACCCCGGCGAGTTCGGGAATCTGTTCCACGGCATAGTGGACGAGGGCTTTTATATAAACGATGTGAGGCGTGCACTGGAACTGCTCACCGGGGACAAAAGTGGTGGGAAAGACGGCGGGAACGGTGTGGTTTATCTCACCGACAACTGTGGGGAGATAGTCTTTGATTCCATCGTTTGGGGTGTCCTCCGGGACATGGGCTTCGGGGTTTATGTCGTGGTCAAGGGCAGGCCCATCCTGACTGATGCCACCATGGAAGACGTGAAAAATCTCGGCCTCTCTGATATGGCGGATGGTTTTTATACCACCGGCACGGGGAGCGTGGGAATTGACCTGAGCCGCCTGCCCTCGGACACGGAGGACGTTCTCTACTCTGCTGGCCTCATAATATCCAAGGGGATGGCGAACTTTGAGTCGCTGTCCGAGAATGAGGTTCTGCGGCGGCTCCCACCCGTTCTTTTTCTGCTGAGAACGAAGTGCTGGCCCATTGCGAGGCACATAGGGGCGCCGGTGGGTGTTAACGTGGCAAAATTATATATCGGGTATTCGGATTTCCCTGTTCAGCAAAAAGTGGACTCCTGTCAAAGTATATAAACCACCGCCAACTAGAAATGTGAATATGCACCAGAAAACCCGGTATATGTGACAAAAAAATTATGTGGGAGTTCAAATTCCAGACGTACACAGGAGTTTAGATAGAAGTGAAGGAGTGATATATTGCTGTTCAAAGACCCTCTGCTGCGAATGTCTCCTGGACAGATACGCCGCATGCAGAACAAAAAACTCAGGGCTTTTATAAGATACCAGATTCCCTTCCACCCTTTTTACAGGAGGGTATTCAAAAAACTGGGAATAGACCCATCCTCCATAAAACGCATAGAAGACCTGGAAAAGCTGCCTCTCACAACAAAAAAGGACATCCTCCCGACAGAGAAAAACCCGGAGGTGTACAAGGATTTCATTCTGCAGCCGGATGAAAAAACGATACTATCCGCGTGGCCAATGAACCGCCTGCTGGTCATGGGAATGAAAAAGAGTTTTGGCGTGGACGTAGCCGAGGAGTTCAGAGAAGAATACGCTCCCAGTCTCATAATAGCCACATCGGGCACCACGGGAAACAACGTGCCGTTTGTTTACACACAGTACGACCTTGAAATATTCGGACGTTCTTTCATAAGAAACGCTCTTGTCGGCGGAATAACCCCGGAGTCAAAAGCCCTCAACCTGTTCCCGTTTGCACCCCACCTCGCCTTCTACCATACACTGATAGCCGCTCTGAGGGGCGGGTGGTTTGTGTACCACACCGGGGGAGGGGATGTCACCAGCACTGAAAAGGCCATAGACCTCGCCCGCAAACTCCAGGTTGACACCCTGATAGGCATCCCCAGCTATCTCTATCACATGGTCAGAAAGAGCGTTGAACTCCACAAGCCCCTGTCCACGATAACCCGCATAATGGGGGCCGGTGAGAGATTCCCCGAGGGGTCCAAGAAAAAGATAGAGCGCATGCTGGTGGACATGGGGAGCCCGGGGGTGGACATAATAGACGTCTACGGTGCTACGGAGATGCGAACCGCTTTCACCGAGTGCCGGCCACTGACACAGGAGTTCCACACACACCCTGATCTTTTGATAACCGAGATTGTGGATCCGAAAACAGGGGAACAGCTTGGCCCCGGAGAAAGGGGGGCTCTGGCCATAACCAGCATAGATGGGCGAGGGAGCACGGTAATGAGGTATCTGATAGGGGACATATTTGAGGGGGGTATAGTGTACGACCGCTGTCCCAGATGCAGTTCGCCGGTCCCACGTCTAATCGGCCCGATAAGGCGGAGCCACTACTATGAGGAGACCATCCATCTCACGAACATAAAGGGACCCCTGTGAACCTCCACGCTTTTTATGAGATACTGCCCACAATACCCGATGTTGAAGAGTGGCAGGTGGTCGTAGGGAAAAAGGACAACACCCCTACGAGGTTGATGTGCTGACGATAAACGTTTCTGTGAGAAAAAAGGCGAAAAAGACAGGGTTGGGACATACAGCGTCTGGTTTCTGACAGGCTTGAGATAACCCCGAGTGTCGTCGTGTGGGGCAGCACCGACGCCCTTTTCAACCAGATGGGCGGATCAATAAAGGCGAAAAGGATAGTGGACGAGAGAAAAAATATTTGAGAAACCTCTCTTAACACACGGGGTGGGCGGGAGCCGATGGAAGATAGAACACGCCGGTGACAGCGATGAAAAATGGGAACGCTTTTTCAGATTACCGGATTGGCATATACACCGACGAAGCAATCGCGGAACGATACGAAGAAAAAGCGCTGAAAAAGAACGACATACCATACAAAAAATACACCAGAGAGGATATACTGGGCGGCGGGCTGGAGGATCTGGACGTCTTTTTTCTTCCGGGAATCTTTCCTTTCAGGCACCATGGAAAGGGCGGGCCGGGGGCTTTTTTTCAGAACCCTGAAAACCATAGGCACCGAGATAAGGGGCCCGCTTCTGTCATATGTGGAAAACGGCGGCGGGCTGATAGCAGTGTGCGGGGCTGTTGGTATACTGGGCAAAAAGATAATGTTTCCCTTCATACCGATACCGACCGGGATGGGCGTTCCAACCTTGGGCCTTTTCAACTACACGGCGAGATATGGTCCAAAGGTTGGCGTTGTGACCCTTGAACCCGCCGGTGGAGAGCACATGGGCCTCGTGAGACTGGACAACGATTTCGCGCGTATTTGTGCGTTATTCGCTACCCTGGTTTTTTTCCAGAGCCGGGAAAAAAATTCGGCCAGGGTGTTTTTCCATGAGATAGAATATTATCTCCCTTGCCCACGCCAGCTTTTTCCTTTTTCTCTCAAGAAGGAAGCGAGACATTTCGGCGTTTAACCCCCCCATCCCCGCCTTTATCTCCATCTCTGCTGTTCCCACATCTGCACCTCCCATCTCACCCCTCTCCATCTCCACCCTTTCCGTTTCTGGAGTTCCTCTCTCCCCGCCATCCTGTCGCCCCCCATAATTATCTCCTCTTTTATAAAGCCATGGTTTTTCAACAGGGTTTTCAAAATCAAACCCCACGAGATAGACCCGCCTGGCGCCGCTCTCAAGTATGGCAGACAGCGCCCTGTCGCCATCGGTGTAGCCCCCAAAATTCACCAGCGGCGGAGGGGGAACAACCTGGCAGGTGCCAAAAACCGGGCCAGACATCTCTGGAAAAACACTCATCAAACGGTTGATGTTGTCTCCATGGGCGTGCACGACAGCGAGCACCCCATCTCTGTTCGTATCCACAAGGATCGCTTCTTTCCCGTCAAGGTCCGTGAAAAACAGGTCAACGCCAATGCCTTTTTCTCTCAGAACATGTAGAGAGCTGTCTGTGGCCACAACCACGCCATCAAACCCCTCTATAAAAGACAGTTCTTTTTCTCCCAGAGAGGGAGCCACCAGCACCACTTCCTGCATGGACACCTTTTTTTTGAAAAGCTCAACTCCCTCAAACTGGCGGGACGGTTTTATCATCCCTGCCAGAACAGCTGCACCCCGCAGGTCGTCAACCGGGCTGTGTCCCATGTCACGGCATATCCTTTCATAGAAAAACATCCACTCAGACAGGTTCAAAACACCGCCCCCGACACGCTCAGATAAACCCCGTCCACGCCGCCTGTCACCATGTCCACGTCACCTGTCAGCGCCCGCCTCAACCAAATCAACTTTCTCCACACCCGCGCCGGACTGTTCCTGTTCAGAAAAACTCTTTTCTGCCTGTGCCTCCCCCAAGTCCTCGGAGCGTGATCTCTCACTCATGTAATGGTGCAGGTATCCTCCCACCATTGCCAGGGAGATCCCAACAACCATATTGAAAAAGACGTCTTTCAAAACCTCAGGCGACTGCGGCTGTTCCAGTGTGAAATTAACTATGAAATCAATGAGGCCCAGGGCACCGGACATCAAAAATCCCATGGCGACCAGGCTCACAACGACCGTGAAAAAGTTCCACATCAGAACACCCTTTCTGAGGTAGACGTCAATTGTTTTCCCGAGGCCATACACCACGGCCGCCACCACAAACCACCAGAGAGACACCCTGAAAAACGTTATGACCAGAATAGCCAGGGGAGACTCTCTCATGGCGAGCACAGCACCCCAGCCAAGGAGCACACCGCCAGAGATCAGTATCAGAGATAGGATGGAAAAGGGCAGAGACACGTGGCCCGTTTCCACACCCACGCGGACATTTCTGTAAAACGCCAGCACGTTCCCCTCAAGGCGGTATGCCTGGACGAAAAAATATGCCCCCAGGGTTATCGCTATCGCACCAACCCCGGCGTATGCGACGCCGCTCACAGCACAGATGCCGTAGACAACCAGTGCGAGACCCAGTGGGACGAGGACCTTTCTCTGTATCTTTTCCTCTTTCATCGTTTTCATAAAAACGTGTATTATGCTCTCAATTCCGGGGGCCTGTTTAACATAGACCCTTTTAACAGAGTCCACTTTCACCCTGGACGCAACCACTGGATAAAAGCTCTCGTCCTCGGCCCCATCGCTCACCAGTATGACAGAACTCGCTCCTGTTGCGGAGAGGAGATTTTCAAGCTGTGTTGCCAGGGCTTCATCCGCCTTTCTTCCAAGAGAGGCGTCGCCGGCTATCACTCCTATCTCAACATCCTCCCCTTCTTCCCTCATCTCTTTGTAAAGCTTTAAACCAGCCAGTAGACAGTTTGTGTCCGAATCCTCCGGGTCCCTGAGACCAAGAGAAAAAACGGCGCTTCTGACCTCTTCTTCTCCCAGGAGGGGTGTGTTCAGGCCCCCTTTAACCCCCAGGTCGTCGTCCCTGTCCACACACAATATCAGCTTTTTCATAGACACAACCCGCAGACATTTGTTTTCAACGCCGTCTCATGCCCTCTGGCGTCCACACAGTAAGAGGGTGGGAGGTTATATTTAAAATCTGCGGAACTATTCTTTGGGGAGCTTGTAGAGAAACAACATGGGCGAGGAAACACCGTCCACAACCACATTTTTCTTTTCAAAAAACACGCTGTCGCTGGGAGAAAACGACAGAGACCTGTGGAGACCGTCCATGGTCTCAATAGTCCCGGAGGACAAGCATGTGGAGCCGTTCAAAGAAGTGGCGTTCAACTCCGCGGGGTCCCAGATGTGGAGGGTGACAGAAAAACCTCTGGACACAGAGCCGCCGTGGGACCTCACAACGACTGTATTCCGGAAAAAAACAACCGAGTTTCCACGTTGCGGCGGGGGAACCTCTTTCACAAACTCTTCCGTGGGGTCCAGAGCACACGACTCTATCCAGGACGCATAGAATACAGCCGTTGAAGTACCATCGTCCTCTGATAGAGACACAAAAAAATTCGCCGCCCCTATAGAGGTGACAAGCAGAGAAGCGGCAACGAAAAACCACATCATCTTTGTGAAAAACAGGTCAGACAAACCACCACCCCCTTTTCATCCCCCGGACGCGGGGCGGCTGATGCATATCACCGAGTCCATGAAACCATCTCCGTCCACGTCAACAAACCCGGTGTTTCTCAAAACGACGTGGGCTGCTGTTCCGCCAACGACCACAAAAACGCCGCCCGTCCCCCCTTCCATGTAGACCATGGGGTCCGATATCAGATATCTCTTCTCTGTTCCACCGCTAAAAACCACCTTTACCAAACAGGACGGGCCCTCTTTTGAACCAAAAACCACCTTTTCCACAAAAGAAGGGACTTCCACAACAGCCTCCCCTGTGGTCCCGGCGCCCCCCATAGAAACCCACTGGGCCGTTTTTATGAGATTTTCTAACTCAGACTCAAACATGGCCACCTGATGCTGCTCTCTGATGGAAGAAAAAGCTGTCATGGCGGGAGGCAAGACAGCGGCCAGCAAGACGGCGCTGACGAGCAATTTCAACGGGACTCCTTCCAATCACACCACCACTTTTCAGTCCGGGCACGAAACACACTGCGTGGAAAAATACGAGGCGTGGACTCAAAGCCGACGGAGAGAGAAGGGAGCAGCCGGAAGAGACCGCACATCCCTGTCTCCTGTAACACCACGTCAACTGACAATGATTTCGTCGTGTAGCTCCACGAGAGTGGTGCCCGTGTATTTCGCCGTCACATCAATGGTGCCGTAGCTCTCGCCGGCGAGGTCTGGTGTTATGGACGTGGTGTATTTTCCCGTGGACGAAGTCTTTCCAACCTTTGATACGCCGCACCCGTCCAGTATGATAGTCACACCCTCAAGGGGGTTTCCCTTGGTGTCGTAGGCCCTTATGGTGACCGATGTCTTTTCCCCGTCATCTATGGTGTCTGGCTCAACCACAATCCGCTTCAGGTCGGTGTGCTGCACACTCTTCGTCCAGTTCAGGAGTATCACCATGGCCACGGCGGCTATAACCACCAGGATGACCATGTACAGGGGCAACCCTTCCAGGGCCCCCCTCCTGTCCCTTCTCAGATTCCGTCTTTTCACAAACTCCTTCTCTGCCTTTTTCGCTTCCACTTTCCCCATTTTGCAACCTCCGTCAAGTAGATATACGTTATGGGTGAGCACCCCACCCTATAATAATAGATAAATGTTTCGCTGTTAGCCGGCAAACAGACAGCTAGGCGTGCCGGGTTTCGGCAACGAAACGAGCAAAAGACCTGTTTGGAGGGTACAGTAATTTTCCCGGGTTCTCAAACTCTTCCTCTATTGCTTTTTCAAAAAAGCCCTGGAGAACACGCTTTCCCACCACAAGGACCCCTGCCATGATTCCGCCCATCACAGCGTGTATGCCCGGCCGGCTGTTGGTCAAACGGCTGAGTATCCTGGCTGGTGTGTGGACGTTTTCGTATAACTCAAGTACGCCACGGAGTAACTGTTCCTTCGTCATGTTTTTAGGCCTGTAAACGAGGTGCTGGCCGTTGTATTTTGACCAGTCATATGTCAGGATTCTCCCCTGCGCGTGGAACTCGTCAAATATTCTGGTGCCCGGAAAAGGGATGAGCACGCCAATCAGGGGGACGTCTATGTCGGCGTCGTTTATAAATTCCTCTGTGGCCCTGAAAACTTCCGGCGTGTCTGTGTCCAGTCCAAACATGAAATTGCCCCCAACTGTTATCCCGTGGTCGTGCACCTTTTTCACCAGCCGTTTGTACTCCGAGACGACGTTCTGTTTTTTATTCAAATAACGCAACGTTTTCGGAGAAACACTCTCAAACCCAAAACGCAGGTTGGTACAACCTGATTCTGCCAGCAGCGGAAAAAGGTCGTCGTGACGGACGAGGTTTGTGCTACAGGGCCCCCACCAGTAAAAATCGTGGTCTGAGAAAATTTTGAGAACCTCACGGGTTTTTTCAACGTTTCCCAGTATGTTCGTGTTCGCCAGACGGACAGGCATCTTTCTACCTTCACACCACCGTTCTATCGTCCCGTGGATGATCTCCGCCGGAAAATAACGATAGGTGTTTCCGGAATATGGGGTAGCTGTGCAAAAAGCACAGTTGAACGGGCAGCCACGCATGGTCTCAAGAACCACCGGGTGGTGATGGAAATACTTTTTTGTTATTGAAAAGTCCGGTACGACAAACCTTTCCGGCGGAACAACGCCTCCAACATAGAGGGGACTGGGTCTTCCCCGCTCAAAATCGGCCAGGAACTCCCTCCACGCCCCCTCTCCCTCTCCGACTATTATCGTGTGACAGTGCGGGCGCGCTTCGTCCGGGAAGATGAAGGTGTGCAGGCCGCCCATGACGACATGAGCCCCGGATTCCATAGCCATGTCGCCCACCCTGTAGGCTTCGTACGCCGTTGACGTGGAAACTATCCCTATGGCTACCACATCAAAATCAGCTACATCCTTCTCAGTCAAAGTTTCAAAGCCCATGTTTATGTAGCCTGTTTCCCAGTTGGGCGGTGTCAGCGCCTTGAGAATGGCGACCCAGTATGGGGGACAGAGGAAATGGCTCTTTTCTTCCGGGTTTGCGGGCTGGACAAAAAGGACGCTGTGCTCCCCTCCGCCGCCGTTTTTTCGCCTCTCGTATTTCCGCCTGCCGGGCTTTTTTCCGAACACCATAACAGCACCGAACATAGTAAAAGGTGGCCTAAAGAATTGAGGCATACATGTATGCTCAGCTGGTACGCCCGGTTGAGATCAGCGCTTTATCCTGAATCCCCGCTCCCCAATCGGTTGCTCCTCCACGACCTCAACGTCCTCAACGCGGGCATATGGCTGGTGGTGTTCGCAGTAATCCAGAAGCATCTCAACAGCACTTTTTGGACCCTCAAAGACTGCCTCCACCCGGCCGTCGGGGAGGTTCATCACCCACCCATTAACCCCCAGCTCTGTGGCCTTTTTGTGCGTGTGATGGCGGAAAAACACCCCCTGGACGAGCCCCGAAAACCACACATGTAGACGTATCACATCAGATCTGTTTGCGCTCTCACCGGCCACATCTACACCTCCTCACATTTCAGCGTTTTACTACTTTTTCTACTTTTTACGGGACATCAGCCGTATTATGGCCTCTGCTGGCTCGCCGTTAGCCTCTCTGAGGGCTTCCAGCGCCTCTTCCTCGCTCACCCCCGCCTGCTGGGCGACCAGTTTTATGTCCTCCTCGGGGATCCTGACGCCGTCTTCGCCTTCTCCACCAGGCCCAGCTCCGGTGGTTTCAACCTCCGATGGAGACACCACCTCATATTCTCCAACGACCTGGAACATCTTCTGCCCCTGCGCCTCTATAATAAGCACCTCCGGTTTTTTGATAACATAGACCTCATCCGGCGTCTTTATCAGGACCTCCGTGACACCCTGGACCTCGTCCATCTTTATTCCCATCCGCTTCATCGCATGTTTCATCTGGCGCGGGTTCATGCCCCTCATGCCCGGAATCATTATGCTCTCCTCCAGTCTGGCAGGTCAACCTGTGCTCTCAAATCACAGCATGTTTTGGTGAGTAAAAAAGATAACGGTGACAAGATAATGGTAACAATAACCAGGGCATCATCAAACAGCCAGAGGATCCTCTCCACGTCTCAAAAGAGCACACCGGACCAGGTTTCTCAACAACATGGCGTTGGTCACCGGCCCCACACCCCCCGGGACAGGGGTAACATAGGACGCCCTTGCCAGAACCCCATCAAACTCCACGTCCCCGCGCAGGGAGCCATCGGCCAGGCGGTTCATGGCGACGTCCACGACAACAGCGCCCTCCCTTATCATGCCTGGTTTTATAAGGTCGGGCACGCCGGCACCCGTCACAAGAACCTCCGCCTCTTTTGTCCACCTGGCAAGGTCCCTGGTATAAACGTGGCAAACGTGGACCGTGGCGTTCCTGTTCAAAAGCATGACAGCCAGGGGCTTTCCCACAACCTCGCTGTGGTTCACAACCACAACCTCACGTCCCTCAAAAACCGCCCCAACAGCGTTCAGCATATAAACAACAGCAGCGGGGGTGGCGGGGGGAAGAACCTCGTCCCCCGAAAAAAGGCGTCCCCTGTTAAAAGGGGTTATCCCATCCACATCTTTGACAGGGGAGAGGGCATGGGCCACAGCCGCTCTGTCAATAGGCGGGGGGAGAGGAAAATGTACTATTATCCCGTCCACCCCGTCGTCCTCGTTCAGGCCTTTTATGACATCCAGGAGCTCTCCCTGGGAGACATCCGGGGGCAAAAAAACGTTCCTGGACGATGCGCCGACCTCGGCAGCCGCCCTCTCACGCATGCGAACATAGACCCTGTCCGCATCCCTGCCGCCAGCCACCACCCCCACAACAGTGAGGTCCAGCCCATTTTCTTCAACAAAAGCCCTCAGCCGATCTTTCAAGCCGGCGGCGATCTTTCTACCGTCAATCACACGTCCCACACGTTCACCCCCTCTGAAGTGCGCTTTCGTCGCCCGCCCCCGCCCCGGGGCCAATCCCATACTTTTCGGCGACCTCTCTCACAACACCTACCGGGACCCACCCATCAAACCGCTCCAAGAGAAAAGAAAACAGAGAACGGAAGTCGCAGCCGCCCTTTTCAAGGCAAAACTCCTCAACAGCCCCCGCCACTTCTTCATAGGACGGGACATGGGGCTCCTCCGCTTCATCCCCCAGCCAGCGAATCCACCGCCACGCCGGAACACCCCCTGCCAGGACCTCAAACGCCCTCTTCACCCTGCCCCTGTCCATCTCCCGGATGTCCACCCCCCGGCGTCTCAGATACCTGAAAACATCATAGAGCACCCACGCCACCCTGGGGGGTGGGAGGCCTGCATCAACGCCCAGACCATAAAACTCCCAGAGAACAGGGTCGGCGGAGATGTGCTTTGCCCACACAGAGGGGACACCCTCGGCGATCATCCTATTCTCCCTCTCCCACGCAGGCGTTGACAGCTTCCTGGCCACATTTTCCAAAAATTCCTCCGTGAGCGGGACAGGGGGATGGTCTGTGTCAGGGTACATCCTGTCCGGCCCCGGGAGAATCCTCTCAAAACCCGTCGTCCCATCAGGAAACGGCTGGCGAGTCTCGTTTGGGACACCCATTAGGGCCTCTTTTGCCCTCGTCGCCACCTCTTCCAGGGCCGTCTTCACGTCTTTCTCGGGCCCCCAGACAACGATCACATCGTCCCCGTCCTCAAAGCCCAGCCGCTTTTTGATCCCGTTTAACAGGTCGCGTGGAAAACCGTTCTCCTCCATGCCTCTGAGGTCAAGGAGGTTCGGCTCCCCATCCAGACACGCTATCACCCGGACACGTCCTTCAAACTCCCGCAGAAAAGGCACACTTCCATCCGGAGAGCGCTGGGTCTCCCACCTCAAAATCCCCCCGAACCCTTTGAGACACACGCCGCCCACAACACCGCCCATCTCAACCGCCTCTCTTATGGGAGCAAAAAACCCCTCTCTGTCCCGGAAAAGATCCGTTATAAACGCCCTCTCTCCCACCACCTTCTCCGGGCTCAAACCCCTCCCCAGGAGTTCGTCCCGTATGTCCAGCAGCGCCTTCTGACGCCTCGCCTCGTTGCGCGTCAGCGCCTCCATCCACTGGAGCTTCGGAACCCCCTTTATCTCCACCCGTGTACCGCCCTCAATGCTCACATTTATGTCCTGGCGTGTGGCACCCATCCCACGGCGGACTTTTCCGGTCCCCCTCATGGCCCGCCCCAGCAGGCCCGCAACCTCCGCCACCTCTTCCGGAGAGAGAATATCCGGCTCCGTGACAACCTCAACCAGGGGAGTGCCCAGGCGGTCCGTCCTGAACGCTATCGTGTGGCCCCTGTCCCACATCTCCCGACACGCGTCCTCTTCAACGCTCACCTGTCGTATCCGTATAAACCTGTCTTTGTAGGGAACACGCCCATTTATGCCGGTTATGGCGGTCCTCTGAAAACCGGTGGGAATGCTGCCATCAAGATACTGTTTGCGGGAGACGTGGAGTTCGTCAACAACGCTGCACCCGAACAACATGGTTATCTCAAGCGCTATCTCAAGCGCTTCCCTGTTTATGGGAAAAGGGGGCGTGTCGTCCATCTCATAGGTACAGACGGAGTCCTCAAAAACCTCGTACAAGATCTCCTTCCTGGTCTTAAACTCCATAAGAGCAGTGCCATCATAGGTCCCCATCTCCGACAGAGTGGGACGCATGTGCCTCAAAATCACAATATCCGCCTCGCCCTTTTTGTACCCGACCGGACATCTGCAGAACAGCTTTTTCTCCGTGTCCAGCTGCTGATGGATCTCCAGCCCGCAGCGAAAACCCAGCGCACGTGGGTCAAAGTCGTCTCCGCCATCAACACCGGCATCGTCTCGCATCGGCCAACCGAAAGCGGGAGGGGTGTAAATAGTTTATTCAGAATTCGGTAAAAATCTCACATTTAATCCCACGTTTAATAGAGTAAAAAAGGTCAAAACTTTTAAATAGAGATATGTGTATGTATTTGTACGTGTGGGTAAGGCCATGCGACGGCTGTGTACCGGATGGTGCACATAAAAAGCCCGCATGGGTCCACACTTTTTCCGATCCACTAAAACCTCACTTCCCTCTCACCACCACCTCTTCAAAGTGTGGTCGGAGCATTTCTGCGAACTCTTCCATCTCTTCAAGTGTGTATGCTTTTTTGTGTCTGTATGAGGGATCCAGGGTGTTTGTCGGGCGGAACTGCTGGAGGGCGTATCTTTTTGAGCCGTGGAGCCATTCGCCTATTTTCTGGAGGTCTCTGGCTGTTATGAGGTCTCTCACTATGGTTGTTCTGAACTCGTAGTCGGGCGCCGTGGTCCTTATCAGGTCTATGCTCCTCTGTATGGCGTCTATTCTTACTGGTCTGCGGACGACTTCCCCGTATCTCTCAGGGGGCGCTTTTATGTCCATGGCTACGTAGTCAACCATTCCCCTGCTGAGCAGATCTCCGAGCATGCGCGGGTTCGTGCCGTTCGTGTCCAGTTTAACTTTGAACCCTCTCTCTTTCACTCCCTCTATTATCGTGGGCAGGTGGGGGTTGAGCGTTGGCTCTCCGCCGGTTATGCATATACCATCCAGTTTTCCACGGCGGTTTTCCAGGTGTTCGTAGAGTTCCTCCACGGGTATCCTGGGGAGGCCTATGTTGTGCACGAGACCGCTGTTGTGGCAGTATGGACAGCGGAAGTTGCATCCCCCGAAGAAAATGGTTGCCACTATGTGCCCGGGGTAGTCTATGAAAGAGACCTTCTGGAGACCGTTGATATATATCTCCTCCGGGGGAAAGAGGGGCAGGGGGGTTATGGGCGGAGTTGTCTCTGCATCGCTCGGGGTCACAGCCATTTTTTCAGCCCTCCAACGCTGTGTTCTGTTCCGATTATGTTCCCGCCTGCGTCCAGGAGTATGACCGTGGGAGTTCCCATCACGTTGTATTTCAGGGCCAGATCGTATCCCGCCTTTTCTTCCACGTTTATGTGCTCCCCGGGTATGTCCACTTTTTGCAGGTAGAGTTTGACGGCGGGACAGTGGGGGCAGTGGTTGCTGTAGAAGAACAGGTATCTGGCCACACCTTCTTTTTCCATGCCCGGGAGGGGTGTGGTGGTGGCCCCGGCTACGGCTACGGCCATGCCGTTTCCGTCTCCGCCGTTCCCTCCCGCCACGGATACCAAGTTTTCGGGGGGTATCTCCTCTTCCCTTTCTTCCCCGCTCTTTTCACCCGGCGATTTCTGCGGTGGTATCTGTTCCACACGGTATTCCAGACGCTGTTTGAACTCCTCACGTTTGCCGTTGTTCCAGTTCTTCACCGGGCGGAAGTATCCAACAACCCTTGAGTAGACCTCTGTTTCCTGGCCACACTTGGGGCACTCAAAGTGTTCCCCTGCTATGTATCCGTGCTCTGGACATATTGAGAACGTGGGCGTTATGGTGAAATATGGGAGGCGGTAGTTTTCCGCTATCCGGCGTACCAGGAGTTTGCAGGTTTCAACGTCCTGGAGTTCCTCTCCGAGGAACCCGTGGAAGACGGTCCCGCCGGTGTATTTTGTCTGTAGTTCGTCCTGGAGGTCAAGGGCCTCAAATATGTCCTCGGTGTAGTTCACTGGTAGCAGGGTGGAGTTGGTGTAATATGGCTCTTCGTCTCCCGCCGTGATTATGTCCGGATATTTTTCTTTGTCTATTCTTGCCAGGCGGTAGGAGGTGCCCTCGGCGGGGGTCGCTTCAAGGTTGTATATGTGGCCTGTTTCCTCCTGGTACTGTTTTATTCTCTCTCTCATGAAGTCCAGGACTTCAAGGGCGAATTTCCTTCCCTCCTCAGATCCTATGTCCACACCCATGAAGTTGAGCAGGGCCTCGTTCATCCCCACCAGTCCTATGGTTGAGAAGTGGTTTTCCAGCGTCCCCAGGTACCGCTTTGTGTACGGCAGCAGCCCGTTTTCCATGTTTTTCTGGACGACCTTTCTTTTTATCTCCAGGGACTCTTTAGCCAGGTCCATGAGACGGCTTAGCCGCTCAAAAAACTCCTCTTTCGTTTTGGAAAGGTATCCTATTCTTGGCATGTTTATCGTCACAACACCTATTGAGCCCGTGCTCTCCCCGGAGCCGAAGAGGCCGCCGGTTTTTTTCTTTAACTCGCGGAGGTCTAGCTGGAGGCGGCAGCACATTGACCTGACATCGCCTGGCTTGAGGTCGCTGTTTATGAAATTCTGGAAATAAGGCAGCCCGTATTTGGCGGTCATTTTGAAGAGAAGGTTGGCGTTCTCCGTGTCCCAGTTGAAATCCTTTGTTATGTTGTATGTTGGTATGGGGAACGTGAAGGGCCGCCCGTTGGCGTCTCCTTCCATCATGACCTCAAGGAACGCCCTGTTTATCATGTCCATTTCTTCCTGGAGTTCTCCGTATGTGAAATCCATGAGTTCGCCGCCCACTATGGCGGGTTCGTCCCGCAGGTCTTCGGGGGGGACCCAGTCAAGTGTTATGTTGGTGAAGGGTGTCTGTCCGCCCCATCTGCTCGCCACGTTGAGGCTGAAAACGAACTGCTGGATGGCCTGTTTGACCTCTCTGTAGGAGAGATTGTCCACTCTGACGAATGGGGCGAGGTATGTGTCAAAGGACGAAAAAGCCATAGCGCCCGCCCACTCGTTCTGGAGGGTCCCCAGAAAGTTTACCATCTGGCCCAGTGCTGTTTCAAGGTGTCTTGGTGGAGTTGAGGCCACCTTTCCGGGCACCCCGTTGAAACCCTCCATTAGGAGCTGTTTCAGACTCCACCCCGCACAGTAGCCGGCTATGCCCAGGGAGAGGTCGTGGATGTGAAAATCGCCGTTTCTGTGCGCGTCTGCGATCTCTTTCGGGTATATCTTCGTGAGCACGTAGTTCGCCACCACGGACCCGGCGGCGTGCATGAGCAAACCTGAGAGGGAGTAGTCGGAGTTGCTGTTCTCCTTCACCCGCCAGTCTGTGCGCCCCAGGTACCCGTCCATGATTTTGTCCACTTCCAGCAGGGTTTCTTTGATCTTTCTGGCGTCTTCCCGCTGTTTTCTGTAGAGGATGTACGCCTTGGCAACCTTTGTGAAGTTCTCCTCTATCAGAGTGGCCTCCACGAGATCCTGGATGTCTTCTATCCCCGGTATCTCGCCGGCGTATCTCTTTTCCAGTTTCTCAACGACTTTTTCTGCGAGGTTCCGGGAGAGGAGTTCGCTCATGTCCGGATTGTAGCCCTTAGCCAGAAACGCTTTTTGTATGGCGTTTTTTATTCTCTCGCCCTCAAAGGGCACGACTGTTCCATCCCTCTTTCTCACATACCTTATCTCAGATTTCATATCGGCCAGTATACCTGTCCCTTTTTCATTCATCTTCGTATTCCTCCTCTGTTTCTTTTTCTCTCATCTTCTCCGTCTCTCTCCTCCCCGGTCCTCTTTTCCCGGCTCCAATCCGCCCCCTTTTGCCTCTGGCTGTTTCGCGGAGTATTTTCCTTATCTCTTCCTCAAACATCTCCACGTCGGCGAACTCCCTGTACACCGAGGCGAAACGGATGTAGGCCACGTGGTCCAGGTCTCTGAGACGGTCCATGACCATCTCACCTATGACGCTGCTGGGCACCTCTATCGTGTCCATGTTGCGCAGCTCACGCTCTATGTCGTTGACCATGTGAGATATCTCCGCCTCCGACACCGGTCTTTTTTCGCAGGCCCGGGATATCCCCCGCTTCAGCTTTGCGGGGTCAAACTCCTCTCTCCTCCCATCTTTTTTTATCACAATTATGGGGGCAACCTCTATCTTTTCGTAGGTTGTGAATCGTTTGCCGCAGATGGTGCATTCCCGCCGTCTCCTTATGGCGTTGCTCTCTTCCACATAGCGGGAGTCCACGACACGGCTCTCCATGTTTCCACAGTACGGACATTTCAAACCAGTGCACCCCAAGATGTTGTGTTCCTTCTGGCGGGCAACCACAATATATTGTTGGTGGGTATTTAATTCTTTTCCCGATGGGATGCGGGGATAATAAATCCCCTATTTTCCACCCTATCCCCAACCGCCAATTTTTATAAACAACAGCATATCCCCCCCTATGGCTCTGTCAAATGACGAAAAAGAGAGAAAAAACAATGGCGACGAAGAAAATTACAAGGGCTATCGCGGCCCAGCCCTGGCTAAGCTCAAAGAAGAGGGCGTTCGGGTGTGGAGCGAGGTCATAGCCCACACAAAAAAAGGGGACTTCAGGGGTATTATACTCCCGCGGTCCGAGACAGCCGACGACCATCACATCGTTTTGAAACTGGACAACGGCTACAACGTGGGGCTGGCGGTGGATAACATAGAAAGCATGGAAGAGATAGGATACCGTCGGGCCCGGTACAAGATACCTGAAAAAGAGTTCCCCACAGACCCATCAAAACCAAACGTCACACTCCTGGGGACCGGTGGGACCATCGCCTCCCGGCTTGACTACCGCACGGGAGCGGTCATACCAGCATTCAGCCCCGGCGAGCTCTACGGCGCCGTGCCAGAGCTGGCAGACATAGCAAATCTGAAGACCGAAAAGCTCTTCGGTGTTTTCAGCGAAAACATGGGGCCGCACCAGTGGAAAACCACGGCAGAGGCCATAGGAAAAGAGATAGAGAGTGGAGTGGACGGGATAGTCATAGGCCACGGGACGGACACCATGCACCACACCGCCGCCGTCCTTTCGTTCATGGTCCAGAACCCGCCGGTGCCGATAGTGCTTGTGGGCAGCCAGAGAAGCAGCGACAGACCCAGCAGCGACGCCGCTTTTAACCTCATGGCTGCGGTCACAACAGCCGCAAAGGCGCCCATAGGCGAAGTGGTTGTCTGCATGTTCGGACCCACATCGGACAGGTACACACTCCTCCACCGGGGGACACGGGTGCGAAAGATGCACTCAAGCACCAGAAGCACCTTCAGAACCATAGGGGACATACCCCTCGCAATGGTGTACCCAAAGTCGCCCAACCCATTCGTTTTTCTGAAAAAAGACTACAGGCCCCGACGCAGAGACCAAGACGTCATCATAGACACCGCCTTTGATGAGCGCGTGGCACTCGTCTATTATTATCCGAACATGCACCCCGACATAATAGAGAGTTTGATAGACAGGGGATACCACGGGATAGTGATCGCGGGCACCGGCCTGGGACACGTGAACAAGCCCCTGTACGAACCCCTGCGAAGAGCCATAGAAGAGGGGATTCACGTTTATATGACCGTCCAGACGCTCTGGGGTTTCACCCAGATGTACGTCTACGACACGGGAAGAGACCTCCTGCAGATAGGCGTGCAGCCGGCGGAGAACATGTTGCCAGAGGTGGCCTATGTGAAACTGGCGTGGGTGCTCGGGCACACACAGAACCGGGAAGAGGTGCACAGGATGATGCTCACGCCCATAGCCGGGGAAATAACGGAGAGAGAGCCACCGAACGGCTATCTCATAATGCAGGGGGGGATACCCGAGGTGGAAGAGTTTTTGAGACATACAATGCTCTGATTGGACCTCTGAGTGAACACGCCCTCCCCGTCAGCGTCCGGCAGAATGGTATATAAACCCACACGTGTTGTGACCTACATAGTGACCTCAAAATGTAGAAAAAAAGGAAAAAAAGAAAGAGAAGGGAGAAAAATGGCTGTCGCTGTGGTCGTTGGGACAAGGCCCGAACTGATAAAGATGGCGCCGGTGGTTTTCGCACTTGAAAAAAACAATGCCGAATACGTTTTCATACACACGGGACAGCACTACGACGAAAGCATGTCCGGGAGCTTTATAAAAGACCTGGGGCTCCGGGAACCGGACTATTATCTTGGGGTGGGCTCGGGCACCCAGGCGAGACAGACCGCCGAGGCGATGCTCCGCCTGGAAGAGGTTTTTGAAAAAGAAAAGATAGACATGGTGCTCGTTGAGGGAGACACCAACACCGTGCTGGCCGGGGCGCTGGCCGCCGCAAAGATGGGAATACCCGTTGGACACGTTGAAGCCGGTCTCAGGAGCTATGACAGAAGAATGCCAGAAGAGTACAACAGGCGGGTAACAGACCACATATCTCATGTGCTCTTCGCTCCCACAGAGGACGCCGCACAAAACCTGAGAGATGAGAAGGTGTGGGGGGAGGTCCATGTCACCGGGAACACGGTCATAGACGCCTGCGAGATATACGCTCCCATAGCAGAAGAGAGAAGCCAGGTCGTTGAGAGGATTCCCTTTGAAAGGTTCATCCTCGTAACAGCACACCGGGCGGAAAACGTGGACGACCCCCTGGTTTTGGAGAACCTCGTAAAAGTACTCGTTGAGAGCCCCCTGCCAGTGGTTTACCCCATGCATCCCCGAACAAAAAAGCGGCTGGAAGAACACGACCTGTACCACGTCCTGGAGTCCTCCCCGGATGTGCTGGTGCTTCCGCCTGTTGGATATTTTGACTTTCTCGCACTCCAGAAAAAGGCGTTCCTCATCCTCACCGACTCCGGGGGGATACAGGAAGAAGCCACCGCCCCATCAATAAGGAAACGGGTGCTGGTTTTCAGAGAGAACACAGAGAGACCGGAGGCTGTCAGGGCGGGGTATGCCCGGGTCGTCGGAACGGACGCTGAAAAAGTTCTGGAGGCACTCGGGGAAGAGGTGGAAAAACCCTTTGTTCCGCAGAACCCGTCTCCTTTTGGAGATGGGAAAGCGGGGGAGAGAATAGTAAAAATAGCACTTGCGTATATCAGCAAAGGGCCGCAGAAATATGATGTCTGTGGGGAATGAGATATGAAAGTGTGTGTCATCGGTCTGGGATATATTGGTCTCCCGACAGCGGCTCTCCTGGCCAGGGGGGGCAACACAGTCATAGGCGTGGACAAAAACCCGTCGGTTCTGGAAAACATAAGAAAAACAGGGGGCCCGCCCGAAGAGCCCGGGCTAAGGGACCTGGTGCTGGAGATGATACGAGAAAAAAAACTGATCCTCTCACCCGAGCCAGAGCCCTGCGACGCCTTTATTCTCTGCCTGCCCACACCGATAAAAGAAGACCACACCCCCAACCTCTCTTATGTGGAAAAGGGCATGGCCTCCATAATTCCCCACGTGAAAAAAGGGGACATCGTTGTCCTGGAGTCCACCGTGCCGCCCGGGACGACCCGTGACATCGTGGGCGGCATGCTGAAAAAAAAAGGGCTGGACCCTGAAAAAGACGTGTATGTGGCCCACGCTCCAGAGAGGGTTCTGCCAGGAAAGATACTTGATGAAATGGTCAACCTAGACAGGGTCATAGGGGGTCTGACACTGGAGGCCGCAGAGCGAGCCCGGGACCTGTACACCTCCTATGTAAAGGGCAACATATTCCTGGCGGACGCTACCACCGCCGAGTTTGTTAAACTCGCAGAAAACGCCTACCGGGACGTCAACATAGCTTTTGCAAATGAACTGGCGGTCCTGGCGGAGAAACTCGGAATAGACGTGTGGCATGCCATAGAAATAGCGAACAGACATCCGCGGGTCACGATCCACAGGCCCGGCCCCGGCGTTGGAGGCCACTGCATAGCCGTTGACCCGTACTTTTTGATAGCTGTCTCAGAAGAACGGACCAGGCTGATGCAGACGGCCCGGGACATAAACAATTCCATGCCAGACTTCGTTCTGAAAAAAGCAAAAAAAATCCTTGGCAGCCTGAGAGGAAAAAAGATAGCCGTCCTGGGCATAGCATACAAGGGAAACGTTGGAGACACACGGGAAAGCCCCTCTCTTGAAGTTATAAAAAGACTGAAAAAAGAGGGGGTCATCTGCAGGGTCCACGACCCATATGTTGACCCGGAGAACTCGCCAGAAAAACTGGTGTCTCTGGAAGAGGCCGTTGAAAACGCCGACATGGTCATCATAACCACCGACCACGGTGTTTTCAGAGACATTGACCCCGGCCACATAGGATCCCTGGTGGCGGAGAAGATCCTCTTTGACACACGCCACATAGTTAACGGAGAAGAATGGGCTGGAGCGGGGTGGGATGTTGTATACCTGGGAGACGGAGAGAAATACGCTACATGAAAAATCCCAAGAACCACCCACCAGACCCAAACGACTCATAGACACGACTCATAGACGCCCAGCAGTCTTTTTGCCATGACATCCCAGTTGTACTTCTCCAAAAACGCCTTTCTGGCTCTTTCAGACAACTGTTTATAAAGTGATGGGTCGTCCAAGAGACGTCGGATGGCATCAAAAACCTCATCGCCGTAGTAGTCAACGGCCATGCCACATCCGATTTTTTCAACGGTTTTGCCCGTCCACGTGCCCTTTGCCACCACTATCGGTTTGCCGGCGCTCATGGCCTCAAACAGCTTGTTCGGGACACTGTCCCTGTTGTTTCCATATCGGGGGTCATAGACCGCCACCAGGACGTCGGCCATGTGCGTGTACACCGGCACCTCGTCGGGGTGGACTTCGCCCACAAAAATCACAGTTCCACTGGATTTTTCGGCGGCCTTTTTTATCCTCCCGGCGAGAGACCCGAAGCCTCCTATGACAAAGACGACGTCGTCCCACCCCCGCTGGCTGAAACCCTCCACAAATTCCACCAGTTTCCTTGTCGGCTCAAGCACGCCTATGTAGAGGACCACTTTTTTGTTTTTTAAGCCGAGACGGGACCTCAGTTCCTCAACCTTTTCGTGTGGCACTTCCTGGACCGGGTTGCAGCCCATAACGGGCACGGGGTCCAGGGCACCCCAGCCAGACAGAATCTCAGCGAACCGCTCGTTCACACATATAACCCTGTCAGGTTTTTTGACCATCCACCGCTCAAACATGTAAACAAGGCGGAAAACAGGGCGGGGCACATCCTCTTCTATCATGGCCGAATATATCTCGTGGGCATCATAGACCACTTTCCTTCCGAGGAGACGGGCTGCCAGAACACCGGGCAGGAGGGTGTCCAGGTCGTTGCAGTGCACTATGTCCCACCTGTTTTTTAGAAGAAAAAAAAGCGCCTTCAACCAGAAAAAGGGGAGGGTAACGGCGAAGACCATGAAATTTGAAAAAGCAGACCTTGGGCCCGCTCTTATTATATGCACGCCCCCCCTTTCTTCAACAGGGGGGTACTCCCGGGTTCTGTCCCATGCGAACACGGTGACCTCATATCCCGCTCCCACGAGTGTTTTCGCCTCTTTTTCAACCCTCGGATCCGGCCTGTAGGGATTCGTGAGAAGCATCACGACCTTTTTCATTCCTTTTCCTCCGCCAGGGTGTTCGTCCAACGCAGCGCTTTTTTAAGTAGTTTTTCCATGGAGAAGAGTTGAGAAGAGTTAAAGTTTATAACCAGCGATGATATGCGGGGGTGGTGAGAAACGTGTCACCCGACCCGCAAAAAGTGAAGATACACCCGACTGCGGAGGTCTCAGAGAAGGCCACCATTGGAGAGGGGACTAGGATCTGGCACCAGGCACAGATAAGGGAAAACGCTGTCATCGGCAAAAACTGCAACATCGGAAAGGGGGTCTACGTTGATTTTGACGTGGTGATAGGGGACAACTGCAAGATACAGAACTATGTCAGCGTATACCACGGTGTCAAGATCGGAAACGGGGTTTTTCTGGGGCCGCACTGTGTTTTCACAAACGACCTCTACCCCCGGGCCACGAGCGAGGACTGGGAGGTATATGAGACAGTTGTTGAGGACGGGGCCAGCATAGGCGCCAACGCCACGATAATATGCGGTGTGAGGATAGGAAAAAACGCGATGGTTGGGGCGGGAAGTGTGGTCACAAAAGACGTGCCCCCCCATGCTCTGGTCTACGGAAACCCGGCCACGTGGAAGGGGTGGGTCTGTGAGTGTGGACAGAAGCTCGTTCAGAAAGATTTCAAATGGTGGTGTCCCAGGTGCAAAAAGTTCGTTGGGGTCCCGGAGATAAAGGAGATAAACAGAAAATGAATGGAATGAGATGGAAGAGGTGGAGGATTTGATACCCATAGCAAAACCCTACATCGGAGAAGAGGAAAAAAAAGCCGTCCTGGAAGTGCTTGAGAGCGGGATGCTCGCCCAGGGCCCCCGGGTGAAAGAGCTGGAAGAAATGTTCACAGAGTACATGGGGGGCGGGGGGACGGTAGCAACCAGCAGCGGGACAACGGCCCTCCACACAGCCCTGCTCGCCCTGGGGATTGGGCCCGGAGACGAGGTTATAACCACTCCTTTCACCTTTTTTGCCAGCGCGTCAACAATAGCCATGGTGGGTGCAAAACCGGTTTTCGCAGACATCCAGAGGGACACTTTCAACATAGACCCGGCCTCAATAGAGGAGAACATAACCCCCCGAACAAAGGCCATCCTCCCTGTACACCTCTTCGGGTTGCCATGTGACATGGACGAAATAATGAGAATCGCAGAGGACCACAACCTGTATGTGATTGAAGACGCCTGCCAGGCACACGGAGCAGAATATCACGGCACAAAAGTCGGTCTCATAGGGGACGCGGGCACATTCAGCCTGTATCCAACCAAAAACATGATGGCCGGAGAGGGAGGTCTGATAGTGAGCAAGCACCCGGAGGTCCTGGAAAAGGCCAGGTTGCTTAGAGACCACGGTAGCCCAAGGCGATACGAGCACGTGACACTCGGATACAACTACCGCATGACAGACATCGCCGCCGCCATAGCACTGGTCCAGCTGAGACGCCTGGACGAGTTCAACAGGATCCGCCTTGAAAACGCCCGTGCCCTCAACAGGGTACTTGAACAGCTCGGAGACATGGTCTCCCTCCCGCCCATCCCGGAGGACAGAAAACACGTTTTCCACCAGTACGGGCTCGTGGTTGAGGACAGTTATCCCATGACCAGAGACGAACTCGTCTCGTTCTTGCGGGAAAACGGCATAGGGGCAAGGCCCTCCTATCCAAAACCCCTGTACAGACAGGAGGTTTTCAAAAAGGTGCCCTTCGGCGGCGGAAACTGCCCTGTCTGTGAAGAAATCATACCGCGTGTGATTGAAATACCAATCCATCCCATGGTCACGCCGGAACAGATACAGTACATAGGAGAGACCATCGTGAGAGGGGCCGAGCGAGGGCAATAAAAGAACTACAAAACCCGAAAAAGAGTGGGAACATGGAAAAAACCGTAGCCGCCGAAAAAACCAGCTGGCGCAGGGGGTACAACAGGGCATCCCTGGCCCTTCTAACGCTGGACGTGGTGTGGCTCGCACTCCTTTTTCTGTCTCCGACGCTTCTTCCGCCCGGAACCGTGACAGGACTGGACGGAATGGCCAACCACCTGGACTATCCCGATAAATGGGGCCAGCTGCCACCTGTGGTCGCCCAGGTCTACTGGTTCGGCGACCTGAACTGTCACCAGAAATGGTACAGAAGCTTTTACATACACGGCAACCAGATGCCCGTTTGTGCCAGGGACACGGGCATGTTCAGCGGCATAGCACTCGGTTTCCTGGCACTCTCAAAGGTGAGAGCGACCCCGGACCTTTTTGAGACAGGCATAAGGGCGCTGCCAGGGAGCGGGTACCTGTGGGTGAAAAAACACCTGGGGGCCAGAAAGGGGGCCCTGGTGCTGTTCGCACTCCTCCTGGCTCCCATGGCAGTGGACGGTTTCACACAGGCGCTCACATCGTATGAGAGCACCAACCCGGTCAGATACATAACAGGTTTTATGGGCGGGACCGCTATCGCCGGCCTCCTGGGTGCGATGATAGAGAGCGCCCTGGCAGCGCCGCCCATCCATGGAAAGAATACAGCCGGAGGGATGTGATGTGGACCGGCTCAAAAATATCCTGCTGCGAATAGACGGACGTGGATACAAGGCATACAGGGACATAGAGGGAACATACGATTTCCCCGGCTACAAGCTGACCGTTGAACACGCCCAGGGAGACCCCTTTGCCACCCCCAGCCGCATAAAAATAAGTGTGCCCCAGAAAAAAGCAGGTTTTCCGCCCGAAACATTCAGGACAGAGAGCCGGAGAATAGCCCTGGAAGACTACATAACCCGCTCGTTCGCAAAAGCGGCCAGAAAGGTGTCCCGTCCCCGGGGGAACGGAAACAGCGGGCTGATAAAGATAGACACGCCGGGCCAGGAGATACTTTCCCGCTCGTGCACCAGCGTAAAACCTGACAGGGTGGAGGTTCGCTTCCACATGGGACTCCCCGCACAGGGGAGACGTGTCCTCGGACGTGTTGCGTGGGAGATGTTCTCCTCCGACATCCCACATATCGTTGAAAAAGCGCTCGTCTACCATAACATGGACGCTGGCGAAATAAAAAGGCACATAGAGGTGGCGGAGGACGCAGACCACATAAGAAAAGTTCTCAGAGAAAAAGGACTGGTCGCCTTCATAGCCACCGGCTCACTTCTCCCACGGGCCAGCGGGATAGACCCCCGCCCGCTCACCACGGGCATAAAATTCCGCCCGCCCCCAGAACTCAAAACCACCATTGAAACACCGAACAGGGGAGAAATAGAAGGCATGGGGATACCGGAGGGAGTGGTGCTGATAACCGGCGGAGGTTACCACGGAAAATCAACGCTGCTTAACGCCATATCGCTGGGAATCTACAACCACGTACCCGGAGATGGTAGAGAATACGCCGTGACCGTGAAAAACGCCGTGAAAATAAGAGCAGAAGACGGGCGGCGGGTGGAAAAAGTGGACATATCCCCCTTCATAACAAACCTGCCAATGGGAAAAGACACCACAGAGTTCTCAACAGAAAACGCCAGCGGGAGCACAAGCCAGGCGGCCAACATAATGGAAGCAATAGAAGCGGGAGCGGAACTTCTGCTAATAGACGAAGACACCTCAGCCACAAACTTCATGATAAGAGACCAGAAAATGCAGGAGTTTCTCCCAAAAGAACTGGAACCCATAACACCCTTCATAGACCGGGTGCGCCAGATATACGAAGAACACGGCATATCAACCATAATAGTTGTGGGCGGCTCCGGGGACTACTTCCACGTGGCTGACAGGGTTATATGCATGATAAACTACGAGCCCCACGACCACACCAGGAAAGCGAAAGAAATAGCCACACGCTACCCCCGCAAAACAGAGGCAACCCCCACGTTTGGTCCCATAAAACACCGCACACCGATCCGCCTGGGAACACAGGGAAAAACAAAGACAAGGGGGCTCAAAACCATAACCTTTGACAGAAACACACTTGATTTATCGGCGGTAGAGCAGCTGGTAGACGAAAGCCAGACACGAACCATAGCGGCGGCGCTGCACATGGCAGAAAAATACGCCGACGGAGAAAACACCATACGCCAGATAACAGAGACCCTCGCCGGGATGATACGGACAAGAGGATTCGGCGCTCTCGGGACAGGACAATACGCAGAGGTTAGAGCCATAGACCTGGCCATGGCCATAAACCGGCTGAGAACCCTCAAAGTGAAATAGACTACCTGCCGCCCGCCCCCCTCATCGGGATTATGCAGAGGAAACGCCACGCACCACGGCCCGTGTTCTTATACCAGTGCGGGATGTCCGGCTCTATGTACGCAAAACTCCCCGCTCTGACGTGCTTTTCTTCGCTGCCAGCGCCTATTACGCCCTCGCCCTCAAGAACAAAAACCTCGTGCTCCCATGGGTGGCTGTGCGAAGGTATGACGCCGCCTTCTTCAATGGTGAACAAGCGCAGAGCATAGTTTTTAGCACCCTCACGGCCGGCGATAAGCCACTGGATCCACACACCCCTTGCTCCGTCCATCTCAACCCGCTCTTTCTCCACATCATCAACATGCGACACATACATTTCCATCACCCGGGGAGAAAACAGGGCACGACTATAAAAGAGATTGGGAAAACAAACACTAAAAACAAAAAACATCCCCAACAAACCACCAGAAAAAAGGCATAGGCGCCGGGCTTTCACCCCTGAATGTGTCTGATTCTATAGACATTTTATTACGCAAATTATACTCTTCTTTCAATCCCTCAAAGGTCTGATTTTAACTACAAAGTGAGCTCTTCTCCGTTTTCAGAGTTCGCAGCTTTCAATCCCTCAAAGGTCTGATTTTAACTGATATGTTGAGAGTAGCGGACTATATAAAAAGACGTCTTTCAATCCCTCAAAGGTCTGATTTTAACTCACCATCCTGTTTATGTTGTCCTCCAATGTTTCGTCTTTCAATCCCTCAAAGGTCTGATTTTAACTTGAAAGTCGTACAAGGAAAATATCAATAGCAAAAACCTTTCAATCCCTCAAAGGTCTGATTCTAACACCATGAGCATGAACAATCTGCGACAAGCGCTTGAGCCTTTCAATCCCTCAAAGGTCTGATTCTAACCGTCTTGGCGGAAATGGACTGGCGGGCTTGGGTTCACTTTCAATCCCTCAAAGGTCTGATTCTAACCATCTGTTGCGGCGACTACATGGTTAAATCTTCTGCGCTTTCAATCCCTCAAAGGTCTGATTCTAACTTGGTAGATCGCATGACGTATTTGTGGTGTCCGTGGTGCTTTCAATCCCTCAAAGGTCTGATTCTAACGCCCAAAAACGCACGGTCTGGTTGGGACTGTTTATTCTTTCAATCCCTCAAAGGTCTGATTCTAACCAAAAACTTTTTATATCTCTACCTTTGTTTCATGTGCACTTTCAATCCCTCAAAGGTCTGATTCTAACAGTAGAATAGTAGTACTCGTAGTTGGTGCACACGGCCTCTTTCAATCCCTCAAAGGTCTGATTCTAACAATGATTAAATAGTAATAGTCCAATAAACATGAAGAAGCTTTCAATCCCTCAAAGGTCTGATTTTAACGAGGTCTGGGAGGAGAGAGACGACGACCCCCTCCTCGTCTTTCAATCCCTCAAAGGTCTGATTTTAACGTTAGCGACTTTGTGAACCACCATCCCAGCGGCCACCTTTCAATCCCTCAAAGGTCTGATTTTAACTTACAGTCTCATATCTGATGTTTTGAAGGTGAAAGCTGCTTTCAATCCCTCAAAGGTCTGATTTTAACCCTGTTGAAGAGGCCATGGCGTTGCAGCAGCTCCTTGACTTTCAATCCCTCAAAGGTCTGATTTTAACTCCCACCCCTTCACACTCCTAAAAGGCAAAACCAAACTTTCAATCCCTCAAAGGTCTGATTTTAACTTGATGGCCCGGGTGATGTTTCGCAGGATTTGGACACCTTTCAATCCCTCAAAGGTCTGATTTTAACAATAGTAGCGGGGAGGCGGAACAATCCCCTGACACACCTTTCAATCCCTCAAAGGTCTGATTTTAACGCACAACACAAGGCGTGGCACTACGCCAACACCATTCTCTTTCAATCCCTCAAAGGTCTGATTTTAACAGCCATGAGCAACACACGGTCATCAAACAACCTCAAACTTTCAATCCCTCAAAGGTCTGATTTTAACCCAGCACGTGACGGTGCGGGAATATCCCACCCGTGGGTCCTTTCAATCCCTCAAAGGTCTGATTTTAACCTTATACCAAATTTCTCCACGAAACCCTTTATCATACCTTTCAATCCCTCAAAGGTCTGATTTTAACGGTGAGTGGAGAAATCTTCGTTCACTCGGACGGGCAGGCTTTCAATCCCTCAAAGGTCTGATTTTAACGCCAGGTCAGACGACATGGTAGTTGGGAGAATTATGCCTTTCAATCCCTCAAAGGTCTGATTTTAACACGGCACTTGAAATTGTAGCGTTGCTGACGCACCAGGACTTTCAATCCCTCAAAGGTCTGATTTTAACCGTGAAAAATCGCTTCATAAACATTTTCTTAAAGAAACTTTCAATCCCTCAAAGGTCTGATTTTAACGTATGCGGTGGCTAACGCCCCCGCTATCGCCAACCCCCTTTCAATCCCTCAAAGGTCTGATTTTAACGTCCTGTGCACCGCCGAAGTATCCCACATCAACATACCTTTCAATCCCTCAAAGGTCTGATTTTAACGACATCATCAACATACGCCAACCACCCGCCCAAACCACTTTCAATCCCTCAAAGGTCTGATTTTAACACGCTCATATCGTCCATTAACCCAGCACTTTTAAACGCTTTCAATCCCTCAAAGGTCTGATTTTAACCGGGCATACATGGACCTGGGATATGATGAAGAAAAGGCTTTCAATCCCTCAAAGGTCTGATTTTAACCATACCCCAATCCCACTTCCTGTAAAGCCCGCTGTATCCTTTCAATCCCTCAAAGGTCTGATTTTAACAAATTCCAGTTAGACCGTGACCTACCTTCTGAATTCCCTTTCAATCCCTCAAAGGTCTGATTTTAACGTAAAGAAATAGAAAAGAAACACTAACCCAATACGAACTTTCAATCCCTCAAAGGTCTGATTTTAACTTATACACTTCTGATTGTGTCCCGTTGCTCAAAACGACTTTCAATCCCTCAAAGGTCTGATTTTAACTTCAGATATGAGTTGTGTCCCGGTTGTAGAAAAATCCCTTTCAATCCCTCAAAGGTCTGATTTTAACCCTCCCTCATCAGTATTTTAATATACTCTCCCCACCGCTTTCAATCCCTCAAAGGTCTGATTTTAACCCAGGTGCTGGTCTGTCGCCGTTTTCTTGAACTCAAACTTTCAATCCCTCAAAGGTCTGATTTTAACTGGACAACGCAGAGCCAGTGTCCTCCCAAGCCAGGGCGTCTTTCAATCCCTCAAAGGTCTGATTTTAACGTGTTATTGTGTCTTCTATTGTGTTGTGTAGTCTTCTTTCAATCCCTCAAAGGTCTGATTTTAACCACCCCGGCCAGCAGGTTTTGGCAGGGGAATAGGTGGCGTTCTTTTGAACAATAACCCACAGCAGGATATTTATAGGTTTTCTAAAAAATGTCGGGGATGACATGCGTGGAGATGCAGAACCTCAAATCTCCGACATAGTTTATAGGCTAAATGATGTTCGTTATCTCGTTTTTCTCTATGCCGATGTGTTCTTTTTTCATCAGGTCCTGGTTTCTGGCATGGTAGATTAGGACCGAGTCCACGTCTTCATCCACTATGTCCTTTATTCCTCTTTTTATGAGATGAAACTCCGCCGGAGTCAGCTCGCCCTCAAAAACCGAGTTCTGCACCCAGTTCATGTACTGCTTCAGATATTTCCTGAGCCTGTTCACACGTTCAACAGAGACATCATAGACAATGACAACGTACATGGCTACCACCAGATTACAAACGGCTTGTACTCTTTTATTCCCATGAAATGTTTTATTAGCTTATAGCACTCAAGACGTATAAGGCGGCGCTGAGAAACACTCCTGCCCAGCCCACGATGTTTGATGGTGGACTCCAAGCGGGACTCCCATTCTTTCAAAAACTTTCTCTTCCCATCCTCTTTCAGGAGACAGGAGTTGAGGGTCTTGTCAAAATCATCTTTTGTGAGCATCTGCTTATTGACCAGCTTGAATATCGTCCTGTCCACCAAAACAGGTTTGAAGATTTCGCTTATGTCCAGCGAAAGAGAGTATCGTCTTTCAGACGGCTCGTGCAGAAAAGAAACCGTTGGGTTCAACTGGGTGTTGTATATTTCTGACAGAACGGTTGTGTACAAGAGAGAGTTGCCAAAGCTTATCAGAGCGTTGATCTCGTTCTCAGGGGGCCTGCGGCTCCTCTTTTCAAACGCCCAGTCTTCGGGAAAGATCTCTCCAAACGACTCGTAGTACGCCTCCCACATCTCCCCCTCTTTCTGCATAACATTCGGCACCGTGTCCTGTTTTTCAAGCGACTCCAGAGCGTTCTCAATGCGCCGGATGTACCTTCCCAGGTCCCTCTCGTTCCTCTCATAGTAGCGGAGATTTTTCAGCATGTTCTCCCCACAGCCCCTGACAAAAGCCCTCGCCAGAAAAAGTCGTTTCTCCGAATCCAGGTGGTGTTCAACCTGTTTCACGAGCACGTCGCCGGACAGCAGATACTCCCTTGGATAAAAACTGCCCTCATAAAAACCATACATGTTGAAAAAGTGTATCGCCACATGGTGTTTGGCCAGAAGAGACACAACACCCGAAGTAAAAGACACCTTCCCATAGGCATAGATCGTGTGCACCTTTTCTATAGGAATCGCACGCCTGTTTCCCTCGTCATCAAAGAAATAGACCGTGTTCTCCCGCCTCTCAAGCTTTCCATGTCTCGTGAGATAGTAAGCGTTTTTCATACACACCACCTTCTAATCTCCCCAGCAGAACTCAAAATAAGCACATTTCCGGCATATACGCTTTTTCTCAGGCCGAACAAAAGGGCCCCTGACAATCCTCTCCACCTCGCCAAGGACACGCTCCATCTCCCTGAAATCCTCATCCGAAGGAACAACACGCACCACCTCCCGGGTCACAGGATAATTCAACACCCCCACCGCATCCACGCCCACCCCCCTCAAAACATAGAGATAATACAGCAACTGGAAACGATCAGCCCGCTCCATACGCCTGGACTTCTTGACCTCATGCACCTCCACAACACGCCCCCGCCTCACAAAATCCATCTTGGCGCCAGGAAAAGACATCTCCCGCCTGTCCCGCCTGTAAGACGTCTCATGCAAACTCCTCCCCATCTCAACAGCCCCATGCTCACGCTCCATCGTAATATTATGCGCAAAAAGCCACAGCTTCGTATGACACACAAAATAATAAGAGACCATGACACCGGTGATGTGGACGTTCTCAGGCAGACCATCAACAACCATTCTAAACCCACAAACCAAAAAGACGTGGGCGGTATAAAAGGGTTGCTGAACACACCATCCAACGACCCAAAAAAAGCACCAACCAATACCCTTAAATATGCACAAACAGATACCCCCGCCGAGGGGAAAAATTGACCAAAACCCAACAAAAAAGAAGGCAAAGCGCCATACTGGATGTTTACACAGGGGAGCAGAGGAGGATTGACGCGCCCTGGAATGAGACAAATTCCGAAAGTAATCAGGATAAGATAAATTTTTACTGGACGGGCCATCCATTTGTAGACGCCGGATTGGCTGCTATTCTCTTAATTAATGGAAAAAATGAACCGGAAGAACTCAATGAAGAGGACATACAAAAAGCGATAGACTTCGCGTCAGAACTCTACGCGACAAAAGAGTGGAGTTCAAATTATCTTCATGGGATGATTTTTCCAAATAGTGGAATATTAATGGCGAACCCAGGAATAACAGGCACCGTAAGTAAAGCGATAAAAGATGCTCTAAAAAAAGAGAATAAGTTACCATTATCCAATAAAATATTAGAAGAACTAAAATATAAGATAAGTAAAAATTTTGATGATGAATTGGCAGAAGACATGGCAAAACACCTACAACATCTCTATAAAGAGGATAAAACATTGGAAGAAAAGGAAATTAAAAAAATTATAGCACAATTACTTAATCAAAAATTTGTTGAAGACGCTATAAAAAGGAGAATTAAGAAGGAACTTAATAATTTGTATAATAATTTTATAAATAATCAAAAAGTAGCCAAAGAAAAAAGTAAAGCATTTTGCGTAATTTGTGGAAAAAACTATCCATATAATACCGCACAAAATAAGATATACATGTCTTCTTTTCCTCTTCTTGGTTCCGGAAAAAAAGCAAATTATTTTCATTCAGCGAATTTAAATGGTGCCGATATATGCGTCCACTGTTTGTTTCTTACACAATTCATGCCCCTAGCTTCTTATAGACTACGACGAGTATTAGTTATACATGGGTATCCATATTCGCTTAATTTAGAATTATCCAAAGAAGCACTTCGGGATGTGCGCACCTACAAATCGGTATCTAATGCTAGAAATTTTAAAAAACCAGAAAATTTTCTATTTAGAAAAGTTGCAGAGATTACTCAAAAAGTTATCGGAGGCTATAATTATTGGAAAAATGCTTCTATTTCTCTAATTTATTTTATAAGTAATAACCAGAATCAGGTAATAGATATCACTAATGTTCCTACTGTTTCATTGATTTTTGTCGCATTCGCCTCTTCTTATGATCCTCTTGGTTGGCGAAGATTAATATCTGCCGGCTGGAGAAATAAACCTGCTACAGACGAAGAATTTTCAAACTCAGAAAAGGAAAAAACAAATGATGTTTACCTAAAATTGATTAATAATGAAAATATTTTACCTTATTTTATAGATGTAAAAAAACGGCAAACGAACGCGAAATGGGATCTTTTAGAATTTTACTGTAAAGAGGTGTTGCTTATGAATGAAGAGGCATTAAAATTAATAAAGGATGTGGGTGATAGAGTAGTCGAAACTCTTGATAACTTAGAAGATAACAAATTATATAGGCGGCTAAGAGAACTAGAAAACGCGACAAAACTATATCAGTTCGAGGAGTTTTTTGTAAATCTTGAGAAACTTAGACAGCGGAAAGGAATAGAAAAACCATTAATGAAATTTGATGAGTTTGCAGCTCTCTTAGTTAATTATGGAGAAAATTTGGATGTTTCTTGGAGAACGGTAAAAAATTTGCTTCTCTTCAGAGTTTATGAGAAATTGCATGATAGGCTGTCTAAAATATCTGAAAAAGAAGAAAATGAAGATGGAGGTGATGAAGAATGAGGTTTGGAGTAGGTATGTTACTGATAGATGCACCGCACTCAGCATTAAATATGCTGGGAACCGATGAAAGACTGCCAGATAGAAACGTAATGCGAGTTAAAAAATTTAGACGAGGGAGATATCAGTACGTATATGTGTCTCCGCAGGCATGGAGATATTGGTGGAGAGGCACACTAAAAGAAAGATTTGGTTGGGCTCTATCACCTCTTTTTAGAGAAGAGAAGCAGGTATTTACTGCAGCAAACCCAGTAAAGTACCCAGATGATGATGTATTTGGGTATATGCGCGCTTTCAAAAAAGGAAATAAAAACATTACTGTAACGAGGATATCTCCCCTTAAGAATAGCCCGCTAATATCAGTATACCCAGACAGATCATCAGTTACACAAGATGACGGTTATGCATCAAGACAAGAAGGCGACCCAGTTCCGTATAGCAGTGAGTTTTACTCCACAATTTTGAAAGGCGCGTTCTCGTTAGATTTAGATTCAATAGGCAAATTTATAATTGTTGATAAAGCAGGTTATAAAAATATACTTAGAGAAGAAGAGATACCTAATGAAATAAAAGAAGAATACGAAAATATGAAAAATGAAATATCCGCCATGAAAGATGCAAGAATCGGGGAAAATATTTGGTTATTACCCACAAACACAAGAAAGGAAAGAGCCTGTCAGACTGTCAGAGCCATAAAATACATGTTTGGTGGTGCAAAGCTTACTGAGTATCTTACAGATGTAACTCCAAAATTCATCATCCTTGCGATGTTTGAGGGAGGCATAAATCCGTTTATTAGTAATATCATTTACGAAGAAAACGGCGAAATCGTGTTGGACGAAGAAGCTATAATTGAAAGATTAAAGGAATATGAAAATATACTTGAGCCAAAGAAAGTATTCATAGGGAAAGACGCTGGGTTTATGAAAGGGTGGGCCGATAAAATTCAAAGAATAAAAGACACCTTGGCTGAAGAGAAAATATCTGTGGATATCAATACTATTGGTGGGGCTATAGATGGATTTGCTGATGAAATTGAAAAATATTACAACAAACAGTGATTCGAAAATGATACGAGTAACTATTAAAAGTTGGACAGCATCCTTCCGATATCCAACATTCCAATCCGGGACACAGCCGAGTCTACCTGTTCCCCCTATTTCTACCATTCTCGGCATTTTATCAGCAGCGAAAGGAGAAATTGTTTCAATCAATGATTTAGATTATCTTGGTTTTATATTTAAAAGTGAGGGAAAAGGTAATGATTTAGAAAGAATTTACGCGTTAGGAAAAGCAGAAAAAGATATAATAAAGAGAGAAATACTGTTTAATAACATCCTTTATCTTTATATACCCAAATCTTGGGAAAAATTTTTAAGAGCACCAAAGTACCAACTTTTGTTGGGAAGATCATGTGATATAGCCAGTGTTGAAAAAATAGAAGACATAGAACTAGAAAAAAAAGAGGGAGTACCCATAAGAGGGACTGTTGTGCCACTTGATGCAGAGCTACCCGGGATTGTGCATGCTTTACCTGTAGAGTTTGATTACAGCGTTATTCCAAGAGTTCCAAAAATCGTTCGTCCTTTTGTGATAATACCTTATACAGGGGGGCGTTCTCACCCTATTTATAACAAACATTTGCCGTATGATGCAGAGTTAGAAACGGGGGTGTTTTTGTATAGGCCAGACATGTTTAGCTAAATTCCATCCTGATGAGCTACTGGAATGTCACATTACTAGTTCTTTAAACGTACTTAAAAGTATGAGAGCAGGTTTCCATTGGTTTGGAGATGATGTTTGGATTCCAACATTTTATGCCGTTTTGCTTCATGATGTTGGAAAGTGTGCTACTGGCTTTCAGAAGAACCCGAGAGAATGGGGGTTCCGACATGAGATTTTATCCACTCCTTTTGTAGATTTTTTAAAAACAAATGATAAAATTACAGAGGATGATAAAAAAATTATTGGATTGGTGATATATACCCATCATAGATACCTTGATGATCTAAACGGTTTGCCAAGAATAATACGACCATACGCAGAAAAACCATACCTTGAAAAGACAGAAGAGATACTTAAGAACTCGGACTATCTGGAAAACATCTTTTTTCCAAAAATCCCATATTGGGAAAAGATGGTATTTGGTAATGAACTAAATCTTTTTGAGCTTCCAAACGATTGGAAAACAAAAATAAAAAATTTTGAATTTGAAAAACTATATGCGTGGTACGAAAATAGAAATTGGGAAAACTGTAAACAAAAGTTGATTTTTATAAAGGGTTTATTAAATGCCTGTGACCATTTAGCCTCAGCAGGAGAGCAAACTATTTTATACGCACCAAACCCCAAGACCATAGTTAATGGAAAAATTCCAACGCTCAGACCTTTACAGATAAAAGCGTTAAATACAAAAGACCATGCGATTTTAAGAGCACCCACTGGATACGGAAAAACAGAGGCTGCGCTGTTATGGGCATCCACCAATTTTAACACTATTAAGAAAAACAAACGAGAGATCCATCCAAACAGAATTTTTTATATCCTGCCTTATAGGGCGAGTATAAATGCAATGTATGAGCGATTGTTAAACTATTTTAGGGATCAAAAGATGATAGGTGTTATCCATAGCACTTCATCTTACTATTTATATGAAAAGCAAAGAGAGTACAAAAAGCTCTCTAGTTTGTATGGGAAGATATACTCTCCAATTAAAGTAACTACGCCATATCAAATCATGAAAAACTTTTTCAGCGTGGGCTTTTTTGAAATGGGATTGACGGAAATGAAAAATTCGTTGTTAATAATTGATGAGATACATGCTTATGAATCGAATATTACCGGAATAATTCTGGCTATGCTGGACGTTTTAACGAAAAAAGAATATAACGCAAAAGTTTTGATAATGAGCGCTACCCTGCCTGAATTTATTGAAAAATTATTAGAGGACCTACTGAGACCAGAAAAAATTGAAAGTGACGAAAAAGAAATCAATAGATATACAAGACATAGAGTAAACATTATTGATGGTAACATTATAGATATCGCAAGAGAAATAAAATATAACGGTGAATATCTTACATCTAGCACGTTACATCTTAAAAAACCTGTATTATTTGCGTGTAATACCGTAGATCGCGCAATTGATGTATACAAATTGTTGAAAGAGAATGGTTTAAAAGGATTACTCATTCATGGCAGATTTACTCATGGCGACAGGATAGAAAAAGAAAGTATTATCATGAAAAATCTTTCTAATTTAGATTTTGTAGTGTCAACCCAAGTTATTGAAGTGTCATTAGATATAAGCCTTAATTCAATCGTTACAGAACCCGCACCATTAGATGCTTTAATTCAGAGATTCGGAAGAGTAAACAGGACTGGCTGGAAAGAAGGCGTCATACAAGACGTATATGTGCTCACTAATGGTTCAGAAAATGATAAATACGTTTATAAAGATGAAAAAGTGATTGCAAGAACATTGAACATTCTTAACGAATACAACGGTTTGTCCATGGAAGAATCAAAAACAAAACAGATGATTAATTATGTGTATTCCCCTTTTGAGCCGGAGAAAATAAAAGAAATTGAGAATCACAAACTGAATGCATTAAAAATATTTGAATACCAAGAGCCACTTCAAAGAGCAATGACTGATGAATATTTTAACTCTTTATTTGAGGGCATGGAAATAATACCAATAGACTTTATTGAAGAAGCAAAAAAACTGATAGATACGCATAGAAGTATTGAGATTCATAAATTATTGGTTCCTATTCATAATTCTACTTATCAGGCACTTAAAAGTAAATACGGCTATGAGATAATTTCCCACATTGTTTACAAAAACCACCATCTTCTCTTTGGAAAACTTGAATACTCATCGGAATTTGGACTCTTAAAAAACGTCAAAGAGGATGCAGACCAAATAGATGAATGGTTAGAAAAACAAAACCGGGTGTGGTAATTCCCCGAAACCTTTATAAAACATACCTACGATAATGATTATTATGAGTATGTTTTTGATGTGCGACCTCACCCCCTCAGTTCCAAGCAGCCGAAGCCCTGGCTGTTTTTGTTTCCGATGCCTGTCTCCCAGATAAAGAGGAGTATCTCTGGCGGTGCCTGTACGGTGAACTCGGCGTTTGCGCAGTGCCACCAGCTTTCTCTTATTTTTGTTCTCTTTCTCCTGAACCAGTACATGTAGTATCCTGAATTAATTTTACTAATCCAACGAACCTTCCTATCGTTCAACTT
>CAZROC010000004.1:0-102978 GCA_964601625.1 uncultured Thermoplasmata archaeon | reverse complement strand
CCCCCTTTCCTACTTTCTCTTCCCCCCCACCAAACCCCCCCAAGGGCCGGGAGATAAAACGAAGCCTCCCGGCCCTTGGGGGGGTTTGGTGGGGGGGAAGAGAAAGTAGGAAAGGGGGTTTATTAAGTTTGTGGTCCGTTCCGTTATTTTTCCGACGCGAACGTCTCGTACACCCTGTTTATGGCCGCCACCACTTTATCCCAGGTGAAGTTTTCCATTACTTTTATCCGCCCTTTTACTCCCATATTTTTTCCTATCTCCGGGCTGGTCAGAATCTCGTTTATTGCATCAGCAAGAGCCGCAGGGTCGCCATACTCAACGATTAGGCCTGTTTCTCCGTCAGTTATCACCTCTGGTATTCCCCCAACGTTTGTTCCAACACACGGTTTTTCACACGCCATTGCTTCTGCCAGAACTATTCCAAATGCCTCGTATTCACTGGGCAACACGAAAACGTCACAGGAGGACAGGGCGGAGCGGTAAATCTCGTCAGATTTTATGTGACCAGTTAAGAGGAAACGCTCTCTGAGATTCAATCTGTCTATTTCTCTTTCAATTCTCTCCCGCATACCGGCGTCGTCCCCGACCAGGACGAAGAGTGTTCTGGGGTTCTCTTTTAACACCATGGGAGCGGCGTTTATGAGATGGAGAAGGCCTTTGTTAACAGCCAGTCTGCCGGCGTACAGGACTATTTTCCAGCCCTCTTTTTTTCTTTCCAGCAGAGAATATTCTCTGAGAAAAGGCACCGGGTCAGGTATCGGGTTGTAGAGGGAGAAGTCTATCCCGTTGGGTATGATGTGTATTTTTCTTCTGTCCACCCCGAGTCTGCTCATCAGCTCAATTTCGTGTCTGGAAACCCCTATAATCGCGTCTGCTCTGTCCAGCACCAGTTTTGCTATTGTATTATCGTAGATTTTTCTGAGTTTTTTCCTTTTTGGACCACCGGTCATGGACCATTCAGGGTGGTAGTGGGGTGTGAGAACAAAAATTGTGTCTGGCTGGAGAAGGCGTTTCAGGGCCGCCATGTTTACCTGGAAATAACCGTATGAATGAGCGTGGACTATGTCTGCTTTGAAACGCAACATTGGAAGCGACATTCCCGGCATAAAAACATAGTGCATATCACCCCCCAGAGTATACCCTCTAAACCGCCTCACAGGTATGCCCTCCACCTTTAGAAACTGTGGGTGGTCAGAGGGCAGACGTTTGAACGGGACCTCCCTGTAGAGGTCGGAGGTAAAAATAGTTATTTCGTGATGGGCACGGAGGCGTTTTGCTATCTCAAATATATGGGTCTCTGCACCGCCGGGGGCGGGGAAGAAACGGATGCCGGTCATCAGGATTCTCAAATTATCACCTCGTTCACTTTTCCGTGAGTTTTAGGGTTTCAAATAATTTGCCGTTTTCGGGAGGCTACAGTTTTCCGCGTACTGCAGCTTTTCGGTAGATGGTGGTAGATGATAAAAGTTATAGACCGAAGAGGCTTATCTGTCATACTCGCCCCCGGAGGTACGCAGATGGCAGAGACTCTTAGGATACTGATGAATGCCCCGAGTGTCCATCTCGGTTCTCCCGCCGCTCAGAACATCCACCAGACAGAGTTTGTCAGAAACCTGCTTGAAATGGGACATGAAGTATGCCTCATAGCGGGGAGAGAAGAGGGGGGCTGGGGAGATAGGAAAAAAAAGGTACAGGAGGAATCAGAAGAAATACCCGGGCGTATCCCAGATGACGCTTTTGTTCCGGTATATTCATCAAAAGTACCTGGAAATCGGTTGTTATTTACGCTTCATTCCATGCGTTTGGTGAAAAAGAAGATAATTTCATTTAAACCAGATATCATCCATGACAGAGGGTATGTGTTTGGGGGAGTGGGGGTTCTAAACGCAAACAAAAGCGAGATTCCATCTGTTATCCAGATAGACGACGATTGGGTACTCTCAGAGTCCATCTCCTCGCGTATAGCCAGTACATTCGTGTATGAACGTCTTGCTCTGAAATGGTCATCCAGAATAATTAACATGGCAGATGCTGGTTTCACTGTGTCAAAGACTTTAAGAGATACGGTGATAGAAAAATATCACGCACGCTCATCTTCTATATTTGTTGTTCCCAACGGAGTTGACCCCAATCGTTTTTCTCCAGACGTCCCCCCGCTGGGACTTCGTGAGAGATATTCAATAAAGGGAAAAATGCTCATTTTTGTGGGTGCCCTTGGCCCGTGGCATGGGGTGGAAAACCTCATAAGCGCAATGGGCGTTTTGAAAAGAAAAAAATCCCAAAATATAACTGCGGTTGTGGTTGGGGGCAAAAACTCTGACGTGATCAGATACAGAGAGCTCGTGAAAAAGATGGGTCTGGAAAAAGAAGTGATCTTCACAGGCTCTATATCACACGCAGAAGTTCCTTCTGCAATTGTGGAAGCAGATGTGGCCGTAGCACCATATCCAGACATTGAATTCGGCTTTTCACCTTTCAAAATACTGGAATACATGGCTGTTGGAAAGCCGGTTATTGCTTCGCCGTTAAACAGTATAAAAGAGATATTGAGCAGTGAGGAAGGAATACTTGTGGAGTGCTGGGATTCCGAAAAATTCGCAGAGGCCATACAAAATATCGTTTCTGACGAAAAACGGATAGAAGAGATGGGGAGAAGAGCCAGAAAAAAAGTGGTTGAAAGATTCACATGGCGAAAGGCGACAGAAAAATTGTTGTCCGTGTATAGAGCCGTTTTATGATTGAACCTCAGAAGCAGAACACGGGTTAACTGAGATAACTCAAAAAGGCAGATATAGGCAGATATCTCAAAAGGTACCCGGTGGCTGTCTAAAACTTCTAAAGCTGGTGTTTTATCGCCTGAGAACCGACTCATACACGCCCATAGTTTTCCGGGCTATTGAGTCCCAGCCGTAGATTTTTTTTGCAACATTAAAAGCTGTTTCTCCCATTTTTTCCAGACAGCCCTCTTCTTTGTCCTCAAGTGTTTTTATTATCGCTCTGGCCAGGTCCTCTGAATCACCGGGTTTCACCAGGTATCCTGTGCGGCCATCTATGACGGACTCGGATAAACCACCCGTGGCGGTTGCGATAACAGGACGGGCATACGCATATGCCATCTGGATTGCCCCGCTTTGATATATTTTTCTGTAGGGCAATATTACAACATCGGACGCTGAGAAAAAAATCCCTACTTCATCAAGTGGAATGTATTTTATGTATTCCACAACGTTTTCACTCAGCCCCAATTGTTTTATCATAGCAGCATAATTCCCGAACCCATGTGGTGCTTTACCGGCTATCAACAGTTTTATCGCTTTGGGATCGGTCTCTCCCTGACTCGTTTTTTTTCTATTTCCCGAAAAGTATCCCAGCACCTGAGCGAGAGATTGGAACAACAGATCAAGGCCCTTGTACTCCCGTATGAGACCAAAAAAAAGAAGCACGTGATCGTCAGGACCTATCCCGAGCATGGCCCTGGCCTTTTCTTTGTTCATAGGCGGAGAGATTTCTCTAATAAAAATGTAATTTCCGTGAGGTATAATATATAATTTTTCTTTTTTAACGCTCATTTTTTCAAGAATTTCTTCTTCACTGTTCTTTGAGTGCACTATTATCGCGTCTGCAATTTCATATATCTTCTTGTATATGTCATATATTTCTTTACTTGATATTTTGTCTGAAGTTTTGTTTGAAAACGCCTCATATTCGTGAGGTAAAACGTTGTGAGCAGTATAAACAAGAGGTGTTCCCAACTTTTTCAAAACTAGAAGGGTTCCAAAGTCCACCCATGGATTGAAAAGCCATTGTACATGGACCAAATCATTACCGCACACCTTTGAATGCAGGAACATAACAGCAGATCCAAAAGTGTTCAAAATATTATTAGGGCCAAAAACACGCATAACACGGAAATCTTTTTTCATGAAAGACATTTCATATTTTATAGAAGTATAAAGCGTGACCTCGGCGTACCTGGAAAGAGCATTTGAAAGGTTGTATGTGTAATGGCATATTCCTCCCTCGGAGGATGTGTCAACCATGGCTATCTTCACACAGCATCCCCTCTGTTTTAATCTGGCAATATGTTATTTGTCCCATTAATCTGTGTTTTCAACACCATTTTTATCCCACATAATCTTTTTCATCAGAAAAAGTATTCCTATTGGAACACCCACAAAAAAAGCGAGGATACTCGCATACGCGGCGCCCATCACACCGAAACGTGGTATAAAAAGCGCGTTGGCTGCAATGTTCACCAGCGCCGTGGCCCACACAAGAGCAGCGTTTACGTTTGGCTTTCCCATCCCCTCTATGACCGCCCCAGAAAGGTTCCCGAAGGGACGTATTATCCCCCAGAGGGCGAGAACCCTCAGGACCGATATGCTCTCTATATATTTTCCATGGTAGAGGATGTTTATTATCTGGCCAGGAAATGCTATGACAAAAAGGGACATCGGAACGGTGAAAACAAGAGAATAGCCCACGCTTTTGGCATAAACCTCTTTCATCCTTTTTTTCCACCCACCAGGATATTCGGTGGAAGAAGAGATTTCAGAAGAGAGGGGAAACAGCACCATGTATATTGACTGTGGAACCATGTACATGGCGTTGGCTATGACCCAGCAGCTACCATAGACGGCAACAGCCTCCGGTCCCAGATATGCACCCAGCATGAGCATGTCTGTCCGCGTGTATATCATGGAGCCGAGGGCGCCCATGGAAGAAAAAACAGCAAAACGAAAAATTCTCTTTTTCCACGCGTGATTTATTTTATTTTTTAGTTTAAATAGGTTTTTTGACATATAAAATCCTATTCCGGCTGCAATGATATACGATACTGAGAGAAGAGCGAAAACAACAAGCGCTGTGGTAAACATGCCAGCGTAGCGGGCCAGCAAAAAAAGGGATACGAGAGACACCAGGGCCCCGCTGTCAACCAGCGTTATCTCTTTGAGCATCTGATTGGCCTGGAGTATCTGTTTGAAAAAGTTGCTGGCCATGAGGGCGGTGAAAAAGGCGGGAAAGAACAGGAGAAGGGAGAAAAGCTGCGGAGCGTGAAACAGGGGGGGCAAAACGAAAGCAAACAGGATGGCAATTCCGGAAAAAACCACCAGGGAAACGGCTTTCAGATAAAGAGCCGTTGTGGTGACCGCATCCACCTCTTTTTTTTCAGCGGCATATTTAATCAAAGCGTTGCCAACACCTGTGTCCCCAAAAATAGTCAGAAAACCGAATATGGAAAAAGCCAGCATCATGACGCCGTACTCTGCTTTTTCAAGAAAACGCACAGATAGGACGACATAGATAAACCCCATGAGTGCGAGAATAACTTTGTCCAGAAAGGCAAAGGACCCTTTTTCAAGGATAAAACGCGATAGATGACCACGACCGCTCTCCGCACCCATCTTTTTCTTTTCTACGACCACCAGATTTCCTCCAGGTCGGCGTTTACCTGCCTGTTTACCTGTCTGGACTCACGCTATTACATGGACATATTAAACCCTTCCTGAAATAACAGTCCCTGAGATAACACTACCACACGCCCGGAAACAATTTTATTCCCTGACACAATAGCGCTGATGTGATAAAATGGATTTAACAATGTGGATTACAATGGCCATTCTCCTCCTGGTCCCCCCTCTACTATACCTGACGTGGATACGCAGAGCAGAAAGATATCAGAGAGAGCCCTGGGGACACCTCCTGAGGGTATTTGTTGGAGGCGCTGTTGTGGCCGTCCTGATCTCCATCGTCCTGGAATACTACGCCTTTGCGGGATACGGCTTTCTGGCCAGAGAGTACGTCCTGCTCGGGACAGACTTTCGCACGGAGACCGTTGTGCTCGTGTGCATAATAGCCCCATTTGTTGAGGAAATGGCCAAGGGATTGATAGTAGGCTGGAAAAGGCGGTGGCTCCTTGAAGTGGAAGACGGGCTGGTCTACGGGGCCGCCTCAGGGCTGGGGTTCGCAACCACAGAAAACCTCCTGTATGGGCTGGCGGCCATGCTGGAATTCGGAGTCGGCGGCTTCGTAGGCACGGTTTTTATAAGGAGCATCTCCAGCGTCTTCCTCCACGCCAGCGCCACAGCCATCACCGGTTATGGAATAAGCAGAAAAACGTTGGGCGTCGGTAGCTCCGCTCTCCCCTATTTTTTCGCCGCGGTTTCCCTCCACGGAATTTTCAACCTCGTTGCATCGCTCCAGGTGCTCTTTGGACCTGAATACGGTCTCCTGTCCCTCCTGCTCGCCGTTGCAATAGGGGTCACAGCGATAAGACGGGCCAGGAAAAAGATCGTTGAGCTGGACCGCCACGCCCCCGCCACAAAGAGGTACAGAAAGCTGACAAGATAGGCGCTGGGGGATAGAAATTAGTGGACGAGCAGAGTAAACGGGCAGAGTAAGACTCATTCACTGCCAGGGTCCCTGGTGTCCTCGTCCGAAATGGCGGTAGCCCAGGACTCGTCGTCCACATAGACGTCTTTTCCCAGCACCAGTTCCCCACTAACCAGAGGATGGGGCGCGTCTATGGCTTCTATTCTGAAAAAAGACGACCTGAACCAGTCCACCCTTGCCGGGGTGCCGATCTTCTTCACTATCGGGAGGTCGGCCTGGTATCTCAAAAAGTTGTCCTCGCCCCCATACCAGCTGAAATCCCGCCGAATGTCTGTTATAACAAAGTTCATATCATGTATCCTCTTTTCAATCTCAAACCACTTTTTCTTTGACGCCTCAAGGGTGGTCAGACCGAAATAGCCGACACTACCACGCCCTTTAAGGGTGGCAACACCCCGGGAAAGAAAAAGGGTTATGCCCGGGAGGGTCTCAACGGGATCCGTTACAAAAACATCAAACTCTTTCCTGAAACGGGGCGGCTGCTGGACATCATACACCTCCGCCTCCAGAGACAGGCCGTGCCTATCAGCAACCCGGTTAATGAAATCAACCACCCGCCGGTCTATGTCAACAGCTACAACCCGCTCCGGCATACCCGTCAGAGCCATGGCCACGCTCAAAAGATCATCATCCCCCACGACAAAAATCTTGGTGCCAGAGAGGTCGCCCCGCTCGTATATAAAAGAGACCCTCTTGAGGACGTCTCCTGGGTTTATGTATCCCTGGTCGTACTCTTTCACAGGGAGAGGACGCTCCCTGGCTATCTCCCGGAAAAGATCCCCGACAGGGTACTCAACGTACCCGCTGCCATCACAGGACGCACATTTAACATCAACATGTTCCAGCCCTCTCCTTTTCACAACCTCTTTTCCCAGCTCTGTGAGACCGACCACACCACCACGTGTTGAGATCAGACCGTTTCTTTCAAGTTCTATCAGGGCGGAATAAAACTCCGGCAGAGACCAGTCCTGGAGAGAGATGAGCTTCCAAACAGATATCTCTCTCTGACCCGCCAGCGCCTGCAGGATCTGGGTTTCCAGCCTTCTGGGTATCTTCTTTTGCTCTGCCAAACAGGGCACCTCCACAATGCGTTTTGGGGACAAAAGGCGAAGAACAAAACAGCCGGACACTGCTGCGGGGGTTAGCCCCTGTCCAGCACGTAGTGTCTGTAGCTTTTAGGTTCAAGGTATTTAACGAACAGTTCAAACGCCCTGTCCGCCTTTTCTGGCTCTCCACAGGTGAAAATGTCCAGATTTACCAGCGAGTGCTCTGGCCAGGTGTGAATTGACAGGTGTGACTCGGAGAGCAATATTATCCCGGTGACCCCCTGCGGCTGGAATTGATGAAAAAAACCGCGTATCGTCGTTAGACCGGACTCCTCGGCTACCCGTTCCATTGTGTCCCTTACGGTGTCCACGAAAGATATTTTCTCCGGTTCTACGCCGTAGAACTCCGCTATGATATGCTTTCCCACTATCGCCACGCCTATCACCTCCTTTCAGGTTTTTGGGGGGGATGACAGGCCCGGAAAACGAGGGCCACCGGTTCCCCGACAACCAGCCATAACAGGGTCTGGATTTAAAGGTTTCTAAAAGTTTAGAATAACATCGTTTCAGGATTGCTATGCGAAAACTTAAAATATCAAGTTCAACCATACTTTTTTATCACTCAAGGGGCAGAGGTGTTTGAATGAAAAAGCTCGCCGTATTCTGGGTATGTGCGCTGGTTGTTTTCAGCGGTTTTTTTGTTTTGATTTCTTATTCAGACGAAAAGGGGACTGCCAGGGCGTACACGCAAAGTACGCCTATCGTGGTAAATAGTGACGCTGACCTACTTATATACGCGGGCTATGGTTCTGGAAGCCAAGATGACCCATTTGTAATAGAGGGGTTTGAAATAAGCGATAATTATTCATTTTGTGTGTATGTGGGGAACGTCACCTCTTATTTTGTAATTAGAAACTGCTATTTTTCCAACGCTAACAGTAGCTATGCCAGCGACAACGACCCCCCCTATTCTAGTGGAAACGCAATAACGTTTTACAACGTGACCCACGGGACTATAGAAAACAACATAATAGTTTCTAATGAAGATTGCGGTATCTTTTTGTATGCGTCGTCTAACAACAGAATAGAAAATAACAACATTTCATCAAATAACAAAGGCGTCTCTATTCTTGCCAACTCACACAATAACTATATAGTCAACAATTCTATCACCGATAATAATCTCGGTATGGAGCTTGGAACATATGATTGCACTTACCATAAAATATACGGAAATCTTTTTATTAATAATACCCAACATGCACGCGATTACGGCGATCAAAATTACTGGAACGCCACCTATCCAACAGGTGGGAACTACTGGGACGACTACAACGGAACAGACCAGTACTCGGGACCCAACCAGGACATCCCAGGCCCGGACGGAATAGGAGACACACCATACACGAACATAGAAGGGGCAACGGACTATTATCCCCTCATGTCAGAAGAGGGGGTATTTACTGCGCATGCCCCGATCAGGATAAATAGTGACTCTGATTTCAACCAATCCAATGGGATAGTGGGGGGAAATGGAACAGCCTTGGACCCCTGGGTTATTGAACGATATGAAATAAACGGCACAGGCCAAGGTTATTGTATTTACATCGGAAATACCACTGGCTATTTCTTGATCCGAAACTGCCTGCTACAAGATGCGAGTGGCGGAGACGACAGTGTATTTTTCAGCAACGCTGAAATAATATTATACAACGTCTCAAACGCCAGAATTTCTTATAACACTATAAAAAATGGCAAATATTCTATTTACATATATGAATCTACGAATGTGACTCTTGAAGGGAACACTATGGATGGCAGCTCAATTGCTATATTTGGAGAAAAAAAAGAACATTGGAACTCCCATAACATATATACGAATAACACTGTCGATGGCGACCCCCTATACTACTTGAAAAACGAAAACGGAGGCGTTATATCTGGCAGTGCCGGTCAGATAATACTCGCAAACTGTACAAATATAACAATAGCCAATATCTCCCTGCCGTATCGCATAATAGGTGTTGAAATGGGGTTCTCAAATAATAACATCGTAGAAAACTGCACATTCAACTCAAACTACATGTATGGGGCGTACCTGTATAAATCCAACTCCAACAAGATCGTTTATAGCAATTTTGACTCGTGCGGAACGGGCGTGTATATAAACCGGTCGGACGAAAATTATGTGGCGTACAACACTTTGACTCAAAATAATGGGTGGGGTATGTGTGTCAGCAACTCAACGATGAACACAATCATCTGGAACGAGATAACCAGAAATACAAAAGATGGTTTGCTGATTTCTAATTCAAACTACACATACGTCATCAACAATAATGTATCCTCTAACGGAATGAACTCTTTACATAATGGAATACATCTCTTCTCATCTGAGCATAACCGCATTGAAAACAACAGTGTTTCCTCGAACGACGGGGACGGCATTTTACTTGAATATTCATCAAATTTCAACATTATAAACAACAACACGATGGCGGGCCATGACGGTTGCGCAGGTTTGGACGTTCACAAGTATTCACACAATAACACGATAACCAACAACACTGCCACGGATAACAATATCGGAATCTCGGTCCACGGTCATCATAACCTTATCGCGTACAACAACTGCTCGTATAACACTGAAAATAATGGCCATGGCATTTATATAGTCGGAGACAACAACACTATCTTAAATAACACTGCAAGTTCAAATGTGGGAATGGGAATACTTATAAGCTCAGAAAACAATACAGTACTTTATAATGTTTTCAGTTCAAATGGGGTACGGGGAATAGAACTGCACGGTAATAAACACTCAGTTTCGCATAATATAATAAACTCAAATGGAGAAGCAGGTATTCTATTGGTTTCGTCCTCTTCAAGAATAGAAAACAACACAATATCTAATAACAAATATGCCATACTTTTTGAGAGTGCAAGAAACATCACTCTCCGCAACAACACCATGATAAACGGCGGCATTGATATGGGCCAGTACTTTGTTTACTCAGAGAGTATTTTGGATTACATACATGACATTGATACCAGCAACACGGTGAATGGAAAACCTGTCTATTACTGGAAAAACAGGAATGGAGGCGCCGTCCCGCAGGCTGGACAGGTGATTCTTGTGAACTGCACCAACATAATTGTGGAAAACCAGAACATATCTCACGCGTCCATCGGGATGAAAATAATATACTCAAGTAATGTGACGGTAAAGAACAGCACAGTTTCCTCAAATATACACGGTATAGAAATCCATAGGTCATCTTATGACGTAATCTCCAACAATACTGCTTTTTCAAATAGCGATGGTATTTATGTCCGCGGGAATCGCAATCTGGTAGAGAACAACACCCTGGGGTCAAACATCGATGCAGGCGTGTTAGTGGTACAATCACAGAACAACACATTGAGGAACAACACGCTTGCTAACAACAAATACGGCATATATCTCCAGTACTCTACCAAGAACAACAGAGTATATCATAATATCTTCCAGAATAACACAAAAAACGGCCGTGATGACACGGGCAATAATTACTGGAACGCCACCTATCCAACAGGTGGGAACTACTGGGACGACTACAACGGAACAGACCAGTACTCGGGACCCAACCAGGACATCCCAGGCCCGGACGGAATAGGAGACACACCATACACGAACATAGGGGGAGGAAAAGGAGCAACGGACTATTACCCAATAATCAGAGCAGCAAACTCCACAGACACAGAGCCGCCCGTGGCGGATGCTGGCCCGGACCAGTTTGTTTACGTAGGTGAAACTGTTACTTTCAACGGCTCCAACAGCACGGACAACGTTGGTATCACGAACTACACATGGAGTTTTTATGACAACAGCACTATTTTCCTCTACGGCATGGTTGTTAATTACACATTTAACAACCCTGGTGTATACGAGGTCACTCTGAACGTCTCTGACGCTGCCGGGAACTGGGACACGGACACCATGAACGTTACCGTGAACGAAACAACCAACACCTCAACGCCACCATATTCGTACCCCATCTATGGATACGTAGTTGATGAAAACAACAACAGCATAAGCGGTGCCACAGTAACCGCCATAGTTCCGGGATACGGCACAACAACCAATATGACAGACACACAGGGATACTTCACAGTTGACCTTGGAAACATTCCGGGTTACACCCCCAGTCCTGGGGATGTTGTATATATAAATGCCACGTATGGCGGCGCGTACGCCAACCACACCCTCACAGTTGACGGGGCTCCTCCGCAAAATGGGGGAACCTATGTTCTCTACGTTGATAGTGAGGGTCCACGGTTTAATGAAATTCTCACGCCCCCTATCCAGAAACCGAACACACCGATGTATGTTGCGGTTAACATCAGCGACCCGGATGGTGTGGCTAATGCCACCACATATTATCGCCTGCCGGGAGAAACAAACTGGACTTCTGTTAACATGCACATTGTGACAAAAGCAGACAGCAATGGTACCTGGCGGGCAGACATTCCACCGAGTCCTCTTTATGGAGAGTGTTATTACTATGTAATCGCAATGGACAACAGTGGACATACGAGTCGTCTTGGAAATGAAACATCTCCCCTGTCTTTCCTTGTCACAGATGGGGCGCCCACTGAGGACCCGTATATAGTGTTCGGCACGGTGTTTGAAAACGGCGTGGCAGTGGCATCTGCGAATGTGAAGTTAACCAATACGGCAACAAACATGTCATGGAACACAGTTACGGATTCTGCTGGCAACTATCAGGTTAATCTGGCAAACCTACCCGGCGGATATTCAGACGGCGATTTGGTTGAAGTGACTGGATACCATGGACTCTACGAGGGAGTTGCCAGCGGCATAGTAAACACGAGCGCGGACGTCCAGACTCTCCGCGTGGACCTCTCTCTTAAACTTAAAAGCCACGTTGTAGAGGGGTATGTTTTCTGGCCGGGTGGGTGGCGCCCAGCGGTCAATGTTTCAGTTAATGTGACGAACAACAACACCGGCGACTGGTGTGTAGTGTTTACAGATTCTTCTGGATATTACAGCGTGGACCTGGCCAATGGCACTCTTTATCCCTGCGGTTACGCCGATGGAGACACCATCTGGGTTAATGCAGTGTACGAGACCATCTCGGGGAACGGTGTGGGTGTTGTGGACACAAACCAGAATAAGACAGAGGTAAATATTACGCTCTGGGGAGAACACAAAGTCACAGGTTACGTGTACTATAGAGGCGCTCCTATCTCAGGTGCCAGTGTTATGGTTTCAAATCTGGACACGGGAGACTCAACGACCACGTTTACCAATTCAACTGGGGCATATGTTGTTTATCTATCAAATGCGTCATGCTTCCCGAACGGTTTTGCTCCCGGGGACATGATCCAGCTGAGAGCCACATCGGGTGGAAACAGCAGTATAAACCAGACGGCACTTGATCTGGCTTCCAATTACACGTGGTTGAATGTGACTCTGGCCAGCGGGTTCCAGATCTCTCTTGAAAACGGTTGGAACCTCATATCTTTCCCGCTCCTCCTGTCCACCAACATGACCGCCAGCGATCTGGCTGTCCTCATAGGCTGGGACAAAGTTGAGGTAATATCAACGGAAAATGCCACTGGTGGATACACCATCTATATCCCTGGCTGGACGGACAACAATTCCGCTGACAACTTTTTGATACAAAACGATTTGGCCTACTGGGTTTTCGTCAACACCACGAACACCATAACTTTTACGATAAACGGCTCTGTTCCCACGGCCGGAGACGCGAGGAACGTTACCCTCCACACTGGCTGGAATATGGTGGGTTGGACGAGTCTTAATACGACAACATACGCTAGCATGTTCCTTGATTATGTTGTTGGGAGACAGGAGTACAGCGCGATCATGTACTGGAACGCGGTGACACAACAGTGGAGTGAGGCTTATATCACAGAATTCCACATTCCGCACGGAACCCATGATTTCTACATGGAACCGGGCAGAGGTTATTTCATAACCACCGGGCCCGGATGGCTCACCTATTCCCCGCCGCCGGGATAAACCTAGTATTTTGTCCATGAGATAGGATGTATCTATGGGGACATAGTATGAGATACAAAAAGCACTTTAAAAAAACGGGGCAGGGGGCGTCTTATTTTCGCTTTTTACCACAATACACCCTCTCTTTGTTTCTGCTTATCCTGCTGGTTATAAATATTGTGACGGTTTTAAAAACAGGCTATGTTTCTGGCGACGGAGCATACCCCCCCTTCGTGGTCCGTGGAACTGTGAAGCTGGAGGACGGTTCTCTCGTCGTGGGAGCAAAAGTATATGTTGAAAACGAGAATAAGAATCTAAACATCTCCGCCTTAACAGATGCAAACGGACGTTACACTGTTGGTTTCAACGTCACACCTGATGTGGGCGACAGAATAAATGTCTGGTGTGTGTGGGAAAATTATTCCGGTGTGAACTCAACCACGGTGTCCCGTGACCCCATAGCAAACCCCATACTGGACATAAATCTGGTACTGAAAGAAAAACGTGAAAAAGAAACTGGCCTGGAAACCGTTTTCTGTTACCTGCCGGTGTGGGCCATTCTCCTAGTTTCGGCCGCGGCTGCTATTTTAGTGCTGTATTATCAGCGGAAGAAAGAAAAGAAGGGCGAACAAAAAGAAGAGAAAGAGGTGGACCGGACAAAATACAGAGAATAAAACCTCGTTGAGCGGAGTTCTCGGTTCTCCAAAACCCTTATAACCTTTGATATCTTCTGGCCCTATTCCACCATAAACAAGTGTGATGGCCGAGGTGTTTGTGTGAAAACCGCTGTTGTCGCCATAGGGGGAAACGCCATCCTCCGCTCTGGAGAGAGAGGTACTGTTGAGGAACAGAGGAGGAATATCAGAGAGACTGCACGGCACCTGGCTGACATGATAGGGGTGGGGTATGACATAGTTGTCACACACGGCAACGGGCCGCAGGTCGGTGCCATCCTTCTGCAAAATGAGGCGGCGAGAGACAGGGTGCCCCCCATGCCTCTGGACGTCTGCGGGGCGGAGAGCCAGGGACTCATCGGTTACCTTCTCCAGCAGGAGCTCACCGGTGTTTTCAGAGAACGGGGTATGCCTCACACGGCTGTGTCTCTTATCACCCAGGTCGTTGTGCGGGAGGACGACCCGGCTTTTAAAAATCCCACCAAGTTCATAGGCCCCTTTTATACCCGGGAAGAGTCGAAGGTGCTGTCCGCTAGAAAAGGGTGGGTTATGCGGGAGGACCCCCGGGGCGGATACAGGCGGGTGGTCCCCTCGCCCGAGCCGGTGGACATAGTGGAAAAGGAGGCGATAAAGCGCCTGGTGTTCGGAGACGGACATCATGTGGTCATAGCGGCCGGGGGCGGGGGTGTCCCCGTTGTGGAAAGAGATGGGAGATATGTCGGGGTGGAAGCTGTGGTAGATAAAGACCTGGCTTCAAGTGTTCTGGCCACAGCTATCGGGGAGAAATTTTTCATTATCCTGACAGATGTGCCATATGTGTATACCGGTTTTGGGACGGAAAACGAGAGGGAGATCGGCGAAGTTTCGCTAGAAGAGATTGAAGACCTATATGAAAAGGGGGAATTTCCCCCTGGTAGCATGGGGCCAAAAATTCTGGCGGCGATAAGATTTCTGAGACAGGGCGGAGAATCTGTGCTCATAACCTCCCCCGAAGAACTCCTGAGCGCACTTGACGGCGGCGGGGGAACGTGGATTAGACGCCGCTGAGACGTGTTGACTGGGGCGTGTTTGCATGTGCTATGTCAGTCACGCCAAAACCTTTAATATTCGGATATGATTTGTGTGTGTTCATCCAAGGGGGAAAAAAGATGGAATCCACCACCGTGGCCCATGTCAGAGTGGCAGAAAAGCAGAGAGCGCACTGGTTTGGAATAATCATAGGAGTCATAGTGTTTGGCTGGGTTTTTCTTCTCCACGTCTACCCGTCCCTTCTCTTCATCTTCAAGTTTGGTTTTGGACTGCAGGGCTGGCGCCTTCTGTCTCTCATAATACTCGGTGTTGTCGCCCTTGGAGAACTGGGCGCCTATGCCAGAGCAAAAACAACGACACCTGTTATAGAAGAGAAAACCGCTGAAAGAGAGGAAAAGAAAATATACGAGTACCCGCCCAAGGTGACGGGTGTAATATACGCTGATACATACATCCCAATAGAAGAAAACGTTTTCCTCAAAGTCAGGAGCATGCTGGCACGGAGCTGCAAGATATGCTACAACCGCGAAGAGTGCTGGGAAAAAGCCCGGGAAAAGATGAGCGAAGAGGAATTCCTGTCCAACATGGAGTGCAAAGAGGGGCTGCGGGAGAAAGGCGTGGCCATATGAGGAGGGAAAAGATGAAGATAAACATATCACCGGACAAAGCAAAAACCATGGAGGATAAGCATATGCGGACGAAAAAAATATTTTCAATCGTGTTCGTCTTGTTGCTGGCGGTCTCATCGCTGGGTGTTTTCATGTCTCCGTCTCCCGCCACTGGAGAGACGCCAGCCACGTCAACGGACGACGGTTACTATGATATCTACCTCTATCTGACCAAAGACCACAAGCTTTCAACAACAGAGCCAACCACAGCCACCACACCGGAACTCGCCGCCTCTGGCATATCTTTCACGGCCGAGCTGAAAGCAAACCTGTCTCTCAAACCATACCCCGTGGCCAGCGGAGAATACGGATTCAATCTCAGCATACAGGCCAGGAGCAATGAGACGACCGTTCCTCCCCCGGAGGAAAACCTCAACGTGACTCTGGTCTATGTGAATGGTTCCAACGTGGAGGTCATCGGAGAGGGAAGCCTGAAAGTATCCTCCCTCAAAACATATGTCATTCCCATAATTTTCAACTCCTCAGACGCGCTCAATCTAAACAACGGCACATCTCTAAAGCTCCACCTCAAAGGGGACGTGATCATCACAGCGGTCTCAACAAACCTGGTCAGCAGCTACCTTTTGATACACGGAAACCAGGTTGAAGACATATCCCACGCCACAGTAAACTCGCGGAATGAGAGAACAGAATATTTCCCCCTGAACGACTGGCCAGAAAAAAAGGTGAACATCACGGGGACCGTGAAAGACGCTTTTGGGAGTGCGGACCTGGACAGCGCCCTGGTTGTCATAACAAAGGACAACATGGAGTACATGAACGAGACGGTGACGGTTAACAACAGCGAGTTTTATGCCGTCTGGTCCTATGATTATCCACCCACGGGGGTCTACGAGTACCGGGTCACCGTGTACGACGTGCAGGGCCACCCATTCCATGTCAACGGCACGTTCCAGATAACCACATACGGCGTCGTGCTCACATCTCCCAGCCAGAACCCCGAAGGAACGGGGGTCGCAACGATGTCCGTGACCCCAAACGGGACTGTCAACTACACCATAAACGTGAGAAACACTGGGAACGCAACGGTCACGGTTGACATATCCCTCTCCGGCACCTCCGAGGACCTTGCAGACTGCGAGATCTGGGGTGAAAATGTTTCTGTCGGAGAAGGGGGATCCATAAGGGTAAACAACGTCCCGCGGGCGGGCTACAAAGCCATATACCTCCAAGTGAGAGGGGGCAACCGCTCTGTCGGGGATGTCATCAGAGTGGAGATAACTGGCTCAACCGCTGACACGTCCTACACTCTGGCCGTGGAAACAAAAATAACGCCGTACAGGGGCGTGGAACTGAACACGACAGACCCTGAGATATATGTTTTGCCCGGAAAAACCGCCAGCTTTGACATAAGGCTTATAAACAAGAGCCCGGACGCCGACGACTCTTTCACCGTTGAATTTGACTACAACGAAAACGCCGGGTGGGATGTTGTCCTGCCCCCGGACACAGAATATTATGTTGAGGCCATGAGCGAGGTGACTTTCACCGTTGAGGCAACAGCGCCGGAGACGATAACAGACCCGACAGAAGAGTTTCCGATAACCATCACAGCCACATCAAACAGCAACCCCAACACCACCGCCAGCCTCACCGTAAAGGCCATAGCGACACACGGCGTCTACATACCGCCAGTAGAAAGCCAGAGCGTCCTGCCAGACGAGACCGCAACGTTTGAACTGACAGTCAAAAACGAGCTTGACGAGACGGCCACGTTCAACCTCACCATAACAGCCCCCTCAACATGGAACGCTCCTGCGCCGGGAATAAACAGGACTGTCATAACCCTCGGACCGCTGGAAGAAACAAAAGTCTCTGTGACAATGACCCCCACAATAGACGTTAATGCGGGGACGTACTCCTTTGCGATCAAGGCCGTGCGCACAGACAGAACAGATGTGGAATACAACAGGACCATACACCTCATAGTTGAACAGATGCACGCAGTGCACGTAACAGCGGAAAAAACACTTTTCTCAGCCAGACCCGGTGAGACGATCACATTCACCGTGGTCATATACAACGATGGAAACGGGGAAGAAATAGTGGACCTTGGCGCCGCTATATACGAAGCAAACGGGGCGGAGAAAGGAAAAGAGTGGACATGGAACATAACCTTTTCAATAGACGAAGACACAGAAATAAAAGAGGTAACTATAGGGGCAAGAGAACACAGAACAGTAAAGGTAACCGTTGAAGTGCCCCGTGAAGTGAAACTCCAGAGGTACATCGTGGAGCTCAAACTCAAGGACTCAACCGGGACAGAGGTCTCCAAAGAAAAAATGCCTATGCTCGTGGTTGACGTTAGCGCGTCGTTTTCAGAGATGGCCGCCATGTCCCTGAGGGAGATGTGGATCCAGACCCTCCTGTTCCTTTTCATCCTGGTGGTCGGCATCGCAACGTCCATCCGTTTGAGGAAAAACAAGAGCATCTAGCTTGTCCAGTCTGTGGCAGCCCCTCTGCAGGGCGGCGTCCGGTGTATATGTCAGCGGTGTATATGTCAGCGCGTCAGAACCCCATCTGTGTCACCGTGTCAGCACTTCCACCCCGTCCTCTGTGACAAGCATGGTGTGCTCTTTCTGGGACACGATTCCACCTGATTTTTCAACGAGTATGGGATATTCCATCACAACGCCGAGGCGCACCAGCCGCCTGAGAGATTTTTCCACCTCAGCCCACGATAACCCTGTCTCGTCCACCAGCCACCTGCTGGCAAAGGGGAAATACCTGTGTTTTTCCACTATGACCTCATAAACCGCCAGATCACTCCGGTTTCGGGGCGTTCTTTCCCGCAGCAGATGAAAAATGTTTCCACCGCGGCTGTTTTCAATAAGCCCCACACCATTAGTGGCAAAAGGTTCTATGGCCACAACGTCTCCCTCCGCCAGAACATCCGTGGCTGTTGTATCAAAAAAGTTGGGTATGCTCGGATCAGCGTGCAGTTCGTATCGCCTGAGACCATGGCCCGAGAGGTTTCTCACCGGCTGGAAACCCAGCGAGACAACGGTCTTTTCTATAACCCGTCCTATGTCCCCGACCGAGACACCGGGCCTGACGACCTCAATCGCCGCCTCCAGTGCCCTCTCGGCCGATTTTATGAGAGAGATCCACCGCCCGCTCCCCACCTCCACCGTGGCGGCGGTGTCGCCGATGTAACCGTCAACATGAGCACCCACATCAATTTTAACAACGTCTCCCCGCACAAAAACCAGGGAGTCGCCGGGAAAAGGCGTGTAATGAGCCGCCTGTCTGTTAAGAGATAGATTAACGGGAAAAGCCGGTTCTCCGCCCATATCCCTTATCTTTTTTTCCACCGCTTCGGCCACGTCATACAGCCGCACACCTTCACGTATCAGCGACAGGCCATAGTCCCTGGCCCTGGCCGAAATCCGACAGGCCTCAATCTGAGCATCAAGGTTTTTCATCTCCACCACCAGACAAACTGTCATCGGCGTTTAACACCGGCAGGCCACAGCGGCGCACGATGTCATCCACACCCATCATTCCCCTGCGTAAAAGGATAACCCCGTCTTTTTCCGCCCTCACAACGGTGGATGGAGAAAAAGAAACCCCGCCCCCGGCATCAACAACCACGTACCCACAAACGTCGGCAAAACCCATCGCCTCGTCAGGCGTGGGCGGCCTCCCGTGGCGGTTGGCGCTGGTAGATGTCATGGGGCCACACCGCTCAAGGATAGCCGTAGCCACGGGGTGCTCTGGTACGCGCACGCCCACATATCCCATGAAACCACCCTCCACGTCCTCCGCCCGAACTGAGACCAGGGGAACAACATCTTCTGGCAGGGTTGAAGACAGAAAAGGCACAACGACTGTGACGGGGCCTGGCACGAGCCCTCGGAGGACGTCAATGGCCCATGGGGGGGAACTGAAAAGTTTTTCAAACCCTGTTGGGGAAGAAAAGGCCACAGACACGGGCATTTTTTGCGGCCTATTTTTTAGATCAAAGACACGCTTCACAGCGAGGGGCGAAAAAACGCTTGCCCCCAGACCATAAAGCGTCTCAGTCGGGTACACTATCACGCCGCCCCTGCTCAGATAGGAGCAGATCTCGCCCAGTTTTTCCACAATTTCGCTGGCATCGCCTATTTTTAGTATCACTCCCAGAGTGACCCCCCCACGAAATATCTCATTTCCTCAACAGCAAGGCGGAGCGTCTCCGCGGCCCCGTTCTCAACAATGGGGCCGTGCCCGGGATATATCTTCTTCACCGGCAGGGCGCTCACCTTTTTTAGAGAAAAAAACAGGGCCCTGGCGTCACCTGTCGGAAGGTCCCACCTGCCAACACCGCCCCCCGCAAAGACCAGGTCTCCGGCGAACAAGATGCCAGATGATTCGCTGAAAAGAACAGCGCTCCCTGCGGTGTGGCCGGGTGTGTGTAAAACCACAAAGTCCTCGCTTCCGACGGAAAAAACGTGGCCCTCTGACACGCCCATCACACCAGAAAAAGGGCCGCCGGTGAGACCAAAAGAGTCGCAGAGAGTTGTCCTGTCCATGTTAGCCACAGCGTCCCGGTCGTCTCTGTGAACGAACACCTCTACCTCCGGAAAAAAACGTTTCAACACGCCCAGGCCGCCTATGTGGTCGCAGTGTCTGTGCGTCAAGAAAACACTCAGATGTTCCGGCTCTTCCTTCCGCAGCCACTCAATAATACCACCAACATCGTTTCCAAAACCGGTGTCCACAAGGAGACACCTATCATCGTACCGGAGGGCGTACACGTTTGCTCCGAAGCCGTGCCCGGGAAACACTTTCACATTCACGTCCACGGGAAGCTCCCTCTCACCCAAAAAAGTATTTTCTAACGTTGTCTTTTATTATGTCTTGACTTATTATATTTTGACTTCAACATGTGTTCGGGTGGATTTTATGCCGGGTACTGCCCTCACCTTTTCCACTATGACCCGGGCCAGCTCCGTTGTGCTACCGGCTTCCACGGTTACGAGTGCGTCAAACTCGCCGTATAATATGCGCACATCTTTTACCTCAGGTATCTTCTCCAGCAGCGATTTTATCTTTTTCTCCTGGCCGATCTCGGTTTTTAACAGTACGAAGCCCGTTGTCATATTAAAACGATAATGGCAACCTGTTAATATTATTTTTGCCCCACCCGCCAACGGTCAACCGTTAATTCAACCGTTTATTTAATAAACCCCCAAGTGGATATGCGGGTGAGGCGATGGGCATGGAGCAGGTCCTCAGAAACATGGTCGGAAAAAAGGTGGCAGTGGTGATGGACGACGGGAAATATTTCCGTGGAGTTGTTGTGGAGGTGTCCCCCAAACACATAACACTCAAAGATGTTGAGGAAACAGACGAAAAAGAGGTGGAATGGGAAGAGACCGAGGGAGGAACATACGGCATCCACATATGGCACAAAGTCAATCTCCCCGAGGTGTACATGAACATGAGCCACGTCTCCCGGGTCTGGGTCTGGCCGTCCGACCAGGAAGGGGGGGTAAAGTACGTTTATACCAGGATGCCTCTCCCCGTTATATGACCGCTGTATAAGCCGACAAACTCGTAGCAGAACAGGCTCGTAGCAGAAAAGGGGAATGAAAGTGTCGGGAGAAAATATATCAACCCGGAAGAGATAAAATGCTGTGTATGAAAAATGCACAACCGCCCGGTCGGCTTAAAAAAACAGGGGTCCCCCCCGCTTTCAAAGTGCTGGTGCTCATATCCCTCATGGCCATCTTATCTATTTCACCCACAGAAGCAGAAAGCACAGAACAGTGGGCCGTAAAGATATACGCACCCACCCACATAGAAGCAGAAGAAAACCTGACAGTAGAAGCGAGCATGCCCTCCGGAACGAGGAACGCAACACTACACTACACCGTTTGCTATCCCACGTATTGTTCTCTCCCCCAGAGCACGCCCATGGAAGAAACAGAAAACTCCACTCCTCAGAGCCCGTTTTTCTCGGCCACCGTAGGCCCATTTGAAAACGGAGTGGACGTGGAATTTCACATCACATACTACCTAAACAACACTCTCATTGACGCGGGCGGATGGAAAGTCTCTGTCGGCTCCCGGGAAAATGGTAAAGAAAGCCCGGCCGGGAACACATGGACAGCCATCCCGCTGACGTTTTTTCTGCTTGCCACACCCCCCACAGTGTTTGTGACATGGTATGGTTATGCCCGCAGAAGGAGAAAAGATGCGGAGGACATAGGAGGCGGGAAGAAATCGGAGGAAAAGATATGAGAAACAGTCATAACAGACACACAAAGGAAAAAAACGACCGCAAAAACGCCATCGGACCCCTGATCCCCCTGTTAATGATGTCCATCCTGTTGATGGCAGCGCTCCAGACACCATACGCCCAAACATGGGGCACAGCCACAGCATCCGCACACAGCGGAAAAAAGCACATGCCGGTAGCAGAGTTGTTCGTCTACATAGGATGCCAGTACTGCCCATACGCTGAGGCAGGAATGTACAGACTTGCAAGCGAACGGGACGATTTCTTTTTCCTGGAATACCACATATGGAACGACCAGGCGGGGTGGTCGTCCAACCAGACGAACGCTCTGGCCGCCGCATACGGGGTCCAGGGCACGCCTTTCGTAGCGGTGGACGGCGTCATACCTATCTCGGGTGCGGACCCATCAAACTACGGCTTCGGGATGTTTGAGGAATCATGCCACGACGCCTACAAAAACGCCGTGGAACAGCGGCTATCAAAAAGCAGCCTCTACTCAATAACCGTGTCGGTCAAAAAAACCGGAGACAACATAACCGCAACGGCCACAATAGAAATAAACGACCCGGATTTCGCCGAAAAAAACCCCTATGCACGATTTATTCTGTTTGAGAGGGGTGCCTCATTTGGCGGAGAAAAATACCGCAACGTGGTCAGAGACCTGCCCCAGGCAACCCCCATACTTGAGCCGGGAAGAACGCACGTGACGAAAAACTTCACCGTCCCCCCCGAAACCCAGGACCCGAAAATGCTGGGAGTCGCCGTTATGATACAGAACTGGTACACCGGCGAGATAATGGAATCAAACTATGTCTACCTCAACCCGGCCGTCAAAACATCCGGAGATTTCGGGAACTCTCCCCCCGTTCCCCTGCTGGCTGTCGCCAGCACAGGAGCGGGAGCCGCCATCGTCATAGGCGTTTTCCTGTGGAAAAAAGGAAGAACAGGACGCTGAAAATTGAAAAGGATCGGCAGAGAAAGTTTTAAAAACACTGGCGTGGATAACCATCGGGGATACTGATGCTTCAGGAGATATCTGATCTGATAGGGCTTCCCGTTTACACCCGGGAAGGAATATTCCTGGGAAATGTCAACAACGTCATAATAGACATAGAAAAACAGAGAGTTGACGGCCTTTTCATAAGCGGCACAAACCCCGTCCTCGTTGAGGGGTCCCGCAGCGTCAGCGTCCCCTACAGGTGGATAAAATCGATAGGAGACATCATCCTCCTGAGATTTTTCCCCAAACGGGTGGTGGTCAAAAAAGGAGAACCGCTGGCATCAGACCTCCTTGAATAAAACAAAACAACGGAAAGGTTAAAATCCACAAATACGATTACCAACCATGGCCCTCAAAAAATGTGAAAGCTGTTTTGGAACAGGGATAGACAGGCTCAGGAGCGGTTTTGTAAAGGTCCCATGCCCCGTCTGCAACGGAACAGGCTACGTTGAAGTCCCCGAAGAGGAATTGGACACAGAGAAAGACGCAAACGAGAACACATCTGATGTGGAAAAAGGTACGCCAGACGCACCGACAGACATGGCGGTCCTGCGAATAAAAAAAGAGAGGATGGACAGAGAGGGCGATAAATAAACAAACACGGAGGAGATGGACACGGAAATGGACAACAGCCTGCTCGGCGTGTTCAGGGGATTCATCCCCACCTCGATGGTGGACTGGGATGGAAAAATAGTCTCAACGCTGTACCTCCCCTATTGTAACATGCGCTGTCCCTTCTGCCACAACAAAGACCTAGTCCTCAGCCCCCACAACCTCCCCCCCGTGCCCTGGGAGGAAATAACCGGCTACCTAAAAGAACACCTGGACTTCATAGACGGCGTCTGCATAACAGGGGGGGAGCCAACACTACACCACCCCCACCTAGTCCCGCGTCTGAGAGAACTGAAAAAAATCGGCCTGGGAATAAAACTGGACACAAACGGCACAAACCCGGACACGCTAAAAGAATGGGCTGAAGAAAAACTCATAGACTACGTCGCCATGGACGTAAAAGCCCCCCTGGACGACAGATACTACAGAGCCTGCGGGAAAGAGATAAACCTGGAGGCTATAAAAAAGAGCATAAGGTTCCTTCTCACAGGGGTTGTGGGATACGAGTTCAGAACCACTGTGGTGCCGGGACTGCACACTGAAAAAGACATAGTTGAAATAGCAGAGGCGATAAAGGGCGCCGAAAGATATGTGCTCCAGCAGTTTGTGCCAAAAAACTCCATGGACCCGGCGTTTGAAAAAAAAGAGCCGTATCCCCCGGAAAGGCTCATGCAAATGGCAGACATTATAGAAAGAAAAGGGCTGGTCTCCAGAGTTAAAATAAGAGGGCTTAAAACAGCCTGACACAAAAACAGCCTGACAAAAACCGGGGGCACAAGGAGCGCAGAGGTTTTCAAAGCAAGCCAAGAGCCCTCTCAGCGGAGGCTATTATCTCGGCTGTAACAGTCCACACAGTCAACAACCCCTCGTATATGGAAACAACGTCATCAGCCACAGAATAGACATCAGAGCGATAGTCACCTTCCGGGAAACCCCCCACCACAAAGATGACAGGGGAACCGCCACCCTGTGACCCTTTTCCATTTCCAGGGATGCCAGCCCTCTCAAACGTCTCCCGCACAAACCTGTCAAGGCCCACAACCTTCCCACGCGGGGGAGGAGAGAGACACACAACCCGCCCCCCTCCCCTCCGGAGGTCTTCAAGGACGCTGGCCAGAGGCCAGCCACTCTCAATGGCCAGGAGGGGGTTCTCACGGTCGGGCACAACCCTGTTGTGGAAAAGAGACTCCATCAGACCAGTAAACCGGTGGCCCGCCCTGGGAATCTTTGTCTCCGGGTTCACAGAAATCAGCTCGTCGTTGCGGGTGTGAATCCACACACGGAGGAAGCCTTCCTGGTTGAGAATAGAGTCAAGGGAGAACAGCAAAAAATAGTGCACGATGTCAGGGCGGCCGCGGCGGGTCCAGTCCGGCAAAACCCTCATCGCCTGGTGGTGGAGAGAAGAGTCCAGCAAAAGATGCGTCGGCCTCTTCTTCCGCTTCTCGGCATTCTTCCTCACGGCGGGGTGGCCAGCAATCCTCTCCGGGACCAGTTCAAGCTCGGAATCGGCCAGCACGATGTTAATCGGCGCATCAGCTGAAATGCGGGTAATCCCCTCTTCCGCCGCATCGCCGCCCACAGCACCACCCCTCACGATATTATCTCGTCCAGAGAGCCCATCTCACGGGCCATCTTTATCTCCCTGGCGATCCTCCTGCCTGTGGACATGCCGGGCTCTATCATCTCGCTGTAAGGCGAACCGGAGATGAACGGGTTGGTCCCAGCCACAATTCTGCTTGAAATCTCAAAAACCTTGAACTCCAGCTCGTCGGTCACAATACTCTCCAGACAGAACGGCCCAACCATTCCACCGAAAAGCTCAAACGAGCGCTTAACAACTGCCTCGCCCATCCGGAAAACTTCCGGGAGGAGACTCTCCCTTATAACAACGGGCACGTTGCCTGTAACAACAAAAGACGGGAAAATGCCCAGCTTTTTCAACTCCTCCTGGCTGCCCAGCTTGTAGATCTCGTCAATATTGCTCTCATCTCGCCTGTCCATGCTCAAAAGCTCCAGGCTCCCCTTCGGAGAAACCGTGTAACCGGTGTTCTTTATAGGCGAATAAAAATAGTGGAGATAATACCGTGTGCCCAGAACATATTCCTGTATCGTGTACTTCTTCCCCCAGTCAATCCCTATCTTGAACTCAGCATAGTTTTTGGCAATGAAAAAACCCTTTCCACCCTTGGCACCGTGATATTTGACCAGGACAGGCCTGTCAATATTCTTCGGATCGGAAATCTTTGCAGGCATGGAAATTCCCGCGCTCTCAAGCCACTCCCTCTGCTTGTCCCTGTCACTCTCCCACTCCAGGACGGCCCTGTTCCCAAAAGTCGGAATCGGAAGGTCCTCAAAGGTGCTGGTGCCCATGTACTCAACAAAAGACCCGTGGGGAATGAGAATAACATTCCTGGCAACCAGCTCGTCAGCCAGGTCAACAATCTCCGCATAAGAATCCACCACAAGGAAATCATCCGGCCTGGCCAGAGGAAAAGCATCATAGTAGCGCGGCCTCTCCTTAACAGCGATGCCAAGCGTCCTGAAACCCTCAGCCCGGGCACCATGGAAAATCTGCAAACTGGAATGAGAACACGCTGTGGCAATGACCAGGTTGTCCAGATCGTACTCCTCAATTATCCGTTTTATCTTCTCCCTCGGAAACATGGTGGGAGAAAAGACACGGGTATTTTAACCCTTTCCACCGCCCCCACCGGTACACTCAGCACACAACTCTTTTATTTTCTTAACAATCTTTGAACGGATGGGAACGAGAATCTCCTTCCCATCTCTCTCAACCAGCTTGTATCCCTCACTGTAAAACTCGCCGTCAATCTCCACAAAGGGCATGGGAGCGCCCTCAAGCATCTCATGGTCCGCCAGGACAGCCATGCCCTCCGGGCTCATCGCATCAACAAACTCCACCACATCCCCCAGGCCCGGCGCACCGGCAACATGGCTCTTAACATACTCACACGCACCACAGCCCTCTTTGGTCACCACGACAACACGTCTGCCCGCCATACAACCATCACCTCACACAACCACACATGCCAGACACATCACGGGAACCAGCACAGGCGAGGGAATATAAAAAACCACCGTGAACTACACCTGCTTGAACATCAACCACCTTCCGACACATTTATAAGAGAACGCCCGATACTGGTTCAGGGGTGGGAAGAGGTGAAACCGCCCGAGGAGTTTGAAGGTGATACCATGAGAATCGCCATACCAAGCACAGATGACAGAGGGCTGGAAAGCGAAGTGAACCAGCACTTCGGCCGCACACGCTTCTACACCTTCGTTGACGTTGAAGGCGGAGAGATAAAGAACGTGGAAGTGAAAGAGAACCCCTTTGAGTCCCACGGCCCTGGAGACATCCCGAACTTCATAAAAGACAACGGAGGAGAGATCGTCGTTGCCTACGGAATGGGCCCCAGGGCGGTGGAATACTTCAATCAACTCGGAATAAAGGTGATAACCGGGGCGTACGGAAAGATATACGACGTTATCCGGGCGCTGATAGAAAACAGGCTGATCGTGGATGAAAACTGGAAAGAACACGGCGACTTCAGAAAGCACGAACATGGATGAACACTACGGCGCTTTCTATCCGTTGCTCAGGCAGCGGTTGAGAAGTCCAGATGAGACACTTAAAAGGAAATCTGCGTAATAGTCCAGCGAAAGATTGATATACACATTACGGTATTTCAAAAAATCTTGAAATATTATCTCAATGGTGAACTGAGAAGGCGGTGGAAGGATGAGTGAAGAAAAAACAAAGCTGGACCCGAAGTTTGCGTACTGGAAGGGCATACCGAGAGAAGAAATAGACTGGCACCCCACAGTTGACGAAAGCAAGTGCACAGGGTGCGGGATGTGCGTCACCAGCTGCGGAAGGAACGTTTTTGATTAAGACTGGGAGAAAAGAAAGGCAGTCGTGGCAAGACCCCTCCAATGCATGGTCGGATGCACCTCGTGTCAGGTGTGGTGTATATTTGACGCCATAAGTTTCCCCGACCCTCAATATGTAAAAAATCTTATAAAAGAAAGGAAAATACTAAAACTCGCAAAAAAACAACTGGAGGAAATGAAAAAGTGAATAATTCAACGTCCCACCCCCTCCTGTTAATCGGGTCTCTTTGTTAATATAAGCCGCCGGGGGGATTTGAACCCCCGACCTACGCCTTACCAAGGCGTCGCTCTACCTGCTGAGCCACGGCGGCATTTGCTTCGCAAATCCCGCCTGGTCGCAGAGCAAACCTCTGCTCCCACGGCGGCACATACCACATATCGCCAGAGCGAAGCGGAGACGGCCACGGCGACGTCTGTGCTGTATGCGTGTTTTTGCGGCCGTGTGAGTGTGTGGAGGTTTAGGGAGTAAATGTTTTTAAACGTTCCTGTTGTGGAGTGTGTGGTGTTGTGTCTGTGAGCGTGGAACCGAAGCGCGGGATGTCAGGTGTTGATCTGCGTGTGATGGTGGGCGAGGTACGCCCCCTCCTCAGCGGTGCCTATCTGGACAGGGTTTACCAGGTGGGGGAGAGGGATTTTCTGTTCCGCTTCAGGGGCAGGAGCGGGCGGGTGGATCTCTTCGTTTCCACGTCTGGCTATGTTTTTGTTGCCTCTGAGAAGGTGGAGACGCCTGAGACGCCGTCCTCTTTTGCTATGCTGCTGCGGAAATACATAGGTGGCAAACGGGTCAGATCCGTTGAGCAGGTCGGCCTGGACAGGATACTTCACATGGTTTTTGAGGAGAGGGAGCACCGCCTTGAGGTTTTTGTTGAGCTTTTCGGCGGTGGAAACCTGGTATTGGTTCGTGACAGAAAGATAGTCATGCCCCTGGTGCAGAGGAGCTGGGCGCACAGAGATGTGCGACGTGGGACTGTGTACAGGCTTCCGCCTTCGCGTCCGGATCCATTTTCCCTCAGCCGCTATGAGATAAGCGTTCTTCTGGGGGAACGGGACAAAAGGGTTGTGAGCGCTCTGGCGGTTGACCTCAACCTGGGCGGCGAGGTGGCGGAGCTGGTCTGCGACTATGCCGAGGTGGAGCGGGAAAAAAACACGCTGATGCTCTCAGACGAAGAAAAAGAGCGGATCGCAGCCGCGATAGACATGGTGCGGGAGGATATGTCCCGGCCCCGGCCCTATGTCGTGTTTGATAGGGATGTGCCAGTTGGTTTTGCTCCTCTGCCCCTCCCACGTTATGATCCTCTGCCAAAAAAGGATTTTGAGACCTTTTCCGGCGCTGTGGAATACTATTTTTTGAACAGCGGCGGCGGGGAGAAAAAAAAGAGTGTGGAGAACCGGTTTGGGGAGGAAAAGATGCGGCTTCTGAGACAGTTTGAGCAGCAAAAAGCGGCCGTTGAAAAGCTGTCCGAGAAAGAGAAAGAGTACAGGCGGCGGGGGGACGCCATTTACAACAGCTACCAGGTGTGCAAAAAATATCTGGATGGCATAGCGGCGGGGCGCAGAAAGGGGTTTTCGTGGGATGAGATAAAAAGGGAGCTGGCCGGGCATGATGTGGTTGAAAAGCTGGACGAGACGAAGCCCGAACTGGTTCTGCGGCTCAGAGACGAAGAAGGCAACCTCGTCTCTGTCTCCTTGGACCCCCGGCTGAGTGTTGAAGAAAACGCCGCCAGATACTACGAAAATGCGAAAAAAGCCCGGGGTCGGGCGGAGGGGGCCCGGAAGGCGGTGGAAAAAACACTCGCGGCCCTGGAAAATCTTGAGAAGGACGCTGAGAAACTCAGGGAGAGGGAAGAGGCGAAAAATAGGGGGCGAAAAAAGACTTTCTGGTTTGAGAGGTACAGGTGGTTTTTCACCTCCGATGGGAACCTGGTCATAGCGGGCAGAGACGCTCAGACCAACGAGAGGGTCGTGAAGAGGCACATGAAGGAAAACGACCGATACGCCCACGCGGACATCCACGGCGCGCCGAGCGTTATCATAAAAGACATGGGCGTGGGGATAAGCGAAAAGTCCCTCCGGGAGGCGTGTGAGTTCGCTGTTGTGACCTCAAAGGCCTGGGCCTCCGGGCTGGGGTCTGCGGATGCTTACTGGGTGCGGCCGGAGCAGGTTTCCAAGACGCCAAATCCCGGGGAGTTTCTGGCAAAGGGCGCTTTTGTCATAAGGGGGCGGAAAAACTTCGTGAGAAAGATACCTCTCCGGGCCGCTGTGTGTGTGGTGGAACACGAGGGCGAAAAGATGGCCATGCTCTGTCCCCCGAGCCGCATATCTGCGCTGGCGAAAAGAGGGAAGAGGTGTGTGGTGATTGAACCCGGGGAGGAAAAAAAAGAGGTAGCTGCCAGAGAAATAGCGGAGTTCCTGGGCGTGCCTGTTGAAGATGTTGTCAGGGTGCTCCCGCCAGGTGGTGTTCGTGTGGTTGAAATGGTCGGTGGAAGTCGGGAGGGAAAAAGCGGAGAAAATGGGCGTGGTGGAGAGACGAAATAGAGAAAAATGGCTGGTGCCCGCGCCGGGATTTGAACCCAGGTCAGAAGCTCCGCAGGCTTCCAGGATATCCAAGCTACCCCACGCGGGCGAGATGTTCTTGCTACGTCCTGTGAAGTGGTACAACGAAACCATATAAAAACCTCACGGAACGGGGCGGGATGATCCGCCCATTTCTGATGTTTTTGTCAGTTTGTTGGCAAAAAAAGCGACAAAAAGACAGGAAAAAGGACAGAAATGGACAAAAGTTTTAAATACTGGATCATGTTGGGTTCTACCGCTCTGAAAGGGGGCGCAAGTGTTGAAGGCAGGAAAAGTGGCTGACGTCAGTTTTGACGTCCATCTCATCCCAGACGAACAGGCCCCTCTGCGCCTGGTGGTTAAAGATGGGGAACTGTGTCTCTCTCTATCGGGGCTTCTTCTCAAAGAAAAAAACATCTGGTACGAACTCCCCATCCGGGACATAAAAGACGTCATAGTGATTGAAAACGAGGAGGTCAAACTGAAGTTCGTCCTGGATGACCTGGAGGTCACCGTCAAGGGGAAAAACCCAGCACATCTCCGTGCGCTTCGCCACCTTCTCCTCCCCCTCATTGGCCGCAGCCCGGAGAACACATGAGCACGCTTTTCAGGCCGCTGCTGAATGTGCGGGACGGAAAAGTTTTATCACACAGAGTAACAGCAGAAAAAACCATATATACCCCCGGGCCATAGAATAAACCAGTTGCATAGAGAAGGCAGGAGTGACAGAGATGGGAGAATCCATGGACCAGCAAAAAGAGGAGACCGGCAGCGGGGAACACCAGTTTTTTGAGGAGAGCGTGGAGGAGTGGATAGAAAAACTGCCCTTTGAGACCACCGCGGACATAGAGGTACCTGAGAAGCTTATAGACCAGGTCATAGGACAGGAAGAGGCCGTTGACGCCGTCAAAAAAGCCGCCCAGCAGAAAAGACACGTGCTTCTGATAGGAGACCCGGGCGTTGGAAAATCAATGATAGCCAAGTCAATGGTTGATTTTCTCCCAAAAGGAGAGCTGTATGATGTTCTGGCATATCACAACCCCGAGGATCCAAACGAGCCGAAGATAAGGGTTGTCCCCGCTGGAAAGGGAAAGGACATAGTGAGAGCGGAAAAAGAAAAAGCGCTCCAGAGAAAACAGCAGAAGGCCCAGATGCTGTTTTTCATAGTTTCCATGATAATAGCGTTTTCGTTCTTCCTGGCCATACAGCCCACGCCCAACGGCTGGACTTTCCAGCCCACAACTATATTCTGGGGGATAATAGCCGCTGCCGCTGTAACCCTTGTGTTCAAAATCGGAGGCCAGCACGAAGAAAAAGAGATGGTACCAAAACTCCTCATAAGCCATGAACCGGGTGAAAAACCGCCTTTCATTGACGCAACCGGGGCCCACGCCGGAGCACTGCTTGGGGATGTGAGACACGATCCATTCCAGAGCGGGGGCCTGGGCACACCCGCCCACGAGAGAGTTGAGGTTGGGGCCATACACAAAGCCAACGGGGGCGTTCTGTACATAGACGAGATAAACCTTCTGAAAATGGAGAGCCAGCAAAGCCTTTTGACAGCCCTCCAGGAAAAGAAGTTCCCCATCATGGGCCAGAGCGAGAGATCAAGCGGCGCCATGGTCAAAACCGAGCCCGTGCCCTGTGACTTCGTCCTGGTGGCGGCTGGAAACCTGGACTCCATCTACGGATACGTGGACGAACACGGGCGCAGGATAGGCGGAATGCACCCCGCACTCAGGTCCAGGATAAGGGGCTATGGATACGAAGTGTACATGAAAAACAGCATGCCAGACACCCCCGAGAACAGAGAAAAACTGGTCAGATTCGTGGCCCAGGAGGTCGTCAAAGACGGAAAAATCCCCCACTTCACCAAAGACGCCGTGGCAGAGATAATAAAAGAGGCAAAACACCGCGCCGGGAGAAGGGGCTATCTCACACTCCGCCTCAGAGAGCTCGGCGGACTGGTCAGGGTGGCCGGGGACATAGCAAAAGAAGAGGGAGCCCCCTATGTCACTCGCGAGCACGTCATAAAAGCCAAGAAGATAGCCCGGTCTCTGGAGAGACAGATAACCGAGAGGGCCATAGCCCACAGAAAGGACTACAAAACCTTCTTCACGGAGGGGGCCGAGGTGGGAATGGTCAACGGCCTGGCTGTCCTCAACCCGGGAACAGAAGGCCTTTCGGAGGAGTCGGGCATCGTCCTGCCGATAGTCGCAGAGGTCACCCCCGCCATGTCCCGCTCCGGGGGGCGTATAATCGCAACGGGAAAGCTCGGAGAGATCGCCAAAGAGGCCGTGGAAAACGTTTCGGCGTTGCTCAAAAAGTACACGGGCGAGGACATAAGCAACTACGATATACATATCCAGTTCATAGGCACATACGAGGGCGTTGAGGGAGACTCTGCTTCCATCTCTATAGCCACCGCTGTCATATCTGCCTTCAGCGGGATACCCGTTGACCAGAGCGTTGGGATGACAGGATCTCTCAGCGTCCGTGGACGGGTTCTCCCTGTGGGCGGAATAAACGCAAAGATAGAGGCGGCGGCCCAGGCGGGGCTCAAAAAGGTGATAATCCCAAAGGCGAACATCAAAGACGTCATGGTTGACAGCAAATACGCCGGCAAAATAGAGATCATACCCGTTGAAGACCTCAGAGACGTCCTGGAGCACGCACTCGTTGGCGACAGAAAAAGGCCACTACTTGAAAAACTCTCCGCAATAATATCCTCTCCCCGAGGTGTCTTCACCAAAGAAAAAGCCCCCGCCGCCGGAACAGTGAGCGGAGACAGAGCGGACAAAAAGGACAGGAGCATACTCCCCGGCGGGACCCCCGTTGGCACCCCAGGATAATTTATTATAAAAGCCGCCGTTTTCTCCTCCGATGGAAAAGAGATCAGGTGTGATGGGAAGAAGAGAAAACAACGGCAAACTGGAGAGGGAGATAGAGCACTACATACTCCGGTCCCGGGTGCGCGATTTCTATATCCTTGACAGAAACCTGTTCTATCAGCGGGTCTCCTGGAAAAACTACCTCTTCCAGAGTCTCCTTGCCATGATCACCATGTTCTTCGTCCTTATCATAGTAAATGTCACAACGGGGGGAATAATAATAGCTGTCATAGGCTCAACCGCTTTCATCGTCTTCGCCATGCCCACAAAGATAACCGCCCACACACGCAACATAGTTGGAGGACACATGGTTGGAGCGCTCAGCGGCCTCGTGGCTTTTCTAATCGCAGACGTGATGCAACAGGTTTACCCCCCCACAACGGCATACTCCATCAACGTCTTTTCTGCCAGCCTGGCAGTGGGTCTCTCAACTCTCCTCATGGTGGTAACAGACACAGAACACCCACCCGCCGGGGGAACAGCGATATGGGTGGCTGTCTATGGGTGGAAAAACGCCGAGATACTGTTCATAATCGGAGTGGCATGTCTCCTCGCCACCGCCCGGATTTTGTTGAGAAAACACCTCGTGGACCTAGTTTGACACCTAGTTTGACTCAAAAATTCCTTCTCCGCCACCACCCCCAAAAACTGTATTTACCACCGGTGTTATTCCAATCCTCCTACCGGAATAAGCCAGGTGGGTCAGATGCCAGACATGGACATACTGCTGGTGCTGGGCGTTGCGCTCGTCGCAGGAATAGCCGGCCAGAAGATATTCAAACGCTTCGGAATACCACAGGTGGTTGGCGGAATAGTGGCCGGCCTCCTGCTCGGCGTCTCAATGGAACCCTACAACCTGATCGATGAAAAAACGATAGACGCCCTCACCCCCATAGTTCTACTGGCGCTGGCATTTATAGGGTTCAACATAGGGGGCGAGCTCCGGGCCGACGTGCTGAGATCCCTCGGAAAGAGCGTTGTGGCCATCCTGCTCTGCGAGTCGCTTTTCGCTTTCGCACTCGTCTCCCTCGTCTCGTACCTGATTCTCAGGAACACTGCTCTGGGCCTGGTTTTCGGTGCGCTGGCCGCCGCGACAGCCCCCGCCGCCACAACGGACGTGATCTATGAATACCGGGCCAGCGGACCTCTTACCATAACCCTGCTGGCCATAGTCGGACTTGATGACGTCGTGGGCCTCGTTCTATACGGCTTTGTATCCGGATATGTCAAAGCCAGCCTCCTGGGGCTGCCGCTGACCATTGCAAACACCCTGCTCGGACCTGTCAAAACCATAGCGCTGTCCCTGCTGGTGGGAAGCGCAGTGGGCCTGGCAGCTATCCTTCCCCTGAAAAAGGCAACAGAAAAGAGGGACATACTGATAATAACCCTCGGCTCGCTTCTCCTCGTCCTGGGCCTCTCAGAAATGCTGGACCTGTCTGAGATACTGGCGAGCATGGCAACTGGCATAGTGATAACCAACGTGTTGCACACAAGAAGGACAGAGGTCGTCTTTGAGGGGATACTTGAGTTCTCGCAGCCATTTCTTGTGGTATTCTTCGTCCTGGTGGGCGCACGTCTCCAGGTGAGATACCTCCTTATTCCCTCAGTGGTCTTTCTCTCTCTCATGTACGTGGGGGCGAGAACCGCCGGGAAAATGAGCGGGAGCTACCTGGGAGCCGCTGTTTCTGGCGCCCCTGAGAGCGTCAAAAAATACCTGGGATACGCACTGTTTTCACAGGCCGGTGTGGCCATAGGTCTGGCCTTCGCGTTTTACAGAGAGTTCACAGAACTGGGCGGACACCAGGGAATAGAATGGGGTATTCTGGTTATAAACGTCATAGCCGTGACCACACTGATAGTTCAGCTCATAGGCCCGCCGTTTGTTAAATACGCTCTGGTAAAGGCGGGCGAGGCAAAAACAGTGGGGCCAAAAAAAGGTTGAGCGGGATGCCGGGCGTGACGCAAGGTGTCGGATCACGTTCTTTCTGCGATTATTATGCGGACACGGTCTGCCAGGTCCTCGCCCCTGTCAGCCACTTCCTCAAGCCCGAGGACAAGCTCTCTTATCAAGAAAAATCTGGCCGGGTTGTAACTTTTCCCCTCTTTCATAAGCTCAACCATAGTGTCAAAATATAGGTCGTCCACTATGTTCTCAATGTCCGCCGCGGCGTTGCACAACTCAGCTGCCTGATCCGGGTCATCTGCCACTTTTAAAAGTGCTTTTTCAAGCAACCGGGTCTCCTCAACTATCTTCTCAGACATCTTTTTCATACCCCGCTCCACGGACTCCGGCAGCCCCCCCACGTCTATGTCTGCCAGGGACAGCATTTTTATGGTATAAGCCAGCGTCTCAACCTCGGCGATGATCTTTTCAGCGGCGAGCATCATCTCAAGAAGGTCCGCCCTGTTCTCAGGAGAAAACTTTGAAGAAGAAAGCTTTCTGACCTCGCCCCTCATGAAAAGGTCGGCCTCTTTTTTGAGCCTGAAAATATCATCCATGCACCTGACCAGGTTATCCTTTTCATTTTTTATTATCATGTCCACTGCACGATCTATGAGCTCCACAGCCTTAATAGTGGAAGCGGCGTGCGTTCTCAAAGCAGAATAGACCTGTTCCTCACGGTATATCCTCATCGCCCTGGCCAGCCTCATCTTTTCCACCTCTTAAACAACCGTTACGTTCTCATACTTAACATAAGTAAGGGTGGGATAAAACATTTTGGGAGCAGCCTATCTATCTATCCCCGCTGCCTTCCGTTCTCTTTTTCTCACCCGCTCTTTTCTCACGTTTGTTATACGAGCACTCCATGTTCAAACATATCTCCCACGGGCTTCTTCCACGTGTCAATATTTTCACGATCGGAGCCCCACAGACGGGACACGTCTTCTCCGTGGGAACGACCCTGCCGTTCTGCGGTAGGGGGTATGTCTGTTTACACGATGGATAGTTTGAACAGCCGACAAAACGTTTTTTACCCGGCTTCATGACCACAAGGTCTCCGCCACAAACCGGGCACTTTCCCACAACGAGTTTTTCCATGGTGCTCTCACGCAGGCTCGCCCCAACGCTCTCACGCTCTTTTTCCAGGGCGTCCAGCACCTTTGACAGCATCCTCCGGGAGTCCTCCACCACCTCCTCCATCTTTTTCTCTCCCCTGGTTATCGCGTCCATTTCCTCTTCCAAGCGTGCGGTCATGTCTGGCTCTGTGATCTCCCGGGCATGTTTTTCCAGAACATCAACCAGTGCCACCCCCTTCTGTGTGGGAATCATGGGCCTGCGAAGATACCCCCTGTCAAAGAGCTTCTGTATTATCTCGTGCCTGGTGCTCTTGGTCCCCAGGTTCAAACGCTCCATCTCTTTTATAAGAGACCCCTGGTTGTATCGTGGCGGAGGTTTCGTTTCCTTTTTCCGCTTCGTTATGCGATCAACTACAACCACATCTCCCTCCCGCAACCGGGGGATAAAAACCTCTTTTATCGTGTGGTAGGGATAATAGGCAGTCCATCCCTTCCCCAGAAAACGCTTTCCCCGGGCCACAAAGACCTCTCCACCGATGTCTATCCGGGCCTCCGTGTTCTCCACGACAGCGGGCGGAGCCAGAGTGGCAAAAAACCGCCTCACAACCAGCTCGTAGATGCGCCAGTGATATCCGCTGAGGTCCTTTCTGGTAGCACCCCGCACAGGGTAGATTGGCGGGTGGTCTGTTGTCTCCGTCTTGCCCCGGGTCGGAACCAGACGCTTTGCGGACAGCAGCGTCTCGGCTTCTTTCTTGAACTCTCCCCGGGAGAGCTCTTTCAGCACACCTCTCAAGTTGAGGGATTTGGGATACACAGTGTTGTCCGTCCTGGGATAGCTTATCCACCCGTTCGTGTACAGGTCCTCTGCTATCTGCATCGCCCTGCTGGCCGAAAGCCCGAGGCGGGTCGCCTCTCCGAGAAACATCGTGGTGTTAAAAGGTGGCGGGGGGTAGACACGGACTTCCCTCTTTTCAACCCCCATGACAACTCCTTCTCTGGCCCTGGCTGCACGCTCCCTTGCCTGTGTAGCCTTCAGCTCCTCCCAGAAAGGGTTGTCAACATGAGACGCGGAGAAACGCTCCATCCCACCAGGGGCAGTCCTGTCCACGGCACCAGCACGCCCGCCCCCGGGGGATTCTTCGGATTCTTTGTGGAGATAAGCCGTTATCTCCCAGTAGGGGCGGGGGACGAACTCTTTTATCTCCCTCTCCCGCCTGACAACAATGGCCAGTGTGGGACTCTGGACACGTCCAACAGAAAAAAAATCCTTTCCCATTTTGCCGGCGGCGATGGAAACAAAGCGTGTAAGAACGGCACCCCAGACCAGGTCTATTATCTGACGGGCCATGGCGGCATAGGCCAGGTTTGTGTCAACGCTCTGGAGACGTGAGAAAGCCCCCAGGATCTCCTCCCGTGTTAGGGCGCTGAACCTCGCCCGGAGAGCCCTGTCCGGTTTCCACCCGAGGAGCTCAAGGGCCTCCACCCCTATCAGCTCCCCCTCCCTGTCAAAGTCTGTTGCCACTATGACCTTTGAGGGACGCACACTCTTCAAAACCCGGACGATGTCACGCTCCGTGACGAACTTCTCTGGCTCAACAAAAATCAGCTCCCTGAGGTCAGTTTTTTTCCAGCTGTTGTACTCCCTGGGATAGTCAAAAGACACAACATGCCCCCTGAGACCCAGCACAACATACTCCTCGCCATCCCTCACAAAGCGGTGGACCTGCACCCTCCCATACCTCTTAGTCTCCACCCGTCCCCCCGACAGAAAATGGGCGATTCTCCTGGCAGCGTTTGCCTTCTCACAAACCACGAGAGTGGTCATCGGCCCACCAACGAAAGCAAGGGTATAAGAGGGTTTTGGGGACGGGGTTGAAGTGGTAAAAGTGAAGAGAAAACCACCACAAACTTTTATATACCCTCCCATCTACCCGCCCGTGGTGATAAAATGGACGCTGTGGTGGTGGCTCCGATATCAAGTCTGCTGGCGCTGGCGTTTGCGGCCTACCTTTATTTTTTCCTGAAGAAACAGGACTCTGGAACGGAAAAGATGAAGGAGATCTCCGAGGCCATACAGGAAGGGGCGGCGGCTTATCTCAAACGCCAGTACCGCGGTGTGGCCATCTTCTTCGTCGTAATGTTCTTCGTCCTGCTGGGCGTGGCAATGGTGGGATATCTGAGCGTCTATGCGGCTCTCGCCTTTGTTACGGGCGGTTTTCTCTCGGCGCTCAGCGGATATGTGGGTATGAAAGTGGCCACGATGTCCAACGCCAAGACGGCAGCGGCGGCGAGAGAGAGCCTTAACAAAGCTCTCAGAACGGCTTTTTCCAGCGGCTCGGTCATGGGGCTCATGGTTGTGGGTCTCGGGCTCTTACACGTGGCCATGTGGTTCTATATTCTCAGAGACGTCCTCCACCTTTCCATGGGAGACCTCACCGCCGTGATAGTCACATCCGGCATGGGGGCGTCCAGCATGGCCCTCTTCGCCAGAGTCGGCGGGGGCATATACACGAAGGGAGCGGATGTCGGGGCGGACCTCGTAGGAAAAGTTGAGGCAGGAATACCGGAGGATGACCCCAGGAATCCCGCTGTCATAGCGGACAACGTCGGAGACAACGTCGGAGATGTGGCCGGCATGGGCGCAGATCTGTTTGAGAGCTACGTCGGGAGCATCATCGCCACAATGGCCCTGGGAGCGTCGGCCGCGCTGACCCTGCCCGGGAAAGAACAGAACGCTCTCGGCGGGTATGTAAGTGCAACCAGCGCTTTCGTGACCCTTCCTATGGTTCTGGCGGGAGTTGGCATAATAGCCAGCATCATAGGCACTTTTTTTGTTAAAACAGAAGAAAAGGCGGATCAGAGAGCTCTCCTGACCGCTCTACGCAGAGGGACTTATGGTTCCACCGTGCTCATGGCCGTTTTCTCCTATTTTGCCGTGACGGGCGTATTGAGCGCAAAATATGTGGGTGTATGGTACGCGCTTCTGACCGGGCTGATAGCGGGCAACATCATTGGCTTCAACACGGAGTATTTCACAAGCGACAACTATCGTCCCACGCGGACGATCTCAAAGTCCGCAAAGACCAGCCCCGCAACAGTCATAATAACCGGTCTCTCCGTCGGGATGATGAGCACGCTCATACCCATAGTCGTGGTTGCCATAGCGGTCATAGCCGGCTTCTTCCTGGCTGGGGGGAGCCTGTCCTCCCCTGAAATGGGACTTTATGGCATAGGCATGGCCGCCGTGGGCATGCTGAGCACCCTGGGCATAACCCTCTCAACCGACGCATATGGCCCGGTGGCGGACAACGCGGGCGGAATAGCCGAGATGAGCCACCAGGAACCATACGTGAGGGAGAGAACAGACGCCCTGGACGCCCTTGGAAACACCACAGCCGCCGTTGGGAAGGGTTTTGCCATCGGCTCGGCGGCCCTGACCGCCCTGGCGCTCATATCTGCGTATCTAGACTCAATAAAAAGATATGCCTGGACAGCGAACATAGACAACCTGGCATCCATATACCCCGGGCAGAACGGCATACCCGGGTACGCACTTGTGCCATACACAGAGGTCATATCAAAATACCACCTCCACATACTCAACCCACTGCTTCTGGCAGGGCTGTTCATAGGTGCCATGTTGCCCTTTGTCTTCTGCTCAATAACCATGAACGCCGTCGGAAAGGCCGCTCAGAAGATCGTTGATGAGGTCAGGAGACAGTTCCGCACAATGCCAGGGATCATGGACGGCACCCAGAAACCGGACTATGGCCGGTGCGTGGACATAAGCACAAAAGCGGCCCAGAAGGAGATGGTACCCCCCGCTATAATAGCCATAGTCATACCCATCGTGGTGGGGGTAACCCTTGGCGTGGCGGCGGAGATAGGGCTCGTGGTCGGAGCACTCGTTAGCGGGTTCGTGCTGGCCGTTTTCATGGCGAACGCGGGCGGCGCATGGGACAACGCCAAAAAATACATTGAAAAAGGCCACTACGGAGGAAAGGGGAGCGAGCCCCATAAAGCCAGCGTGATAGGCGACACCGTAGGAGACCCGTTCAAAGACACCTCTGGTCCCAGCCTCAACATACTGATAAAACTGATGGCCATGACATCGCTCGTCTTCGCATCTCTGTTCGTGGCCAGCCCCATACCGGGCATATTCTACTGACCAGAAACGCTTCGCCGGGGCCCTTTTTCCCAGATCCACTCCCTCGCCTTCTCCTCAACCACAGCAGGCAGACCTGCCAGCGGAAAGAGGACAGCCACCCATGGGCCACCTCCCTTCCACAGGTCCACCCACATCCTTTTCTGTTCCTTCACAGCCCCCAATCTGGCAGGATAGGCCACGCCGTTGAACCTCTTATTTTTCACAACCCCCACCAGACCGCCGCCTGAGCAGTCATCCGATATAACACCTCTGGCCCCCCACTTTTCCAGCGCGGCAAAAACATCTTTCGGGCTCACACCAGAGCCAGCATCCACCTTTGATCCGGACTCTGAGCTGGACACACCACCACTTTCCCCGCCCCATATGTGAACGTTGGCGCCTCTGCGCATCAAAAACCAGCCAGCCAGCACGGTGTCCTCAACAGAACCATCAGGTATCAGCAGAACCCTGCCCTCTGTGCCCAGGGGCAGCCCCCCCGGCCCCTCTTTTTTTTCGGTGTAAAAATAGCTTCGCCCACCCCTTATTTCCACCCACAAAATGTTCTCGGGCGACCGGAGGTCAACACGCAGACGGGGATTGCTGTCCAGGATTTTCTCTCCAAGGAAAGCAGCCATCTCCTGGCTGGTATACGGGTGGGTCCCGCTCCTTTTGCACCGGACCGCAAAACTCCCCTCCCAGTCCCCGGCAAGGGAAACGGCTATTTTTTCCATGTCCCGTGGATTGGACGTGCTCTCAACCGCCCACGCATAGGAGACCACGCCAAAAGTGTGCCGCAGAACATTTTCAACGCCAACGGGGTTCTCTGTGTATATCCTCAGGGCGCCCCACTCCACTTCCACACGTCCCTCCACACCCCATCTGACCATCTTTCTTTTGATGTCCCCCACCAGCGCGTTCACGAACTGCTGGCGTACCCTTTTACTTTTGAGAGACACTTCCCCGTATTTGACCAGGAACATACGCCCGGCTAACACCTGCGTCATAAAAGGATTTTTCCATGGGTGCCCCCGATGGTTTTATATCATCTCCAATATATGGGGAAAATACCCTCACACCCCAAAGAGGTTAAGAGGATGGTCAGATGGGATTCAAACTTGTGGTCGTGAGCAACAGGCCCATAGTGGAAATAACAAACCCCGACGAGGTGGCATACGAGTTTCTGAGAGACATAGGCTATCTACAGAAAGAAAAAACCTTTGCTGAGGGACGAAAATCGCCAGCCTTTAGGCTCTTCGTGGACTGTTTCCTCCGCCACCCGGAGAAAGCGTGGACGGTTGAAGAACTTGAGTCACATCTCGGGTTTTCACGCCCAACACTCTACAGACACCTCAACAAACTAAAAGAACTGGACATACTTGAAGCTGTGCCAGTTGAGCTGGGAGAAGAAAACGGCGCAATGAAAAAAGGATACCGGTTGAAATACGGAGACCTGAAAAAAGCCTGGAGCTTCGTTGAAGCACACGTTGACATGGCCATGGAAAACTACAGAAAGACCGTGAACCACCTGTGGGCTCTCTTTGAAAAAGAGCGGCTGACAGGAGAAAAAAAGGAAAACGCAGAGGACGATGCGGTTTAAGAGAACACAAAATCAACATATATAAAGCACACAGGAGGTGTGGCCGTGGCCAGGAAAAAGAAAAAAGGCATATTTGAGCCGGACATCGTATTAACAGAGGGATCCCTCTATCACATAATATCCATGGGGACAAGGGACAGACCACTTGAGACAGTGGGAATCTTCCGTGGATACACCGGGATAGGCGCCGACGAGGGGATATGCATAGAGATGGGAGAAAAACACGGAGACCTGGCAGGAAAAATAAGGGTGATACCCACCCATATGGTCTTTGCTATAGACATAATTGAGCCCGCTGAGAAAGAGGACGAAACAGAAAAAAGAGAAGAGCCAGCAGGATACTTCGGATGAAATGTGAGAAAGGCGATTGGAAAGGTGATAGGGTGATAGGCGGTGAGATAAGATGTCGTTGATTGAGATGCTCAGCCCCCGTATAGACTTTGTGAACCGGGAAATAGAAAAAGCCATTGAGGGAGAGTGCAAAAGCCTCGTGGAGGCCATGAGACACTACCCGCTCGCGGGCGGGAAAAGACTCCGCCCTGTGATGGCACTAACAGTGTGCTCTGCCGTTGGCGGAGACGAAAAAGAAGCAATGCCCCTGGCCCTGGCACTGGAACTGACCCATAACTTCACACTCATACACGACGACCTAATGGACAACGACGCCATACGCAGAGGGATACCCTCCGTCCATGTCAAATACGGCGTTCCCACCGCCATAAACGCCGGAGACGCTCTCTTCGCCAGGTCTCTTTACATCCTCACAGACCTCCGCCTGGGAGAGAGAAGGTTCCGCGAAGTTCTCAGAGATTTCGCAAAAATGGTGCAGGGGATAGCAGAGGGACAGCAGATGGACATGGAGTTTGAACAGAAAAAAAATGTCACAGAAGAAGAGTACCTGGTGATGGTTGAGAAAAAAACCGCCCTCATGTTCCGGATGGCCGCCAAGGGCGGAGCCCTCATAGGCGGGGCAGAGAGAGATGTTGTGGAAAAAATGGCCGAATACGGGCGGCTCCTGGGAATCGGCTTCCAGATATGGGACGACCTCCTGGACCTGGAAGCAGACGAGACAAAACTCGGAAAACCCGTTGGCAGCGACATCAAAAACGGCAAAAGAACCCTCGTGGCGGTCTGGGCTCTCAACAACCTCAGCGGAGACCACAGAGAAAGATTCCTGAGAGCCTTTGGAAACAGCAACGCCACAAAAGAAGAACTCAGAGACGCAATAAATGCGCTGCGTGAGGGAGGGGCCATAGATTTCGCCAGAAAAAAAGCCCTGTGGTACGCCAAAAAAAGCCGGGAACTTCTGGGATGCCTGCCACCGTCCCCTGACAGAGAAATACTGGAAAAGCTCGTTGATTACATGGTCACCCGGGAGATGTGACGTCGCTGCTGCCCAGACACTTGAAAAACCACTCCAGATGCTTCAGCGGAACGAAAACAACCCCCGTTGTCTCGGCATAGGGCTCGGTGACAAACACGCCCTCTCTTTTCTGGAGTCCATATTTTCTGGCACCGGAACAGATTGGAGAGAAGAATATCTTTCTGTTTCTGAAATAGTCCAGCACTCTGCCCCCCACGGGATATCTCCAGTCATTTACACCCCCACTCCCCCCAATACCTTCAACGCACTCTTTGACAAAAGCCACGTCTTTCTCTGACAAAAAAGGGGGACGGCTCTCTCTGTCTTTCCACAGCCATTTCACATTTACCATGCCACAGTACAGATCTCCCACAAAACCAATTGGGCCGCAGAAGCTGCCATGGGCAATCGGGGTGCCGGAGAAGACGCCGGTGAGTTCTTCCACCGTGTGACCCTCATCCAACAGACAGCGGACCAGAACCTCTAGGACACCCTCAGAGGGACCCAATCCATGGCCCCCGGAAATGACACGGGAAACTGAAAGTGTGTCAAACGTCAAAAACAACAGGCCACGCTCTGTCAGGTCTCCGTCCGATAGAGCCCTCCCCAGGAAAACAGGGTCCGTGGAAACTGCTATTCCCCTGAAACAGCCATCAAAAAAACACCCGGACATGTACCCGCCGACCTCTTTCAGGACGGCACCGGCCCTGTTGTTGAAATTGCACTCAGAGCGCACATCGCCCAAAACCGGCTGGCCCACCCTGCGAAAAGAACCACGGACAAAAAATGTGACAGGTTTTTCCTCCAGAAGGGTTTTTTCTCCCGCCAGTTTTATCAGACCTGACACACTCGTGAGAGAGGGAGCGCCAACAACCTTTTCCCACGCTGCATGTGAACCGGGGCGCATGGCATCATATTCTTCTCTGTCACGGAAAAGAACGACAAAAACCGGGTAAAAGACACGAAGGGACTCCAGGACGCCCTCTGCCAGACGCAAACCGTGTAAACCGTGTTCCCTGTCACCTGCACCTGCATCAGCCATTTTAATCGGCCAGACCATCAAATAACTATTTAAAAGCCTTCTTCATCATCTCGCAGGAGGAGGAAAAGGGATGGCCTTGAAAGAGAGAATAAGACGGTACCTCCAGCTTGGCAGGATAATGTCCGCCATGCTCACCGCTGGAATAGCCATAATAGGCGCGTACTCCACCGGCCACGTTCTCACACCCGCTGAGTTTCTGGCTTTCATGTACCTCGGCTTCTGGTTCCACGCCTTCGGAGGCGCATACAACGAGATAAGCGACTACCGTCTGGACTCTCTGGTGCCAGAGCTCAAAGACAAACCCCTGGTAAGCGGTGCCATAACCATGCACCAGGCGGTGGCTTTCGTCCTCCTCACCATATTCGCGGGGCTCATAGGCGTGGCAATATTCTTTCCCCACCGATGGGCCATACTGATGTGGTCCTTTTCATACATAGCCGCCGGCTACTACGACGCAAAGGGAAAATACACTCCCATGATGTTTGAGTTCGCCCTGGGGTTCACGTTTTTCTTCTGGGCCCTCTTCGGGGCGGCGGCGGTAAACCCCGATTTTTTCCCATCCATAACGATAAACACCATAGCTGTGGCGGTGATGATATTCATGTTCGCCGTCTACATCAACTGGGGAAACGCCATGAAAGACGCACCCACAGACCGAAACCTCAACGTCCCGACGAGGGCCGTGGCATGGGGATACGAGCACGATCAGACACTAACAATAACAAGCCCCCACATAATCTACGCGCTCGCCATAAAAGCCTCCCTGCTCCTGGCGTACGCCCTCCCCATCATATTCAAATACTTCATCTCCCCAGGCAACATACCCCTCCTCGCCACAAAAAACGTTTTCATGGGACTGGACCTGTACACGATCATATTTCTCTTCTTCGTGCTCCCAACACAGATATGGGTGGTCTTGCGCGCCCTCGGAAAACACGACAGAGAGTGGTGGACCAACTATATAGTAGCAGACATATTCCTGACGTGGCTGGCCTTCGCTTTCATGGCGGTCATGGTGGTCGGAATCCCGGGGAGCATCTTCCTCTTCGTCCTCCCGCTCCTGTGGTTTGCGGGAGCGACCACGATAATATACGGGAAGCCCATGCGGGTGGGACTGTGAGCAAACAGAAAAACCCACACGCCTGAGGCGGCTATATGGTGGGCAACGACTTCCCATAAATCGCCCTGGTCCAGATCGCAAACCAGAGCAGGGGAACCACCAGTATAACTACCGCGCGCTCCCACCCGGCAGCGTCAACAAGCATGATGCCCATTATGCCAAAACCCAGCGCTTCGTGCAAAAAGGTGTGCTTTTTAATGTCCTCCCTGTCAAACCGTCTGGGCGAGATGTGCGCCAGCGTAAAAGCCATCCCGGCCAGAAAAACTGCTATGAGAACCATCTGGAGCGTTGAATACTGGAGCACGCCCAGGAAGATGGGGATGGCTATGGACAGAACGAAGCCCGCCTCAAGCCCGAGTTCAAAAGCCCACCAACCCGGCGTGTAAACAATCCTGTCACCGTCCAGGTGCACTCCGAACCACCGGGGCAGGGTCTTGGCCCCCGCCCTGAGGTCGTGTTCCAGGTCCTTGAGACCCCCCTCCACGCTGTTTCCCACCACCAGGCGGAAAAACCACATGGCCCCAAAAATGTACACGAGCGGCGAGAGCGCCCACGGCATGCGCTGCGGGTGAACAGTCAGAGCGCCCAGGACGCAGTACATGGCGGCCCAAACAGCCACGAACAGGTCCATCCAGTAGTGTTTTTTCCCCCAGATGTTATACTGGGCACCCACCACCACAGACAGGAGGAACCAGACCAGTGGGATCAGCCCCCAGAAAAACCAGACCAGAAAAGAGGCGGCCAAAAAAGAAATCCAGCAGATGTAAACAGCGTGTCTGATAGGCACGGTTCCTGCCACCAGGGGCTTTGTGCTCAGAGCGTTCGAGGCCCTGTCAAATTCCACGTCATAGTACTCGTTCATGACTATGGCCAGAACATATGTGAAAGCCGCCACAAAAAAGAGTTTGAGAAGATGAAGCCATGAAACGCTCTGGCCTCCCTCGGCCAGCGCTCCCACCACCAGGACTATCCACACCGCCCCTGTCGCCTGGAAACGCATCAGCTTCAGATATTCTCTCAGAACGCCCATAGAGGTACAAAGGGCAAAGGTGTATAATATTTTAGCCGTTACCGTTATATGGGACAAAGAGATACAATCCCGTATGTATCAGGTGGTTTTGAAAATAAAGATACCTGACCACTGGGTCCACTCACTTCCACCCGAGGCCAGAGAAGAGCTGCGGGTCCTTGACTGTATGCCCCACGGACAGGAGGGGGGAAAGAGCCTTTTTGAACTCACCGGGGACGTGGACGTGGAAGCTGTACTGAGAGAGATAGAGAAAAACCCCAACATATGCCGCATAGAACTTTCAAAGCTTGAAGACGGCGTTGTAATGGGATACGTTTCCACCCAGAAATGCGTGGCATGCAAGGCGCTCACCGGCTCTGACTGTTTCCTGTCCGAGGCAAAAATGCTGGACGACGGGTGGGTACTCTGGTCCCTGCTCAGCGACAGAACGGGGTCTGCGGCAGACGTGATCTCACGGCTTAAAAAAGAGGGATGCGAGGTTGAGCTCAAAAAGATGACCCGGCTCTCAAGAAAAAACCGCATGACAGCCAGACAGGAAGAGGTGCTGAAAATGGCCTTCCGAAACGGTTACTACGACTACCCGAAAAAGGTCACAATAAAAGACCTCGCAAACCGGCTGGGCGTTTCTCCCTCCACCGTGGCTGAGATACTGCAGCGCGCGGAGAAAAAGGTCATAGCCGAATATTTTGGGGAAGGGTGAGAGGGTGGTATTATGCGTGTGGCCGTGCCGTCAAAACAACCGGGGGGTTTTCTGGCCACCGTAGAAAAGAGTTTTTCCAGCGCCCCCGTATATACAATATTTGACATAAATGGAGAGAAAAAAAGCGTTTTTGTCATAACCAACCCCACACCCGGAGAAACCCTTCCCTCTTTTCTGATGGCATACGGCGTCCAGCACGTTCTTTTAACGGACCTATCCCCTGCCGACGTAGAACTGGGCGTTGTTGAAAACGCCTGGCAGTCCATGATGGCTGTGTGGGTGGGCGCCTCCGGGAAAGTTGAGGACGCCATAAGGGATTTTATAAACCAGCGCCTCGTGGAGGTCACACATATTCACGGGGACGAAAAAATGAAGGAAAAGTAGCGGGAAACGCTGCACGGAAACCCTGAAATACCGGGCAGAGTATCTCACACACATGGCGTGGCGTATTCTGGACCACACCGCTGACATAGGGCTCGTGGTTGAAGAAAAAAATCTGTCCAGGGCCTTTGCGACAGCAGCAGAGGCGATGTTCCGAATCATGATAGACGGCGAACTGGGGAGTGGGGAGGAGAGGGAGATACACCTTGAGGCGTCTGATCCAGGGGCTCTCCTCGTTGATTTCTTATCAGAGCTCCTGTTTCTCTTTGACACAGAGGGTTTCGTTGTCTCCAGTGCCGATGTGAGAGTAGAAAAAAAAGATGTGAGAGGAAAAGGTGTGATGGGCGGGGGGGAGAAAAAATGGTCTCTGATAGCCATTCTCAGGGGTGAAAAGTTCAGCCGGGACAGACACGCCATAGCCTTTGAGATAAAAGCGGTGACATACCACATGCTTGACGTGTCCGAGGACGGGCGGATAACCGTGCTCTTTGACATCTGATGTTCTGATCGGGCTATTTCAGTCGCACGGTCTCAAGGTTCAGGGGGGCACGGGTTTCCATTCCATACCGCTTGTAAAAACTGCTGGCGAGGTCTATGCACTTGCTCTCCTCGCCGTGGCACACCAGTATCTTCTCGGGTTTGGGGTCCATCTGGCCCACATATGCCATCAGCTGGCGCCTGTCGCTGTGACCGCTGAACCCGTCGCACGTCTCAACGTTCAAGCGGATGTTTATCTGTATCTGCCTCCCGTTCTCTATGAAAGTGACCGAATCAGCTCCCTTCTGAATCCTCCGCCCCAGGGTGCCCTCGGCCTGGTAGCCGACAAAAACCAGGGTGTTGTTTTCGTCAGCGGCCCAGGACCTGAAATATGTCATGACCGGGCCGCCGTTCATCATCCCACTGGTGGCGAGGACTATGCACGGAGACGGGTCGTTGAGGATGTCCTCACGCATCTCCATGCTGTCAACCCTCTGGAAAACATCTGACAGGAACGGGTTGTCCTTTTTCTGGAATATCTTGGTGCGGAGAGCGCTGTTCAGGTACTCCGGGTATGCCGTGTGTAACGCTGTTGCTTCCCATATCATCCCATCAAGATAGACCGGGACACGGGGGATCACACCGGTGGAAATGAGGTCCTCTATGACCAGCATCACCTCCTGGCTGCGCCCCACTGCGTAGACGGGTATGAGAACCTTCCCACCCCGCTCTATGGTGCGCTTCAGAATGTCCTCAAGTTGCTGCGCCGCCTCGGAACGGCTGGGCTGGATATCTTTGTGACCTCCATAGGTTGCTTCTATGACCAGAGTCTCAAGGCGCGGAAACCTGTTAACGGCGGGGTTGAATAGCCAGGTCTTCTCAAACTTTATGTCGCCTGTGAAAGCGACGTTGTAGAGGCCCTCCCCTATGTGGAAGTGGGCCACGCTGGATCCGAGGATGTGGCCGGCGTTCTGGAAGGTCAGCTTTATGTCCGGCGCTATGTCCGTCGTCTCACCATAACGCAGGGTTATGCAGTGCTTCACCACCTCCCTGACATGCGTGGACTCGTAGGGGGTCTTGCTCCCCTCTCCGAAGCCTATTTTTATGTTGTCCAGCTGTAGCATGACCATCAAATCCCGGGTGGGCGGAGTGCAATAGACAGGGCCATCATAGCCATATTTGTACAAAACAGGAACCAGACCGCTGTGGTCCAGGTGGGCGTGGGTCACGACCACGGCGTCAATGGAATCAAGTGGCATGACCTCTGGGGCGTTTAGATACGGATATGAGTGGGGCGAAGACGGATCCAGGCCCACGTCTATCAAAACCTTGCTGTGCCTGGTTGAGAGCAGAGAACAGCTGCGCCCCACCTGTCTGTATCCCCCGAGGGCGGTCACGCGCACCCAGTTTTCTCCCTCGGGTATGTCACGGTTTATTCGTCTCCCAACACGCCTCAGGAACTCTTTTCTCTCCTCACTAACAACACGCAGATACTCCCTTATCTCGGCCAGTGTCTTGGATGGAATCGGCGGGGACCGAACAACCCTGGGAGCCCACCCCGTCTGCTTCTTTATCTCGTTCAGAATCTGCATGTTCTCTCCGGCGGCGTCAGCCGGAGATATTGCCTCTATGGTGACTTCGCCAGAATCAGAATCAAAGTAAATGCCCGTTATTTCCGCCTCCTCGGGTATGAGGTCTCTTATGGTCTTTTCTGCCTCATCCACAGGGGTTAGAAGGGAGGGGTCCGGGCGCACAGAGACCCTCTTCTTAAGCGACTGGGCCAGACGTTTCACTATCGTGTCGTCCTCTGCGAAAGCGTCTAGGGTCTTGGTGTAAATCACCACCATAGCGCCCTCTAGCTCTATCTCACTGACATCCACGTGGGGCGGCGCTATTTCCATCAGCAGTTCCTTTGCACGTTTCAGAACCTGTTCCGCGCTCATTTTATATCCCCTTTTTTTGTTTTTTCTTTTTCTATTTTGGTTATTTCCTGTTTTATATTTTTATTCACTATATTTTTATATGTTCACATATCACATGAACCATCTATCTTGGTGAGACGGGGTTCCAAAAGAACCCATCTCAACCAATGACTCTCCCACACATCCCAGATATCTGTTCACGTCTGCTCTACATGTCTCAAGTTCACTTTTCCGGCAAAAGCCCCATCTTGCTGAGCCGCTTTTCCACGTCTTTTTCAGATAGTTCCTTGAAACCCTCTTTCTGTGTAATCGTCGCAACGTTGATACCGTCGCCCGAAGCTGAGTCCCGCCTCATGGACATGGATATGGCCCTCACAGCCAGATCAACGGCCTCAGAAACGCTTATGTCATCTTTGTAATAGTTCTCAAGTATCCCATAAACAAAGGGAGAACCAGATCCCGTTGAAACATATTTGTCAGGTATCGCTCCACCCGCGGGATCAAGGGCATAAACGTGCGGTCCCTCCGAGTCAACACCCCCTATCAGGAGCTGGACCCAGTAAGGGAAATATCTCTGACTGCTCAGAATGTTTGATAACATGTTCGCGGCCCCGCGCACGCTGATGGGCCTGTTGTTTTTCATCCTGTAAAGCTCCACCTCTGCGGTGAGATAACGGGCGAGCAGCTGTGCGTCTCCGACCAGACCGGCCACGGTGAGCCCCAGATGGCGGTCTATCCTGAACAATTTTTTTGTGTTTTTGTGGGCTATCATGGTCCCCATGGTTGCCCTGCGCTCTGTCGCGAGCACAACACCATCCTTGCAAACGATTCCAACCGTCGTGGTCCCTGTTTTCATCGCCTTATCTTCCACGGACATACATTTCACCATTCCAACAACCTTTTAGCGGTACCGTCCTTTCACAAATGCCCTATCAGAACACCAGCGATGTATTTCTTACTTGTATAAATAGGTTTCCCATAAAGTTTCCCATTATAGATATGTGTTATAGATGTGTGTGACATCCAGATCCATTTACGCTCTCAAAACAGGCGAGATTTTTTGCCCTTCAAAAGGCCAGCAAAAAAGAAGCCCTTCACCACAGAGAACTCCCCACGTCCCAAAGCACGTACACAGGCAGGCAAAGCCCGTGGGCCCGTGGACAACGCCAGGACCACGGGTAAGTTTTAAATACCGCCCAACATTCCAACACCTGAAACCTCTAGAAACACGAATTGGATGAAGTGGATGGTGGTGAAGATGAAAACGACGATTTCGCTCATAAAAGCCGACATAGGCGGGTGGCCCGGACACGCCAGCATGCACCCTGAACTCATAAAAGTGGCAAAAGAAGAGCTCAGCCGCGCCGTGGAGACAGGGATAATAAAAAGCTTCTACGTGGCCCACGTCGGAGACGACCTTGAACTCATAATGTCCCACAACAGAGGTGTAGGAGACGAAGAAGTGCACAAGCTGGCATGGGACACCTTCCAGAAGGGTGCTGAGAAGGCGAGAGAGCTCAAACTTTATGGCGCCGGACAGGACCTGCTCTCAGACGCATTCAGCGGCAACGTGAAAGGACTCGGACCGGGGTCCGCTGAGATGGAGTTCACGGAGAGAAAATCTGAGCCCCTCGTGGCATTCATGATGGACAAAACAGAGCCGGGAGCGTTCAACCTGCCCATTTTCAGAATGTTCGCAGACCCCTTCAACACCGCCGGCCTGGTAATAGACCCCGCCGCTCACGCTGGATTCGTGTTTGAGATATGGGACATAATGGAAAACAAAAAAGTCCTTCTCCGCTCGCCGGAGGAGATGTACGACATCCTCGCCCTCATAGGCGCAAAGGAGAGATATGTGATAAAACACGTTTTCCCCAAAGAGGGTGGAAAACTTCCCCCGGATGAGCCGGTGGCCGTGGTATCCACGGACAAACTCTACCAGATAGCCGGCAAATATGTGGGAAAAGACGACCCCGTGGCCCTGGTCAGAGCCCAGAGCGGGCTGCCAGCCCTGGGAGAAGTCCTTGAGCCTTTCTCGTTCCCCCACCTGGTGAGCGGGTGGATGAGAGGCAGCCACAACGGCCCGCTCATGCCCGTCGCAATGCGCCAGGCGAAATGCACCCGGTTTGATGGCCCACCACGCGTTGTGGCCCTCGGGTTTCAGGTCCACTCTTCGCTTCTCGGAGAGCCTGTTGACCTCTTTGACGACCCCGCCTTTGACATGACACGGACAAAGGCGCAGGAGATAGCAGATTACATGCGCCGCCACGGTCCTTTTGAGCCACACCGCCTGCCCCTGGCAGACATGGAGTACACGACACTGCCAGGTGTACTTGAGCGGCTCAAGGACAGGTTTGAGCCGATCTGATGGCTGATATAACATATCGGCGTCTTTGACCCCCCGCGGCTTGCATAAACACCTAAATATGGGATTTTGCATATTCGTAATAGGGTGAGCGATTTGAACCCGGAGAGTGGTAGCACAGATTCCTCCAAACAGCAAAACATTTCTTATGGGGAAATAAAGACGTTGCGTCGCGTGAAAAGATTCATGCGACTGAAAATGTTCATCACCTTTTTCATAGTTGTTGGCATAGTAACATATCTTGTCTGGGCCTACCACGTCGCCGGCCTCCTGTCAGTAGAAGACAAGAAGGTTGAGAGTGTTACCCCGGAGGGCGGGGGGAACTACAGGGTCACTTTTGTCCTCACACTCAAAAACCCGACCTCCACCGCAATAGACGTTGACCGGATTACATACACCGCATATCTGGAGGACAACTACGTGGGCGAGGGAGAAAAAGCGTTTTTCTCAGTACAGCCCGGAACACACAACTACTCTTTTCACTTCTCATTCAACATAAAAGACATGCCCGCCGCTGTCCAGACACTGTTCTTTGAAGAAAACGCCACTCTCCTGATCAAAGGGAAGATAACCATACCTGCAAAGGTGTTCGGCCTGTTCACATACACCCACATAACCGTGCCGTACTCCTTTGAGGAACCGGTGGGGGACAAAAACGGGGGTGGCAGCGGGATCCCCGGCGTACCCCCCACGCCTGTTATTTTGCACGAACCCATCTATGTGATCCCGGACGGGGCGCTCCTGGACTGGACGGAAAACAAAGACCCAGACTTCGCCTTTTACGAAGTGCACGTGTCAGAGACCCCGGGGTTTAAACCCTCAAACGAAACACTGGTAACAACAATATACGACAACTCAACAACCCAGTACACCGTCAGGGGGCTGGTCAGCGGACACACCTATTATTTCAAGATAAGGGTTTATGACACGGAAAATCTCTATTCGGACTCAAACGAGGTATCCCTGCTCATCCCGTAAATGAGCAAACCATCAGATATCACTTCACTTCTATCTCTTCTATTCTTACGTCTATCGGTTCAAGCGGCTTATCAACGTCCACACTCCTATACTCCAATATCAATGTTTTCTTGGATCTGAGCATCTCCCGGCTTCATCAAGTATTTTCAGTAGTATCCACAGCTATCCTGTCACGAGGGATCTCTATTTTGCTATCTGCAATTTTTATCGCAATAGAGCAGAAAAATGAAGTTTTAAGCATCAAGAAAATTTTCGAAATTTTTTCGGGACACTTTATGGGGACACTATCCTAATCTTTATCGAGTCGTCCAGTGTGAGTTTGTTAAAAGTCACTTCGCACTCAATTTTGCCCCACTAATTTTTACGCAATCTTTCCTGAGTTCACCTCACGCTTTTTCAGATCTTTAAACTCTTTTAAAAGTTCACTGACCTTCTTCACCATCTCCTTGCCTACAGCAATTTTGACCTTTTCTTTAACTCCTCCCCCTCCCATTTACATCACCCAGCGAGGAATATGAGATCATAACACACTTGGTTCTATATTATATACTGATATATTACAAAAAAAACCAGAAATTTCTAAGAATTCTGGATAAGCGACAGAAGACAATATATATCGCCTCTTCAATTCCCTTTGAAGAAATAAGAAGAAATAAGAATGAGGTTACGATATGAGCATCTACGGAGAGAACAAAATATTAATATTTCAGCCAATGTCGCTGTTCTATCTTATCTTTCTCCTGTTTATATCCCTATTTCCTCTACCTTATTTAATCATCACCGGAATAATCTTTGGTCATGCTCTGGGAGTACCACCATGCCTCGTCTTTCTAGTTTTTCTACTCTCCCTTTTTGGGAGCTGTGTGAATATCCGAATTAAAGAAGTTGGGACCATTCAGCCAATAATATATCTCAAAGAGGCATACTTCTTTGGAGTGAAATGGCGCATACCTGAGATCAGATACTGCCCTGGAAAGATGGTGATAGCCATAAATGTGGGCGGTGCCTTAATTCCCCTTTTCTTTTCCCTCTACCTTTTATTTTTTTTAGTTCCTGCTCATGAAAACAATCCTCTCATCTCTTATGTGAAAATTATAGTGGCTTTTATCGTAGTAACGTTAGCCGTACATGTATTTGCAAAGCCTGTCAAAGGGCTGGGTATAGCCATACCCTCATTCATCCCTCCTTTGATATCCGCTATTGTAGCCGCTATCCTCTATCCCGTATATGTGAAGACGAATCCGTTCATCATTGCTTATGTAGCGGGTACACTTGGCACGCTTGTTGGCGCAGACCTATTAAACTGGAAAAAGATACCTGAGCTTGGGGCACCGATGGCAAGCATAGGCGGGGCTGGGGTATTTGATGGCATCTATATGACAGGTCTTGCATCTGTACTTATCTTGTGGCTATGGATTTAATCTGGAAAGAAAAGGGTGATTCGGGGAATCATAAATGATTAAATGTAAATTATACCCACATATATCAGTAACGCGATTAATAGAGATCTGGCAAGACTCCCCAAAGTAACGGCTAGCCATGTTGCTTTTTCTCCGAGGGCCAGAATTCTTCCTGCAAGAGTCATACTTATCGCACCTGTGCCATGCAATGGAATGAACATCATTATGAAAATGAAGAAAAAACCAATATTTCTAAAACCTTTCCTCTTTTTTATTATCTCCTCTGCCTTTTTCTCATACGCAGCGATGTATTTTCCTACTCCGGGTATTTTTATCAAATAATCAAAATTAAGTGTGATAAAAAGAGATATATCTGATTCTATATATGTCACAATAAGCGCGGGAATGAAGGGATTGAGGCCAAGAGCGACCCCAGCAACTATGGAGGATATTTCTCCGGTGCCATATGCAAAAAAGAAGGTTGTTATTGTGGCAAGGTATGCTGGAAAATTAGATGAGGATATAATAAGAACTATCAATGGCAAACTAAAAATAATAGGTATAACAAGATTAAATATAGCCTGAATGTAAGGATTTTTGAAATTCTGAGACACAGCACACACCATAGTATTCATCTATTTAAACTGTCCCTTTGCTCGGTTTAGTTGTACATAGATGTGTGTGAATATAAAACATTCCAGTGATAGGAAATATTTTATTTTAGCTCACATACCCATGGGATTTGTATGAAAGTTGCAATGGTCACTGAATGGCTTGACGCAAAAAGCGGCGGCGTAGCATTCCACATAAAGTATCTTACCGAATTCTTGATGAGATATAATATCGAGGTAGAAATAATAACAGGTTGCTGGAATCGCGAAGAGGTGCCTGTAGAGGTTCCCGTACATGTGATTAAAGGACCCAAAGACCCCTTTTTTAGACTCAACACATCTCCATGGACCTCTAAGGAAATGAGAGAAATCATAAAAAAGGGAGATTTTGATGTTGTTCATGCACATCATGCATTTGCAAGAATGCCTCTCAGTGCCCTTTCCATAGCGAAGGATTTAGGTATAAGATCTATTCTCACAACCCATACAGTATCATTCATGCCGGATTACGAATATCTATGGAAAACTATTAGCTACGGTTACCCAGTATATCGTATGGTGCTCTCAAATGCAGATGAGATAATAGCAGTGAGTGTGGCGGCAAAAAAGTTCATTTCCCATTTCACGGATGTGCCTGTTAGGGTCATACCCAACGGTGTGGACACGCATAAATTCAGGAAGATGAATAAGGAGGAAGCAAGAAAGATAATGGGTTTTGGCGATGAGCCATCTTTCCTGTATGTTGGCAGACTGGTGAGCAAGAAAGGTCTCTTTAACCTCCTTTTAGCATTTAAAGATGCCCTCAGGGAAATTCCAGAAGCAAAGTTGAGGATTGCCGGAAAAGGGAAATTAAAACCGGTTCTATCTTCTTTTGCAAAGACACTCGGGATTGATGAAAATGTGGAGTTTTTAGGTTATGTTCCGGATAATCTTCTAAATCCTCTTTTTTCATCTGCAGATGTATTTGTTTTGCCGTCGGCATTTGGAGAATCCTTTGGCATAGTTATCCTGGAAGCTATGGCATCAGGTACTCCAGTGATTGGCACAAAGGTGGGTGGCATAGAAGAAATCCTTGCCGGAGGTAATGGAATTTTAGTACCGCCATCCAACCCATCTGCACTGGTGGATGCGATGCTCTCTCTAATAAATGATGTGGATTTACAGAAAAAAATTGTAAGAAGATCTTTGAAAAGTGTGAGAGAGAAATATGACTGGAGAGTAGTAGCAAAAAAGGTGATGAGGGTTTATGAGAAGTCTTATGTATCGTAGTCCAAAACTCTATATTTTGATGCTTCAAACTATTCATGGGAAGTATTTGGATCGAAGATATCGAGAAATTGCAAGTATTGTGAATAACCGAAGAGTTTTTGATGTTGGATGCGGACCTGCATTACTGGGTGAATATGTTGGAAAAGATAGATATGCTGGAATGGATTTGAATCAGAAATTCGTGTTATATGCTAGAAAGAAGGGATATAACTGTATAGTTGGCGATATCTTCGAAGAAGAATTTCCCGCAGCGGATGTTGGTGTGGCAGTAGATATACTGCATCATATAACCCCTAGGGAGAGAGAAATTATAGATAAGATGAGAAAAGCCTTCGATGAGGTAATCGTTATGGAGCCTATAATCTCCTTTAATGTTCGCATACCTCAAAAAATCATAAAAATATGGGATTCTTTTTTAGGTGATGCAGATGGAATAAATACATTTGAAAGTCGATGGAAATGGCAGTATACTGCTGACGGGTTGATGGAATATATGAAATTATTGGGTGCATACAAAGTGTATGTTTTGGGAAAAGATGTGGTGGCTATATTCTCAGGTAAACATCATTGAAAAACAATTTTACACCTTTCAAACGACCCAATTTTTGACGTTCAATTCTTTTCCTATGATTCGGTAAATCAAAACTTTTGCAATAGCAACATACTGATCATTTGTCCGTAGTGGGACATAAACAAAATAGTAAATTGGAAGTAGTTTAAAATCAACGTTATACTTGTATCTCTTTGATAAGAAGATTATTGTTGGAGGAGAGAGCAGCAGGATTTTCACATCACTTTTCCTCTATTTCCTCTATTTTTATATCCATAGGCTCAAGCGGCTTATCAACGTCCACACCTTTTCTGATGGCCCATTTTCTTATGCTGCGCACAACCAGTTTTGCCCCCATCTTTGCAAGTGGCGCAAAAATCAAAAAGTTTGGGTTCCCTTTGGTCACTCTCTTTAGACCATGATCTACTTCCCATGCGAGATGTCTCCATGCATGGTAAATATGAAGAATTCTTCCTTTTGTAAGATGTTGATCAATGTCAAAGAATTCCTTCTCTTTTAAACCACTCATAGGTACGAAGCCCAATGGTGTAACAGTGAAATGTGCCTTCTCACCGAGTTTTTCATGCAGTTTTTTCTCCATCGTGATAATAAGCCTTGCTGTATCTATCCCATCTTCATCGGTTTCCCAGGGCAAGCCAACTATTGTTGTATACGCCGGGAACCAGTAGAACTTATTGAATGCATACGTTCCGTTCAGCAGGACCCACGGCCATTCTTCGGCGCTAAACGGTTTCATTTTGTTGTTGGCAATCCTTTTTATCAATTCAGGCGATGCAGTTTCAAATCCAACCTGTATGCCAACCCATTTATTCAAGTTTGCATGATTCATCTCGCCAACTCTCTTTAATATTCTTGGTGCTGCCAGGGCACCAGCAACAGTGCCATGGGTAGGATTCGCAAAATCAACTTTACTCAGGACCTTTTCAAATAGACCAATTACTGCATCCTCATTTGGATAAAAATTCTTCCTGTCTTCCACCATATAATTGAATATGTCTTCGCTGTGTAGCCATGCTGTCCTCTGCCCCACACTTAAATTCACATCTATCTCTCTCAATATCTTTTCTGCTGGATAAAATCTTGCCGTTCTCAGATTGGGACTGCAAAATTTACACCCCCTTCCGCAACCACGCATAACCTCCACCATCCCCTTAAATGTAGGGTTTACAACTTCGGGGATGTCCTCAATCTTTGGCCAGGTCTTGGTCTTTATAAACCTGTCCGCCCCCCCACTCTCTATATTCCTGAAAATATCTCCTATCACGTGCTCGGTTTCCCCCCATATCACGTGGTCTATACCTAATTTTTCAGTTAAGTCCTGTTTCAGTTCAAACTGCCATCCCGCCTGGCTCCCAACAACAATCTTAAATTTATATCCTTTTTTAGCCCTAAAATCCTTCAATCTCTTTATAAAAGATGTAAAAAGATATTTGGAATAGGAGGTTTTCCTCCCTCCTTCGGTAAACATCAAAGTTACCGGCCCTAAACCGTAAGGGTCCATGGTATTTACCCCAACTATCGTAGTTCTCTCATCTATGAATTTCTCAATCTTTTTTGGATGGGCAACAACAACCTCCTCTCTCTTAAAACCCTGCCTGAGGAGTGCTGCCTCCACCTTTCTTATTGCATATGGCGCCTGAATTAAAATACCATCCTTATCCGGTAGTTGTGTGTCCAGAAGTTTGTATATGAACTTTGGCACGGTTTCAACTGGTGCGCATGGTAAAAAATCAAGCAGGGGAATGTCCCTGAACGTAGATGTCAAACTCGGGTCAGAGGTCAGCACTACTCTCATTTTGATCCCTTTAAGCAAGTTCTTGACATATTTTCTCCCACTCTTCTTTCATCATTACACATCCCGGGTCAGGAGCTAGGATGTCCCCATAGTAAGCATAAGCTCTGGCTCTGCACCCTCCGCAAACATATCTGAATGCACATGAGTGGCATGCATAATTCTTTGCATCCCTGTCACGCAATGCATTGAAAACATCGCTGTTCTTCCACACATTCACAAAACCGTCCTTGAGAACATTGCCCACCTTAATTGGCATAAATACGCAGGGCTGTATATCCCCGTTGTGCTCTATTGAACAATATATGCGTCCAGCGCCGCATCCCCCTATGAACTCCGTCAATGCCTTTGCAGCACCACCAAATTCTGCCGGCAGTTCCATCTCGGCAAAATGGGTGGGCGAGACTTTATCTCCCGTTCCTTTCTCCATTGCGGTTATGGAAATCCTTGCATACGCAGGACAGGTGGAGAAAATCTGCAGATCTCCATTTTGCCATTCCCCGTAAAGGTATTTCATGAGGTTTTCTCTCTCCACAGGCGTGAGGTCTTCAAGAACTATATCCTTTCCTCTTCCCGTAGGTATAAAGTTAAAAACTATGAGCCTGTCCACTTTCAAATCTCTTGCAAGCTGAATTATGGCGGGGATAGAATCCAGGTTTTCATGGGTTGCGGTGGTGGCTATGCCCACTTCCAGTCCCGCCGCTTTTGCATTTTTTATTCCCCTGATGGCGGCATTGAACGCTCCCTTCACGCCTCTGAACTCGTCGTGAATTTCGGGATTGGGTCCATCAAGGCTTATTTCAACATACCTTATGCCCGCCTCCCTGAGTCTCTGGGCCGTCTTTTCCGAAATAAGAGTGCCATTGGTGGCAACGCTAAGATAAAAACCTTTCTCGGCAGCGTATTTTGCAACCTTCAAAAAATCTTTATTTGTGAGTGGTTCCCCACCTGAAAACGAAATAGCCGCCACTCCTGCCTCGTCCAGCTGATCTACCACTTCATATTTCTCCTCAAGGCTCAGTTCATCTGGAGCGGGATGTGGCGTGGCATTTGCATAGCAGTGCTTGCACCTGAGATTGCACTGTTTTGTAAAGTCCCACACGACCATAAAAGGTGCGATCAATCTCTGAGGCTTCGTGATTCCATATTCCGCTATGCTCCTTACCACAACCGCAAACCCCTTCTGCATATAAGGATCTTTAAGCATGTCTTTAATTACATCAGGACTTGCACCGAACTTTTCAGCGCCCTTCTCAATTGCCTCCCCCACTATTTTTGCATGCATTCTCTCCCTTACTCCTTCTGGTTTTATAACTCCTGCATATATGGCAAATTCTCTCTCCAGCTTTTTCACTTCTGTCATCTCTTTCAGAATGAAACTCACAAATTTGTTATCCATCACCTTATGGAGATAATCTATTATCTCTGCCTCATTCAGGTTCTTCTCTTTCATTTACCCCACCTCTTTCTCAACTTTTCCAAGATATTCTATTCCCTCCTCCACACGTCTTAGAAGTTCGGAATATTTCTCCCCTCCTTCTTTTAGAGCGTCCCTCAGCTCCATTAAATAGTTTCTAACCACTTTTCTCTCATTGCGTATTATCTCAACAATGTCGGTAACTGGTGTGTAAAAATAACACTTTCCCCTCTTCTCTCTCTCAACCAGCTGAAATCTTCTTAGCCTATTTAAAGCATTTACCACAGAACTGTAAGCATATCTGGTTTTCTCTGCAATCTCTCTCGCACACATTTCCTCATTTTTCAAGAGGAGCAGGGAATATACGCTTGCTTCAATTTGCGTAAAACCCCAGTGAAGCATTATCTTTTTCAACGCTCTGTAAATCCCATTGTTTATACTGTCTATCATAGTTCTGATAAAAAAGAGAATTATATTTAAACTTTTCTGAAATTTCGCCGAAGACTCTTTTAAGCGTTGAGAAAGTTTGCAGGATATAGAGGTAGCCAGTATGAGTGTGTGCTCGCGTTTTGCGTGTTTTTATGGTGAGACGAGCGCACATATGTTGCATAAGGTTGAGGATCGCTTTTTAGATTCCACTTATGTCTGAACTGCCCCCACCTCTGCTGATCACCTTTATGTCTGTGCCTGCCAACAACAACTACACCCCTTAGCGGTGTCAATCGGGTTTTGAACAGCTACATCATTTTTTCCTCTACTCATTTTTCTCCGGCACCAACGCCTCTCTGGGCGGCGGGCCTTATCAATGTTGAAGCACCATTGAAAACACAGGAAAAGAACGTGCCCCGCCTCCCCACACAGACCGGTGACCCCTGATTATACCGGAAATAACAGTTTCTCAACCATATTGCCGAAAACCATGTCTTTCATTATTATGCTGTTGTCTATGACAAAAACCCTGGAAACCGGGGCCTCTATTATGTGGTCTGTCCTGTGTAAATAGTTGAGCATGTGGTTCTTGTCCTTTCTGTACTCTCCATAATCGGGGTAGACACAAATTGAGAGCATCTCAAATTTCCTGGCCACCATGAAAATGGTGTATGGACTGAGGATGGCGTTCAACTCGCCCCGGAGACCGATGTCCGGCGGATTTTTCGGGTTAAACCTCATGTGGTGGAGTACAAAAAGACCCTGTCCCAGCAGACGAAGATCCGGTATCCGGTGCTTTTTTATTACTCCGAGCGAGACGAGTTTTTTGCGATGAGAACTAACAGTGTGCCGTGACAGTCCGGTGATTCTGGCAATCTCGCTTTCCGTGGCAAGAGGTTTTTTTATCATCTGCATGAGAATCTTTTTGTCCGTGGGCTCAAGGCTAAAACCATCGGGAGGCGGCGGGAAGTTTATTTCGCGGTGTTTTCCCCATCCCTCCCCCACACCAAATGTTTTTTCAAATAGGGGCGCATAGTTGAAAAACCTGTGCACAGTGCTGAGTTCAAAGGGGAAGACCATCTCAAGAGGATAATCTTTTTCAAGCAAATCCATGGCGGCGAATGTCTCTGTCCTGGCATCGTTTATGCGGCCTATGTCAGTGTAGCGTCTGGCAACGCTCAGTGAGAGCCCTTTCTGTGTCTCGCCTATTGAAAAAAAGATCTCGTCCGAGACCTCTATGGTGCGTGTGGTCTTTTTGGCCCTCTCCTCCACCGAAATAACTGGGTTGAAGTTTGTGTATATGGCAACCAGCATCTCGCACCCGAGCCAGTTGAACATGGGGACCCAGAGATCCCGGTACACTCCCATCTCCCGGAGACGGTTTTTTATGGTGGTCACAGTGCTCTGGGCCAGTCCCAGCGTTTTCCCTATCTTTCCGTCTGTGTAATCCGGGTTCGCAAGGAGGGCGTGAAAAACCCTTTTCTCGTTGTCTGTAAAATCGTCTATTCCGTGTCTCCTAGACATCGCTTCAACACCCGACTCTGCCGAAGATAAGTCCAATCTTCAATAAAGTTTTTTCCCTATTTATCGGAAAAAAGGAGGAAGTTCTCCGATTCTTATGTTTTTGTGAGAAAAACATCTGCTCATTATTTATCGTTTAATCTGCAAAGGGGGAGAGATAGAGGAACAAAAACCGCAATATCAGCAACCTTTTTATACGCCTCCCCTGTGGCTCGCCACGGTGATGCATATGGGAAAAACCGTTGCAGAGAAAATAATAGCCGAACACCTCGTGGATGGAAAAATGGTCCCCGGCGAAGAGATCGGAATAAAAATAGACCAGACGCTCACACAGGACGCCACGGGAACCATGGCATACCTTGAATTTGAAGCCATGGGAGTGCCCCGTGTCAGGACAAAACTGTCGGTGAGCTACATAGACCACAACACCCTCCAGACCGATTTCAGAAACCCTGACGACCATCTCTATCTCCAGAGTGTCGCAAAAAAATACGGCATCATACTCTCAAAGGCAGGAAACGGCATATGCCACCAGCTCAACGTGGAAAGATTTGCCAGACCCGGCTGGACTCTGCTGGGATCTGACAGCCATACGCCCACCAGTGGAGGCATAGGGATGCTTGCCATAGGGGCCGGCGGACTGGACGTTGCCATGGCCATGGCAGGAGAGCCCTTCTACCTTAAAATGCCCGAAATCGTGGGTGTGAAACTCACAGGAAAACTGCCGCCCTGGGTGAGCGCAAAAGATGTGATACTTGAAGTGCTCCGCAGAATAGACGTGAAAGGCGGCGTTGGAAAGATACTTGAATACTTCGGCCCGGGAGTTAAAACCCTGGACGTCCCGTCCAGAGCCACCATAACCAACATGGGCGCAGAAACAGGTGCCACAACCAGCATATTCCCCAGCGACGAAGTCACCAGAGAGTACATGGAATCCCAGGGGAGGGGAGACCAGTGTGTTCCACTCACAGCAGACCCCGACGCCGAATACTCCGATGTGATTGAAATAAATCTCAGCGAACTTGAGCCACTTGTCGCCAAACCACACAGCCCGGGAAACGTTGTCCCGGTGAGAGAGATAGAGGGGATGAAAGTCCACCAGGTCGCAATAGGCAGCTGTACGAACAGCAGTTTCAGAGACCTCATGGTCGTCGCAGCGGTGCTGAAGGGCCACAGAGTCCACCCCGATGTCAGCCTGGCCATATCACCGGGGAGCAGACAGGTGGTGTACGAACTGGTCAAAGCTGGAGCTATGGCTGACATAATAGAAGCGGGGGCCAGAATCCTTGAAAACGCCTGTGGGCCGTGCATAGGGATGGGATTCGCCCCGCCCTCAAAGGGCATAAGCGTGAGAACCTTCAACAGAAACTTCAAAGGCAGAAGCGGAACAGAAGATGCGGGGGTTTACCTCGTCAGCCCGGAGACGGCGGCGGCAACGGCGATAAAAGGCGTGCTCACCGACCCGCGCAACCTGGGATTTGACCCTCCGGTAGTGAAATATCCGAAGAGATTCCACGTTGACGACAGCCTCTTCGTCTATCCACCCGAAGACGGAAGCAAAGTGGAAATAATACGGGGACCGAACATAAAACCCCTGCCGGACTTCCCACCGCTCCCCGAAAAACTGGACGGAGAGGTCCTGCTCAAAGTAGGCGACAACATAACCACAGACCACATAATGCCCGCCGGAGCGAAGATCCTGCCTTTCAGAAGCAACATACCAAAGATAAGCGAATTCGTCTTCACGAGAGTGGACCCGGACTTCCCCAGACGGGCGAAAGAAAAGGGAGGGGGGTTCATAGTCGGCGGAGAAAACTATGGACAGGGCTCAAGCAGAGAACACGCCGCCATAGCACCCAAATACCTCGGGGTGAAAGCGGTCATAGCGAAAAGCTTTGCCAGGATACACCAGGCCAACCTGGTCAACTTCGGAATCGTCCCGCTGGTGTTCAAAAACCCGGACGACTATGACAAAATAGAACAGGGAGACCCGCTTGAGATACCCCTGGGCGACCTCAGAGGGGAGATATCTGTGATCAACAAGAGAACCGGAGAAAAAATCCCCCTCACCCACAACCTGAGCGAAAAAGACATAGAAGTCCTCCGGGCCGGTGGAAAACTCCCGTGGATCGGCAAGAAAAATGCCTGAGCAACATCCGGCCCGGCCACCCACCAAAAATCCATCCGAGTCAGCCCGGAAAAAGAGGCGAGAGAGATGAGCCAAAACAGCGAGGGAAATGCACAGGAAGAGAGCACTGCCGGGACGGACGGAAAAAACGACATAATAGTCCGCATACACCCCGGAAAAAAAGGCAGCGGACTGGTCTTTGAGATTTACGGCAAAGGAGAGAGCCTTTTCAGAGAAGAAATGGAGACCTCGGCAAGAAAGATACTGGAAGAACTTGGAGTAACAGACGCTGTCGTGGAAATGATGGACAACTGGGCGCTTGATTTCACTGTGAGAGCGAGGGTACGCGCCGCCGCACTCAAATATCTGGGGAGGGAGAGTTGATGGCATACAAACTCCGAAGGTCCAGAATATATATCCCGGGCAACAACCCCCGCATGCTGGCCACCGCCGGAATCTACGGGGCCGACGGCGTCACACTGGACCTTGAAGACTCTGTGGCGCCGGAAGTCAAACTGGATGCGAGGTGTCTGGTAACAGAGGCACTCAAAGACCTGGACTTCGGGAGAAGCGAGGTGGGCGTCCGAATAAACGCTCTCTCAACACCGTGGGGACTGAAGGACCTGGAAATGGTAATCCCAACGGGAAAAGTTGATGTCATATACCTCCCAAAAGCTGAGAGTGCGGAGGACATAAGAGAGCTGGAAAAACACCTGTCACGGCTGGAAGAGGAACACGGGGTCAAAAAAACAGGTATAATACCCATACTTGAGAGCGCAAAGGGAGTTCTGAACGCCTACGAAATAGCCACGGCCAGCGACAGGGTGGAAGCACTTAGCTTCGGCGGCGAGGACTACACCCGGGACATAGGAGGCGAAAGGACGCCCGAGGGAACAGAACTGCTGTACGCCCGCTCCCGCATAGTCATGTGCGCCAAGGCCGCGGGCATCCAGGCCCTGGACACGGTTCACAGCGACGTGGACGATACAGAAGGGCTGTACCGTGCCGCGGTCTTTGCCAGGAAGATGGGTTTTGACGGAAAAGCGGCCATACACCCCGCCCAGATAGAAATCATCCACAGAGCGTTCAACCCCACCCCCGAGGAAATAGAGCACGCAAAAAAGGTCATAGAAGCCATTGAGGAGGCAAAAAAACGGGGCAGCGGTGTGGTCGCGCTGGGGCGGAAGATGATAGACAAGCCGATACAGGAAAAAGCGGAGAGGGTGCTTATGATCGCAGAGCTGGCCGGCCTACTAAAACCGGCTCCCGGCAACACAGACGCAGATAACACAGGGGGTGGTAATAGTGACTGACAGCGAAATCGTCTGGGTTGAAAACGCCGTGGGCAGAAAGGTTCCCACTCAGTGGGGTGAAAAAAGATTCCGCCCATACCAGGGACCATTTGTTCCGCCGCCACCGGACGCCAGAAAAGCATCCCCCGCTGTTCGCAAAATAGCGTCGCCAGAGATGAAAAACAAGGTTCTCCACTCAATAAAAGAGGCCATAGAACGCGTGGGACTGAGAGACGGGATGACAATATCCTTCCACCACCATTTTAGAGACGGGGACATGGTAATGAACATGGTCCTTGAGACCGTCCGCAAAATGGGAATAAAAAACCTCACCCTGGCTCCGACCAGCACTTTTCCATGCCAGGCGGATATGATAATAAAGTGCATACAGGACAGAACCATAACGCACATAGAGGGGGGGAGTCTGCGGGGAAAACTGGGAGAGTACGTATCAAAAAAGGCCCCGCTGAAAGAGCCAGTTCACATCAGGAGCCACGGCGGAAGAGTCCGGGCAGTCATGATGGGCGACTTCCACATAGACGTGGCTTTCATAGGAGCACCAACATGCGATCCAGCGGGGAACTGCAACGGCGTCTATGGGCCGAGCGCGTGCGGGTGCATACAGTTTTCCGCCGTGGACGCACATTATGCCGACCAGGTCGTGGCCATAACCGACAACCTGGTTGAGTACCCCGCAACGCCCATGGAAATCACAGAGGAATACGTTGACTACGTGGTCGTTGTGGACCGCATAGGCGACCCGGAAAAGATCGTGTCAGGGACCACAAAAATAACCCGGAGCCCGACCCGGCTGAAAATAGCGAGAGACGCTGTGACACTCACAGACATATGCGGCTATATAAGAGAGGGCATGGGCTTTCAGACGGGAGCCGGGGGAATAAGCCTGGCTTACACCAAATACCTGGGAGAGATTCTGAAAGAGAGAAACATAACCGCCGGGTTTGCCATGGGCGGAACAACCGGCCTCATAGTGGACCTGCTGAAAAACGGCCATGTGAAAAAACTGCTGACCGGCCAGGCCTTTGACCTGGCGGCTGTCCAGAGCATCCCCGCCTCAAAGCACCACAAAATAATAAGCCCGTCACACTACGCAAACATCTATATGAAAGGCAACGTGGTCAACCACCTTGACGTTATCGTCCTCGGAGCAACAGAGGTGGACGTGAACTTCAACGTGAACACGGTCACGTTCAGCAATGGAGTACTCGCTGAACCGATAGGGGGCCACCAGGACACGGCAGCGGGAGCGAAGCTCACCATAATCACAGTACCTCTGCTCCGGGGCCGCATGCCAATGGTCTTGGACAGGGTGACAACGGTGACAACCCCCGGAGAAACCGTTGACGCGGTAGTAACAGAGTATGGTGTGGCAATAAACCCCCGCCGCCAGGACCTCATAGACGCCATAAAACAGAACGGGACCGGCGGACTGAACATCGTGCCAATAGAAAAGCTCAGAGATATGGCATACCGGATGGCAGGGATCACACGTCAGAAAGAACCAAAATGGGGCGACAGAGTGGTCGCTATGGTTGAATACCGGGATGGGAGCATCATAGATGTTGTGAAAAACATCACCCAGTAACGGGCAACGTGTAACCAGAAATAAAGGAGGTAAGAAGATGGGAATAGACCGCGAGGCGATAGAAAGGGCAAAGGAGCACTTCGGAAAGATCCTGGAAGAGCAGCTGGAGAGAGTTGAGCGGCTCAAAAACGAGCCGGACTGGATAGACTACTCCACCCTGCGGCCCATAATAATAGGGTTTGCCGGGGGAGACGGAATAGGGCCCATAATAGCCAGAGAAGCGAGACGGGTCCTGGAGTTCGTACTGAGCGAGGAGCTGAAAAATGGAAAAGTGGAAATGCGGGACATAGAGGGGCTCACAATAGAAAACAGGGCGAAGGTCGGAAAGGCTGTGCCCGATGATGTACTTGAGCAGATAAAAAAATGCCACGTCCTGCTCAAAGGTCCCACCACCACGCCAAAAAAAGGAGACCCCTGGCCCAACATTGAGAGCGCAAACGTCGCCCTCAGGAGATACCTGGACCTCTTCGCCAACGTCCGCCCGGTGAAAGTGCCCAGCGAGGGAATTGACTGGGTGTTTTTCAGAGAGAACACCGAGGGAGCATACATCCTGGGCAGCAAAGGAATAGACGTTACAGAGGACCTGTCCGTGGACTTCAAAGTGATAACAGAGCAGGGAGCGGAGAGAATCATACGCATGGCCTTTGAATATGCGAAGAAGAACAACATAAACAGGGTCACAGTGGTGACAAAGGCCAACGTGGTCAAAAAGACGGATGGCAGGTTCCTCAAAGTGGCAGAGAGGGTGGCAAAAGACTACCCTGAGGTCCAGTGGGATGACTGGTTCGTGGACATAATAGCCGCAAAGCTCATAGATCCCGCCAGGAGGACACAGTTCAGGGTTTTCGTGCTGCCTAACCTCTACGGTGACATAATAACAGACGAGGCGGCCCAGTTCCAGGGAGGCGTCGGGACTGCCGGGAGCGCGAACATAGGAAAGAGATACGCCATGTTTGAGGCCATCCACGGATCAGCACCCAGAATGGTCCAGGAGGGCAGAGCCAAGTACGCCGACCCGCAGAGCATGATGCGCGCCTCTGTGATGCTCCTGCGCCACATAGGGTTCACAGAAAAAGGAGACCGCCTGGAAAAGGCCCTGGATATATGCGGTGTTTACGAGAAAAAGGTCGTCGTGACAGGCCACGAAGACGGCGCCACCGCTGAAGAGTTCGCCAACTATGTCATAGAGACCCTCCAGGACCCCGCCCTGGAAGAGAAGTGGCAGAAATACCAGGAACAGCAACAGTAAACAGAAGGAAAAGAAAACAAACCCCCTTCCTCCCTCCTCTCCCGTTTAGGACTGCATCGCCAGGATGGAACAGGGTGTGATATGGCGGAGAAGTATCTGACAGAAGAAAACCTGAGCAATAAAACAGCGGCGTGGCTGAGAGATTTCGCCCGGAAACAGCTACCTCTGAGAAAAGAAAAAAGCGCTCTTCTGGTTGTTGACATGCAGGAGTTTTTTCTCAACCCAAAAAGCCACGCCCACGTCCCGGTGGCCGGCATCGTCCTCTCAAAGGCTCTGAAACTGGTCAGATGTTTCCTCGCACACAAAAGACCTGTCTTTGTGACAAGACACGTAATAAAAAGAGGAGAGGAGGGGATGTTCGGCCGCTGGTGGAAGGACACACTCTACCCCGAACACCCTCTGATAGACCTCGCACCGGAGATAAAAAGACACGCTGAAAAAGGCGATGTTGTGGTCGTTGAAAAAAACAGGTACAGCGCCTTTTACAACACGCCCCTGGAAAAAATGCTCAGAGACAGACAGGTTGGGGACGTGGTAGTAACAGGGGTGGTGACACACCTGTGCTGTGAGTCCACCGCCAGAGACGCATTCATGAGGGATTTCAGCGTTTTCATACCCGTAGACGGAGTGGGAGACTGGACAGAAAATTTCCACACCTCATCGCTCAGAAACATGGGACATGGCTTTGCAACGCTCACCACCACCGAAAAAATCTGCAGGGAAATAAAGAGACAAGGGGCGGCGGCAGGAAATGAGAACAGAAAATATCCGTGTTGAAAAAATAGCCATTGTAGGAGGGGGACCGGCGGGAATAGCGGCTGCTGTCTACCTGAAAAGAGCAGGTTTTGACCCCCTAGTGATAGAAAAAAACGGCTACGAGGGCCTCGGCGGGCTCGTCAGAGAGGCAAATTTCGTTGAAAACTATCCTGGCTTCCCCGACAGCATACCTGGAGAAAAACTGGCTGACCTGATGCGGGAGCAGATGATAAAAAAAGGTGTCAGATGGATGAGGGGAGAGGTGGTGGACGTACGCTGGGACGGAGAAGAGGGATTTTTCTCACTCAACATAAAAAGGAGAGAGAGGAATAGAAAAATGGCGGAAGAGGTAGGACCAGGGGGGAGATCCACGGTTGCGTGTGAGTATCTCATCGTCGCCTCGGGCAGTCGTCCAAAAAAGATTCCGGTGCCTGTGGACACGCCTGCCGGGATGGAGCCTCCACTTTTTTACAGCGTCAGAGAGGCAAAAGTATTCCTGGCAAAAAAAGGTGGGCGGGATGTGGTTATCATCGGAGGGGGGGATGTGGGGTTTGATTATGCCCTGAACCTGGATGAAAACGATTTCAGAGCGGTCGTTCTCACCAGGAACAGGGTGCGGGCCATACCTCTGCTGGTCAGAAGAGCCAGAGAAAAGGGCATATCCGTTGTTGAACACGCAAAGGTGACCCTGATAAGCGTGACAGAGCGTGTGGCCGTGGAATACGAAAGAAACGAACAAAATATGCTAACAGGGAAAAAACCAGAGCACCTGCGGTGTGACTGCGTGCTGGTCGCATGCGGCCGTGAACCAGATATTTCTTTTGTACCGAAAAACGCTCCAGAAGACAAACTATATATAATAGGAGACGCACGGGGCGGGTGGCGTCAGATAGGAATAGCCGTGGGTGATGGGATAAAGTGTGCAATGGACATAGCCCACAAACACGCAGAAGATGACGTAATGCCGTGGATGAAGTGAGAGGCGATCGCAATGGGCGGTGAAAAACTGCTGGAAAACACCTCCAAAGACACAGAAGGGCTCGTGTTGCTGGGAGAGTTCGGAAAAGAGGATCTGGCCACCCTCTATGTGGCCTATCTGCGGGGCAAAAAAGACCACGTGGTTGAGTTCGTGGAATCCGTGCAGCCACCTATACCACGGGAAAAGAAATGGGTGAACCTCATATCAACGCTCTTCGGCTGCCCGGTGGGGTGCGCCATGTGCGACGCCGGCGGCACTTACAGGGGCCCGCTGACCGCCGAGGAAATCCTTTCTCAGATACTGTTCATGGTTGACCGACACTATCCAAGGAGAGCCGTGCCCGTGGAAAAGTACAAGATACAGTTTGCCAGAATGGGAGAGCCATCTTTCAACGACGCAGTCCTGGACGTGCTTGAAAGGCTTCCGGAGGTACTAGACGCCCCTGGTCTCATACCATCCATATCCACCATCGCCCCGGCTGGACGGGAGGCTTTTTTTGAGAGGCTACTGGCCATAAAGAACAGGCTGTACGCCGGGGGGCGCTTCCAGATGCAGTTTTCAATACACACAACAGACGATGAGTTGAGGAACCAGATAATACCCATCAAAAAATGGGGGTTTGAGGATATAGGAAAATACGGGGAGCGCTTTTACAGAGAAGGAGATAGAAAGATAACTCTCAACTTTTCTCCGGCCCCGGAGTGGCCTGTTTCAACGGGTGTTCTGCGGGAACACTTCAACCCAGACGTTTTTCTCATAAAGCTCACCCCACTGAACCCGACAGAAAAAGTCATCAACGCCGGAATGAAATCGCTCATAGACCCGGCGAACCCAGCGAAATACGCCGACCTTGTTCGCTCCCTTGAGAGAGCCGGGTACGATGTCATAGTAAGTATAGGCGCGTTGGAAGAAAACCAGATAGGGAGCAACTGCGGACAGTATGCTACACTTTTCGGCTCGAATAACAGGTTGTGCATAAGAGAAAAGTACAGCACAATGAGATACCTGCGGTACACATCCGCCGAGATAGGGCGCTCTTGGACCCCCGGGACAGAGAACCAACACGAAAAGACGTAACCATGACCCAAAACACCACCCAATATCCTCATCCCACCTACCCCGTATATAACCGTTGTAACTTATAATATACTGGCACACATGTTGATGCTGTGGTGATAGAGATGAGAATAGTTGTTACAGCAACAGGCCCCGGGCTGGAAGCCCAGGTTGACCCGCGTTTTGGAAGATGCGCCTTTTTCGTACTGGTAGATACAGAAACGGGCGCCGTGGAAAGCACCCCAAACCCCGCAACCAGTAGTCCGGGCGGGGCAGGAATAATGGCGGCCCAGACCGTCATAAACATGGGGGCGGAGGCGGTTATAAGCGGTAACTTTGGTCCCAACGCTTCTGGAGCGCTGTCATCTGGCGGCGTAAAGATGTATTCCTACGCCGGTGGAACCGTGAAAGAGGCCGTTGACGCTCTGCTGGCGGGCCGTCTCACCCCTATCTCAGGCGTCACTGTGGGGTCTGGAGCCGGCCCTGGGTACGGTGGCGGAGGTGGCGCAGGACGTGGACGTGGAATGGGCAGGGGCATGGGACGTGGAAGGGGTATGGGACGCGGCCAGGGCCGTGGGATGGGCGGCGGCTGGTGAGCCATGGAGGATAACGTGATATGAAAGCTCGTCTGGACTGCGTTCCGTGTTTTCTCCGACAGGCGCTGCAGGCCTCCCGCTTTGTAACCGACGACCAGGGGGTACAGGAGAGAGTGTTGAGGCGGTCCATGGAAGCGTTAATGGAAATGCCATGGGACCTGTCTCCCCCGGAGATGGCCCATGTGGTCCACAGAATAATAAGGAAGGAGACGGGCGTCTCTGATCCCTATAGGGGGGTGAAGAGGGAGAGCAACACCCTGGCGCTTGAGTTCTACCCTGAGGCGAAGAAAAAGGTTGAGAGTAGCGATGATCCCTTGCTGACCGCCCTGAAAATTTCGGTCGCCGGTAACATAATGGACTTCGGTGCCATGGAATCCTTCAACCTGGAGGAGACCGTTGAAAAAGTGCTGGAATCAGAGTTTCGCATAGACCACAGTTCCCGGTTGATATCGGAGATAAAAGGGACCCGGTCCATGGCCGTCGTGCTTGACAATGCCGGAGAGATAGTGTTTGACAGGCTGCTGGTTGAGACAGCAAAGCAGGCGAATCCGTCGCTGGAAAAAGTGTTGTGGGTTGTGAAGGGCGGGCCCATACTGAACGACGCCATGATGGAAGACGCAAAAGCCGCCGGCCTAGACAGAATAGAGGGCGTTGAGTCGTCTTTTTTTGAGGTCAGCAACGGCGACCCGGCCACCGGGCCAGAGCGCTCTTCCCCGGAGTTCGTCCAGGAACTCAAAAAGTGGGGTGTGGTCATAAGCAAGGGGCAGGGAAACTATGAGGCGATGAGCGAATACCCTGGCATATATTTTGTTCTCATGGCAAAATGTCCGGTAGTGGCCGACGACATAGGCGTTGAGGTGGGAGACCTCGTGGTCTGGAAGAGCGGAGAAAGAGAAGGGTGAGTTTGGGATGAGATATGTGTATGGGCCTGTGCCATCTCGCCGCCTCGGACGTTCGCTCGGTGTCAGTCCGATACCTCCAAAGACCTGCACGTACTCATGTGTCTACTGCCAGCTGGGACGCACATCAAAGCTTCAGACAAAAAGGGAGAGTTTTTTTCCGCCAGAGGAAATCCTTGGAGAGATAGGGGAGGTCCTGGAATCGGACGAGGGAAAAGGGGTGGACTGTGTGACATTCGTGGGAGACGGAGAACCAACACTCTCCCTGGACATAGGTTATCTCATAGAAAAAACGAAAGAAAGATGGCATGTGCCCACGGCCATAATAACAAACGGTTCACTTCTCTGGATGGAAAAACTCCGCACAGAACTTCTCCCCGTGGACTATTTCCTTTTCACACTCTCGGCGGGCTCAGAAAAAGTGTGGAAAAAACTCCACAGACCACATGGCTCTCTCAGCTTTGAAAAGGTGCTTTGGGGCATGAGAGAGTTTGCCACAGAGAGACACGGCGCTGGCAAAGAGGTGTGGGCGGAGGTGATGCTGGTAAAAGGCGTCAACGACTCGGATAAGGCGCTGGAGGATGTGGCTGATGCCCTGATGTACGTGGGCGTTGATAGGATATACCTGATGACCCCAACAAGGCCTCCGGCGGAGAAGTGGGCGGTTCCCCCTGACCCACGCACGGTGCTCAGAGCACGAGGGGTGCTGGCGCGTACGGGAGAGGTATTGGAGGCCGTGACTGTTGAGGACGGCGATTTTGGTGTGGAAGAGTTCAGAGATGCCGGGGAAGCGGTTATGAAGATATCCATGAGACATCCCCTCCGTCTTGAACAGGCGCTCTGGATAGAAGAGAAATTCGGGGAAAAGGGGGTGGTGGAGCGGCTTCTGTCCTCCGGGATGCTTGAAAAAGAGGAGTACATGGGCCACACCTATGTGTTTCCCGTTTCTGTGAGAAAGAAGAAGGAGACGATAAAAAATGGAGAAAATGGAAATTGAAAGAGGATTGGAAATGATAGGAGGTGAAAGAATTGGCGATTAAGATAGCGGTTGCCAGCGGAAAGGGGGGGACGGGGAAAACAACGGTTGTCACAAACCTGGCCCTGGCCATAGGAGACACAAAAAAAGTTGTGGTGGGGGACTGTGACGTTGAAGAGCCGAACAGCCATATTTTCATAGGTGCAGATATGAAAAAAGTGAAAGACGTGTCCCTCCTGGTACCACGGATAGACGAGAATTTATGCGACCTGTGTGGAGAATGCGTAAAAGCGTGTGAATACCACGCCCTGGCACTCATCGGCGACAGGGTGATGTTCTTTGAAGAACTGTGTAGCGGATGCGGCGGATGTGCCCTCGTCTGCCCACAGCGGGCAATAACTGAGGTTGAAAGGCCCATAGGAACCGTGCGCAGGGGTGTTTCTGATAAAAAACCCTTGGCAGACCCGCAAAAGGGCGGTGCAGGTGGCGTCGTATTGATTGATGGTGTTTTAAACGTGGGAGAGGCACGGGCCACCCCGGTTATAAAAGAAGTGAAAAGAACGGCGGAAAAAGAGGGGAGAGATGTCATAATCTACGACGCTCCGCCGGGGACGTCCTGCCCAGTGATAGAAACTCTCTCCGGGGCCGATTTTGTCCTCCTGGTCACAGAACCAACCCCTTTTGGCCTCCACGACCTGAAACTCGCCGTTGACGTTGTGAAAAAAATGGGGCTGAGGTTTGGCGTTGTGATAAACAAAGACGGTCTGGGCTACGGTGGACTGGAAGAATATCTCTCAGAAGAAAAAATACCCGTGCTGTTGCGGATACCGCACAGCGAAAAAACCGCGTCCATGTACTCCATGGGAACGGCCCTCGTTGAAACAGATGAAAAATGGAAAAAAGAGTTCGCTGGCCTGTACGAAAAAACGGTCGCCCTGTCAAACGCCGGGGACGGGATGAAAAGAGAGGTGGTCTGAGATGAAACAGGTGACGGTCATAAGCGGAAAAGGAGGGACGGGAAAGACCACTCTGACAGGCGCCTTCGGGTATTTTGCCAGAGGAAACATCGTGCTGGCTGACTGTGACGTGGACGCCGCTGACCTCCATCTCATCTTACAGCCAGAAATAAAAGAAACCATTCCTTTCAGGGGCTCAAAGCTGGCAGTCATAGATTATGACACCTGTGTGATGTGTGGGGAGTGTTACCGTCACTGCCGTTTTGACGCCATAACAGAGGAGATAAAAGTGGTGCCGGAGCTGTGCGAGGGATGCGGCGTCTGTTCCATCGTCTGCCCTGTAAAAGCCGTCCACCTGGAAGAGAGGAAGACGGGCGAAGCGTACATCTCCGAGACGAGGTTTGGGCCCATGGCTCACGCCCGTCTGCTCACAGCAGAGGAGGCCTCCGGCAAGCTGGTCACACTGGTGAGAAACAACGCCCGCATGCTGGCAGAAAAGCATGGAAAAGACCTGGTAATCATAGATGGGCCGCCGGGCACAGGGTGCCCTGTCATATCGGCCATATCGGGCGTTGACCTGGTTGTTGTGGTGACAGAGCCCACGCTTTCAGGGATACACGACATGGAAAGAGTGCTTGACGTTGCAGAGCATTTCAGGGTGCCGGCGTTAGTTGTGATAAACAAGTTTGACATAAACGAAAAAAACGCTAATGCCATAGAAAAATACGCTGGTGAGATGGGGGTTCCTGTTGTGGGAAAGATCCCATACGACGTCAGCGTGGTAAGGGCTCTTGTGGAAAGAAAAACCGTGCCAGAACACTCTCCCGCCTCCCCGGTAGCCGTGGAGATGGAAAACGTCTGGGAAAAAGTGAGAGAACACCTGAAAGAGTGAAGGGGACATATGACAGGTGAGGGGACACATGACAGCCGGCACAGATATTGGCACAGATGCCGAGCGATATGACTCCTTCTTCTCCACCCCCAAAGGAAAAAAAATCGCAGAGGAAGAAGCACGGCTCGTACTGGACTGGCTGTTAACCGGAGAGGGGGTGAGAAAAAACAAAAAAATGCGCTTTCTAAGCGTTGGGTGTGGCACAGGGTACATAGAAAAACTGGTCACAGAAAAGGCAGAAAACGCCTCCTTGGGGGTGTATTCCAGGTTGAAAATCACATGTGTGGAACCAGACCCGGCCATGGCGGAAAAGGCCCGCTCCCGGGGACTCACCGTCGTGGAAGCATCTGCGGAAAGCCTCCCTTTTCCAGAGGAGTACTTTGACGGCGTGTTCTACATAACCAGTCTGGAGTTCGTGGAAAACCCGGAGGGGGCTCTAAGAGAGACAAAAAGAGTGCTCAAAACGGGTGGACGCCTGGCTGTTCTCATCCTCAACACCGACTCCCGGCACTTTAAACAGCAGATGGGGAAAGAAGGCTACATCTCCAGGCATATAAAAACCGCCAACTGGCACGTGCTAAAAGACAGGATATGCGGGGCTTTCACCTGCACGAAGACCGGGTGGGCGGTCTGCGGCGAACATGTGAATGTGAATAAATATGTGAACATAAAAACGGCGGAAAGCGATGCAAGCGATGCCGAGGAAAAAGAGTGCTGCATAGTATATGTGTTCGCGGAAAAAGAGGGCTAAATGTGACCGTCAGAGGTCCACACGGTAGACGTTGACCCACAATCCCCCATAGGCCACACGCCTCCTTTCTATGGGAAGGCCTGTGAGATGTTTTTCAACCACCCTGTGGGGGGTTATCATTACCAGGGGGACATTAAGACCGGAATGTTTTATCCTTTTTATCCTCTCAATGAAACGGTGGTGCAGGGGCAGAGAGGTTTTCTTTGAGCCTATTCTGAGGCCATAGGGCGGGTTTGTCACAACGCCCCCGATTTTTTCCGGGGCCACGTATTCGTCAAACCGGGCGCCGTCGCCCAGAAAACACGTCCCCGGCACGTCCCCCGCCCCGAGCGTTTTCAGGCAGCAATCAACGTGCCTTTTGTATTTCTCTATCCCGACAACCACTGGCACGTCGCTCCCTCCCAGGATGTCCAGCAGTTTCTCCCTGTGTTCAACCCACGTGTTTTGCAAAAAAGCGCGCTCGTTTTCAAAAACCTCCGGGTCGTGGAAGACCATGTTTTCAAATCTAAAGTGTGACATAAGGTTTGGAGGACGTCTCTCCACGGCCCACCATGCTTCCACGAGAATCGTCCCGCTCCCACAAAAGGGGTCCAGCAACACTCCGCTATCGGCGGGGTTTTTTTCAAACACCCCGGGCCAACCCGAGAGGAAGACCAGGAGAGATGCCAGGTTGGGCCGGATGGGCGCCGGGTGTTTGCACACCCTGTAATGGCGGTTGTAGAGGGGTCCTGTCGCGTCTATGGAAAAAAAGAACCTGTTGTCGTGTACCCACCCCCTTAATGTGACATCGGGGGTGGTAAGGTCAACTCTGTATCCCATTGAGTGAAAGATCTCTCCAACAGCGGCGTTGGCGTCCATGCTCGTAAAATTGTGGTTCCCAAACCGTTTAAAACGCACCTCAAAGCTCTGTTTTTTGCCCAAGTATTTTTCTGGCTCAACGTCCCTTTTTATTATGTCCACAAGGTCTCCGAGTGAGCGAAACCTGCCGGCGGACAACAGTACCCCCGCCCTGTTTATCGTCTTTGATGCCATAGCCACCCGGTAGAGGATGTTCTTTTTTCCCCTGAAAAAGACCTTCCCGTGGCCGTACAAAACCCTCTTATCACTCCCATCCCCCCTCTCGTCCCTCTCATCATCCCTCCCTGTGGCGTTTTCTCCGGCTGGCGGCGGGCTCAGCGGGCTCACATCGTTTTTGCAAAGCGCCTCTATCTCTCTGGCGGCGACGTCTTCCAGCCCATAGATTGTCGTGGCCACGTATACCTCCTCGTCCTCCTGTCGGTCTTCCAGCCAGTCCCCGGAAAAGAGGAGGTCACCGGCGGTTTTCATTTTCTTGCCCCCACCAGGGCGCTTTTCCTGTTTTTGGGCAACATGAGCTCCACACCACCGCTTTTGAGAAAACCGCAGCACAAAAAGAGGCCCGTGGATGTTTTAACAGCCACAAAGCCCTCCGTTGTTTCACCCACGGTTTCAAAGTCCACGAGCCTTTCACCTCTCCTTATGGCCGCCAGTATGTTTTCTTCTCCAGCCACCACCACATTTTTAGTAAGGCGGGATGACATGGTGTTGAGAAAATCCGTTGTTGGCTTCCAGCCCCCTGGCAGAAGGCGGCCCGCCCTCAGCCCAATGTACTCGTGTCTTTTCCCGAGCAACATCTCCGCATCCTTGGCTGTGGTCACGTAGACACTCTTTCCCCTGGAGAATATCACAACATCTCCCAGGTGTTCTCTCTTAACGCCGAACCTTTCGGTGAAATAGGATATGAACGCGTCCGCTTTTTCGTCCAGCGTCATGGGAACCTTTGATGGAGCGTCATATCCTTCTGAGACGGGCAATGTACATTCCCCCGGAGTCGTTTTGATGCGGGTATATCCTTATCGTTTTTTCCATTTCGCCGCCAAAAAGGTGTTCCTCGCCGTTTTCATCAACCCATTTTTTCAGGCCCCTGCTGTGTCCCAGCGGTGTCTCTACAGGCTCAACTTCAACGAGGCCCGTTCCAAGAGCGGCAGAGATCACCGCCTCGTTCTCTTCGGGAGCAAAAGTGCATGTTGAGTAGACGATGACCACACCTTTTCTGGCGTTTTTTATGGCCGCGAGCAACAGGCGTTTCTGCGTGCCCGCCATCGTCTTTGTGAACTGGGCTGAGAGTTTTCTGAGCACCTCCGGGTTTTTTCTAACAGTTCCCTCCGATGAACATGGCGGGTCTATCAGGATATAATCCGCCCTTTTTATGTACCAGTGCCTGGCCCCGTCCAGAGAAGTGACAGCCACACTTTTTATTCCAAGGCGACCTGTGTGTTCAACAAGCGGTTTCAGCCTCCGCCAGTCGGAATCGTTTGCCACCACCCTGCCCGTGTTTTGCATGATCTGGGCGATGTGCGTCGTTTTTCCGCCCGGAGCGGCGCACATGTCAAAAACCCTGGTTTCTGGCTCCGGTGAAAGAACGGGAGCCACGGCCATTGACGCCAGGTCTTGCCCATAGTAGAGGCCGGCGGCATATTCCAGCGTGGTGCCCGGCTCCCCCCCAAAAACCTCCAAACCCTCGCTTATGGGCGTCCTTTCCACCCTGAAACCGCGCCTCTCAAGGCGGCTGGCCAGGGTGTCCGTGTCTGTTCTGAGCGTGTTCACACGTATATATCTCGGCTGTGGGGTCCGGATGGTTTCCATGAAGGCGGGAAAATCAACGATTATCTCACGATATCTTTTGAAATAGGCATACCCGCCCCCGCCTTTCTCTGCCTCTGCCATCGGCAGTCGGATGTTTTTTATGTTTAATAAACTGTTGCGCCCCCATGGACCTCCGAAAGATGCAAAACCTGCTGGACGAGATGTACGGGGAAAGGGACAGGCGGCGTGGAAAAGAGAAAACCATGCTGTGGCTGGTTGAGGAGGTAGGAGAGCTCGCCGAGGAAGTGAACCGGGGAAGAGACCACGCGAGGCTTGAAGAAGAGGCGGCAGACGTGCTCGCATGGCTGCTCTCCCTTATGAACGTCGTGGGTGTTGACCTAGAAAAAGCGTTCCTGCGAAAATACGGCAAAGGGTGTCCACGGTGCGGCCACATGCCGTGCGAGTGTCCTGAGGAATGAGCGTGAAGAAGTTTTTGTTGCATTCTGTTGCAGATACAGTTTTATAACCGCTCTGCGGTGTGGGCCTGTGGTGTGAAGGGATGGCTCTGTCCACCGGGTGCAAAGCGATAGACGAACTGCTCAACGGGGGGTTTGAAGAGGACACTCTGACGGTCATATACGGCGAGGGGGGTTCCGGTAAGACAAACATATGTCTCCAGGTGGCCAGGAACTCTGCCAGGGAGGGAAAAAAGGTCATCTACGTTGACACTGAGGGGGTGAGCCTTGAGCGCCTCAGACAGATGTGCGAGGACAGGGGGGACTTTGATTCCGTTCTCTCAAACCTTCTGATATACAGCCCTTTTTCTCTGGCAGAACAGGAGGCGATGCTCAAAAAGGCGATAAAACTCGCCTCTGGAAAAACACCTGTTGGGGTGGTCATAGTAGACTCCATAACCACCTACTATCGCCTGGAGCTCGCTCTGGACGATGGCGTGGACGAAAAGAGAATTCTGGCCGAGGAGCTCCACGCACTCGTTGAGCTGGCCAGGAAAAAAAGCATACCGGTCATCGCCACCAGCCAGGTGTACGGCGCGGAGGAGCAGGTCAAACCCATCGGCGGCCACGCCCTCTGGCACATGGCCAAGACCATTCTTTTACTTGAAAAAACGGGTGTTGGGCGGAGGAGGATGACCATAATGAAACACCGCTCTCTGCCAGAGGGGGCTTTCTGTGAGTTCTCAATAACCCACACTGGACTTGAATAGGGCCTGTAATGGGCGGAAAAAGACGTGACATGACATTTGCTGTTCTATATCACGCAACCCTTAAATTTCGCCGGGTGGTATAGTGTAATGTTCGTTTTTCGGGGAGGAGAGAGGCAGAGCGATGGCTCTGTGAGAAACCACGTATTCACGCAGCGGAGAGAAAGAAAATGGCAGAAACCACACACAGTGGAAAAGTAGAACGACCAGAACACTTCAGCGCAGAACCTGAAAAAGAGGCCGCAGAGGGCGGCACGGGAGAGGCACGGGTTTTTATGAGCGAAGAGATGCGGGAGTACTTCCGCCGGCTTGAAGAAGAAGCGGAGAAATGTTATCAGATAGCCAGGAAGGCGAGAAGAAAGGGGCTTGACCCCTACCCGGATGTTGAGATACCACGCGCCCCGGACCTCGCATCCCGTGTAGAAAAACAGCTCGCAGATTTTGGTGTTGGGTCCATAGCGGACATGATAAGGCATCTGAGCAAAAAGCACAACCGGGAGGAGGTGGCCATTCTCGCCGCCAGGGAATATGCCATGAAACACAGAGACGACCCCGCCCTCGCCCTGGACCGTGCTGTGAGGATAGGGCTCTCAATACTCACAGAAGGGATACTGGTCGCACCCCTGGAAGGAATCGTGGATGTGAAAGTGGGAAGAAACGACGATGGCACCACACATGCGGCGATATACTTTGCCGGCCCGATAAGGTCTGCTGGCGGTACCGGTCAGGCCATGAGCGTTCTCATAGCAGACGTGGTCAGACGTGAACTGGGGATAGGGGCTTTCAAGCCCACCCGGGAAGAAGTGGAGCGCTTCAAAGAGGAGATACCTCTCTACAAACAGATACAGCACCTCCAGTACACACCCACTCCGGAGGAGATTGAGACTGTGGTCTCAAACTGTCCCGTCTGCATAGACGGAGAGGGGACAGAGAACAGGGAGGTCTCCGGTTTCAGGGACCTGCCCAGGGTTTCCACAAACAGAGTCAGGGGTGGAGCCTGTCTGGTCATAGCAGAGGGAATGTGCCAGAAAGCTTCAAAGATCCTCAGCCACGTTGAGACGCTGGGACTGGACGGATGGGACTGGTTGAAAGAACTGGTGCCCAAAAAAAAGGACGACGAGGACACCTTCAAAGTTGAGCCCGTTTACAAGTACATAAAGGATATCGTGGCCGGCAGGCCCGTGCTGGCACATCCCAGCAAGAGAGGGGGGTTCCGCCTCCGGTATGGGCGCACCAGGACAACGGGTCTGGCCGCGATAGGCCTCTCCCCCGCATCCCTGGAGGTCTTTGACGGGACCATAGCCATAGGGACACAGATAAAGCTGGAGAGGCCGGGAAAGGCAGGCGCGGTCACCGTTGCGGATTCCATAGACGGGCCAATAGTCCTGTTGGACAACGGGGACCTGGTCTCGCTCAGGACAAGGGAGGCGGCGTCTGCTCTGAGAGACAAAATAAGGGAGATAGTTGACGTTGGAGAGATTCTCATCCCGTTCGGAGAGTTTCTTGAAAACAACCACCCCCTGGTCCCTGGAGCCTATGCTGTTGAGCGCTGGGTCCAGGAAGCAAAAAAGGCGGGAGCCTCAGAAGAGGACATAAGACGGGCCGGGGAGAGCGGAGAGAGCGCCATTGAGGTCTCGGAAAAATACGGCGTCCCCCTCCACCCCGATTACAACCTGTTCTGGCATGATCTCAAGAGGGAGGACGTGATCTTTCTCTCAGAGTACGTGGAAAAGAACGGTGTCTGGGAGGAAAAAGGAAACTACACGGACCGCCTTGGAAAAAGTGTTGATGGGCCGTTTCTGGTCTTGCCCTCTGATGAGAAAGTGAAAGACCTGCTCGTCACGCTGGGATGCTGGCATCTGGAGAGAGAGGACAAGATCGCCGTTTTTCACTACTCCTACCCGCTGGTCAGATGTCTGGGGCTAGACGTGGACGACAGGGCGGCAGAGAAGGGCGGACGTGGGCGCAGAATAACACGGAGAAAAGACGGAAAAAGCGGTGATCTGACCGCGGAGACAAAGACCGCCCTGGAACTGGTGTCGCACCTGGCAGGATTTCCCGTCAGACCAAAAGCGCCCACCAGGATAGGAGCCAGAATGGGACGGCCAGAAAAAGCCAAAGAGAGACAGATGAACCCCCCTGTCCATGGTCTTTTCCCCGTGGGACACGAGGGGGGACAGCAGCGGCTGTTTGAGGAAGCCTCTGCCAGTGGAACTGTCTATGTTGATGTTAAAATGCGCAGATGTGCAAAATGCAGAAACCTCACCCCGCTCTACAGGTGCGAAAAGTGCGGCGGAAAAACGGAGGAGACAAAGGACGAGCCCGCAAAGGTCAAATTGAACTTCCAGAAGATACTCTCCAGCGCCAAAAAGAACCTGGGAATAACCTCTACACGAGCAAAAGGTGTGAGGGGTCTTATCTCATCCAAAAAGATCCCCGAGACGCCAGAGAAGGGCATTCTGCGCGCCAAACACGACGTGTGGGTTTTCAAGGACGGGACCATACGGTTTGACATGACAGACCTTCCATTGACCCATTTCAGGCCATACGAGATCGGGCTGAGCGTTGAGAAATGCCACGAGCTGGGATACACACACGATTATCTGGGCAACCCCCTGACAGACGAAAAGCAGATAGTGGAACTGAAGGTCCAGGACGTCGTGGTGTCCAAGAGCGCGGGAGAATATTTTGTTAGGGTAGCGAACTTCATTGACGATTTACTTGAAAACGTGTACGGGATGAGGGCTTTTTACAATGTTAAGAAAAAAGAAGACCTCATAGGCCACCTGTTCATAGGCCTGGCCCCCCACACATCTGGTGGTGTCCTCGTGCGTCTTATAGGCTTCACAGACGCCGCCGCCGGTTTCGGCCACCCCTTTTTCCACGCCGCAAAAAGGCGAAACTGTGATGGCGACGAGGACTGTCTGATGCTTCTGCTTGATGGCCTGCTGAACTTTTCAAAGTATTTTCTGCCGGAAAAGAGGGGGGGACTCATGGACGCCCCCCTGGTGCTGTCCACCCGTATAAACCCCATGGAGATAGACAAAGAGGCACACCATATAGACATCTCCCCCTTTTATCCCCTTGAGTTCTATGAAATGGCAGACCGATATGCGTCTCCAAAAGAGGTAAAATGTGTTGAGATCGTGAAAGACCGTCTGTCCACACCGGGACAGTATGAGGGGTTCAGGTTCACCCACAGCGTTGAAAACATATCCAGCGGGGTGCTTGTTTCGTCATACAAAACCCTGGACAGCATGGAAAAGAAGATGGAGGTCCAGCTATCCCTGGCACGTAAGATAAGGGCCGTGGACGAGGGGGACACCGCTTCAAGGATAATAAACCACCACCTGCTGCCGGACATAATAGGTAACATGAGAAAGTTTTCTGGCCAGACGTTCAGGTGCACACGGTGCAATACAATATACCGGCGGGTTCCACTTGCAGGGAAATGCATACGGCCTGTTGAGAAAAACTATTTTTCGCAGGGTAGAAACGGCGGAAACATTTGCGGTGGTAACATAGTGCTAACAGTGTCCGAGAAGAACGTCACAAAATACCTTGATCTGGCTGATAGACTGGCCAGAGAGTTCAACGTTCCAGAGTACACACGCCAGCGGATAAAGATAATAGAGGCGGCCATAGAATCCCTTTTCAGGAACGAAAAGACCCGGGGCACCACCCTTGAGGAATTTTTGATGTAACCCCCTGTGCGATCTGTGATTTCCTGCCATGCGAATTCGTCGCTTTTGTGTGCGAAAAGTTTATTAAGGCAATGTTAAAACATCTATATTGGTTTAGATCTTGGTTTAAAAGTTGGTGTGGTTGTGCTGTGACCGGTGGAAGGGGTCTGATGGGAGACGGTGCTGAAAAAAGAATTGGACTGAAATACGAGAGGTGGCCGTGGAATAAAAGAGGTGAATACGCCGGGAGGTGGTATGATGAGAGGTGCCAGGTTGCTGGGAGATCTGAAAAGCGATGCGCCGGACCTGTTCGGTGTTCCCACGGGGACAGGGCTGGACAGGATGTTCTACACCGTCGTCTTTGAAAATGGCAGATATGTGAAAAAGCCTCTGGGCGGAATACCCTATTTATCTGTCATAAACCTGACCGGTATCCCTGACACCGGCAAAAGCGTTCTGGCCGAGCAGTTCGCCATAAAACAGGCATCGTCCGGGTACAGGGTTCTCTTCGTCACAGTTGAGAGCCCGGCAGAGTTCCTTTACTATCCCATTAAACAGAAAAGTGAGGCCATGGGCGCTGACTTTTCAAAAGTGGAAAAAAACATAGTGGTCCTTGACACCACAGAAGACGACGAGCTCCGGGAGAACCTGTCTGCCCTGCTGGCGACAATGAGGGATGTGATTTCCTCAAAAAAGACCACGGTCACTGTCATTGACAGCGTTACAGGGCTGTACGAACAGCGGGAGGTGATGGCACGGGGCATAGTCAGGAGGATTTACAATTTCCTCAAAAAGGAGAGGCAGACCGCCCTGCTTGTTTCTCAGAAGCGCTCATCACAGGCGAGTGAGAGTGCAGAGGCCGCCGGTGGGCTAGCCGTTGCTCACATAGTTGATGGGACTGTTGTCATGGACAAAAAGCTCATAGAAACGGTCTGGGACGTTAAAAACTATGGTCTGCCCATCGGGACAGTTCTGAGGACGATTCGCATTGATGGCTGCCGGATGGCTCCTCACAACACGGACTCCTGGGTTTTTGAGATAACAGACAGCGGCCTGATAGAGATAAAATCCACTCTGGCCGATTTCATCAAAAAAACTGGCGGAAAAGAAAAAAATTAGACGCTAATTAATAAAATCAAAATAGGAAAGGAAAAATAAAAAGAATAAAAAATAAGAGGAGGTGGTGCGTATGGAGGTGGTGAAAAAATCTTCCGGCGGGAAAATTGACGAACTAGCAGAAAAGGTGTTCATAAAGAGCATAGAAATGGTCGGCGGTCTCAAAGAACTCGTGAAATACAGGAACCTCACATGGCTGCCAAGCCTGGCGGAAGCGGCGTACGTCATAGCAATGAAAGAGGAAGCGATGAAAACCCACGGGGAGATAGCCCGTGCCCTGGGAATAACGGAGCAGACTGTGAGAAACATAGTCTCGGCTGATGAAAAAGAGGTTGAGAAATACCTGAGAGGAGAAATTGAAGATCTGAAGGGAGAGCACATAGCGGGTGCCCTGGCAAAGATGGCCTATAAGGAGATAAAAAAGAGCGACACGGGCACGGGCTGATCGGCCACCATGGCCCCATGGCCTATCACGTCTACTATCTATCACGTCCCCTATAACTCATATAGGATGTCAACGGTCTCTCTCAGAGCAAACTCTCCGGACACCATCCTGCACGTGAACACCAGGTGGAAGACCCTCTGCCCTGCATCCACACCGCCCCCCACACCATCCCATCCTGTCTGGTTCCCTCCTGTCTGGTTGTTAGAGCCAGACACGCCTTCTGGAGGGACGATTGTCACGTTCAGATAGAAGACGTCCCCTGAATCAACCTTTGTCAGGAGGCTCTGGTCTGAGAGCAACATGGCCATGGACACGGAGCCATTGGGGTGGACAAGGGTGGCGTTTATGTCCCACCCCTCTCTTATGACCGTGTTTTGTGCGTTGGCGGTTATGTTGACGTCCAGGTGTGTGTTTCCGGTGTCTGTTATGACGAGCGATAGTGTGTTGTTTGTGTAGTTCAAATAGAATGGAGCCTCATTGCCATACATGTCTTCTATTTCAATGGAGTACACCGGTTCTATGACTGTCACAGGTATGGGTGTGAAAGACACAACGCCTATTACTACGGCGGCCAGCCCGAGTGCTATTTGTTTTTTGCCCAGCGGAGTTATGTCGTTCAGCGGAGGAGGGTGCCGCAGCCCCAGTATTATGACCAGAAAAACGATTATTATCCAGCCCATGTAAAAAACGCTCAGAAAGGCCATTATGGCGGCCACGGCATAGCTGGCATAGTGGCTCTTTTTTCCGAGAAACGCTCTGGCAACGTGGCCACCGTCCAGCTGGCCCATTGGCAACAGGTTGAGGGCGGTTACAAAAAGTCCGACCCAGCCAGCGAAAGCCGTGGGGTGCAAAGAGACCTCCGGGGATACCGGAAAGAGGTACAGGAGGAAATAGTAGAGGAGCGGAAGATTCAGTGCCATGCCACCGGCGTCCCCAATGTTCCTAGGCAGAGGAACACCTGTCCTGGCCGTCAGATAGAGCCCTATAACCGCCACCGGTATCGCAACTATGAACCCGCATATCGGGCCAGCCACCCCCACCTCCATGAGCGCCTTCCTGTTGGGAATCGGCTCCCGCATGTTAATGAAAGCCCCCATGGTGCCCAGCGGGTATAGGAATGGGATGAAAAAGGGGAGAGAGGCGTTTATGTTGTGTTTTTTGGCTGTGAGATAGTGGCCCATTTCGTGGACACCGAGTATCGTTAGAAGGGGGAGGGCGAAGAAAAGGAAACCGTTGGATATGTTGTAAAAAGAGAAAATGGGCGTTTGCCCCATGTAGCCCGCCCACCACAGGGTGCCTGCTATAGTGGTAGTCACGAGGGTCAGTGCCAGGAGGATAACGTTGAAGATGACACTCCGCCCCTTTCTGACAGGCATGTTTGTTATCATCAGGACGTACTCGCCCGATTGATACGATAGAAAAGGAACATAGCCCTCTTTCCGCAACTCCATTCTGAGCCTTTCAAAACGGTTTTCCAGCGTAGCGGGTTCTATGTGGCAGAAGAAGAGCACGCCGTTAGGTCCCGCTCTTGTCTCATAGACCGAAAAAAACCTGCTGACGACCTCCCGCAGATGGTCAACCTCCGGGTCCGCGTGCGGATCAGGGGTGGGGTATCCCACGTGTCTCTCTGTATCCATGGCTACCTTCTCCGTCTTCTCGCTAAAGATGGGAGAAATAAATAGTTTCTCACGGATCAAATGTATCTGTGGCATGACCTCGGCGAACACAAAAGGTTGTGGGGGTAAACAGGTGGGTAATTATAAATAAGCGAAAGACTTGTTATTAACTGACAGGTGAATATTTCGTAAGAGGTGTTGAAATGAGACAGGACGACAAAAATATATCTAAGACATCTGGCCGGACAAAAAGTGGAATAATCGCTGTTTTATTGGTTTTCGGGCTTCTAACGGTCGCCGGAAGCCCCATTTTCACCGGCGTAAAAGCCTCTCAGGGTGATCCGGTCGCTGGCGCAACCATTCAGGTGTCCTTCGGAACCGGAAGCAACTCCACACAGACAGATTCCGCGGGTTTTTACAGCGTGGGCGTGACTGACAACGTGACATTGATGAGCGTCTATGCCCAGGGATATCTGAACAGAGAGGTTGTAAATCACAGCACGGGGCCGATACAGTATCTTCCAGGAGGGACTATCTGGAAGAACATAACCCTCGTGCCCCAGCCACCCTCCAACTGCACCATAAAGGGATATGTAAAAGACAGAAAGACGGGAGTCCCTCTATCCAACGTTTATATCTCCGTTGATGTGACAGACGACCAGGGCAACTATTTCATGGTCGGAGGAGAAAACAGTGTCTCCACAGATGCCGATGGTTATTATTCCATAAGTGTGCCGGCGGGAGACGTTTATATGTGGTTCAACGCAGACGGTTACTATGGAATATACGAATGCGCTTTCACAATATTAAACGGGACCAAGTGGGTCAACCAGACCCTGGTGCCGCAGCCGCCGGACACAGTGACTGTTAGCGGCACTGTCTCGGACATCTCCACCGGCATGCCGCTGACGGACGCTTATCTCTCATTTTCCGGGACAACAGGGCCCGAAGGCGTTTATTACGTTTACAATTACACATACACAGACCAGAACGGCCAGTACACACTACGTCTGCCAGAGGGTAACTACACGATCACCATATCAGCAAGCGGATACCACAAATTCAGCGAAAATCACACGTTCACAGAGGGACAGAACGCCGTTCTGGATTTCTCCCTTGACCCATACCCCGTGTACGACCTCCACTTACAGTTCGTAGACCAGAGCGGCGCGCTCGTGTCAGATGTCAATGTCTCATGGTCTCTTTCCGGATCTGTGTATGACTCCGGCTCCGGGACGTCGGATTCCAGCGGGTGGTACAACATTTCCACCTACGGCGGAAACATGACTGTCAGCGTGTCAAAACAGGGTTACTGGGACCAGACCATATCGTACATCGTGCCCGGGACCCAGAGCACGCACACAATAACCATGACCAAGGTTGATCTGAGCGCCTCTGTCCATGGAAATGTGACATTCAACGGCACATTAGTCTATGGAGCGTTCATAATGTACACAGTTACCTCCCCCAACGGCACATACACGGCTTCTATAACAACAGACTTTGACGGCACATACTATTCCTCCCTGCCATCTGGAACTGTTGAGATGTACGTGAGCTACAGTTACAGCTCACTCTACGTGTCAGAGACGTACACTTTCACCCTCAGCGCCGGAGAAAACAAGACGCTTAACGTAGACCTGGTTCCCAGGGCCCTGTGTACAATCCAGGGCTACGTGACCGAGGGGGTCTACGCCGGCCATCCCGTTGGCGTGGCAGAAGACCTGGACGGAGACATGTTGCCAGACGACTGGGAGCGCCAGTACGGGCTGGATCCGAGCTGGCCGTTTGATGCTTACATGGACACTGACGGGGATGGTTACAAAAACTTTGAGGAATACTACGGGAACAGCGACCCAACAGACCCGTCCAGCGTGCCCGGCGGGGTGGTCGGCGGCGACACGATTCCGCCCGCAGTTATAACAGACCTCGCTGTGGTTGGGTTCACAGACACCACCGTAACACTTTCCTGGACATCTGTTGGCGATGACGGCATGAGTGGAAACCTGTCCAGTTATATCATCGTCTGGTCCACAACAGGGCCTTTTTCAAACCTGACAGACCCCAGCCTGAGCGAAGCACCCCAGACCACCGCCCCGCTGCCTCCCGGGTTCCAGGAGGTGTGGACCTTTTATGGTCTCACGCCGAACACCACATACTGGGTAGCGATAGTCGCTGTTGACGACGGCGGAAACAGGGTCATGTCAAACGTTGTCAGCTTCACCACCGCCCAGCCGCCTGAAGAAATAAGCCAGTTGATAAACGCTGATACTGGCGGCAACATAACAATGGAAAACGGTGTGGAGATATACATACCCCCCGGCGCTCTCCAGGTGGACGTTGAGATAACCATTAGAAAGCTCAACGTCAACGGTACACAAACGATAGGAGAAAAATACTATCTGGTTAGCGACTACTACGAGTTCGGACCGGATGGCATAGCATTTTCACAGCCTGTGACCATAAAGATACCCTACGACCCGAACAGCCTGCCGGAGGGTGTCACAGAGCAGAACCTCGCCATATACTACCTCAACGGGACCGTGTGGGAGCCAATACCCGGTTGCACAGTTGACACAGCAAACCACTTTGTCACCGCTCAGATAACACACTTCAGCAGATACGCCGTCCTGGCCACGGAAGAAGACACCGGCGGAGGTGGGGGCGGGGGCGCCGAAGACCTCAACGGCTTCCTGTACCTCCTCGGCTCCATAGGGCCCATACCCACCATGCTGCTTCTCATAGTCGTGATCCTCATAGTGCTCGGCGTGCTGGTGGGTAGAAAGAAGAAAAAACCAACCCACACCACGGCACCCCCACAACCAGCCACTCAGCCCCCGGCACAGCAGTACCCGGCACAGCAACAGTCACAGTATCCACCCCAGGCATATCAGCCGCCCCCGGGACGCCAGCAGCCCATGTACCAGCCGGCACAACAGTATCAGCCCCAGGCACCCCAGCAGCCGCCTGCCCAGTATCCCGCCTACCAGCAACCACAGCCCGTCCCACCTGCTCCACCACAGCCCGTCCCCGGAGTGCCAGCGCCAGAGACGTCGCCCGCGCCCACAGAAGAGACAGCGTCGGTCCGGGAGAACCCACCGGAAAAATCTGAGAAAAAGAAGCCAACAAAAGGAAAGTGCAAAGAGTGCGGCAGCACAAACCTGGAGTTCTACGACGATGGGAGCGGAAAGTGCCTGGACTGCGGCAGGACCTTCTGGTGGGACAAAAGCAGGGCTCCCCAGGAATTCTGAGCCACAGATGAGCGCTTATTCTTTCCGTCCCTTTTCCCGGCGCCCCTGGCGCTCAGCCTTCAGAGCCATGTACACAGCCCAGAGGCCAACGCTGAAAACAGCCATCTTCTGGACGACGGGTTCGTAGGAATCAAAACGGGGCATCATCACAACGACCAGCAGGAAAACCATAACGGAGACTGACATGGACACGAAAAAATCCGCCATGTTCCACTGCTCTCTGTCTCTGAGCGTGTTGAGCCCGAAAAGAAACGTTGAGAGGGCGGCGAAGAAGAAAAACAGGAGGGCGGCATAGAAGTGGTAGGGGCGTACGTTCATGGGAAAAACGCCAACGCCGATCAATCCCAGAGCAGAAATGAAACCGCTGGCCAGAAAAACCTTCCGCCCGTACCCGGCCAGCCACTCGGCGGATATTTCATGTGACACCCTGTAAAAAAACGGAAACATACATAGCCCGGTTACTATGACCGCCGAGTTGAAAAAGAGCGAGGATGGATAAGCCACGCCCAGCTCGCTGAAAACCTGTCCAAAAAAACTATACCCTCCGGGATAGACGGCCATGGCTATGAACGCAAACACGAGAAAGAACAAAAAGCCGAAAACGCCCACGATATGGCCGCGCATTAAGATGATGTCCGCTAAAAAACCCCTCTCTCCTGCATCTGCGCCCTCTCTTTTAAATGAAGACCTCAACGGGAACACCACCGGTTAATGAGGGGAGGATCCCTTTTTTTCCCTTATCTCGTCCAGTATCTCTCTGGCCACGTCCTCTCTTATCTCTCCACGTTCAACCATTTTCCTGGCCACAACATCTATCTCATCTCCCACAGCCCCCGCCTGGGCGGCTATGTTCCTGGCATGTAGACGCATATGACCGCGCTGGATGCCCTCCGTCACCAGAGCCCTCAGAGCGGCCAGGTTCTGAGCGAGGCCAACGGCAGCGAGAATCTCGCCGAGCTCCGACGCCGTTTTCACTCCCAGAATCTTTATGCACGCCCTGGCAACTGGATGAGCGCGGGTGGCGCCGCCCACAACACCAACAGCCACTGGAATCTCAATCTCCCCCACCAGATCGCCGTCCTCGTTTTTGTAATACCTCGTGAGACTCCTGTACCGGCCATCCCTGGAAGCATAGGCATGTGCTCCTGCCTCAACGGCCCGTGTGTCGTTTCCGGTGGCACGCACCACGGCCGAGACGCCGTTCATTATTCCTTTGTTGTGCGTTGCACACCTATAGGGGTCGGCGTCTGCCAGAGCAAACGCTTTTATTATAGAGTCCACCACCCCTTCACCCCCCAGGGCCTCCCTGTCAAAGACCGCTCTCGCCTTGGCAACACGGTAGACGGCCAGGTTGGATATTATCCGCAGGAGTGCCCTCCCTCCGCTGAGGTCCTCCAGGTGGTGTGCTATCGCCTCTGCCATCGTGTTAACAGCGTTGGCGCCCATGGCATCTTTTACATCCACCACCAGGTGTACGACCACCATTTTTCCCCCGGAGGTGTCAACGACCCGCGCCTCAATTCTCTTTGCTCCCCCGCCGAATTTGATAAGCACGGGGTCGCGCGAGTTCGCTATGGAGAGCAGTTCCTCTTCCGCCCCACGTATCTTTTCCACAGCGGTTTCCGGGTCGGGGACGTCAACCAGCTGGACCTGGCCGATCATCTCGCTCCCGGACACCTCCGCAGTGAATCCCCCTTTTATGCGGGCGATTTTTGCGGCGTTGCTGGCAGCGGCCACCACAGACGGCTCTTCTATGGCCATCGGGACCAGGACGTCTTTTCCGTTGACCACAAAGTTCGTGGCTATGCCCAGAGGGAGGGGCCATATGCCCACTACGTTTTCAATCATCCTGTTGGCGTCATCTATGCCAAACGTTTTTCCCAGCAGGGCCTTTTTCTCTTCGTCTGTGAGCCCGGCGAACTCCGCCACGATTCTCAAACGTTCTTCTGGTGGAAGGTTGTAAAAACCAGGGATGCGAGATGTCCTGCTCACATTATCACCCGATGTGGAGAACGCCAGGGAGTGTTTATACTTTGTGGCGTAAAGAGATGGTGTCCAATCTATTTTTCACCCTATTTTTATCGTTGCCCATGTCTCCCAAAAAGAAATAATAGGGCAACGAGATACCCTATCAGATGGCCGGTGGACACACAATAGGGCTCGGAGACCTTCACAGGGTTTTACGCCAGGAAAAAAAAAGCAGCACGCTGAGCGAGCTGGAGCCGGAGTTTTATGCCCGCTGCTCGGAGTACATTGAAGGCCTGGAACTGGAAATAGAGAGGAAAAGAAGGGACGAAAAAGAAACTGGGGAAACAAACCCTGAGCTGAGGGCCCTGGAGGAAACCCTTGAGAAGGCCAGGTCTGCCATGGAAAAGATATTCCTGATGAGACAGAGGAAGATCCTCACACTGGCGTATCACAGGGCCTCTGGCCTCCCTGTGAAAAAAGACGGCCTGACGTTTGAAGAGAGAGAACTGTTTGACGCCATCGTTGAAGCACTTATGACCTCCAAAGACGCTGTGCTGGGAACGGGGTCCGCCGCAAAAAAAAGGCGTTTCTGGATGTTCAGACGAAAACACTACCGCAGAGGCATCCCCGCCCGTGAAGAAGAAAAAGAAAAAACAGAGGAAACAGAAAAAGAAGAAAGAGAGGAACAAGGGCTGGAGACAAAAGAGCCAGAAACAGACAGCGCAGTCTTATCTACGGAGACAAAAATCTCTGAGAAAAAGACTAAAGAAACAAAAGGAAGCGGCGGGGGAATGGACGACATCGCCCCGGGTGTCCAAGGCCTCGCGGAAGGGGAGGGGACAGGAAAGACAACTCTCCCGGAAAGGCTCAAGACGCTGGTAGTTCTGGAAGACCTTGACGAGTTCGTGGGCCCACACGGCGTGTATTCCCTGAAAAAAGACGACGTGGTTTCCCTCCCCGAAGACATAGCGGACATACTCATAAATGCCGGGAAAGCCCGGGGGGTGGAGCACGATCTTTTTACAGCATACAAAGAGCGGGCGGGATGATTCAAAAATTTATCAACAACTCAAAACAGCAACAACACCCTTAACTTATTTATAGTCAAAGATGTATTCCCCCATGAAGCCCACACGGTTTGTGGGCTCCAGGTGATGCTGTTAGAGGATAAACTATTGGGAGGAACAGAGCATGAAGTCCATAGTTGAAGAGGTGCTCGCCCGAGCAGGGACAGCCCAGGCTCCCCCCAGCCCGGTGCCCAGGATAGGGGGAGAAACAGCAGAGGAAGACATGGAACTGGAACAGGTCCTCAGAGCACTTAAAACAAACATAAAGATATTCGGGTGCGGAGGAGCCGGGTGCAACACCATAAGCCGTCTCATGGAATCAAACATAATGGGCGTTGAACTCTATGCGCTGAACACGGACGCACAGCACCTGCTCACCACCAACGCCCCCCATAAGATACTGCTCGGACGCAGATGCACAAAGGGCCTCGGAGCAGGTGCCATACCGCAGGTGGGCGAGGAAGCGGCCAGAGAAGCCGAAGACGAAATACGCCAGGCACTCTCCGGAGCAGACATGGTTTTCATAACCTGTGGTCTCGGCGGCGGCACAGGGACCGGGAGTGCCCCGTTTGTGGCTGCTCTGGCAAAAGAGTCCGGGGCGCTCACCATCGCCATATGCACGTATCCCTTCAAAGCGGAGGGGACACAGCGTCTCCAGAACGCCGAATACGGTCTGCAGAAGCTAAGAGCAGTGGCTGACACAGTGATAGTAATACCGAACGACAAGCTCATAGAACTCGTCCCACGCCTCCCCCTGGACCAGGCCTTCAGGGTGGCCGACGAGATTCTCGTGCGCTCAATAAAGGGAATAACCGAGATCATAACCAAACCGGGACTTGTCAACCTGGACTTCAACGACCTCAAGACGGTGATGAAGGGAGCAGGCGTTGCGATGATAGGACTTGGAGAGAGCGACAGCGAGAACAGGGCAGAGGAGGCCATAGAAGAGGCTCTCAACTCCCCGTTGCTGGAGGTTGACATAAGCGAGGCGACCGGTGCCCTGATAAACGTGGTCGGCGGACCTGACATGACCATAGCAGAGGCTCAGAAAGTCGCAGAAATCGTCCAGGATAGAATCAGTCCAAACGCTAGGATAATATGGGGTGCAGCCGTTGACCCGACACTTGAGCACACACTCCGGGTGATGGTGGTCATAACAGGCGTTCGCTCCAAACAGATAACCGGCAGAGCAGAATCGCTTGGCAGGGTGGCACCCAGAGAGGTCGGGATTGATTTCATCCAGTGACTCCCATGACCGTCTGGCAAATGGTCAGTGATGCCCCATGGACTTCAACAGGGTTGTGGAACGGAGCTGGGAACTTCAGAGACGCATAGAGGCGCGTTTTAAAAGCATCGGCAAGGGAAAATACGGCAGAGTGCTGAAAATGGCCGTCAAGCCCACCCCGGAGGAATATGTGAAAATAGTGGAGATAACCGGGCTGGGGATAGTGCTCATAGGCGGTCTGGGCTTTTTGATATGGCTTCTCTGGTCAAAGATGACATCTGCCTTGGGAATATAGACAAAAGGTGACAAGAAAGCAGAGGTGGTCTCCATCACAGAAATAGGGCTTTTTGATGGAAAACAACAATCTTCCGCCCCCAAACAAAAAGAAGAAGAAATAAAAAGACCCGAACAGGTCTACGCGTTTGAGTTCCATGCCGAAGAGACAAAAAAAGCCGTGGTGGGGGGATCAGACGTTGAATACACCGTTGTGGTAAAGAACACGGGCAAAAAAGATGATGCGATAATCATCAAAAAAAGCGTCCTGTTCTCGGCACAGAAAGGAGAAGAGGCCCCGGAGTGGCCTATAGAATTTGAGAACATAGAGTTCAATGAGACAGGAGAGGCGGAGATAAACGTCCCGGCAGGGGGAGAAAAAACCTTCCGGGTCCATGTACACGTCCCACACGGCGTACGGTACGGAGATAAGGTGGACATCATATTAACAGGGACGTCAAAGGGAGACAGCCTGGTCACAGACACCATATCCCTGATAACGTCTGCCCAGCAGAACTTTTTTGTTGTAAAAACACAGATAGGCCAGGAGAGAGATGTGGCCGAGGCGATAGGTAACAGGGCCATGAGAAGCGATGTCGCTGTTTTTGCCGTCCTGTCCCCGGCCAAACTCCGGGGGTATGTGTTCGTTGAGGCCATGAACAGGGATCGCCTCAAAGATGTCGTTAGAGGTATAAGAAAAGCCAGGGGACTCGTTGAGCGGACAGACACCGGCCTGACCTTTGACGACATAGCCCCCTATCTGACTCCCAAACCCCTCGTGTCGGGCATAAAAGAGGGAGACATCGTGGAACTCATCGCCGGGCCCTTCAAAGGAGAAAAGGCCCGTGTCAAACAGATAGACGAGTCAAAGGAGGAGATAACGGTTGAGCTCATAGAAGCCATGGTTCCCATTCCCGTGACCATCAAAGGCGACAGCATACGGGTGCTGGAAAAAGAAAAAGACAGCAACAGATGAGCAGAAAGGAGGTGCAGATGATGGCAGAGGTCGTGGAAGTGCTCGTTGACGGTGGAAAAGCAACTCCCGGGCCGCCCCTTGGACCGGCGCTCGGCCCTCTCGGAGTCAACATAATGGAAATAGTCAAAGTGATCAACGAAAAAACAAAATCGTTCGCCGGCATGAAAGTCCCAGTAAAGATAAAAGTGGACCCAAAAACAAAAGAATTTGAGGTGACCGTCGGGACACCCCCGGCAACAGCGCTCATAAAAAAAGAACTTGGCCTGGAAAAGGGAGCACACAGCCCACGCCGGGAAACTGTGGGCAACCTCACCATGGAACAGGTGATAAAAATAGCGGAGATGAAAGGAGACAGCCTGATGGGAAAAACCCTCAAAGAGAGAGTCAAAACAATCATAGGAACCTGCGTGTCCATGGGTGTCACCGTGGACGGAAAAAACCCCAAAGAGGTCCAGCGCCTCATAGACCGGGGCGAATACGACGGCGTTCTCTCAAAATAAATGAACCAGCCGCCTATTCTCCCCATTTCAACCTGATCCGAAAATCATCCGAAAAATTTCTCAATCCGCTCCTCAAGAACAGAGGCTCTTCCAGTCAAGATTCCCTCAACGCCTCTGAACTTTTCACCAACTGTTATCCTCCCACGGTCTATGCCCAGCTCCTTTATCTCAACGCTGTGCTCAAAACCCTTTCTTTTCAAAACCATTATGACCTTTTTCATCTCCGAGGCCAGTTCCATATGCCTTAGCACGATGCCCGTGTCAACCATGTACATGACAGGCAGCTCTCCGCCGAGAGAAGAGCCCATGATCTCCGGGCTATCAGATATAAACAGTGCCCCACACCCGTTTTCCCGGAGAATGGATATGAGCATCTCCATGAACGTGTAAAAATCGGGGTCGTGAGAACGCCTTCCCAGCATTTTTCTGTAATCCGACACAGCATCAAAAACAACCCTATCCACGCCCTCTGTGAGGCGCTTTATTTCGTGGAGATGCTTCATCGGAGAAAGAGAGAAAACAGACAGGCTCCTGATAGATATCTTTCCATCCCTCAGCCCTCTGCTGAACAGCCCGACGTAGCGGTCTCCCACATTTCCAAGGCGGCTAGCGCTCTCTTTGAAAGAGATATATATCCCGCGCCCGCCCGTCCGGGCTACCTCTGCAACATAGTGCAACCCCAGAAGCGTTTTTCCGGTCCCAGGGCTCCCGCTAACAAAGATGATTTCCCCTGGCAGTAGTCCCCCGCCTACCATCTCGTCAAGTCCCCGGACGCCAAAGCTCTCAAACCGGATTGGCCCTGTCCTCTCACCCCCATTTCCACCGCCAGCACCCATCACAGCGCCCATCCCCTTACCAGCACCGCCTCCCTTGAGAAAAACAGAGGGATAGACCTTCACGCCGTCCCTATCTATCTCCATCTCATGCCAGCCAGAAATAAACCCCCTTCCACGGGTCTTAAGAACAGAGAGATATCGCCCCTCGCTTTCAAAAGACAGATGGAACACGCCGTCAGAAACATATCTCTCAACGTCCACCCACCGGCCGCCCTGGCTGCTCTCAGCCGTCATGAGACAGAGAACGCCAAGCGACTTGACCTTTCTGGCCAGGCGGAAAAAGTCCTCCCTGAAAAGGCTGTCCCGGGGGTACATCTGTGCCAGCGCAGAGACGCCATCAAGCACACACACAGAGACGTCGGACTCCTCTTTGCGTCTTTGGACGACCTCTGCGACAGATGACAGCCAGACATCACCCCCGCTTTCTTTGCCACGAAGACCCCTTGAGCCCCACAGACCATAAAACTCCCGTATAGACGAAAAATCAAGGAAATACAGGCGGCCGGTCCTCACGCCCTTTTCATCCCAGCCTTTTTCGTCCACCCCACCAGCACGCGCAGATCCCACGCCAGCGCCATCTCTTGTCCCCTCGGACAAAAGCACTCTGCTGTGGGAAGAAAACCTGGCCAGACGGGAGCGAAGGCCCGGCGGCGCATTCGCCTTTATCTCCTCCTTTCCCTCCTCCAGTGTAACATATAAAACGTTGTGACCGGAAAACGCCATGTTCACAGCAAAATGAAGGGCGAGAGTTGTTTTTCCAGTTCCGGTCGCACCGGACACGACATATATTCCCGGGCTCAAAAGGCCGCCGTTCAAGATGGTGTCCAGGCCCTCAATCCCCGTTGGGACAGCCCTGCGAAGACCGGTCTCCTTCGTTCTGCCAGACCCTTCTCCTTCCACAGCTCACCCCTCCTCTAAACCGTCGCCCTCCATATCATCATCTCTATCCCACCTATCACCAGAAAAAGGCCCTATCCCCGTCCTTCCCCGTTCACCGCTGTCGCTATTTGACTCTGCCATGTACAGCTGTTCAACAACCAGGCCCGCAAGCTCTCTTCCGATGTATTTCCCAAGACACTCCACCACGGCATCAAAAAACAGATCCGGATCCTCAGAAGGGTTAAAGGAGGCCACGACCCCGACAATGTCTTTCCTGAATCTCTCGTACATATCTATGTCCATCATCGGCTCAGCCAGCTCAAGCACCCTTTTAGGCAGTTTTCCCAGGCGGACCACTTTGAAGTCGTCCTGCCGGCGCACATAGGCCATGTAATATCTTATCGCGTCCCTCACAAAATCGGCGAGACCGCCCCACGCCCAGTCCGGGTGTTCGCCAATAAACTCTTTTACGGTGGCATGCAGTTTTTTTGATATCCTGACAGCGGTGTAACCGCTGAGCTCTTCAGACTCGCCCTCTTCCCCGCTGCCAGCAGTATCGTCGTCGTGCTCGCCCATGAAAACCAGAAAGCGTCTATAGTTGAAAAAATTTGTGAAACGAAACCACCAAGGGTATCTATGGGTCAGCGGCGTGAGAGACGCATTTTCATAATCTTGTACAAAGCAGCGGCCGCACCAAAGCCGTTGTCAATGTTCACCACCAGCACACCCGGGGCACATGAGTTCAGCATGGATAAAAGGGCGGCCACGCCCCTAAAAGAGGAACCATAGCCAACAGAGGTGGGCACGGCGACCACCGGCTGGGGGATTTCAGCCGCCACAAAAGAAGGGAGAGCACCCTCCATCCCTGCCACAACAACAACTCCCATATCAGGGTTCTCCCTGAGGGTTTCTACAGGCTCAAAAACCCTGTGGACGCCGGCCACGCCCCTATCATATGCCCGCTCCACCCCCAGGCCCAGATATTCCAGAGAAAAACTCGCTTCCTCGGCCACCGGGTAATCAGATGACCCGGCAGAGATCACCATGGCTCTCCCGACATCCACGTCCCATCGGCCGCCGACGCGGCCTATGCCAGCTTTCCTGTCAAAGACCACTTCTGAAAAAGAATCCCGCAACAGGTCAACCTGGTGGGGGGACATCTTTGTCACGAGGACAGGGTGTTTTTCCAACAGGTTTTCAACGGCTTTCAAAAGAGTCTCATCGTCTTTTCCCAGCCCCATGACCACCTCCGGGAGAAGCGTCCTTCTCCCCCGCTCAAGGTCTGCAAAAAGGTTTTTTCTCTCATTTTCGGCGGCCAGAGTCACACACCCCCTCTTTCTGTCTTTTCCACCCCACCACCGCCCCCCTCTCTCACGCCCAAGAGGGACCTCTTACCGGATGGCATGTACCCCGACACATCAACAGCCACCCACCGCCACCCCATGGAAAGAAGTGTCTCATATACATCCCTTATACGCTCAACAGCCTCGCCCGGATTAACATCGTCCCCTATCTCCACCCGCAGACCACCGTTCTCGTATCTCGCCCTAACAAATGAAAAACCGACCTCCCTGAGAAAATCCTCTGTCTTATCAACCTTTTCCAGCACATCGTAGTCCAGCGGCGTCCCCCACGGGATCCGGGAGGCCAGACATGCAGATGGAGGCTTGTTCCACAGCCACAGCCCCCTCTTTTTCAACATCGCCCTTATGTCCTCTTTGAAAAACCCCGCTACCATGAGGGGGGACAAAACTCCGTGCTCTCTCAGGGCACGGATACCGGGCCTGTAATCGCCACGGTCCCCGGCCGTTGAGCCATCAAACACCACCTCAAGCCCCCTCTCTTCAGCCACTCTTTTTATGAGTGAAAACTCGTGGGATTTGCAGTGATAACACCGGTCAACAGGGTTTTCAACCACCCTGCGGGGGGGCAGAGACTCAACGACAACGTGCTCAACTCCCAGCTTCTCAGCCAGACGCTTTGCGTCCTCAAAATCCCTCCCCGGCATGAGGGGAGAGTGGACTGTCACGGCAACCACCCTGGGCACGACCTCAGAGCACACAGCCAGGAGGTATGAGCTGTCCACGCCCCCTGAAAAAGCCACGGCACACGAAGAGAAGCGTCTGAGAAAGGAGCGCAATCTCTCCTCTTTTCTTCCGGCGTACTTTTCCTCTCCCACCACAATCTCACGCATCTTTTTTCCCACCCCCACCCAGGCCGACAACCTCAACGTGTGGATATGCTATTTCAACGTTCTCAATGTCTCTTATTCGCCTCAGGAAACACCTGTAAACATCGCTTCGCACACGTGTCTTTTCAAACAAGGACACGAGGTAGAGAGCGCCCACTTCTATTCCCGAGTCGCGCAAATCCATGAACACTTCCACACGGCCTGGCATCTTTTTGTAAAGGTCCTCTGTCTCAACCGCCCTTAGAAAGGGAGAGAAATCTGTGGACGAAAGCCTCTCTTCCACGCACTCTCTCAGAACTCTGGCTGCCAGGTCAACATCGCTTTCATATGTCACCAGCACCCCCAGGAAGTCGTAAACAAAGGGGTTGCGGAGCGTGTAATTATAGACGCCATCGCTCAGCAGGTTCCTGTTGGGAACGAACGTTATCCTGCCCGTGTAGAGTTCGCCCGGCACCCAGTTGCCCATCTCCCGCATCTGGGTGTGGGTGAGACCAACATCAACCACATATCCTCTGCGACCGTCAACCTCCACCACGTCCCCTATCCTGAAGGGACGTCGTATGACTATTATAAACCACGCCAAGACGTCCTTTATCACATCAGCCAGTGCGTATATGAGAGCCGCTAAAATGACGCCTATGGAGAACATATAAGCCCACACGTCGCTAACAAAAGAGAGAAAGAGAGCCAGGAGAACAAAAAACCAGACCGTGTAATATATGAGACGCCATATTGTTCGCACGGAGGCCTCTGATGCCCTGTACCTCTCAACTGTGCTCGTGAGGACAAGGTTTATGACATCAAGCACGAGTTTGACCAGGATGAGAAAAAGCACTGAGACAACCACCGCCGGGGCATAAGTGTGGAAGAGATCTACGAGAACCTCTGCAGGACGAAACACCTGGAGAGAAAAACCCAGGAGGGCCGTTGCTAAAAGAACGAGGACCTCAAGCAAAATCGTCCGCAACAGTAGGGAAAATAGGCGTTTTTGTTTTTCAGGAGGCAAGACCAGGCGGTTTTCATTTACACTTGTGTCCCTGGGTGTGTCAGCGGCGTAAGTCCCGGGCCCATGCGATCCATCTGGCCCAGCTTTCATATCTCTTTCCATCGGCTCACCATTAGATTGTGGATATAAACATTTTTCCGGAAAACGAGGGGGCGATGAATAGAGTTTTAAACCCCAAAAGAGATAGAAAGTAAGAGATAGACGTGAGGTATGGTGGAAATGAGAGTTGCGTTCGCCGTCTCAGATTCCATGGGCGTGCGGTCCATGGCAACGATGATAGAAAGCTCGTCTGTGAACATCTTTATAGACCCCGGAGTGGCCCTCGGCCCAAGACGGTATGGCCTCCCGCCCGCCCCCCAGGAAGAAGAGGCCCTCAGCAGATACGCTACAGAAATAGAGCGCGCCATGGAAAAATGTGATGTGGCGATAATATCCCACTACCACTACGACCACCACACACCCATCAGAGAGATGCACGAGGGAAAAAAGCTGTACGTGAAACACCCCACGGAGAAGATAAACAGGAGCCAGAGGGAGAGAGCGGCTTTTTTCCTGGAAGAAATAGACGATGGCGCAGAGGTTTTTTTCGCGGACGGAAAATCTTTTGACATCGGGGGCGTGGGTGTTGAGTTCTCTCCCCCCGTGCCCCACGGACCGCCCGGGACCCGGCTAGGCTATGTGATAATGACATACGTTGAAGACAACAACGCCAGAGGGGGAAATGGCGAGATAAGGCGTCTGATACACACAAGCGACGTGGAGGGATTCCTGGACGACAGAGAAGTGGAGTGGATAACAGAGCGGGACCCGGAGGTGGTACTCGCCGACGGCCCACCCACGTATTTCCTGGGCTACCGGTTCAGCGAGAAAAACCTTGAGATATCACAAAAAAACACGGGACGCCTCCTTGATGAGACCTCCGCCACAATCGTGCTGGACCACCACCTCCTCAGAGATCTCAGGTACAGGGAGATGTTCAGAGACGCTTATTCAACGGGGCGCCTCGTGACTTTCGCAGAATACCTTGGAAAGGAGAACAACCTCTTGGAAGCACACAGAAAAGAGCTGTGGGAGCAGGTGAAAAAAGAAAAAAAGGGGAGGCGGTGAGATGAGTCCTTTCACATACACCAGTATCATACTGCTGATTCTCTTCTTGGCCTTTCTCAGTCTGTACATGTCCATAAAGAGGATAAAACGGCTCCTCGTGCAGAGAGAAAAAGCGAAGATACTTAGTGGAGACAGCGTGTACAGCGCAATACAGTCCACGGAGAAGATGTTGAAGATGCGGGGGCTGGAAAAAACACCCGCGGGCAGAGATGCGCTGGCTCTGCTGGAAATGGCCAGAGATGCCTATGGGAGTCGCAACTACCGTCTTGCCATGACATACTGTGAGACCGCCAGAGAGACCGCCAGACAGCGCCTCCGAACCCACAGGGAAGAAAAAAGCTCCCGGCCCGGTGGCAGCGGTGAGCCCGGTAGAGAAAAAAGTGGGACAGGCAAGGTGTCGCTGGGCGGAGTATCGTTGGCTGGCGAAAAAAAGATTAGGGAGAAAAAACCATATGAAACCATCGTTACAAAAGAAAAAACCGTGAAGGGTGACACTGTGTATAAAAACGAAGAAAACGAAGACAACAACGAAGCCCACGAAGAAAGCCCAGACATGGAGGTCATAAAGGATCTGCACAGGAGGGCCCAGGAGGCCCTGATAAAGAGAAACGACCGCCTGCCCGCCAGGTTCACAATAGAGCGGGCAGCAGAGGCAATAGAGCTTAGCGAAC